>NZ_BONQ01000124.1 GCF_016862795.1 Dactylosporangium siamense | reverse complement strand
ACGACCATCGACCCGTACGAAACCACCACCTACCAACCTGCCGGAGTCTGAATGGACACGAAGCTCGCCATGGTCATCGACGACTCACGTGCCATGCGGGGCATCCTCAAACGGATCCTGCTGCCGCTCGGCTTCGAGGTGCGCGAGGCCACCAACGGCAAGGACGCCCTCGACCAGATCTGGGACCACGACCTGCAGCCCGGGCTCGCCCTGATCGACTGGAACATGCCGGAGATGAACGGCCTCGAGTTCGTGATGGCGGTCCGCAAGCAGAAACACCTCCGGCAGATGACCCTGATGATGGTCACCACGGAGAGCGAACACGGGCAGATCGTGCGTGCCCTGGCCGCCGGCGCGCACGAGTACGTCATCAAGCCCTTCACCGCCGAGGCGATCGTCGACAAGCTCAGCTACCTCGGCGTGCTGCCGCAGATCCCGACGCTGGAGGGTGCCAGCAACGGGTGATGTGGCACTGGCATGACCGGCCAGCGAAGCGCCTCGGGCCGGTCATCGGAGGAGCAGTGTTGGGTCAGGCGCCCGGAACGAAGTGAGGACGCATGACCTGAAACGCGCTCGGCTTCGTCCGATAGGCGACGGAAGAACACCAGGCGGCGTCGTACCGTGCGACACATGACGATCGACTTTCCGCGCGGCTGGTGGGGCACGGACCTGGGCAGCGCCCGGGCGAGCATGGGGACCTACGAGCTCTACCCCACCGAGAGCCTGCCGGTAGTGGACCAGTCACGCTTCGACGGCACGTTCAACTGGCTCGTCCCCGACGCGCCGCACGACCCGCTGCGCGCCATGGACGCCGGTGCCCTCGCCGCGCACGTCGAGCTGCCGGCCGCGTTCAAGCGCTTCATGAGCAGCCAGGTCCTCATGGACGCCATCCCGTCCTGCACCGGCTGCGACTTCGACCTGGCACCCCGGCCCGTGCCCAGCCCGGTGGAGCCCGAGGCGCAACTCGTGCGGTTCCTGCGCGACCAGCAGGACGCCGTCATCTGGTACCTGTACCTGCGGCCCGGCGCCGAACCGTTCGTCATCGCGTCGCCGTGGCTCCTCGAAATCGTCGGTCTCGAGGAGGTCGACCCCGACACCCTGGTCGCCAACATGGTCCGCGCCGCCGACAGCTTCGAACAGTTCATCCACCGTTTCTGGCTCGAGAACGCCCTGTGGTTCAGCGTCAACGAGGGCGACGAGTCCACCGATGAGATGAACCTGTACCTCGCCCACTACACGGCCGCCTGACCGGCATTCCCGGCGCCGCCGAATTAACTGGTTGCCGAGGCGGCGCCGGCGTCGTATCTTTGAATACGTCAACGAGGAACACCAAGATCCACCGGGACCGTGAAGGGAGACCGCAAATGGCAGCGCGCATCGAGCTACGACTGACGGCGTCCGCGTCGCGCGGTCGATCAGCGTCCCGTAGTTGGCACAACATGCTGCTCAGCGACCTGCTGGCCAGTTCGGAGCTGCCCGGACGGTGGCGAGGCTAGGGTTCCCCCGCCTCTCCCGCCGCCCGCTGCAATGGGCGGCTTTTTTGTACCCTCCTACGGGCGTATCTCAATCTGGTAGAGCACCGGCTTCCAAACCCGACGGTTGTGGGTTCGATTCCTGCCGCCCGTGCAGCATTGTTGTTTGACAATTCCATTCGCATGTTCGAAATGCCGAGGTAGCCCAATCGGTAGAGGCGTCCCGCTCAAAATGGGATCAGTGCGGGTTCGAGTCCCGCTCACGGCACGCAAGATCGTTTGGTAACAGTTGGGGAAGTAACAAGCGAAGGGAGGCCCGGTGACCGCGGTTCTCGTTCTCAACGCCGACCTCGGACCCCTGCACCGGGTCACCCTCCGCCATGCCGTGCGCATGCTGCTGCGTGAGGTGGCCGTCGTGCACGAGTCCGAGCCCGACCGGCTCATCGGGGTATACCCGATGCCGAAGGTCGTCCGGCTCGTGTCCTACGTCGTCACCCGCTGGCGCTTCGGCAACGGACCCGCGTGGTCCCGCGCCGGGGTCCACGCCCGTGACGGTCGCCGCTGCGGCTACTGCGGCAAGGACGCCACCACCATCGACCACATCCTGCCCCGGTCCCGGGGTGGGCGGAACACCTGGAAGAACACCGTTGCGGCCTGCACGGTGTGCAACCAGCGCAAGGGCGACCGCACCCCCGCCGAAGCGGGCATGGTGCTGCGGGTCCAGCCGTCGGTCCCGACCTGGCACGCACTCACCCAGCGCTGACGCGAGGACCCGGCGGGGTGCTGCTACCTCCCCGCCGGGCCTCCCATCGCATCACCCCGTGCCCGGGTAGCCCAACGGTAGAGGCGCCTGATTCAGGGTCAGGAGGTTGGAGGTTCGAATCCTCTTCCGGGTACTTGGAAGGTTGGCCGAGAGGTAAGGCTGCGGCTTGCTAAGCCGTCGACGGGGGCGACCCCGCGGGGGTTCGATCCCCTCACTTTCCGCGCACGACCATGCCCTTGTAGCTCAGCGGAACGAGAGCGCTTCGCTACGAACGAAGAGGCCGGAGGTTCGAATCCTTCCAAGGGCGCACTGGAGAGGCCAGCCGATCGGTGCCGGCACCCGTCTCGAAAACGGCGTTGGGTTCACGCCCGTGTGGGTTCGACTCCCACCCTCTCCGCTTCACGGACCGCGCGATTCCATGGAACGCGCGCCGCCACTTGGCCGCCGCGTGGGCGAGGTGCCACTCCGCCTCGCGCCGCCGGTCCTCGGTCATCGTGCTCGCGTGCCACAGCAGGTTCGACTGGTACATCGCCGTCTCCTTCGTCGTGTCTTTCACCCGAAACGACGAAGCTGCGCCGGCGATGTCTACATGATCAGCGGCCCAGCGCGTACTTTGTGAGCACGGTCACACTGCTGCCGCTGCGCTGCTTCGCGGCCGCCGGCAGCATCGTCAGCGCGTGGATCCGCGACGACAGGTGCCAGCGCGCCGCCCGCGCCGCCTTGTGCCAGCCGTGCGCGTCCATCCGCGCCGCGGTGGCCAGGAAGAAGTCGCGGGCCTCGCTGAACCGGCCGCCGGTCACCGCGGACGACGACGAGAGGCTGGAGCCGTGCCGGCGGTACTGGAACGCCACCTCGTCCGTGGCGACCAGCGTGCCGCCCCGGGTCACCAGCTCCAGAATCAGCCGCAGGTCCTGGATCACCTGTAGCGACGCGTCGAACCCGACGGCCTTCATCTCCGAGGTGCGCCAGCACAGCGACGGGAAATACAGCCAGTTCCCCCGCAGCAGGCTCACCGCGAGCTCCTCGCCCGACATGACCACGGTGCCGCTGATCTTCGGCGCGTAGACCCGGCGTTTCGTCGAGTCCGCGAGGGTGCGCACCACCGCTCCCTGCGCGTCGATCACCTCGACACCGGGCTGGAGCAGCACCGCCTCCGGATGCGCCGCCACGAGGGCGTGCACCGTGGCGACGTAGTTGGGCAGCATCACGTCGTCGCAGCCCATGATGACCATGAATGGTTCCGTGGCGAGGTCGACGCACTGCTGGAAGTTGCCGGTGACCCCGAGATTGCGGGGGTTTCGCTGGTATCGCACCCGCGCGTGCCCCAACGACGCGAACCATTCGGGGATGCCGTCGGCGGTGCTGTCGTCCAGGACGGTCAGCTGCCAACGGTCGTCGGTCTGCGCGATGACGCTGTTGACGGCGAGCTTGAGCAGCTCCACGTCGCCGTAGTGCGGCAGCATGATGTCGAGCACCGTGCGATCCTAGTCGACCGCTCGGGGCACGGCGAAACGCGACGGCCCGGTCTGGTGAGACCGGGCCGTTTCGCGTGTGTGCGTCTTCGTCAGCGGGCGCGCCGGGGGCCGGCCGGGGGCTGCCCCGCGGCGGCGCGGCGGGCCGTCGCCTCGTCCGTGTCCGAGCCCGGCGAGTCCTCGTCCCACGCCTTCGCGCGGCGGATCTCGTCGAAGAACCCGAGCAGCCGGTCGAGCTCCTGCGTGCTGGTCTTGTCGTCGGCGCGGGTCGCCTTGGCCTTCTTGCCGTGCGAGCGGATCTCCCGGCCGGTCCGGATCGACGAGGTGTCCTCGATGCCGCCGGTCTGGTCCTCGGACTCGTCGTGCGCGGGCATCCGCTGGACGGGTGCGCGCTGCCCGGGCGGCGTCGGCAGATCGAAGTGGTGCTCGTCGTAGTTCGGCGCGTCGAACCGGTACCCGTCGCTGGCCGGGCGGCCCGCCTCGTAGCCCTGCGGGTCGTACGCCGGCGGCTGCTGCTCGCGGTGGTACGTCCGCGGCGGTGCCACGTTCAGGTCCGGGTGCGAGCCGTTGCGGGTCGGCTCGGGGGCGCCACGGTAGGCCTCGGGCCCGACGGCGGGGAACGACGTGGTGCTCTCGCCCCGGCCGTTGGCGAACCCGCGGCCGTTGTCGACCGGCCGGCCCGGGTGCTGCGGACCCTGGTGCTGCTGTCCCGGGTGCTGCGGCCCTGGGTACTGGGGGCCGGTGTGCTGCGGGCCGAAGCCGTTGGGGCCGTGCTGGCCGTTGGTCCCGTTCGGGCTCAGCGGCGCGAACGAGCCGGTGGGCGGCTCGACCGGCGCGAACGCCCCGGTCCGCGGGTCGACGCCGTTGCGCACGTCGTAACCGTTGCGGAGGTCGGCCCCGTTCCGGGCGTCGTGCCCATTACGGGCGTCGTGCCCATTACGGCCGTCGTGACCGTTCCGGGCGTCGTGACCGTTGCGGCCGTCGACTCCGTTGCGAAGGTCGGCGCCGTTGCGCGGGTCCGCGCCGTTGCGGGAGTCGGCGCCGTTGC
>NZ_BONQ01000123.1 GCF_016862795.1 Dactylosporangium siamense | reverse complement strand
GGAGGTCGGCGCCGTTGCGGAGGTCGGCGCCGTTGCGCGGGTCGGCTCCGTTGCGGGGCGCGGCGAACGAGCCGGTCCGCGGCTCCACCGCGGCGAACGACCCGGAGGTCGGCTCGACCGGCGCGAAACCACCCGTGCGCGGCTCGCTGCCGTTGCGGTGCTCGCTGCCGTTGCGGCGGTCGGGGTTGCTCAGCGGCTCGAAGGAGCCGGTCCGCGAGCCGTCGTAGCCGTTGCGGTAGGCATCCTCGGGCTCGTCGTGGTCGAACGAGCTGTGCGCCGGGCGGGACACCGTCGGGTGCGCGCCGGACGGGTGCCCGTTGGCCGGCCGCCCGTTGACCAGGAACGGCCCGTCGGCCCGGTGGCCGTTGTGCGGCGTGGCGGGGAACGAACCGGTAGACCCCATGGCCGGGAACGAGCCCGTCGAGCCGACCGCAGGGAACGACCCGGTCGTCGACGGCGGGAACGCGGGCAGCGCCGACGCCGACGGGCCGACGAGCTCGACCTCGCCCGGCTCCGGCAGCGAGTCGCGCAGCGCGGTCGCGAGGATGAAGACGTTCGGCGCGGCGCCCCGCGGCACGGCCAGGTAGGCCCGCTTGCGGGCGTCGACGGGGAGCTTCTCCAGCACATCGGCCATCGTGTGACCCGGGGGCGGCAGCTCGGCCGCGTTCGGGGCGCCCACGACGACGGCGCAGCGGTTGACGTCGACCGGCAGCCCGCGGATCCAGTCGGCGGGGTCGGTCAGGTGCTCCGGGCGGATCCACAGACCGGCCTGGATGACCTCGAGGACCCAGCCGCTGCCGAGCGTGAACGTGGCCGCACCCGCCGGCGTGTCGAGCACGTCGGGGCACGGGTTGACCCAGTCGACCGGCCGCGGCGCACCGGTGCGCGGCGCGTGCCACAGCTCCCGGGCGAACGTCCGCCAGCGCGGCAGACCCTTCTGGTCGATCGTGACGACGGCACGCTGCCCGGCCGGTGCGCACAGCGGGAGCCCGGTGCGCACGTGCACGGCCCGGCCCAGCACGTCGGCGACGACCGGCCCGACGGGCCCGTCGAGGAGCGGACGCTGCCCGTAGGGCGTGAAGACGCACTTGTCGGCGGCGAGCGCCGGGATGACCGAGACGGCCTGGATGAGCTCGTCGCGGTGCAACGGCTCCTCACCGGGGTGCGACAGGATCATCGAGGGGTGCGAGTGGTCGGTCGGCACCGAATACGCGAGGTCGGTGACGCTGCCGACGCGCCGGCGGTGCAGCCACAGCCCCGCGGGGATCTGGTCCAGGACCAGGTCGCCGGGCAGCTCGGGCACCTCGCCGAGGTCGGCCTCCCAGTGCGGCGCCGGGAACCGCCAGCCGACCCGGGTCGGCTGCGCGCCGGCCCGGAACCGCCAGAACCCGCCAGGGCGGTGCTCGCCACGCCCGATCGGCGCGAACAGCGACCCGCCCGGCACGCCGAGCAGCGGCCCGGCGGCGGCGATGACGTCGATCCCGAGCCGCATCGCGATCATGTGTGCCGCTGCGGGTCGCTCGTTGGTGGCGCAGGCGCCGTCCCAGGCGACGAACCGCATCGCGGTGAACCCTCGCGGGAGGCCGTTGGCGAGGACCTCAGCCAACTCCTCGACCATCGCGGGCTGGAGCTTGACGGTGTGCGAGCTGATGACCACCGCGCACTCGGTGGAGCCGTGCGGCGAGACGACCAGCGCCGCGGCGCCCGGGCTGGGCTCGTCGCCCGAGTGGACGACCGCCCCCGCGCCGAGCCAGGAGACCTTCATGCCGGGCCAGTGCCGCAGGCGGACCTGCATCGCGGTGCTCATGCGAACCTCGCACGATCTGCTACCCCGACGGGCAGCAATGCCGAGGTGCGCATCGCAGCCTGCTGGTCCGGCGCGCTTGCTGCAAGCGGGCAGCAGATAGTCAAGATCGCCCTCCGTCGGGTGTGCCACGAGCGGTGCGATGCGGAGGGGGTTCCGCACCGATCACCGCATGGCGGCTCTGGCGGATCGTACCGCGCTGAGTGACGGACGCAACCATCCTGTTTGTCGTCGGACCCGGCGGATATGGCCGACAGCCGGGTGGTTCCGGCCCGATTCACCCCTATTGATGACGAGTTTTCCGGAGAGTTGCGCATGTCAGCGGTCCCTACTCGACGGATACGTTCCGTGACCGCCACTGTCCTAGCGGTGATCGCCTCCGCCGCTGTTCGCACTGCCAGCAAAACCTCTCCAATCGGTCGACCCGGACGTGACCCATCGATGGGACCCAGTCCTGGATACCCGCTGATCGAGCCCCTGTCCTGTGTGCCACAGCCGGTCAATCCGCTCGACTTGACTGCGTACACCCACTCTGAACAGCCAAAACCCGTCCCGTCCAGCCCCGCGCCCGTGCCGTCCCGGGTGACGAAGTACACGTCCGCCTCCCATCTCGATCTTCACCACCCGCCGAATCGCGTTTACGCAACGACGACCGACGATGCCGCGACCCGTTCCGGAGGTGCTGTGGGTGACCCGCCCCTGGCCGGAAGTGCTCCCTGCTCCTCCTTGATCCACCGCATCGTGCAAGGTGCACGATCCGCCGCCGCCCGGGCCACCTGAGCGGCGGTAAGACTCCGTTTGCCATGACGTCGCCGGCCGTATACCCGCCGACCCCGCCGCCGAATTCCAGTCCGCCCGGCGGGTCGAGGGATAACGGGATCCGATGCGGTTTCCCGCCCCGGTTTCCGCCGCCGAGATGACTGATTCCCAGGCACGCCGGATCCCGAAACGGTCTCCTTCCGGACAATTCCGTGCGCGGGCGTGTCCCGCCCGTCCCGCTGCCCCCGGCGCTCCCGGCCGCTCCCGCCGGACCCGCCCCGCCGGCACACGCTCGGTGATCCATCCGCTCGCCCCGCGTCACGCCCGGCACCACCACAGCGTGAACCCGCCGGAAACGTGCCAACACAAAGATTTAACCGACCTCCCGCCGCCCCAACTCAACCCAAACCGCACCATCCACACTTTCCGGCCGCACCGACTACTCCGGCCAAGGGTCGTGTCCGCTGTGGTGGTGTGCGACCGGTCGGGTGCCTTGGACCACGAACGAGCCGCCGCATCCGCCGCCGCGTTTCGGTGAAAGCGTGAAACGCAGGAGGCGTCTCCAGGCCCCCACCCCTTCACGCTTTTCTGGCGGACGTCCGCACGACGTCCAGGGCCCTTCCGTCGACGCCAGCGCGGTGACCGTTCGCGACGTCCGACGCCCAGGCCGCCACCTGCCGCACGGCCGGACGAGCGGTCTTACGGACGGGCGGCGCGGTCGGATGTGCGTGATCGAAGTCGTGCACGGGCTGTGTGGACGGCCGGCCCGCGACTTCGATCACCAGGAAGATCTCCTCCCGGCGGAGAACAAGCGGGCGAAGACGTTGACCCGGACCTCGGCAACGCCGGATCGCACGCCGGACGTTGACCCGGACCTCGGCAACGCCGGATCACACGCCGGACGTTGACCCGGACCTCGGCAACGCCGGATCGCACGCCGGACGTTGACCCGGACCTCGGCAACGCCGGATCGCACGCCGGACGTGCGAGGGTCGTCGCCGGACTTCTCCACAACCGGAAGGATCCCAGGGCACCTGACCCCGGAAATGGTTCCGCTTGTCGCGCCATCCCGCTGGGACCCGGCACAGTTCGAAGTCGCGGCCCGGCCGTCCGGACGGGACACGGGACGACTTCGATCCAGCCGTGCGCGAGCACCACGACCGCGTCCGCGGGCCACAGCACGCAACGGTGGTGCAGCCGGAAGCGATTCCTTCAGGAAGCACGGCTCCAGGAAGCACGGGTCCGCCATCACTGCACAACCGCGGCTGCCCGAAGCGTGCAGGCAGGCGGCCCTGCACCACCGCAGCGGACACGACCTCTCGACCGCTCTTCTGCCCCGGCCCCGCTTCGTTGATCTTGCGACGAGATCGAAGCCGCCCCAGGGCTGTGCGGACGGCCATTTCGCGGCTTCGATCACCGGGAGCGCGGCCATGTGACAAGACGAGGCTGCCCGCATGGTGCGAGGACGAGGAGCCTGTCGACCTTGAGGGAACCCGCGGCGACTCCGTGGATCGTTGGTGCCAGGCCGGTGCTTCGCACACCGGTGGTGGGCGGTGCTGACCGGGCCGAACCCAGGTCTACTCGGTGCTGGTCAATGCCGCGGCGGGTGGCAGCGCGACAGCGGATGGCAGCACGGGCAGCCCGCCTGCGGGGGAGTGGGCAACGGGCTGCGGGGCCGCCGGGTTCGTGCCGGCCGCGGCCGGAGCAGCCGACATCGCGGTGGCCGCGGTGGCCGGTGGAGCGGTAGCCGCGGCGGCCGTGGCTGCGGAGGCCGCGGCAGCGGCGGCCGTGGCTGCGGGAGTGCTGGCCGTGGGCAGCGTGGGAGTGCTGGCCGTGGGCAGCGTGGGAGTGCTGGCCGTGGGCAGCGTGGGAGTGCTGGCTTCGGGCGGCGTGGGAGCGGATGGCGTGGGGGTGGGGTCGAGTGGGGTGCTGCCGCGGCGGAGGACGAGCAGGACGGCGGTGATCAGGAGGCCGACGGCGCCGACCGCGGCGAAGCCCCAGCCCGGCGAGCCGCGGTCGATGGCCCAGCCGGCGAGGGGGGAGCCGATCGCCAGGCCGACCGTCAGGGAGGAGCCGTGCCAGCCCATGGCCTCGCCGCGGGCCGCGGACGGGACGAGGCGGCTCACGAGGTCGGCGCTGGCGCTGAGGGTGGGGGCGCAGAGGGCACCGGCCGGCAGGAGGGCGATGAAGAGCAGCCACCAGCGGTCGCCGACGACGCCGATCGGGAGGGTGAAGAGGCTGAGGCCGCCGATCAGGGCGACGAGGGGCACGGCGCGGGTCAGCGCGCCATACACGAAGCCGCCGATCAGCGAATAGACGCCCCACGCGGCGAGCACACCGCCGACCAGCTGGACCTTGCCGGCCTCGCGGAGCATCGCGACGATGCCGAGGTCGGTGCCGGCGAGGACCATCGTGGTAGCGGCCGCGGCCGCGCAGACGGCCATGAAACGCGGGGTGAGCCAGTCGCGGCGGCGGACCGGGGCGGCGTCGTCCGCGGGCGCGGCCGGGTCGGCGGGGGCGTGGACCGGTGGGTTGGTCAGGAACAGGGCGAGGCCGGCGAGCACGAGGCAGCCGCCGATCGACCACATGGTGACCCGGCCGGACAGGGTGCTCATCAGCAGGACGGCAACGGGCGGCCCGGCCATGAACGACAGCTCGACCGACATCGAGTCCAGCGCGTAGGCCTGGCGGCGCTGCTCGGTGGGGACCAGGGCGGCGAGCGACTGGCGCACCACGGAGAACACCGGCAGCGAGAACACGCCGGCGACGAAGGCCCCGACGAGCAGCGCCGGATAGGACAGCGACGGCGCCACGGCCCAGAACAGCGCCTCGCAGGCGGTCGTGACGACCAGCATGGGGCGCAGGCCCTTACGATCGACCAGGCGGCCGTTGAGCGGGCCGCCGACGGCGGTGCCGACGGTCAGTGCGGCACCGACCAGGCCGGCGGCGCCCCAGCCGCGGTGGAGGTCCTGCGCCACGTGCAGCGTCATCGTGACCCCGATGGCGGTGATCGGGATGCGGGCCAGCAGCGCCAGCACCATGAGCGACCGCACGCCGGGGAGGGCGAGGACGTGACGGTACGGGTCGAGGCGCATGGGGCAATCATGTCGTGGGGGTACGACAAAAAACGAGCGAGTAACGCGTAACGCAGCACACGTCACGGGGAACCCGAGCTACGACCGGACAGTCCAACCGAGATGGAGACGAAGATGCAGCCGAGGACCCCGATCGCCCTCGCCGCCCTGCTCACGCTGGCCCTGGCGGGCTGCGCGGATGGCACGACGGACACCACGGCCGGCGCCAGCGGGACCCCGTCGTCGAGCAGCGCCACCGCGCCGACCGCGCCCAGCAGCCCGGTAACCAGCACCAGCGCCGCCCCGAACGTCGGTGACACGTTGCTGGTGTTCACCCGCACCGGCGGCCTGGCGGGCACGAACGACCGCCTGGTCGTGCGTCCGGACGGCGGGTGGACGCTGACGACCAAGAGCGGCTCGAAGGAGGGCAAGCTCACCGCCGCGGAGCTCGCCGCCCTCAAGAGCACCCTGGATCAGGTCGGGTTCTCGAAGCTGCCGAAGGTCAACGACAACAGCAACGTCGCGGACGGCTACACCTACAGCGTCAGCTACGGCGGCGACCAGGTCGTGGCGAAGGACGGCGCGGTGCCCGCCGCCCTCCAGCCGGTGATCAATACGTTGAACAGCCTGCTAAGCCGCTAGCAGCGCGTCGATGCGGGCGAGCTCGTCGGCGGACAGCGCGGGAGCGGACAGTGCACCGAGGTTCTGCTCCAGCTGCGTCACCGAGCTCGCCCCGATGATCAGCGAGGTGACCCGCGGGTCGCGCAGCGCCCACGCCAGGGCGAGCTGCGCAAGGCTCTGCCCCCGCTCGCGGGCCACCTCGTTCAGCGCCCCGATCGTCTGAAGGCGCGAGTCCGACAAGTCGCTTTCGTTCAGGAACCGGCTGGTCCGCACTCGTGAATCGTCCGGAATGCCGGAAAGATAGCGATCCGTCAGAAGCCCCTGCGCGAGCGGCGAGAACGGGATGCATCCGACCCCCTCCTCCGCCAGCACGTCCAGCAACCCGTCCTCGATCCAACGGTCGAACATCGAGTACCGCGGCTGATGGATGAGCAGCGGCGTGCCGAGCGACCGCAGGATCGCCGCCGCCGACGCGGTCTGCGAGGGCGTGTAGTTGGAGATGCCCACGTAGAGCGCCTTGCCGGCCCGCACGGCCCGGTCCAGCGCACCCATCGTCTCTTCGAGCGGGGTGTCCGGGTCGGGGCGGTGGGAGTAGAAGATGTCGACGTACTCGAGGCCCATCCGCTGCAGCGACTGGTCCAGCGATGCCGTCAGGTACTTGCGGGAGCCCCACTCGCCGTACGGGCCGTCCCACATGTCGTAGCCGGCCTTCGTGGAGATGACCAGCTCGTCCCGGTAGGGGCGGAGGTCCTCGGCGAGGATCCGGCCGAAGTTGAGCTCCGCCGAGCCGGGCGGGGGCCCGTAGTTGTTGGCCAGGTCGAAGTGCGTGACACCGAGGTCGAAGGCGCGACGCACGATCGCCTGCTGGGTCTCGTACGCGCGGGCGTGCCCGAAGTTGTGCCACAGGCCGAGCGAGATCGCCGGCAGTTTCAGCCCGCTGCGCCCGCTGCGCCGGTATTGCATGTCTTGGTATCGGCTCGAAGCCGCCTCATACGCCACGAACAGGATCTTAAGCTGGGCTGATGCAGGACGAGGAAGCGCCGGCCGCCAGGGTCCTGGTGGCCGAGGACGATCCTGACATCCGCGACCTGTTCACGATGGTGCTGGAGTCCGCGGGCGCCGCGGTCGTCGCCGTGAACAGCGGCGGAGCGGCGCTGGAAGCCCTCAGGAGCCAGCGGTTCGACCTGGTGGTCACCGACATGTGGATGCCCCAGATGTCGGGCCTGGATCTGTGCAAGGCGCTGCGGGCCGACCCGGCGACCGCGAAGCTGCCGATCCTCATGCTCAGTGCGTATGGCCGGATGGGTGGCCCCAGAGAGGCGATGATGGCCGGTGCCACGGAGTACCACACGAAACCGATCCGGCCGGCCGTCCTGGTGAGCAAGGTCGACGCCCTGCTGGGAGGCCGCCTGGTGGCGCGATGAGCCACCAGGCGGCCGAAAACAGTTAGCGGTGCTCCCACCACGTCCTGGTGGTCACGGCCGCGTAGGCGTCGACGATGCCGAAGCCGTAGAAGCCGTTGAACTGCGTGCCACCCTCGCAGAGCGCGTTGAACTCCTCGGGGCGACCCTCGTTCGTGTAGGTCTGCAGCGCGGGCGTCGGGCAGGCGTGCTCGGCGGCCGTGCTGTACAGGATGTATTCGACCTTCCAGGGCTCCAGGCCGAAGCCCTTGCCCTGCTTGGTGCCGTGCGAGCTGACGATGAGCGCCGCGACGCCGGCCGCGTGCGGCGAGGCCATCGAGGTGCCCTGCAGCCAGGTGTAGTAGCCGCACTTGCCGGCCGCGGTGCACTCCTTGTACACCAGGCCCTCGGCCTCCGGTAGGACGTTGCCGTCCGCGTCGACCGTGCCCTCCTCCTGCAGCACCTTCTTCGGGTACGTGGAGAGGATCATGTTCTCGTTGGTGCGGTAGGTGTCCGTGCCGAAGCCGTCACGGAACCAGCCACCTGGTGCGGAGACGCCGATGCGCTCCAGACCGTAGTCGGAGAAGTCCGACTTCTTCAGCGACGGGCCGAGGGAGGAGACACCGATGACGAACGGTCCCTCGACGGGCAGGTCCCAGCAGGAGCTGTTGTCGATGGGCCGGTCGTACGCGGAGTCCGCCGGGTAGTCCGGGCTGGAGATGTCGGTGCGGGGCTTGCCCTTGTCCTCGTGGTTGTTGCCGAGCGCACCGACCAGCGTGACGCCCTTGAAGTGGGCGTACGTCAGCGCCCGGAACATGCCCCGGATGATGGTGCGCTGCTCGGCCTGCGCGGCCGCGGAGTCGGCCGGGTTGGCGGTGCAGTTGAACAGCCACGGGTCGACGTAGAACGACATGTTGACCACGTCGATGCCCGTCTGCCCCGCGTGGACGAGCGCGTTGACGACCGGCTCGAGGAAGAAGTACCCCGAGTCCTGGCCGCCCTTGAGCTCGACCAGCGACACGTTCGGCGCGACACCGGAGATGCCGAAGCCGTTCGCCGCCGCACCGATCGTGCCGGCGACGTGCGTGCCGTGGCCGCCGTCGTCGGTGCCGACCGGGTCGAGGCAGCTGGCGACCTCACACGGGCCGTCGATGTCGACCTTGTCCGGCGCGAAGTTCTTCGACAGCGCCCAGTTGAAGTTGGGGGCGATGTCGGGCTGCGACGCGTCGACGCCGGTGTCCAGGATGCCGACGGTGACGCGCTTGTCACCGGCGTTGACCTTGCGGGCCTTGTCCGACCGGACCGTGGTGAGGCCCCACAGCTTGTCGTCCAAGGGGTCCATGCCGGCGGTGGCGGGCTTCTTGCCGCCGGGCTTCTTCGCTGCCGCTGCCGCGGCCTGTGCTTCCTTCTCGACCTTGGCCGGCTGCTCCTTCTTGGGAGCCTTGCCGATCGCGGTCCGGTGCGCGGCACCGACGAGCTTCGAGGAGGCTGCCGCCTTCTCGACGAATCCGCTCTGCGGGGCCAGGACCGTGAACATCCCGACCGTGTCGTTGGTCGCGACGACCTTGCCGCCGGCCTTGGCGATCGCCGCGGCCGCGTCAGTGGTGGAGACGTTGTCCGCGGCCACGACGGTGTACTCGGTGTTGGCGACGGCCTCGGCGCTTGCCGGGGCCGACAGGCCTGCCGCGGTCACGGTCAACGCCGCGGTGATGACCGCGACGCCCGTGAACCTCTTGTTGAATCCCACATGTCCTCCCGGTTCGAGGGGATGTGGATATGAGATCGAAAAACATTCGGCTGCGGAAGGCATTCACCCAAGATTTTCAAATACCACGGGCGATTCGCTCCACGGTTTCCTTTGCGTCCGCAAGGCTGGCGCCCGTCGCCTGACGGTACAGCTTGATCGCGGCCATCAGGTCCTGGCGTCGCAGCGCGGCCACGAACTCCGGCGGAAGTCCATCCGGGACGCCGAATACGTCGGCGAGCGCGGGGTCGAGCCCGAAATGACGGTACAGAAATGCGACCTGACGCTCCAGTCGGGCCAGGCGAATGCTTTCGGCGCGGTCCATGGCGCAGACCGTAACAACGTCGGGGAGCCGTTACTGGCGGCTCCCCGACGCAATTCGTCCGGTTATGCGATCGGCTCCGCGAAGGGGTCGGTCGAGGCTGCCACCGGGATCTCGGCGGCAGCGGCGCGGGCGGCCTGCGCCCCCTTGCCCGAGCGCTCCTCGGTGGTGATCGGGAAGTGGCAGGCGACCGTCTGGCCCGGCTGCAGCTCGCGCAGCAGCGGCTCCTCCTGGGCGCAGATGTCCTGGGCCTTCCAGCACCGGGTCCGGAAGCGGCAGCCCGACGGCGGGTCGATCGGGCTGGGCACGTCGCCGGTCAGCAGGACCCGCTCGCGCTGCGCCTTGTCGCGACGGTCGGGGTCCGGCACCGGCACCGCCGACAGCAGCGCGTAGGTGTACGGGTGCAGCGGCTCGGCGTACAGCCCGTCCCGCGGCCCGACCTCCACGACCTTGCCCAGGTACATGACCGCGACCCGGTCGGAGATGTGCTTGACCACCGACAGGTCGTGCGCGATGAACACGTAGGTCAGGTTGAACTCGCGCTGCAGGTCGTCGAGCAGGTTGACCACCTGCGCCTGGATCGACACGTCGAGCGCGGAGACCGGCTCGTCGGCGATGATGAGCTTCGGCTGCAGGGCCAGGGCCCGGGCGATGCCGATGCGCTGGCGCTGACCGCCGGAGAACTCGTGCGGGTAGCGGTTGTAGTGCTCGGGGTTGAGCCCGACCAGCTCCAGCAGCCGCTGGACCTCACGCTTCTGCCCGTGCGCGGTCTTGATGTTCTGCACCTGCAGCGGAGCGCCGATGATCGAGCCGACCGTGTGCCGCGGGTTCAGCGACGAGTACGGGTCCTGGAAGATCATCTGGATCTCGCGCCGCAGCGGGCGCATCTGGCTGACCCCGAGGTGCGAGATGTCGCGCCCCTCCAGGATCACCTTGCCGCCGGTCGGCTCCAGCAGCCGGGTCATGAGCCGGCCGGTGGTGGACTTGCCACAACCGGACTCGCCCACCAGGCCGAGGGTCTCGCCGGCCTTGACGGCGAGGTCGATGCCGTCGACGGCGCGCACGGCGCCGACCTTGCGCTTGAAGAACGCCCCCCGAAGGATCGGGAAGTGCTTCTCCACGCCTTGGACCTCGAGGAGGTATTCGCCGCCCCGCTGCGGTGCCGCGGCGGGCTGGGATTGGGTGCTCGTCGACACTGTCGTGCTCCTCAGAGGGATGGGGCGATGTCCGACTTGAAGATGGCCTGCCGTTCCGCGGGCGGGATGTGGCACGCGACGCTGTGGTCCTGCGTGCCCTCCGCCAGCGTCGGTTCGACCGTCTTGCAAGGGATGCCGTTGCGCTCGACGTACGGGCAGCGAGGGTGGAACGAGCAGCCGTTCGGCAGGTTGATCAGCGACGGCGGGTTGCCCTTGATCGGGACGAGCCGCTCGCGCACCTCCCGGTCGACGCGTGGCATCGAGGACAGCAGCCCCCAGGCGTAGGGGTGCTCCGGCCGCCGGAAGATGTCCTGTGCGGTGGCGTGCTCGACGCACTTACCGCCGTACATGACCAGGATGTCGTCCGCGACCTCGGCGACCACGCCCAGGTCGTGGGTGATGATGATGACCGCGGAGTTGAACTCGGCCTGCAGGTCGCGGATCAGGTCCAGGATCTGCGCCTGCACCGTCACGTCCAGCGCGGTGGTCGGCTCGTCGGCGATGAGCAGCTGCGGGTTGTTGACCAGCGACATCGCGATCATCGCGCGCTGCCGCATACCGCCGGAGAACTGGTGCGGGTAGTCGTCGACGCGCTTCTGCGGCTGGGGGATGCCGACCCGGTCGAGCATCTCGATCGCCCGTCGCCGGGCGTCGGCCTTGCTCACCTTGTGGTGCACCCGGTAGGCCTCGATGATCTGCTTGCCGACCGTGTAGTACGGGTGCATCGCGGTCAGCGGGTCCTGGAAGATCATCGACATCTTCGCGCCGCGCAGCGTGCGGACCCGCTCCGGCGACGCCCCGATGAGCTCCTCGCCGTCCAGCCAGACCTCGCCGGAGATCTTCGCCGAGCCCCGCCGGTGCAGGCCGAGGATGCCCAGGCTGGTGACGCTCTTGCCGGAGCCGGACTCGCCCACGATGCCGAGGGTCTCGCCGCGCTCCAGCTGGAACGTCAGGCCGTCGACGGCCTTGACGATGCCGTCGTCGGTCTTGAAGTGGATCCGCAGGTCACGCACGTCGAGGAACGACTGCGCGGCCGAGCCGGCACGGTACGGGGCCGGGTCGCCGTCCTTGAGGAGGCTGGTGGACATGCTCACTCCCTTCCAGGGGTGCCGGGTCGAACGGATCGGGTCAGCGGCAGCGTCACGAGAGCCGCACCCGCGGGTCGATCACGGCGTAGAGCAGGTCTACGAGCAGGTTGGCGATGACGATGAAGAACGCGCCGAACAGCGTCACGCCGAGGATGATCGGCAGGTCCTTGACGTTGACCGCGTCGATGCTGAGCCGGCCGATGCCGGGGAGGCTGAAGACGCTCTCGGTGAGGATCGCGCCGCCGAGGAGGCCACCCAGGTCCAGACCGAAGATCGTCACGATCGGGGTGAGCACGGAGCGCATCGCGTGCTTGCCGACCACGACGCGTTCCTTGAGGCCCTTGGCGCGAGCGGTGCGGACGTAGTCCTCGCTCATCGTCTCGAGCATCTGGGCGCGGGTGAGCCGGGTGTACTGGGCGGCGAACAGCAGCGCCAGGGTGACCCAGGCCAGGAAGAGCTTGTTGGCCCAGCCGGCTGGGTCGTCCTTGAAGTTGACGTACTCGCCACCCTCGAAGATGTTCCAGGTATGGACGAAGAGCTGCTGGGCGACCAGGCCCGTGAAGTAGATGGGCAGTGAGACACCGGCGAGCGCGATGATCATCGCTGTGCGGTCCGCGATCGAGCCGCGTCTCAAGGCCGAGATGACGCCGCCGGCGACGCCGAAGAGCAGCCAGATGACGGCGGCCCCGAGGGCGAGGGAGACGGTGACCGGGAGCCGGTCGATGAGCAGCGGCCACACCTCGCGGTCGGTGCGGAAGGAGTAGCCGAAGCAGGGGGCGGAGCAGTGGGTGACGCTCGGGCCGTTGTTGTAGTCGCGGCCGGCGACGATGCCCTTCAGGAACCGCCCGTACTGGATGTAGATCGGCTGGTCGAGGCCGAGCTTGACCCGGGTCGCCTCGACGTCGCGCGGGGTCGCCGACTTACCGACGTACATCTGGGCGGGGTCGGCGCCGGCGGCCTTCGGGATCGCGAAGAAGATCAGGAAGGTGACGGCCGAGACGGCCACGAGCAGCGCGACTGCCGTGACCAGGCGGCGCAGGATGTAATTGATCACGTGTGCGGCCTGACGCCGGCCGGCTCGACGGTGTTCCCGTCTCACCGGCCGGCGCCGTGGCCTTCACCTGCCTTCGTTTCCTCGGAAGGGCGGGTTACCGGCTAACTGGCATTGCTCGGTCAGGACGACCAGGTCACTTGGTGACACCCAAGCTGGCGAAGTCGTACATGCCGTAGTACTCCGTGACGAACACGTTGGTCAGTCGCGGGTTGCGGTAGTTCAGAGCCTTGTCGTACACGAACGGCACCATGACGGCCTCGTCCATGACGACCTTGTTGATCTGGCCCCAGATGTCCGCGGCCTTCTTCGGGTCGGTCTCGGCCTTGGCCTTGTCGATCAGGCTGTTGACCTCGGAGTTGTTGAGCTCCGCGTAGTTGTTGTTACCCGACTGGGAGATCGTGCGGCCGTCGACCAGGATCGACAGGAAGCCGTAACCGGTCGGGAAGTCGGCGCCCCAGCCGGCCATCATCAGGCCGTAGCCCTTGGCGTGCGTGTTCGACGGCGCGCCGATGGTCGAGCGGAAGTACAGCGAGGCGTCGGTCGGGTCGAGGCGGGCGTTGATGCCGACGTTCTTCAGCGCGGCCTGCAGCGCCTCAGCCGTCTTCGGCTCCTTGCCGGCGTTACGGGTGGCGATGACCGTGTCGAAACCGTCCTTCTTGCCACACGCGGCCAGCTCTTCCTTGGCCTTGTCGATCTGCGGCTTGCCGGACTTGGTGTTGTACGGGTCCAGCGCCGGGTCGTGACCCGCGATGTTCGGCGGGAGCATGTTGACGGCGATGTCGCCACCAGCGTCGGCGCCACCACGTGCGGTCTGCATCGTGACCTTGTCCGTGGCGTACTGCACGGCCTTGCGGCAGTGGATGTTGTCGAACGGCGGGACCTTGGTGTTGATCGAGAAGTAGCGGATGAAGCCGGTGGTCGGCGTGTCCGCGTTGGCCTTCTTGTCCGCCTCGAGCAGGATCTTCGGCTGCGCACCCTGCTGGACACCGGTCTGCGCGGTGTCGATGTCGACGTCGCCGGCCAGCAGCTGGTTGTCGATCTCCTCGACGGCCGTGCCGATGGTCAGGTCGATCTGGTCCGGCAGCGCCTTGCGGATGGTGTCCGTCTTCGGGTCCCAGTTCTCGTTGCGGACCAGGGTGAGCTTCTTGCCCGGGTCGAACGACTGGAACTTGTAGGGGCCGGTCGAGACGGGCTTGTCACCGTACTTGTCGCCGGTGTCCTTGGCCTTCTGGACCGGGCCTGCGCCGGGCATGGCGAGCAGGTAGTTGAAGTCCGACAGCGGTTCCTTCAACTTGAAGACGATCGTGGTGTCGTCCGGGGTCTGGATGGACTTCAGACCCAGCTTGTCCGGGTCGGTGTCCTTGTACGGGCCGGGGTACTTCTGGTCCTGGTCCAGCACGTCGACGATGTAGGTCGGGCCGCCGGACAGGATGTCCTGGGCGAAGACGCGCTCGATGCCGTACTTGATGTCCTTCGAGGTGATCGGCGAGCCGTCCTCGAACTTGACGCCGGCCTTGAGCTTGAAGGTGTACGTCTTGCCGCCGTCGGTGATCTCCGGCAGCTTCTCGGCCAGGTCCGGCTCGAGCTTCAGGCCGTCCTCGCCCGGCTTCGACGCGTTGGTGAGGAGGGTCCGGACGTAGTAGCCCTTCTGGAAGTTCCACACCCAGGCGTAGTAGGCGCGGACCGGGTCCCACGAGTCTGCGTCAGAGTGGTTGACGAGCTTGAGGGTCCCACCCTTCTTGTCGGAAGGGTTGACGACACCCTTGGTGGCGGCGTTGAAGCCGGTCACACCCGCGGTGCTCTCGCCCGTGCTGGGCTTCTTGTCGTCGCCGCCCGACCCACAGGCGGACAACACCAGGGCGATAGCAGCCGAACCGGCCACCAATGCCCCTGTCCTCATTCTCACTAGGTTTCCCTCCTTGTTTGGCGCGACCCGCCGAGGGACGGGCCGTCCGAGCTGTGCTGCTGTGCGAGCGGAGATCGGGGTGGCACGGGACGGATCCCTGTCAGTGGTGCAGGGTGGGATCCGGTCCGGGCCGAGGGTGGCGGTGCCGGTGGCGGGTTTACCGGTTGGCCTTGGGGTCGAGCGCGTCACGCAGCCCGTCGCCGAACAGGTTGAACGCGAGAACCATGATGAAGATCGCGAGGCCCGGCACGAACATGTACACCGGGTCGTAGGTGTAGTAGTTCACCGCGTCGGAGAGCAGGCGCCCCCACGAGGGAGTGGGGGGCAGCACGCCGACGCCGAGGAACGACAGCGACGCCTCGAAGACGATGTTGGTCGGGATGACCAGCGTCGAGTAGACGAGGATGGGCGCGACCAGGTTGGGCAGCAGCTCCCGGAACAGGATCCGGGTCGGGCCGGCGCCGACGCTGCGGGCCGCCTCGACGAACTCCCGTTCTCGCAGGGACAGGGTCTGCCCGCGCACGATGCGGCCGATGTACGGCCAGCTGAAGAACGAGATGACGCCGACGACGACGCCGATGCGCCATGCGGTGGTGACCGGCACGACGGAGATGAGCGCGATCGAGAACAGCAGGTAGGGGAACGCGAGGATCAGGTCCATCAGGCGGCTGACCGCGCTGTCCACGAAGCCGCCGAAGTAGCCGGCCGTGATGCCCAGCACGACCCCGAGGATCACCGCGACGACCGTCGCGGACAGCGCGACCAGCAGGGAGACCCGCGCGCCGTAGATGATCTGCGAGAACATGTCGCGGCCGGTGACCGGCTGCACGCCGAGCAGGAAGTCCTTGCTGATGCCGCCCCAGGTCCCCGGCTCGGGGATACCGCCGAGGCTCGGGTTGATCTTGTCCTGGTGGAACTCGTTGATCGGGTGCCCGAGGAATTTGTTGATCACTGGGGCGAAGATCGCGACGAGCACGAGGAACACGATGACGCTGGCACCGGTCAGCGCGACCTTGTCGCGCTTCAGACGGGTCCAGGCGATCTGACCGAGCGACCTGCCCTCGATGGCCTTGGCGGGGACACCGGGTGGCGTGCTGGTCGCCTCTTCGACACTCGGCACCTGCTCGTCGCTCTTGGACGTGACGGGTCCCATAGTCATGGGCGTGGCGCCCCTCTCCCCGGCCGCTTGCCCGCCTTGCACAGCCGCCAGCAATGGCCGTCGCAGCATGGGAACGCGCGTCGGCCAGACCGGGGCCCGTGGCAGTCAGCAGCCGATCGGCTGTGTCTTCGTGGACTCCTGGTGCCCTATCCGCAGGTTCGGTCCACGGGCAGAGCGTGCACGAAGCCGACTTGGTGTGTCGCCTCCGTTGGAGGAACCCTGTCTCCCGTTCGGCCGATCGTCAAGGGTCACCCCCCGTCCTGTAACCAAGTCCACGCCGGGCCGTGATGAGGGCGTGATCCAAGCACAACGACTTTTGGATCATACACCCCCGAAAAGGGCGAATTACCAGCTCGTCGTAACGGTGTGGTTACGCTCTGTTGTGGACGAAGCACGCGCAACAGAGAGGGTCGGGGTCAGGCACCACTTTACTTGATCGTTTCACTTTTAACAGTACCGTCCAGCCAGGTGTCATTGATCACGGAGCGTACTCAGAGATCGATGTCCACCACTACCGGGGCATGGTCCGACGGGCCCTTGCCCTTGCGTGCCTCGCGGTCGATGTAGGCGGCCTTGACTGCCTCGGCGACGGCGGCACTGGCGTAGAAAAGATCGATTCGCATGCCTTTGTCCTGGTGGAACATGCCGGCCCGGTAGTCCCAGTACGTGAACGGGTTCGGCCCCTTCATCGGCGCGGGCACGACGTCGCGCAGACCGGTCGCCAGCAGCGCCGCCAGGGCCTCCCGCTCCGGTGCCGTCACGTGCGTCGAACCGGCGAACGCGGCCGGGTTGAACACGTCGGCGTCGGTCGGCGCGACGTTGAAGTCCCCGCACACCACCAGGCGATCGGTGCCGGCCAGCTCACCGGCGACGCGGGAGCGCAGCGCCTCGAGCCAATGCAACTTGTACGTGTAGTGCGCCGACTCCGGGGTCCGGCCGTTCGGCACGTACACGGACCAGACGCGCACCCCGCCGCAGGTCGCGGAGATCGCCCGGGCCTCGATGCGGGGCGTCTCGAACAGCCCTTCCTCGCCATCGTCGGGCTCCCGCACCCGCTCGGCGGGTTCCCCGGCCCAGCCGGGGTCGCCCTCGAAGCCGCGCACCACGTCGTCGAGGCCGACCCGGGACAGCAGGGCCACCCCGTTCCAGCGGCCCTCGCCGTGCGCGGCGACGGCATAGCCGAGCGCGGCGACCTCCTCGGTGGGGAAGCCGTCCGCGCCGACCTTGGTCTCCTGCAGGCAGAGCACGTCGGGCCCGGCCAGTTCGAGCCACTCGAGGAGCCGGGGGAGCCGGGCCTTGACCGAGTTCACGTTCCAGGTCGCGAGTCTCACCCGTCCCACAATGCCCTACATCGCGCGCCAGGGCAGGGGGCGACGCCTCGACACGCGACCTGGCACGGCGCCGGGGGGCCGCAAGCGACGGATTCCGCCGGGGATGCTCACCCCCGGACCCCCCAATGCGCCGCAAGCGGCGCACTCAAGCTGACTCGCGCTTGATGAGCTCCGTGGGCAGCAGCAGGACCGGCTCGATCTGCTCGCCGGCCGCCAGGCGCAGCACCTGCCGGGCCACGGTGCGCCCGATGTCGGTGATCGGCTGGCGGACCGTGGTGAGCGGCGGCTCGGTGTCGCGGGCGAACTCCATGTCGTCGAACCCGACCACCGCCACGTCGTCGGGCACCCGGCGGCCGTTCTGCCGCAGGGCGCGCAGCGCGCCGTCGGCCATCGCGTCGGATGCGGCGAACACGGCGTCCAGCTGCGGGTCGTCGGCCAGCAACTGGCTCATCGCCAGGGCGCCGGACTGCCGGGTGAAGTCGCCGACCGCGACGATCGAGCGCCGGCTGGCGTCCTGCATCGCCGATCGGTACCCCTTGAGCCGGTCGATGCCCGCGCTCATGTCCTGGGGGCCGGCGATGGTCGCGACCCGGCGCCGTCCGGTGTCCAGCAGATGGTGCACCGCGGCGCGGGCGGCGTCCTCGTTGTCGACGTCGACGTAGGGGACCTGGGACTGGGTCAGCAGGCGGCCGTTGCAGACCACCGGCACGCCGGCCCGGCTCAGGCGCTCCGGCAGCGGGTCCGCGCCGTGCATGGAGAAGATGATCGCGCCGTCGACGTGGCCGCCGGTCGCGTAGCGCTCGACCCGGTCGTGGCTGGGCCCGGACGGCCCGACCATCATCAGCACGAGCTGCTTGTCGGCGGCCTCCAGCTCGAGGCTCACGCCGCGGATGACGGCGGCGAAGAAGGGGTCGTCGGAGAACACCCGGCTGGTCGTCTCCGAGGCGACGAGCGCGATCGAGTCGGTCCGCTGGGTCACCAGGCTGCGGGCCGCCTGGTTGGGCACGTAGCCGAGGGCGTCGACGGCGTTGAGGACCTTGTCGCGGATGTGCGGCGCGACGGACGTAGAGCCGTTCACCACGCGGGAGGCGGTCGCTCGGGAGACCCCGGCGCGCTGCGCGACGTTCTCCAGAGTGGGCCTGTCCCGCCCCGACATCACCATGTGCGCTTTCCCCCATATCTGTCTGCCGGACTCATCATGACTGAAGCCGCCCGATGTTATGGCGCACAAAAAGGGACGGGCGACGAAGCATGCCGCTCCGCCGCCCGTCACACCCTCACACCGGTTACACCCTGATCACGATTCACCCGGACGATCGGCTGGTCACCCTGGCCGCCAATCGGCCTGAGAGCGCTCTCAAGACACGATTCAGAGTGGCCCATGACTAGCGCATTGTCAATCGCGAAACCCCCTGAAAGCGCTCTCTGGAATATGTTGTGGGAAACGCCAAATACCTATGCCGCCTGGCGCCGCCGGCAGGCTTCGACGTGTGCCGCGACGACCGCGGTGGTGTTGGAACGCACACACGCGTCGGCGCCCGCCTCGAGGACGTCGACGACCTCCTGATGGTCGCTGTACGGGCTGAGCACCACCACGATCGCCGACGCCGGATGGCGCAGGCAGGCGGCGGTCACCGCCCTTGGTCCCGGGTCGTCGAGCACGACGATGTCCGGGTCGCGCACCAGGGGCTCGGGTGTCGTGCGCCGCAGGACCGTCCAGTCCTGGGGCAGGTAGCGGGTCAGGTCCATGAGCCGACCGCCGTCGGCGACGAGCAGCACGGTCACGTGGTCGAGGTCGGAGGCGGAGCGCTGGGGCAGCGTCAAGATGTTCATGGCTCATTTATCCCGCCTGGTCCTGCCATCGGGCTCGACGCCCGCTGCGAAAAACCTGGCTGTTTCTTCCGCGGCGGCCTTACGGCCGGAAGAGCAGTGGGGGATTCTCACCCCACACCCCCAATGCTCGCGTTGCTCGCACGACCTGCGCCCCGAGGGCGCGGTCGACTCGGACGCGTGCGCGTGGCCTATGAAGACCGGGGGTCCAGGTTTGAGGCACTCAAGGTCTGTCGTCCGGCTCGCCCGCCCTGCGCGCGAGACGACGGAGGCGGGCCCATCCTCCTGCGTTGCACCCGCCGTGCGTCGGCCGACTGTGGCTTGCACCCGCCGGCCGACTGTGGGTGTTTCTCTGCGGTGTGGCGCGGCTGGTGTTTGTCGTCGGGGGGAGGGTGGGCGTGAAAGGGTTGGGCGGTGATCGTCTGGATCAATGGGCCTTTCGGTGTCGGGAAGTCGACGCTGACGAAGGAGTTGTGCCGTCGCGATCCGAAGGCGCGGGCATTTGATCCGGAGCGCATCGGGTGGGTCCTGCAGCGCACGGTGGGGTTGCTCAAGCCCGGGGATTATCAGGATCTGCCGGCGTGGCGGTCGGCCACCGTCACCGCCGCCGGGTGGCAGGCGCGTGGGGCGGATCCGCTGATCGTGCCGATGACCGTGCTGCGGGGGGCGGTGCTGCGGGAGCTGTTCGCCGGCCTGCGCGGGCGCGGGCACGAGGTCCGGCACCTGCTGCTGGACGTGTCGGCGCCGGTGCTCATCGAACGGGTCGAGAACGATGACGACGACGGCCCGCAGGCTTGGCGGCTGGACCAGCTCGGGGCGTACCTGACCGCCCGGCACGACCTGCGCCGCGTCGACGCGGTCCTGGACACCGACGACCTCGAGGCCGACGAGGTCGCCGACGAGGCCGAGGCGATCATCGCCGCCTGGCGCACCTGACAGACCGTCGGTGCTCTACAGAGCGGAGTCGGTGATCGCCTGGCGGAACACCTTCGAGCGGTGGGCGTAGTTGTCGAAGCGGCCGTAGCTGGGTGCCGCCGGGGACATCAGGACGACGCCGCCGGCCGGGGTCACCTTGCGGGCCAGAGCGACCGCGTCCACCAGGCTGTCCGAGACGTACGCGGTCACCAGGGGCAGGTCTTCGAGCAGTGCCACCAGCCGCGCACCGCTGTCGGGCATGCCGATCACCGTTGTCGGCGACGCCGCGGCGGCGAGATGCTCCCGCAGTGGCGTGTAGTCCACGCCCCGGTCCTCGCCGCCGAGCAGGACGGTGAGCGGGCGGTCGTGGAACGCCTCGATCGCGTGGATCGCCGCCTGCGGGATCGTGGAGAGCGAGTCGTCGACGAACGTGAGCCCGGACGGGTCCTCGATGCGCTCCAGGCGGTGCGGCAGCCCCGCGAACGTGCCGAGTGCCGCCTCGAGGGCGCCGGCCGAGGTGCGGACGTCGACGCCGTAGGCCTGCAGGACGCCGAGCGCGATGCACAGGTTGGCCTCGTTGTGCCGGCCGAGCAGGCGCAGGGCGGTGCGCGGGAACAGCGGCGCGGCGCCGAGCCGGAAGACGCCGTCGTGGACGTGGAACGAGTCCTCGCCGCCGACGACGTGCAGGGGCAGGCCGGTGAAGCGGCGCGACAGCTCGGCCAGGACCGCGGTGGACGCGGCGTGGACCACCACGGCGGCCGGGTCGTTGGCGACGAGGTTGAGCTTGACCCGGTAGTACTCGTCCTCGCCGCCGGTCCAGTCGAGGTGCTCCGGGAACAGCGAGGTGACCGCCGTGACCCGGGGCGAGTCGTCCAGGTCGGCGCACTGATAGGCGGACAGCTCCAGCACGTACGTCGGCGCCGGCGGCAGGTCCAGCACCGGGATGCCGATGTTGCCGCCGAGCTCGTTGGCGAAGCCGGCGGCGGTGAGCAGGTGGCTGACGAGGCTGCTCGTGGTGCTCTTGCCCTTGCTGCCGGTGACGCCGACGGTCCGGTCGCGGTGCGCGGCCATCCACAGCGCGGTCCCGCCCGTGATCCGGATCCCCGCGGCGCGGAGCTGGACCATCCACGGGTGGGTCTGCGCGACGCCGGGAGAGCGCACGACCACGTCGGCGGCGCGCAGCGCGTCGAACCCGGCGGGTCCGGTGTGCAGCGGCGCGAGCGCGGCGAGCTCCGGCGACCAGTCCTTGGTGAGGAAGTTCTGCCGGTCGTCGACGGCGACCAGCGACGCGGGCCCGGCCGGGGCGATCGCGCGGACGGCGGCGACGCCTTCCCGGCCGGTGCCCCAGACGGCGACCCGCCGGTCGCGCAGGTCAGCGAGCTGCACCGAGACCCTCCAGGGCGGCGAGGTAGACCGGCGGGACCAGGTTGGGTCCGTCGCCGCGGAACGTGGCCTCGACCTCGGCGTCGGACGGCAGCGCGGCCTCCGCTACCAGGGCCGAGACGATCAGCGTGTCCTTCCACTCGTCCTGCTGGGCGAGCAGGCGCAGCGCGACGAGGGACTCCTCGATCTCACCCACGCACTCGAACGGCTTGTGCGCGGTGAGTCCCATCAGCTCGCGGTACCCCGGCAGCTGCGTCGAATCGGCGAAGATGTCGGTGCCGAAGATGCCGAGCAGGCGCTCGCGGCCCGTGAACGGGGCCATGGCGAGGAAGACGAACCGGCATTTCGGGCAGTGCCCGCACCACCGGTCGGTCGCGTCGCGCTGCTTGAACGCCTGGTTGCAACTGGTCACGACCGCGTCATAGGCGGTGAACTTGGCGAACAGTGCGGCGATGTGCAGCTCCGACAGGCCACGCAGCAGCGAGAAGTACGCCTCCTGCAGGCCGGCGTGGGCGAGCAGCGCGTCGCGCAGGTGCGCCTCGGCGGGCAGGCCTTTGGACCACTGGTGGTTGATGTCGCGGCCGAGCCAGTTGAGGTTCGGCACCGACGCCGAGGCCTCGTTGGACATGACGACCGGCCCGAGGCCGTGCATGAGCGAGGCGGCGACGGCGATCAGCGAGTTGATCGCGGTCACCGGGATGTGGCCGTTGTACGCGCCGTTCGCGTTCAGCTCCCGCATCCGCGGGTCGAGGGTGCGGCGCACGAAGCGCGTCGGCTGCGGCGACACGGCGCACACGGCACGGATGATCGGGTTGGGGTTGACCGCGAACAGCACCGGGTCGAGCCCGGCGCGCTGCAGCGCCTCCATCGAGACGATCGAGTCCTTGCCGCCGCCGACCGCGGCCAGCGGCGCGCCGGCCGGCTCGTGCACGTCGGCGGGCGGCTCCGCATACGGGCCCGGGAGGATCTCCAGGTCCAGCACGTAGGGGAGTGTGTTCTGGTACGCGAACTCGCCCAGACCCTCGCGGAACAGCGCCGTGACCCACGGCAGGGCCTTCTCCGCCAGCGGGAAGCCGAGCTCAACCCTCGTCGGAGCGGCGATCTTGTAGTAGGACGTTGACGCCGCGACGTAGAGCAGGTCGAGGACGCGGTCGAGGGCCGGGTGCACCACCGACGGCGGGCCGAAGTCGACCGTCTCGGTGAGCACGAGGTCACCGAGCGCATAGTGGAAGCGGGCGACGCCGGTCGACGGGTCGAACTCCCGACCGGGGAAGCGCAGCGCTTCGACGTTCACGCAGGATCTCCTGACTTCGTGGCACGGACCGGGCAATGGTAACCGTCGCCCGGGTCGGGCCGGCCGGTCCGGGCGGCCGGTGCCGGTCTGCTTTGCGTCACTTCGAACATCACCGATAGTGACCGGGGTCGCCGTCGATGGCGGATGGTCATACGCTCGGGCCATGCGTGCCAAGCGGCGGGTGGAGTCATCGCCGGTGCGGTCGATGACGCTGCGTGAATTCCGTGGGTGGCCAGGCGAGCTGCGGCGACCGCGCCGCGCCGCGGCCGGACGCACAGACGTGGGGGCGACGAAGCGTGGGACAGATGCACTACGGCGAGCCGGCCGACCCCGTTCAAGGCAGGGCGAGCGTGCCGGCCGACTCCGTGCAGGGCAGGGCGAGTGTGGGCCGGGCCGGTGTGCCCGTGCCACCACCCCTCGGCGAGCCGGCGACCGGTCGAGCGTCCGTGCGAGGGGCCGCACCACCGCCGGTGCGCGCCTCGGCGCGGGTCGCCGGCCAGCCTGAGCAGGCGCCGCCGGACGAGATCCCGCCCGAGCCCGGCAGGAGCAGACCGGCGCCGAGCGCCCGGGCGAAACGGCGGCGCAGGCGCAACATCCTCATCGCGTCGATCGCCGCGTTCATCATGGTCACCGGCCTCGGCCTGGTGGCCGGGACGTACTACTTCGACCAGGTGGGGCTGCCCGAGGACCTCACCCTCGAGCAGTCGACGTCGATCTACTACGCCGACGGCCCGCTCATGGCGCGCATCGGCAGCAAGAACCGCACGCTTGTCGCGTTTGAGGACATCCCGCTGCACGTGCAGCACGCCGTCGTCGCGGCCGAGGACAACTCGTTCTACACCAACGACGGCGTCGACTACTGGGGCGTCGCCCGCGCCGCCTGGAACAACGTCACCGGCGGCGACCGGCAGGGCGCCTCGACGATCAGCCAGCAGTACGCCCGGAAGTGGGCCGAGCTCGAAGGCGTCACCTACGCGAGGAAGGTCCGCGAGGCGGTCATCGCGTTGAAGCTCAACCAGTCGTACAGCAAGAACCAGATCATGACGATGTACCTCAACATCATCTACTTCGGCCGCGGGGCGCACGGGATCCAGGCGGCGTCGCTGGCGTACTTCAACAAGCCCGTCAAGGACCTGACGGTCGCCGAGGGCATGATCCTCGCCGGGGTCATCAAGAACCCGTCGGGCGACAACGAGAAGGGCAGCCCGGCCGACCCGACCGTCGACCCGGTCAAGGCGGAGGCCCGCTTCGACTACATCCGCAAGCAGATGGTGGCCCTGAAGTTCGCCACCGAGGCCGAGGCGGCGGAGCAGCTCGTGATGCCCAAGACGGTCATCACGCAGGCGCAGAACCGGGCCAACAACCTGACCGCCAACACCGCCCTGGACAAGCCCGAGGGCCTCGTGGTGCACCACGTGCTGCAGGAGGTCGCGGAGCTGACCGACCCGAAGACCGGCAAACTGCTGTACAAGGACGTCGACCCGCAGGGCAAGGAGAACTTCGACAAGATCCGCAACGGCGGCCTGAAGATCATCAGTACCGTCGACTCCAGGATCCAGCAGGTGGCCGTGCAGGAGGCGAGCGCCAGCAGCAAGGAATCCAACATGTACGGCAAGAAGCCGAACCTGCAGGCCGCCCTGGTGGCGGTCGAGCCGGGCACCGGCGGGGTCAAGGCCTACTACGGCGGCGACAACGGCTCCGGCAACGACTACGCCGGCTACTACGTGGATCCCGTGCTCGGCGACGGCGACCCGAGTTGTTGCGGCGGCCACCCGCCGGGCTCGACGTTCAAGGTCTACACGCTCGCGACGGCGCTGATCGACGGGTACACGATCAACTCCTACTGGAACGGCATGCCGCAGGACTTCCCGGGTCGCACGGCGGCGCTGAAGAACCAGGTCAAGAACGCGACCGAGGGCACCGATCCGATCTGCAAGTCGGGCGTGGGCACCTGGTGCACGCTCGAGGAGATCACGGTCAAGTCGCTGAACATCCCGTTCTACAAGATCGCGCTCGACGAGACCCCGGCGAAGGTGATCGACACGGCTCGGGCCGCGGGCATCACCAGCATGTGGGCGACCGTCAAGGACCAGCCGTTGCCGCAGCGACAGGACCTGACCAAGCTCTCCGGCAAGGACGTCGCGGAGCACTTCGGCCCCGAGGTCGGGTTCGGCCAGTACCCGATCACGGTGCTGGACCACGCCGGCGGCATGGCGACGTTCGCCGCCCGCGGTATGGCGGCCAAGACGCACTTCCTCAAGGAGGTGTGGGAGAAGGAGCAGAAGGTCTTCGGTGAGGTCATCAACCCGAAGCGGATCCCCGGCTTCACCGAGCAGATGGCCGACGACCTCACCGCCGTCCTGCGGGGCGTGCCGGAGCACTACCGGCTGAAGGCCGAGCACGGCTACCAGCTCGCCGGCAAGACCGGCACCTGGCAGCTCGGCAACACGACCTCGGCGGGCAACGCGCACGCCTGGATGGGTGGCTACGTCCCCTCCGACCGGTCGAAGAACTCGCCCGGCCTGGCGGCTGCGGTCTGGGTCGGCAACAAGGGCAACGAGGTCGCCATCAAGATGAACAACGGCGACAACATCATCGGCGGCGCGCTGCCGGGCCCGATCTGGCGCGACTTCCTCGACGGCGCGCTGACGAAGGTGAAGATGCCGAAGGTGTCGTTCCTGCCCTCGAAGGGCGTCGGCAGCAAGGACGTCGGCAGCGGCATCTCGCCCAGCGCCGGCACACCGCCGGAGAACCCACCCCCTGGCCAGAACCCCAGCCCCGGGCAGACCCAGCCGAGCACCAGCCCCAGCCCGAAGACCAGCCCCAGCCCGAAACCCAGCCCCAGCAAGCGCACCTGAGTCGCCCCTGACCTCCTGCCCGGCCTCCGGGAGTCACCTGGCTCCCGGAAGCCGGTCAGGGAAGTTTTTTGGTCCCGAGGTTGCGGATCGAGGCGCGGAGCGGGGTTTGCGTCGACACGTTGAGGAAGCAGTGCGCGGTGCGGTCGCCGATGGCCCACTGGGTCGCGGTGAGGCCGGTCCAGAAGGTGTAGATGTCGGCGCGCTGGAACAGCTGGGTCTGGGAGATGCCGAGGAACTGCGCGATCTTCAGGTAGCACGCGTCGCTCGCGAGCTCCTTGAGGCGTTGCTGGTTCGGGTATTCGCCGGCGGGGGCGGTCCACGCGCCGACGAACTCGGTGTCGTGCGGGGCGTCGCAGGTGACGGGTTTGACGGCGTCGACGGCGCCGTAGAAGCCCTTGGCGTCCAGGTTGTCGCCGGAGAGCTGGACGCAGGTCAGCGCCAGCGGGCCGGCCTGGGCGAGCCCGCCCTTGACGGTGCCGGTGCGCTGCAGCGGCGCGAACAGGTCATCGGCCGCCTCGGCGATCCCGCACAGGAACTGCCGGCCGCCGGCCTGCCAGACGGCGGGCAGTGGCACGCGGAAGACGGGGAACAGCCGCCCGGTGCGCCAGTCGCCGCCGAGGTACGCCGCGGCGGCCTTGTCGCACTCGGCGAACGCGGCGCGGCTCGGGTCGCTGTCCCAGGCGGGCGGGGCGGCCGCGTCGGGGACCGCGCCGGTGCCGACGACCTCGACGGTGTGCGGCTCCGCGCAGTCGACGGCCTGCAGCGGCGCCGCCGAGGGCTCGAACGCGCTGACCGCGGCGGTCAGGCAGGTGCCGGTGGACGGCGGGGCGTAGGAGGCGGCGGGCAGTGCCGGCCAGCCGTTGGCCAGGTTGCCGTCGGTGCCGGCCGGCTTGCCGCAACCGGCGAGGACCGCCGTCAGGCCCAGCAGCGCCGCCGTCATGCCCCGGCGCACCGTCAGCCGCCGGTGACGAGACGGTGGTCGAGGACCTTGGAGGTCTTGTCGTCGTCGCCGGAATCCTCCCGCAGGAAGTACACCGAGCCGACGGCCATGGCCAGGCACAGCACGACCAGCGTGGCGATGATGGCGATCAGGATGACGACCATCCTGTCCCGCGGCGGCCGGGCCGGCTGCGGTGCGGGAAACGGCGGTGCGGGAAAAGGTGGCCCGTAGCGCGAGGGATCCGGCTCCTGCGGCGGGTACGCACCGGTCATACGCCGACCCTACCCGAACGTGAATGCCGTTACCGGTACCAGCCGCGAAGGGCGTTCAGCAGATCCTTGCCGCCGAGTGGCGGCGGTGGGGTCGGCAGCTGGCGCAGCAGGAGATCCCGCCCGGTGACCGCGGCCGGCTCGGGGTCGGCGAGCGGCACCGGGGGATACCAGAAGCGCTCCAGCTCGACGTCCGGCTCCTCCATGTCGGCGAGGACCCGCGCGGTGCCCGTGAGCACCGGAGCCTCAGCAACCGCAGGGCCGGAAACCGCGGCGCCGGTGCGCAGGGCCCGCAGGTTGGCCAGGAGCGCGTCGCGGGTCCGGCCGCGCCACAGCAGGATCTGGAACGGGTCGGCGTCGAACCGCTCCGCGAGCAGGTAGAACGCGGCCGCCAGGTGCTTGCACGGCACGGCGGCGTCCGGGCAGGAGCAGCGCATCGCGAGGTCGCGCACCCGGGCGGGGAAGAGCGGCACCTCGGCCGCGGCGAACACGTCCTCGACGTGCGGGGGCAGCTCGCCGGCGAGGAGCTTCGCGGCGCCGAGGGCCTCCGCGGCGAGGGCCGTCTCGACCCGCTGCCACACGTCGTCGTCGAAGACCTCCAGGGCGATGCTCACCTGGTACGGCGTGGGCCGCGAACCCTGCACGACCGCGGCGACGGTGCCCGGCTCGACCGTCAGCGACAGGACCTGCCCGGCGCGGGCGTAGTTGCGGCCCCGGGTCAGGCGGGTGCCGAGGGCGAAGGACTCGAGCACGCCGAGGAACCGCTTCGACCACCAGCTCTGCCCGATGTCGCCACGCGCGCTGCGGGCCCGCAGGCCGCCCTCGACCTTGACCGTCCGGGATCCCCAATATTCCGGGGCGGTCATGCGTCCTCACTTCGTTCCGGGCGCATGACCCAAGACTGATTTTCTGATGACCGGCCCGAGACGC
>NZ_BONQ01000122.1 GCF_016862795.1 Dactylosporangium siamense | reverse complement strand
TCGCTGGCCGGTCATGCCTGCAGGGCCTCCAGGCCGGGTTTGACGGCGCGCGGCACGAACTCGACCACCTCGTAGGAGGCGAGGTTCTTCTGCTTGAACGGGTCGAGGGACAGTCGCGCCTCGAGCTCCAGCCGGGGCAGACCGGCGGCGAGGATGACGCCGCCCTTGCGGGGGACCTGCGCGCCGGAGGCGAGGAACACGCCGTCGGAATACTGGGCGTCGAGCCACTCGCGGTGGGCGGGCATCGCCTCGTCGATCTCCTCGACGCCGACCAGATAGCTGAGCGTGATCACGAACATCGGTGCAGTTTACGGGCTACTCGACGACCGCGCCCGCCTCCAGCGCGAGGAGGGACCGCAGCTCGCTGGTGGACAGCTCGGTCAGCCACTGCTCGCCGGTGCCGACGATCTTCGCGGCCAGGCCGCGCTTCTCGTTGATCATGGCGGCGATCTTCTCCTCGACGGTGCCGGCGGTGACGAACTTGCGGACCTGCACGGCGCGCCGCTGGCCGATGCGGAACGCGCGGTCGGTCGCCTGGTCCTCGACGGCCGGGTTCCACCACCGGTCGACGTGCACGACGTGGTTGGCGGCGGTGAGGGTCAGCCCGGTCCCGCCGGCCTTCAGCGACAGCACGAACACCGGCGGCGAGGACGCCGACGCGGCCTGGAACCGGGCGACGAGCGTGTCCCGGGCCGACTTGTCCAGCCCGCCGTGCAGGTAGGCGACCTCGCGGCCGAGGCGGGCGGAGAGGTGCGCGCGCAGCATGCCGCCGAACTCCGCGTACTGGGTGAAGACGAGCGCCCGTTCACCGGCGGCGAGGACCTCGTCGAGGATCTCCTCCAGGCGCAGCAGCTTGCCGCTGCGACCGGCGAGCCGGCTACCGTCGCGCATGGCGTGCGCCGGGTGGTTGCAGATCTGCTTGAGCCGGGTCATGGTCGCCAGCACGAGCCCGCGGCGGGCGACGCCCTCGCTGCGCTCGATCTTGCCGAGCATCTCGTCGACGACGGCCTGGTAGAGCGACGCCTGCTCGCGGGTGAGGTTGCACAGCACCTCCATCTCCAGCTTCTCCGGCAGGTCGGAGATGATGCTGCGGTCCGTCTTCAGGCGGCGCAGCACGAAGGGCTGGGTGATGCGGCGCAGCCGCGCGGCCGCGTCGGCGTCGCCGCGCCGCTCGACGGGCTCGGCGAAGCGTTCGCGGAACTTCGTGGCGGTGCCGAGCAGGCCCGGGTTGGCGAAGTCCATGATCGACCATAGGTCCGCGAGCCGGTTCTCCACCGGGGTGCCGGTGACCGCGATGCGGTGCCGGGCCGGCAGCCCGCGGACCGCGACCGCCTGTTTGGTGGCGGCGTTCTTCACCGCCTGCGCCTCGTCGAGGACGAGCCGGTGCCACGACAGCGACTTCAGCGCGGCCGCGTCCCGGGCCGCGATCGCGTAGGTGGTGACGACGAGGTCCGACGCGGCGACCGCGGCCCGGAAGGCGGCGCCGCGGGCGCGTTCGGCGCCGTGGTGGACGTGCACGCGCAGCGCCGGCGCGAACTTCGCCGCCTCCCGCTGCCAGTTGCCGACCAGTGACATCGGGCAGATGAGCAGCGTCGGGCCGGGCGCTTCACCGGCGAGGAGGGCGAGGAGCTGGACGGTCTTGCCGAGGCCCATGTCGTCGGCGAGGATGCCGCCGAGCCCCGCCGATTCCAGGAAGCTCAGCCAGCTCAGGCCGCGGAGTTGATACGGCCGGAGGCTGCCGTTGAAACGCTCCGGCGGCTCGGCGGCCGGGACGCGCAGCTCGGTGTCCCCGGACAGCAGGTCGCCGAGCCACCCGTCGGCGGCGACCTCGACCACGGGCAGCCCGCCGGGCCCTCCACCAGTGTCTCCAGGGTCGCCGCCAGCGAGGTGCAGCAGGTCCGCGACGGTCATCGTGCTCTCGTCGGCCTGCCTGCGCATGATCTCCAGGCCGGCGGCGAGGCGGCGCGGGTCGAGCTCGACCCACTGCCCGCGCAGCTGGACGAGGGGCGCCTTGAGGTCGGCGAGCCGGCGCAGCTCCTCCTCGGTGAGGGGCTCCTCGCCGATGGCGAGCTCCCACCGGTAGTCGATGACGGAGCCGAGGCCGACGGCGCTGGTGGTGGCGACCGTGCCGGGCTGGGACGTGGACGGGCTGCGGGCGGTGAGCCGGGCGCCGAGCCGGGCCTGGGGCTTGCGCCACCAACCGGGCAGCAGCATCCCGAACCCGGCACCGGCCAGCAGCGGCGCGTGGTCGCTGAGCAGCTGGTGCGCGCCGGCGGTGTCGAGGGTGAGCCCGGCCGGCCGGGCGGCGCGCAGCGAGTCCTCGAGGGCCGGGTACAGGCGGCTGGCCCGGCCGAGCTCAGCCAGCAGGGTCTCCTGCGGCGCCGGGACGTGCCACTGCGACAGTTCGAGCGGGCCGGGTGCCTGCCAGACGGTGCCGGCGTCCACGACGAGGCTCGGTTCGTCGGCGGCCTGCAGCGCGAACTCCAGGCGCCAGACGGGTTCGTCGTCGTCGGCCAGGGCTTCTTCGAGCGTGCCGGGCTCGGGTGGCTCGACGAGCCGGAAGCAGGCGCGCACCGTGCCGCCGATCGCGTCCGCCTGCCACGCGGCCAGGTCGTCGCGCAGCGCGTCGAGCTCCCCGGCGGCGCCGGGCACGCCGCGGTCGGTGCCGGTGAGCGCGGTCAGCCACGCGCCGGCGACGCCGGTGACCCGGTGGGTGGCGGCGGGCAGGACGGCCCGGGCGGCGGCGTCGACGAGGGTGTCGAGGACCTCGGTGAGCAGCGCGGCCCGGGACGGTGCGGCGCCGAGCACCGACTGCGGCAGCGCCAGCGCGAGCGACCGGGTGTAGGCGGCGTCCTTGCCGGTCAGCACGGGCACCCAGCGCGCCTCGATGCTTCCGGTTCGGGCGCCGGCGCCGCGGACCGCTCCGCCGGCGGGGCCGGCCGCGCCGCTGCCGTCCGCAGGACCCAGGCCGGGGAGCATGCGGCCGCGGCGGACGAGGGAGGCGGCGAAGGACGCGACGGTGGCCAGGGCGCGCACCGAGTCGCCGAACACGAAGTCCTCGGTGCCGTCGTCGGCCGCGATCGCCACCAGTGTCGAGCGCAGCAGGGCGTAGGCGTCGTCGGGGCCGTATTCGACGGTGTCGACCGTCCACTCGCTCAGCCTCAGGGGGGCGTCGGCCGGTGTTTGCGGTCCGAGCGCGGCGGGCGACGGTTCGGGCAGGTCGCCGCGGGTCGGCAGGGTGAGGGTCCGGGTCGCCGGCACTCCGGTGTCCTCGTCCAGGCGGAGCCCGCGGACGGCGAACGGGTGCGGGGGCACCTTCGACCGGCCGCGGCGCCGGCCGGGTGGCAGGTCGGGGTCCTCGGCCCAGAGCGACAGACGACCGTCGAGCCAGGCTGCGTGGACGACGATCACCCGCGCGAGCCTAGTCGAGGACTGCCGGCACGGGCCGCTGAACCACTGTTCAGCGATGGGTGTCGTTACCGCATGGCCCGGTGGCGGCCGATCTCGTGCAGGTTCGGTTCGGCCGCCGCCCAGGTGATCTGCTCGCCGGCGCGGCTCAGCACGCAGGTCTCCACGTGCAGCTCGACGAGCACGTGCTGCCCGAAGCCGGGCGGCGGCCCCGACAGCGCCCGTTCGGCCAGGAACGCGGCCGCGACGCTGCGCCGCAGCGCCTGGTCGCGCGGGAACCTGGCCCGCCCGGTGAGGTAGAACGCGTCCTCAGCGTCCTGCAAGGGAAACGTGTGGAGGGCGAAGCGGTCGTCGCGCAGCAGGTCCTCGAGTTTCGGGGAGACCATGAGCAGCGTGAACAGCCCGTCCTCGACGAGCAGCGGGCTGACCGGGTGGACCCGTGGCCCGCCGTCGGCGCGCACGGTGCCCAGATATGCCAGGCCGACGCCGTTGCGGTAGAGCAGGGCACGGCCGGACGAGGCCAGGTCCGGCGCCGAGCGCCGGAAGCGACCCCACGAGAGCATGGCAGCCAGACTGGCCTACCCCCGCCGCCGGGTCAACGTCCGACCGGCCGAGTCCTTCCGCGTGGCGGCACGCGGCGGCCGTCGGCGGTATCGTCGCTCGGATGGCTGCGGAGTGCGGGATCGACGACTGTGGTGTGCTGGCGATCGGCCGGTGCCGGGACTGCGGGTCCGCGTTCTGCATGTCGCACCAGGGCCGCAACCCGGCCACCGGCGACGGCTACGCCGCGTTGTGTGAGCCGTGCGCCGCCCGCCGCCACGCTGCCGCCGCCGGTGCGGCCCGCAATGTCGGCCCGGTGCAGCGCCCCGGCGACGAGCCGCGCTGGGTCATGTCCGGTCAGGCGGTCCGCGACCTGGTCGCGAAGGGTGTCCCGGGCCGCCCGGTGATCGAGCAGCGCCGCCGCACGGTGAAGCTGCGCTTCGGCGGGGAACGCGTCGAGATCGACGAGATCGAGGTCGGCACCCTCTGGGTGGCCGGCCGGTTCGAGTGGACCCAGCCCGTCGATGGTGTCGCGGAGACCCGCGAGTGGAACACCGGCCTGCTCGCCGAGCCCCGCGGCGGCTACCCGGTCGCGTCGTTGCGCCAGGCGGTGGCCCGCTGCCGCGTCAATGAGCACGGCGTCACGCTCGTCCGCGACGGCGGCGCCGAACTGGAGGCCCGCGCCGTGCCGTTGATCGCCCAGGCGGTCCGCCGCCTCCTTGACCGGCCGGAGAAACCGTCCGGAGCGGGCCGTGCTCACGCTTCCTGAGCCCTGTGTGGTCGTGCTGGTCGGGCCCGGCGCGGCGGGCAAGTCGACGTGGGCGCAGACGCACTTCGCGGCCGACCGGATCGTCAGCAGCGACCGGCTCCGGGCGCTCGTCGGCGCCGGCGAGGACGACATCACCGCGAGCGCCGACGCGTTCGCCGTCCTCGACACGGTGGTGGCGCAGCGGCTCCGGCGGCGGCTGACCACGGTCATCGACACCCTCGGGCTGGACGCGCAGCGGCGGGCGGGATGGGTCGCGGCGGCGAAGGCACACGGGTTGCCGTGCGTCGCGATCGCGTTCGACACGCCACCGGCGCAGTGCCGGGCCAGGAACCGGGCCAGGGCCACCAAGCGCATCCCGGCCGACGTGCTCACCCAGCAGCTGCGGGCCTGGGCGGCGACCCGGGACGCACTGCCGTCGGAGGGGTTCGACGCGGTGCACCTGGAGACGCCGGCACGCACGGTCCCTGAGGCGTTCGTGGCGGCGGCCGAGGCCCACCACCGGCAGCGCGACGATCCGGCGCGGCTCGGGTTCGGGCTGCACATCGGGCGGTTCCAGGGGGTCGACGTGCGGGCGAGCGCCGAGGAGGCCGAGGAGGCCGGGTTCGACGCGATCTACGTGATGGACCACTTCCGGCAGATCCCGCAGCTCGGGCGGGCCTGGGAGGACTTCCTGGAGAGCTACACGACCCTGGCGTACCTGGCCGCGTGCACGACGAAGGTCCGGCTGGGCGCGCTGGTCACCGGCGTGACGTATCGCAACGTCGCGCACCTCGGCAAGATCGTGGCGACGCTCGACGTGCTCTCCGGCGGCCGGGCGGTGTGCGGGCTCGGCCTGGCCTGGTTCAAGGAGGAGCACGTCGCCTACGGCTGGCCGTTCCCCGACGTCGGCGACCGTTACGCGCTGCTGGAGGACGCGCTGCGGGTGCTGCCGCTGCTGTGGGGCAAGGGCAGTCCGCGTTTCGAGGGGCGCACCCTGACGGTGCCGGAGGCCCTGTGCTACCCGAGACCGGTGCAGGAGCGGGTGCCGATCATCGTCGGCGGCAACGGCGAGCGGCGCACCCTGCGGCTCGCCGCGACCTACGCCGACGCCGCCAACGTCATGGGCGACCTCGCCACCGTGCGGCGCAAGGCCGAGGTACTGCGCGGCTACAACCCGGACACCCGGCTCACCCACCTGGGGACCGCGCTCGTCGCGGCCGACGACCGGCACCTGTCGGAGCTCGTCGAACGGGGGCGCGGCCGCCGGTCCCGGGAGGCCTACGCGAAGGAGGTCAACGCCGGCACCGTCGCCGACCACATCGGACGGTTCCGGCAACTGGCGGACGCGGGGGTGCGCGAGGCGATGGTCCGCCTGCCCGATCCCGCCTGCATGGCGCCGATGGCGGAGGTCATGGCCGCCTTCCGGTGAGCGTGGACCCGTGGATCGCTGTTGGCGGCCGCCAGGCCGGCGCCTGGCGGCCGGTGGGTCACACGGGGAGCAGCGACCGGTCCGACTCCGTGAGGGCCAGGATGTCGCTGGTGAGCGGGGCGTACACGCGGCGCAGCAGCGCCGGGTCCCCGGCGCTCGCGATCACGGCGAAGACGGCCCTGGCCAGCCGCTCGGCCATGGCCGGCGGGACGGCCGCCCGGGCCGCGACGTCGGCGAGGAAGTCGAGGTGCACCTCCTGGTCGTACAGGTGCTGGTAGGACCACAGCGGCTCCGCGAGCGTCGGTGGCAGCTCCGCGGCCAGGTGGTGCACCCAGCCGTCCGGCAGTCGGGTGGCCAGCGCGTGCAGCACGCCCCGGATGGCGCGGCGGGTCTCCTCCGCGGTGGCGATGCCGGTCTTCTCGCGGACCTCCGTTATGAACACGTCTTCATACATGCGTCGAACGCTCCCCATCGGCCAGGTGAAGCACCATCACCAGCAAGGAGCGAACGACGAGCCGGCCTGCGCTCATCCGCCGCAGGTGGGACGGGGTCACCCGATGCGCGCCCAGCATGGCCGCGTACATCCCCTCATCGTTGGGAGACACCCCGATGGCATTCCTGGTGACCCGACCCGGCCGGGCGTTCACGTTCCCGGCGGCGGCGATGCCGCGCATCGGTGGCGTGCCGGTCGACATCGAGGAGACCGCCGACGCCTACCTGGTCGATCTGGACCTGCCCGACGTCGACGCCGCCGACGTGCGGATCGACCTGCGGGACAACGAGATCCGGGTGGCGGGCAGCTACCGGGCCCGGGTCCGCGGCGGCATGATGCACCACCACGCGCGGCAGGAGGGCGAGTTCGAGTACCTCATCGCACTGCCGGGCAACATCGACGACGACCGGGTCGAGGCGAACCTCGACAGCGGCGTCCTGACCGTCATCGCACCGAAGGCGCGCGGGGAGCAGACCCGCCGCATCACCGTCCAGGCGGCGCAGCCCCAGCTGGGCCAGCAGGCGAAGCAGGGCGCTGGCCAGCCGGCGCCGCAGGGGCAGCAGGCCGGCGGCCGGCCCCAGCAGCAGGCGCAGGGGCAGCCGCAGCAGGGAACGCAGGGCCGGCCGCAGCATGAGACCAGGCCGGCGGACACGCCGGCGGCGCAGGCCAAGCAGATGCGTGAGGGCCAGTCCCGGCCGGGGCCGGCGAGCCAGCAGGCCGGGAGCACCGGCACCGGCAGCACGGGCCAGGTCGGTCGCAGCGGCATGAGCTGAGACCGGGGCGGCCCAGCACCGTGGAGGCGCGCGACGCTGCCGGTCCTCAGGGGCCGGCAGTCCGTCGACGCGGACGGCGCACCAGTTGGGGGGACCGATGCCGGTTGAGACCCGCGACTACTACGCAGACCTCGGCGTGCCGAGGACCGCCCGCAGCGAGGAGGTCCGGCGCGCGTACCGGAACCTTGCCCGCCGACACCACCCGGATGTGAACCGCGAACCGGGCGCGGAGGAGCGCTTCAAGGCGATCGCCGAGGCGTACCAGGTGCTGTCCGACCCTCGGCGGCGCCGCGACTACGACGCGAGCTGCGGTTGGTGTGGGGCGACCGCGGACGACTGGCTCGGCAGCCTGTTCCAGGGCGGCCTCGGCTCGCCGCCGGCACCAGGGCGGCAGGCCGGTCCGCAGGCACCGGGAGGGCAGGCCGGTCCGCAGCGCCGCCAACCCCCGTACAACCAGCCGGGACCCCGCGACCAGCCAGGACCCCGCGACCAGCCAGGACCCCGCGACCGGCCGCGATCCAACGACGACCGACCGCGATCCAACGACGACCGGCCGCGGTCGAACGACCAGGCCCGGGCGGGCGCGGACAGCCAGGCCGGGTTCGCCGTCGCGGTCGAGGACGCCTATCACGGTGCCCGGCGCACGATCACGCTGCCGGGACCGGCCGGGCGCCCCCGGCAGTACACCGTGGACGTGCCGGCGGGGGTCGCCGAAGGACAGCGGATCCGGCTGGCCGGCCAGGGCTCGCCCGGCACCGGCGGTGGGCCGTCCGGGGACCTCTACCTCGTCGTCCACCTGTCGCCGCACCCCCGGTACAAGGTCCACGGCCGGGACATCGTGGTCGAGCTGCCGGTGACGCCGTGGGAGGCGGCGCTCGGCGCGCCCGTGCAGGTCCAGACCCCGGGCGGGCCGGTGCGGCTCGACGTGCCGCCGGGCTCGTCGTCGGGGCGGCGGCTGCGGCTGCCCGGGCTGGGCCTGCCCAACCCGAGGGGCGTCGCCGGCGACCTGCACGTGAAGGTGCGCATCGTCGTCCCACCGAACCTGTCCGGCCGCGAACGGCGGCTCTACGCGGAGCTTGCCGTGGCGTCCACGGCCGACCCCCGGAGCCTCTAGGAGCGCCGCATGACGTTTCCACTCGTACGGGCCGCGCGGCTGCCCCGTGACCTGCCCCTCGACGCCTTCGCCGCCGCGGCCGGGCTGCATCCGGACCTGGTGGCCCGCCTCGTCGCGCTGGGCCTGGTGGAGGTCACCACCGGACCGACCGGCGCGCCCGGGTTCCCCGTCGCGGAGCTGGCCACCGTCGCCCGGATCCGCCGGCTGCACGACGACCTGACGCTCAACTACGCCGCGGTCGGGGTGGTCCTGGACCTGCTCGACCGCATCGACGAACTCGAAGACCGACTCGCGAGAAGCCGACCGGTTCGCTAGAGCCGCTTGTCGAATCGCCGGCGGTCGAAGACCGACTCGCTAGGAGGGCATGATGCTCAGAAGAGAAGCGTGGCTGCTCGGGGTGCGGGGGGTTCTCGCCATCGTGTTCGGGATCCTCGCGGTCATCTGGCCCGGGGTGACGGTGATCGCGTTGGCGCTGCTGTTCGGGGTCTTCGCGATCGCGACCGGTTTCGAGCAGATCGTGCACGCGATGCGCCCGTCCGCGGGCGCGACGAACCCGGTGACGGGCTTCGCCGACGGCACCGGGCCGCGGGTGGCCCGCGCGGTCGCCGGGCTGTTCGGGCTCGCCGCCGGTGTCCTCGCCATCGTGTGGCCGGGGATCACCGGGGTGGTCCTGGCCGTCCTGGTCGGCGCGTGGGCGATCGTGACCGGCGTCGCCGACCTGTGGCTCGCCACCCGCCAGCACGGCGGCTGGACCCTGGCGCTGGTCGGTGCGATCTCCGTGGTCGCCGGGCTGTTCGTGGTGGTCCGCCCGGCGCAGGGCGCGGTCGCGATCGCGTGGGCCATCGGCCTCTACGCGATCGTCAGCGGCGCGCTGCTGCTGTACGCCGCCTACCAGCTGACACACCAGGGGCGGGGGCGGATGGCCGCCGCCCACTGACGGGCGCTCACCGGCCCGGCGGCGGCTGCTCCTGGGACACGTGGGCGTGCACGATGCGCCAGCCCTCCGGGAGGCGGACCCAGGTCTGGGACTGCCTCCCGGGGCGGTCCTCGCCGCCTGGGTAGTCGAACATCGTGGTCACGGTCGCCAGTTCGGCCCCGAACGTGCTGACCCGGGTGTCGTACAACCGCCGGCCGGCCGGCAGCTGCGCCTGGGCGGCCCGCCACGCACGCAGTTCCCCGGCACCGGTCTGCCGGTCGGCGATGCCGAAGCGCACCACGGCGGGGGCGTCCCAGAACGCCTCGGCGAGCGCGGCCGTGTCGTTGGCGACGAGCGCCTTCTCGTACGCCTCGAAGGCTGCGGTCACCTCGGCGACGACGTCGTCCCGGTCGATCTGCACGGCTGACCCTCCATTGCAAGCGACTTGCACGACGATCCACGCGTGGTGGTCCCCTCGGAGGAGGGGACCACCACGCCGTTGGACGGAACCTACGCCGCCGGTGCCGGAGCCGCCGCCGGGGCCGCCGCGGGAGCCGGAGCCGGCTCGGCGGATGCGGGAGCGGGTGCGGGCGCGGGCGAACCGTGCAGGCGGTCCAGCTCGATCTCGTCGGGCTCCTTGACCCGCGGCTCGGGCCGGCTCAGCGCGAACAGCCCGCAGACCACCGCGATGAACAGGTAGCCGAGCGCGACCTGCCCATCGGCGTTCCACGCGACCTTCTCGCCGTGGATCAGCCCGACGAAGGCCAGCACCGCCCCCGACAGCGCGAAGATCCCCGCGTGGATGAAGCGTTTGTCGATGATGAACGCGACGATCGAGCCGAACACCAGCCCGGCGAGGATCGCGCCCTGGCCGAGGGTCAACAGTCCGCTGTAGACGACGCCGTTGCCCGCCAGGGCCGCGTCGCCGACCTTCGCCGCGGTGGTGCCGGCCGCCGCCAGGGAGTTGTCGATCTGGCTGGTGGCCCATTGCGCGATGTTCGGTATCAGCGCCGCGATCACCGCCGCGGCATGCGCCTTCGGGGAGAACTGGAACGCCTGCGCCCCGATCAGCAGCCCGATGTAGAGCAGGATCGGCACGATCGCCGGCATCGGGAAGATGGCCCCGAGGAAGCCGAACATCCCGAGGAAGCACAGGATGGCGATGACGATGCCGGTCGCCATCGAGTAGCCGCTGCCGCCGCCGGCCTTCTTCCAGCCGGGGTGCCCGACGTACACGGCCGGGGGGAAGGGCGAGCCGAGCGCCGCGCCGATGATCGCGCCGGCACCGTCGGCGAGGAGCACGCTGCGCAGGTTGTAGTTGTCCCCGGCGGCCGCGGCGCTCTCCACGTTGGACATGCCCTCGGTGAAGTTGTAGACGCCGAGCGGGATCGCGGTCGCCAGCAGCGGTGCCACGTCGGACAGGCCCGAGGTGAGCAGGTTGAGGTGGAAGCCGGGCAGCGCGAAGCCGATGTCGTCGACGGCGGCGCTGACCGCGTTGCCGTCCATGGCGCCGCCGGCCCAGCCGATCGCGGTCCCGACCAGCAGCGCGGCGAGGCCGATCGGGAAGTTGCCGGGCAGCTTCGTGTCGGTGAGCAGGCCGATCAGCAGCAGCGCGAACACCGGCAGCGCGACCCACGCCAGGTCCCACATCCGGGCGGCGGGCAGCATCGAGATGAACGTGATGGAGATGCCGGCCAGGGTGCCCAGCAGCGCGGCCCGCGGCGTGTACTTGCGGATGTACGGGCCGACGAACGCGCCGATGAGCACGATGATGCCGATGATGAACGCCCAGGCCACACCGGCCTTCCAGGCCAGGGTCGGGTTGTTCGTCTTCAGGTACACCGGCAGCATGATGACGAAGATGACGATGAACATGTGCGGCACGCTCGGCCCGTAGGGCAGCGCCGTGACGTCGGTGCGGTTCTCCTTGCGGGCCAGGCGCCGCGCCAGGAACGTGTAGTAGACGTTGCCGGCGACCAGCGCGATGCCGAGCGCCGGCAGGATCGCCTGGAAGACGTCGCCCTCGCTGAGCTTCACCACGAACAGGCACAGCGAGGTCAGCGTCAGGACGTTGACGAGGACGTTGACGCCGAAGCCGAAGAACGCGTTGGTGTCGCCGCGGACCCACCACGGGACCTTCAAGGAGGTATCGGAGCTCATGATCACGTCCTCTGCAGAGACGGTTGAAGTGCGGCGATGAACGCGGTGGAAGGCGCGACCCAGCCGAAGATGCCGCCCTGCGCGGCGATCATCTTCAGGCCCGCCTCCTGGAACTCCGGGAAGTACGAGCCGACGCAGTCCGACAGCACGAGACACTCGTAGCCGCGGTCGTTGGCCTCCCGGACGGTGGTGTGCACGCAGACCTCGGTCGTCACGCCGGTGACGACGAGACTGCGGATCCCCTGCCCGGCGAGGACCTCGCCGAGCGTCGTGTTGTAGAAGGCGCCCTTGCCGGGCTTGTCGATGACCAGCTCGCCGGGTGCCGGGGCGAGCTCGTCGATGATGTCGTGGCCGTGCTCGCCGCGGATGAGGATGCGTCCCATCGGGCCCGGCGCGCCGATGCGCTGGCTCGGCTCGCCGCGGTTGAGCTTGGCCGGCGGGCAGTCCGACAGGTCGGGCAGGTGCCCCTCGCGGGTGTGGATGATCGTGAGGCTGGCCGCGCGGCAGGCCCGCAGCAGCGCCTCGGTCGGTGCGATGACCCGGCGCAGCTGGGAGACGTCGTTGCCGAGCGTCTCGCCGAAACCTCCGGGCTCCATGAAGTCGCGCTGCATGTCGATGACGATGAGCGCGGTGGTGGCCGGGTCGAAGGTGAAGGGTCCGGGATGAGCGTCCACTGTGGCCATCAAGGCTCCTAGGAGGAGACGGTCGCTGCGATCACGTCGGTGGAGGTGGCGACGCAGCCGAAGACCCCGCCCTGCATGGTGACCATGTGCAGGGCGGCGGCATGGTTGGACGGGTCGGTGGCGCCGGTGCAGTCCGACAGGATCAGACACTCGTAGCCACGGTCGTTCGCCTCACGCATCGTCGTGTGCACGCACACGTCGGTGGTGATGCCGGTCAGGATGATGTGCGTGATGCCGTGCGTGCGCAGCACCAGGTCGAGGTTGGTGGCGTAGAACGCGCCCTTGCCGGGCTTGTCGACGATCACCTCGCCGGGTGCCGGGGCGACCTCCGGCACGATCTGCCAGCCGGGCTCGCCCTTGATGAGGATCCGGCCGCACGGGCCGGCGGAGCCGATCTCCGCGCCGATCTGCGCGGACCGCCAGCGCTTGTTGGGCGGCAGGTCCGACAGGTCCGGGTCGTGGCCCTCCCTGGTGTGCACGACCAGCATGCCGAGGCTGCGCACGTGGTCGAGCAGCTTCGCGGTCGCCGGCAGCCCCGCCCGGGTCAGGCCGATGTCGTAGCCCATGCTGTCGACGTAGCCGCCCGGGCCGCAGAAGTCCGTCTGCCAGTCGATGCACAGCAGCGCCGTGCGCTCGACCGGGACCGAACCGTCATACGGCCAGGCGTAGGGCCTGGCACCGACGACCGGACCGATGCTTGCACTCATTGCCCCTCCTCTTGCCGGTGGGCCCGGAAGCCCCCGCTGGCGGTGATGTCCTGTGCCTCGCCGGCCGCGTACGCCTCGCACAGGAACCCCTGCACGGTCCGACCGTCCACCGTGGACAGATAACCGATCGACAAGGGCGCCTTGACACTGCTGAGCAGCGCACCCACCGCGCTGCTCGGCAGCCGCCAGATCTCGACCTCGATCTGCGCGCCCTGCCCGGCGCCGACCCGGACCAGGCCCGGCACCCCCGTCGGCAGCCGGAACAGCCGGTAGCACGCCTCGGTTCGCGTGGTGCGCGCGAACCGCCCTCCCAGTGCCACCAGCTCGGCGTTTCGCGCCTCACCCCGAAGGTGGTGACCGGCCACGGCCAGTTCCACCGTTGGCGGCTGAGGATGGTGTACGGCCAGCGCCTCGCCCTTGAACGCGGCGGCGAGCCCGAGCAGCGTGTCCTCGCTGAACGCCGGACCGATCAGCGACAGGCTGGCCGGTCGCCCCTCCGGCGTCGTCCCGTTGGGCACGGTGACGACGGCCAGGTCGAGCAGGTTCGCGAACTGCGTGTAGCGGCCCAGGACCAGGTTGCGCCGCAGCGGCTCCTCGGCGATCTCGGCCAGGGTGAACGTGGTCGGGATCGTCGGCAGTGCCAGCACGTCGATCGCGGTGAACAGCCGCGCCGCCTCCGCCTTGAGCGCCTGCAGCCGGTGCTGGGCGCGGAACGTGTCGGCGGCGCTGTACCCCTCGCCGCCGCGCAGGATGCCCAGCGTCAGCGGCAGCACCGCGTCGGCGTGCCCGGTGAGGAAGTCCTCGAGGTCGGCGAGGCGCTCGGCGACCCACGGCCCCTGGTAGAGCAGGTCCCCGGCCTCCAGCAGCGGGGCCAGGTCGACCTGGGTGACGGCCGAGGCCAGCCGCGCGGCGGTGAGGCAGCCGGCGACGTATCGCTCGGCCTGCCCGTGGTCGCCGTCGAACTCGAGCACGTCGGGTCGCGCCACGCCGAGGCGGACGGCCGCCGGTGGGAGGCTTTCACCGGGGGCCGCCCGCGACCAGGGGTCCTCCGTGGCCGGTCCCCGGGCCACGTCCAGGACCGTGCGGGCGTCGGCGACGTCGAGCGTGAAGATCGAGACACAGTCCAGCGAGCGGCAGGCAGGGACCACGCCGGCGGTGCTGAGCAGGCCGCGGGTCGGTTTGAGCCCGACGATGCCGTTGAGCGCGGCCGGCACCCGCCCGGAGCCGGCGGTGTCGGTGCCGAGGGAGAACGCGACGACGCCGGCCGCGACGGCGACCGCGGAGCCGGAGCTCGACCCGCCGGCGATGAGCCCGCCGCCGAAGACGCTCTCGACCGCGCCGTAGGGGGAGCGGGACCCGGTGAGCCCGGTCGCGAACTGGTCGAGGTTGGTCTTGCCGACGAGCATCGCGCCGGCCGCCAGGAGCCGGTCCACCACTGGTGCGTTGCGGTCCGGGGTGTACGCGTACGCCGGGCAGCCCGCGGTCGTCGGCATCCCCGCGACGTCGATGTTGTCCTTCACCGCGAACGGGATGCCGTACAGGGGCAGGCTCGGGTCGTCCAATGAGGCCGCCCGGGCCCTCAGCACCTCCGGGGCAACTCGCGTGATCCACACCCCGGGCGCGGACTCGGCAGCGATGACCTGCTCGGCGACCTCGGCCGGAGTCAAAGTCCCATGGAGATAGGCGTCGCGGAGGGCGGCGATCCCCGTTTGGGTGGCGGCGAGAGCGGTCATGCTGTCGATTGTCGACAGTTCTGTTTCGCCAAACCGCGGCTCATGTAACGCGTCGATGTACGACTTCTAGCTCCCGCGCTGCCGCCGGGGGTTCCGTGGGGGGTTCCCACCCCACACCCCCCATGCGACGCTGCGCGCCGCACTCGAGCTCTATATCCGACAGTCACGGGATTGTGATCACGGTCACTGCGACCCTGCCGCGATGAGACGACTGTCCCGACTCGGTCTCGCGGTCATGCTCGGCGTCGCGTTCACCGTCGCCGCCGTGAGCCCCGCGCACGCGGCACCACCGGTCGCCACCCTCACCATGAGCGGTGAGATGCACTACGAGGCGGCGCTCAACCAGGCCAACCGGCTCACCATCACCAACCCGTCAGCGGGGGTGGTCGCCTTCACCGACGTGTACCCGATCACCTTCAGCACGCCGGACGGGAGCACCTGCAGCTACCCGTACGCCACCCAGACCACCGTCCACTGCGTCCACGGCGCGACGTTCCTGGACATCAAGACCTACGACCTCGACGACATCATCGACAACCGCACGAAGTCGAACGTGCACGCCGCCGGCGGCGACGGCGACGACATCATCAAGATGGGCGGCCACGCCAACGGCGGCCAGGCCGCGGCCGGGGACGCCTCGGGCGGGGAGGGCGACGACATCGTCTACTCCGGCCCGGGCAACGACTGGATCAACGGTGGCAACGGCTCCGACACCGTCACGTTCCAGGGACGGACCGTGAAGATCACCGCGACCCTGACCGCCCCCGCGGGCGGCGGTGACCCGCTGACCGGCGAGTTCGACGTGTTCCAGGAGATCGAGAACCTCACCGGCGGAGGCGCGGCCGACACGCTGACGGGCAACGCGTCCGCCAACGTCATCGACGGCGGCTGGTACACCACGCCCTGCCAGCCGATCCCGGCCGGCATGTTCGCACCCACCGCGATCCAGGCACCTCCGCCGTGCACGACCTACTCCGGTGACGACGTCATCAACGGCGGCGGGGGCCCCGACACCCTCCGCGGCCGCCAGGGCGCCGACACCATCAACGGCGGCTCCGGCAACGACGTCCTGTACGGCGACGCCGGCTACGACACGCTCAACGGCGGCCTCGACTCCGACATCTGCTACCCGGGCGCCGACGGCGCCTCCACGAGCAGCTGTTCGACGCTGATACCGCTGCCCTGATCGCGGGCGGCATGGCATGATCCCGGCTACCCCTCGGCCTCCGGAGCATGCCATGCCGCCCGTCCGCATTCCCGCCGGTGCGCCCGTGCCGCGCGTCTGTCCGCGCCACGGGCGTCCCGCCACGATGCTGTGGCAGATGACGTTCCTGTCGCCGCTGCCGGTGTGGACGTGGCCGCTCGTGGCGCTGGGCGGCAGGCTCGCGTATCACCTGCTCAAGCCGCTGCGCAAGGAGATCGACGTGCCGGCGTGGCCGTGGTGCGGCCGCTGCTCCGCGCGCCGCGCGGTCCGGATCGTCATCGCCGCCGGCGTGATCCTCACCGGCCTGCTGTCCGCCGTCATGCTCGGCGAGCGGGTCCGCGGCCAGGAGCGCCTCGTCTCGATCGCCGTCATCGCGATCGGCCTGGCCGCCGGCATCGTGCTCATCGCCCGCAGCAACCGCAGCTACCTTGCCGGGGTCCGGGTCAGCCCCGACGGGCTGTGGCTGGAGCTGCCCCGCGCGCATCCCGGGTTCGTCGAGGCGCTGCGGTCGCAGCCGATGCCGCGGTATCCGATGCCGCCGGGCTTCACCGTCCCGGCCGAGGCGGCGCTGTGGCAGGCCCCGCTGCCGCCCGCCCGGTCCGCGCCCGAACAGCCCACGCAGCGATCCACGCACCAGCCCGCCGAACCGCCGCACGGGTGGGCGTCGCCGAGCGGGTAGCCGCGCTCAGGGCAGGTAGGAGCGGGCGCCGTGGGCGTCCAGGGCGGCGAGCACGGCGGCCGGGTCCCGGGCCGAGACGGCCTCGAAGAGGTGCTCGTGCCGGTGCACGCCGTCGTGCGGGCGGGCGACCTCGGCCTCGCGGCGCAGGTTGAGCGCCATGTAGAGCTGGATCTTCACCAGGATCGACTCGTAGACCTGGGTGAGCTGGCGGTTGCCGGCGAGCGCGACCACCGCGACGTGGAACTCGCGGTGGGCGGTCGCGACGTCGAACTGGTCGCCGCGGGCGTCGGCCTCCTGCATGGCCTTCACGGCGGAGGCGATGCCGGCCAGGTCGGCGTCCGGCGGGGTGGCGGTGACCGCGTGCCGCTCCAGGACGTCGCGGACCGCGTAGAGCTCCTGGATGTCGTCGGCGGACAGGGTGGCCACCCGGACCCCCCGGCGCGGCACGTGCTCGACCAGGCCCTGCTGCGCGAGGAGGCGCAGTGCCTCCCGCAGCGGCGCCCGGCTGATGCCGAACCGGCGGGTCAACTGCTCCTCGACGAGGCGCTCGCCGGGGTCGGTGGCGCCGCTGAGGATCTCCCGGCTCAGGCGGGACACGGCGAGATCGACCAGGCTCGCGCTGGCCAGCTCGTCGGACGCACCGGGCGGCTTCACCCGCCCAGTGTGGCAGACACTCACAGATCAGACTTTCTGGAGCCGGTGCAGCCTGGCGAAGAGCCCGTCGGCGGCGATGAGCTCGTCGTGGGTGCCGAGTTCGGCGAGCCGGCCGCCGGACAGCACGGCGACCCGGTCCGCGCCGCGGACGGTGGCGAGCCGGTGCGCGACGACGAAGGTCGTTCGGCCCCGCATGAGCCTGGTGAGGGCCTCCTGCACCAGGGCCTCGGACTCGCTGTCCAGGGCCGAGGTGGCCTCGTCGAGCAGGAGGACCCGCGGGTCGCGGACCAGGGCCCGGGCGATCGCCAGGCGCTGCCGCTGGCCGCCGGAGAGCAGGGCGCCGCGCTCGCCGACGACCGTGTCCCAGCCGTGCGGGAGCCGCTCCACGAACTCCAGGGCGTTGGCGTCGCGCAGTGCCCGGGTCACGGTCTCCTCGGTCATGCCCCGCAGCCCGTAGGTGACGTTGTCGATGATCGTGCCGTCGAACAGGACGGACTCCTGCGGCACCACCGAGACGCTCTTGCGGTAGCTGCGCAGGTCGATGTGCTCCATGTCGACGCCGTCGAGGAGGATCCGGCCCTCGGTCGGGCGGATGAACCCGATGAGCAGGTTCAGCATGGTCGACTTGCCGGAGCCCGACGGCCCGACGAACGCGATGGTCTCGCCGGGGCGCACGTCGAGGTCGAGGCCGCGGACCGCCGGTGCCGCGGCGTCGGCGTACCGGTAGCCGACGCCCTGCAGCGTGACGGCTCCCGCGACGGCGGTGACGGTCTGCTTGCCCTCGTTGCGCTCCAGGTCGGGGGCGGCGAGCACCTCGCCGACGGACCGGATCGACTCGAGCCCCTTGGTGATGATCGGGGCCAGGCCGAACAGGCCGATGACGGAGTTCGTGAGCACGGCGAAGTAGGTGCTGAGCAGGACCACGTCGCCGGCGCTGACCGGGGCGAACCCGCTCCAGGCGGCCCAGCCGGCGCCGATCAGGCAGGCCGCGCCGAGCAGCTGGTAGGTCACCCAGGACAGCGCCCCGAACCTGCCGTTGACGAGGTCGAGGCGGTGGCCGGCGGCGCGGACCTCGTCGACGGTGCCGCGGACCCGGTGCAGCGCCTCGGTCTCCAGGGCGTGGGCGCGGGTGATGGGCATGAGGTGCGCCATCTCGTCCACCCGGGCGGAGAGGTCCTCGACCCGGCGGCGGAACTCCTCGTTGCGGGCGCCGGAGCGGCGGCGGACCATCGCGACGAGCCCGGCGGTCGCCGGGACGACGAGCAGGAACAGCGGCACGAACTGCGGCACCCGCACCGCGGTCAGGCTCAGCGCGCCGATGAGGGTCAGCACCGCCGAGGTGCCGGACGCGGCGACCTGCTGCAGCATCATCTCCACGTTCTCGACGTCGCGCACGACCTTGGTCTGCAGCAGGCTGGCGCCGGCCTTGGTGTGGAAGCTGATCGACAGCTGCTGCAGCCGGCCGGCGAGCGCGGAGCGCAGGTCGGTGCCGAGCTCCCGCACGATGAGACTCATCTGCCGGACCCAGAGCATGTGCATGGGGATGTTCTGCAGCAGGATCACGGCGAGGACGGCCGCGTTGAGCCACAGCTGCAGCAACGGCCGGTGCTCCACCACGACGTCGATGATGTTGGCGGTGAGCAGCGGCAACAGCCAGGTCGGGCTGTCCTTGGCCGCGAACGCGATGGTGGCCAGGGCGATGCGCCATTTGCGGGGTGCGAGGAGCCGGACAGTGGTGCGGAGCGGCCTGCGGCCGTCGAAGTCCATGCACCCATCCGATCGCATGGTGTGAAAACGCTCAACGTCACCATGGTCACAGGCTCCTGCTCTGTGGACGGGTGACGTAGCCTGCTCCCATGACGCAGCCACCCTACGGACAGCCGGACCCATATCAGCCCAATCCGTATGGCCAGCCCCAGTACGGGCAGCAGCCTTCCGACCCGTATGCGCTGCCGGCCGCGCCGCAGCAGCCGATGTCGGGGCCGCCGTCCTCAGGGCCGCCCGGGTCCGGCCCGCCGTATTCGCCGACCTACCAGCTGCCGGTCTCCGGCGCGCCGACGTCCGGCGGTTACGACCCGTATGGGCAGCAGGCCGCCTACGGTCAGCAGCAGGCCTACGGCGTGCCGGTGCTCGGTGTCGCCAACGCCGGCTACGACCCGGTGACGGGCCAGCCCTACTCCGACAAGTCGAAGCTCGTCGCGGGTCTGCTGCAGCTGCTGCCGGGCCTGTTCCTGGGCCTCGGCGGGATCGGCCGGATCTACGCCGGCAACATCGCGTTGGGCATCACGCAGATCATCCTCGCGGTGATCGTGGGCTGGACGGCGATCATCTGCGGGATCTTCTCGTTCGGTCTGACCTGGATCGTGTCGTTCGGCCTGTGGGTGTGGTTCGTCGTCGACGGCATCGTCATGCTGGCCGGCCGTCCGGTCGACGGTCAGGGCCGCCCGCTGCGCCCGAACTGAACGTTCAGCCCCGGATCGTCACGCGGCCCTGAGCCGGCGCAGCAGCGTCGTCGCCGGGCCGAAGAACCGGTGTCCGAGCACGCAGTGCAGGCGGACGTGCTCGACCGGGCCGCCGGTGCTCCACGCCCGGCCCTCGTTGCGGGCGGTCGCCGGGAGCCCGCACTCGGGGCAGTCCACAAGATTCGTCGTCGTCATGTCAGCAGACACGCGGGGCCGGGCCGTCAGGCTCGGCCCCGTCGCCTACCCGACGCGGGTCAGCGGGGCAGGCGCACGCCGCGGATCGAGGCGTCCAGCACCTGAGCGGTGTGCGCGGTGCGGATCGTGCCGCCGGCCGCGCGCACCCCGGCACCGATCTGCATGAGACAGCCCGGGTTCGCGGTGACGAGCCAGTCCGCGCCGGTCGCGAGGACGTTGCCCGCCTTGCGCGCGCCGAGCTCCGCGGCCGGCTCGGGGTTCAGCACGTTCCACACCCCCGCCGAGCCGCAGCACAGCTCCGGGTCGGCGATCTCCCGCAGGACGAGGCCCGGGATCCCGCGGAGCAACTCGCGCGGCTGCGACCGGACGCCCTGCGCGTGGGCCAGGTGGCACGCGTCGTGATAGGCCACGGTGACGGGCAGCGGGTGCCGCGGCGCGACCGGGCCGAGCCGGCCCAGCAGCTCGGAGAAGTCGGCCACGTGCCCGGCGAGCCAGGCGGCGCGTGGTGCGTACACCGGGTCGTCGGCGAGCAGGGCACCGATCTCCTTCAACGACGACCCGCACCCGGCGGCGTTGACCACGAGGGCGTCGATGCCCGCGTCGGCGAACGTGTCCACGATGCCACGGGCGAACCGGGCCGCCTCGTCCCGCCGTCCGCTGTGGACGCTGAGCGCGCCGCAGCACCCCTGCCCGGGCGGGATCACCACGTCGCAGCCCTCGGCGGCCAGGACCCGCGCCGTCGCGGCGTTCACGTCGGGGAAGAACGCCCGCTGGACGCAGCCGGTCAGCATCCCGACCACGGCGCGGCGCGTCCCCAGTGCGGGCAGCCGCGCCGGCAGGGGCACCGCCCGGCGCACCGGCGGGGCGAGGGCGGACAGGGTCGACAGCCGCCCCGGCAGCCGGTCCAGCAGCGGCGAGCCGAGCCGCTGATACAGCCACAGCGGCAGCTTCAGCGCGGCGAGCCGACGCGGGTGCGGGAACAGGCCGAAGACCAGCCCGCGCAGCGCCCGCTCGGGCAACGCCCGGGTGTGCCGCTCCTCGACGCCCACCCGGGTCTGCTCGATGAGCGTGTCGTAGCGGACCCCGGACGGGCACGCGGTCACGCACGCCATGCAGCCCAGGCACGCGTCGAAGTGCCCGGCCACGGAAGGGGTCAGCGGCTCGCCCTCCAGCTGTTGCAGCATCAGCTGGATCCGGCCGCGCGGGGAGTCCATCTCCTCGCCCCACAGCGCATACGTCGGGCAGGTCGGCAGGCAGAATCCACAGTGGACGCAGTCGGACACCAGCTCGGGATCGACGAACGACATCAGATGCCTCCTACGAACCGGCCGGGCGCGAGAATGCCCAGGGGGTCGAACTGCTCCTTGACCCGGCGCATCAGGTCGAGGCCGTCGACGTGGCCCCACACGTCGACGCGGGACCGGATCGCCGCCGGCGCGGTCAGCACGACGCAGTGCCCGGCGCCGGCCCGGGTCGCCGCCCGCAGGTCGCTGACGACCCCGACGACCGAGCCCGGGTCGGTGTCGCCGGGCAGCCCCGCGTAGAGCACGCCGGTGCCGGCGGAGCCCCGGATGTGCAACGCCACGTCGTGCAGCTGGGCGGTCACCCCGGCGGCGGTCAGTAGGTACGGCACCCGCGACAGCGCCGACGTGAGCTTGATGCCGACGTCGCCGGGCCCCCACGGGTAGCTGCCCCAGCCGTCCGGCGGGGCCTCGGTGGAGGTGGCGCCGGCGCCGAGGAGCTTCTCCAGGTCGGCGGCCCGCTGGGCGACGCCGGCCGGGACGCCCTCGACGAGCGCGGTCACGGTGAGCGGGTCGGTGTCGATCTCCAGCGCGCTCGGCACGACCTGCGCGCCGAGGACCGCGGACAGCGCCCGGGCGGCGTCGTCGGGCCCGTCGAGACGCACCGAGACGAACCGGCGCGCGGCGGGCAGCGGATGGAGCCGGAACGCGCACTCGGTGACGACGCCGAGCGTGCCGTACGAGCCGGCGACGAGCTTGCCGAGGTCATACCCGGCGACGTTCTTCACGACCTTGCCGCCGGCCTTCGCCACGACGCCGTCCGCGCGCACGACCGTGACGCCGATGAGCAGGTCGCGGACCGTGCCATACAGCATCCGCCGGGGACCGGACGCGTTGACCGCGACCGTCCCGCCGATGGTGGCGCCGGGCAGCGGCTCGTCCAGGGCCAGCTGCTGCCCGGCGGGGCGCAGCGCCTCCTGGACCTGGCGCAGCGGCGTGCCCGCGCGGACCACCGCGACGAGGTTACCGGCGGCGTGCTCGACCAGCCCGCACAGCCGTGACGTCTCCAGGATCAGGTCGAGTCGCTGCGGCGGCAGCGCCCAGTCCTGCCGGGTGCCGGCCCCGCGCACCACCAGTGCGAGCCCCCCGCCGGCGGCGTCGCGGACCACCTCGGCGACCTCCTCGGTCGACCCGGGCGTGGCGACGGTGGCGGCCGGCGTCCCCGCGATCTCGGCTGTCATGGTCTAGAAGACCTCCGCGATGCCTGGTTGGTGCAGCGGATGGGTACCTTTGTGCCGTCCCGGGACCTCGCCGCACAGGCGGGGCGTCGGGAAGATCTTTCCCGGGTTGGACAGTCCCCGCGGGTCGAACGCGCACCGCACCAGTTGCATCGTGTCGAGGTCGGCGGCGCTGTACATGCTGGGCAGGTGTTTGGCCTTGTCGACGCCGACGCCGTGCTCCCCGGTGATCGACCCGCCGTGCTCGACGCAGATGTCGAGGATGGCGCCGGACACGGCCTCGGCGCGCTCCGCCTGCCCGGGGACGGTCTCGTCGAACAGCACCAGGGGGTGCAGGTTGCCGTCGCCGGCGTGGAAGACGTTGGCGACCCTCACGCCGTGCTCGTGGGCGAGCTCGGCGATGCGGGTCAGGACCCGCGGCAGCGCGGTGCGGGGGATGACGCCGTCCTGGACGATGTAGTCGGGGCTGATCCGGCCGACGGCCGCGAACGCCGACTTGCGCCCCTTCCAGAACAGGGCCCGCTCCGCGTCGTCGGCGGCGATGCGGATCTCGAACGCGCCGTGCTCCCGGCAGAACGCCTCGACCGCGGCGAACTGGGCCTCGACCTCGGCCCGCGGGCCGTCCAGCTCGACGATGAGCACGGCGCCGGCGCCGCCCGGGTAGCCGCAGTGCACCGCCGCCTCAGCGGCCTCGATGGCCAGGGCGTCCATCATCTCCACCGCGGCCGGCACCACCCCGGCCGCGATGATCGCCGAGGTGGCGGCGCCCGCCTGGTCGGTGCCCGGAAACGCGGCGAGCAGCGTGCGGACCGTCTCCGGCAGGCGCACGAGCCGCACCGTGACCTCCGTGGCGATGCCGAGCGTGCCCTCGGAGCCGACGAACGCGCCGAGCAGGTCGTAGCCGGGCGTGTCCGGGGCCCGCCCGCCGAGCCGGACCAGGTCGCCGTCGGGCGTGACGATCTCGACGCCGGTGACGTGGTTGGTGGTGAAGCCGTACTTGAGGCAGTGCGCGCCGCCGGAGTTCTCCGCGACGTTGCCGCCGATCGAGCAGATCTGCTGGCTGGACGGGTCCGGCGCGTAGTAGTACCCGTGCGGGGCCGCGGCCCGGCTGACCTGCAGGTTGATCACGCCCGGCTCGACCACGGCCCGCTCGTCCTGCGGGGCGACCTCGCGGATCGCGCGCAGCTGCGAGGTGACGATGAGCGCGCCGTCGGCGTGCGGCAGGGCCCCGCCGGACAGGCCGGTGCCGGAGCCGCGCGCCACGAACGGCACTCCGGCCTCCGCGCAGGCCCGGACCGTGTCCGCGCACTCCTGGGCGGTGCGCGGCAGCACCACGACCGCCGGCACGACCCGGTAGTGGGTCAGGCCGTCGCACTCGTAGGTGCGCAGCTGCTGCCGGTCGGTCAGCACCTGCTCCGGTTTCAGGAATCCCCGGAGTCGCGCCGCCAGCCCGTCGATGGTCATGGCATCCGGTCGTACGCCGGCAAGGTCAGGAAATCGATGAACTCGTCCGCCACCGCCACCTCCATGAACAGCGCCCGCGCCTCGCTCAGGTCCCGGTCGATCAGCGCCAGCTCCTCGTCGGCGATCCGCTCGACCAGCTCGCGCGTCACCAGCGCGCCCGTGTCGGCCAGGGTGACACCGTTGTGCAGCCATTGCCAGACCTGCGACCGGGAGATCTCGGCGGTCGCCGCGTCCTCCATCATGTTGTTGATCGCGACGGCGCCGCTGCCCTTGAGCCACGCGTCGAGATACTGCACGCCGACGCTCACCGCGTTGCGCAGCCCGGCCTCCGTCTGCTGGCCGGGGGTGTCGCCGACGGCGAGGAGGTCCGCCGCGGACACCGACACGTCCTCGCGGAGCCGGTCCAGCTGGTTGGGCCGGTCGCCGAGCACGCCGTCGAACACGTCCCGGCAGACGCCGACCAGGTCGGGGTGCGCCACCCAGGAGCCGTCGAAGCCGTCGCCGGCCTCGCGGGTCTTGTCGGCGGTGACCTTCTCCAGGGCGACCCGGTTGACCTCCGGGTCCCGCCGGCTCGGGATGAACGCCGCCATGCCACCGATCGCGTGCGCGCCCCGCTTGTGGCACGTCCGCACCAGCAGTTCGGTATACGCCCGCATGAACGGCACCGTCATCGTCACCGTGTTGCGGTCCGGCAGCAGGAAGTCCTTGCCCCTGGTCCGGAACTTCTTGATGACGCTGAACATGAAGTCCCACCGCCCGGCGTTGAGGCCGGCGGAGTGCTCACGCAGCTCGTAGAGGATCTCGTCCATCTCGAACGCGGCGGGGAACGTCTCGATGAGCACCGTCGCCCGGATCGTGCCCGTCGGCCGGCCGAACCGCTCCTCCGCGAACGCGAACACCTCGTTCCACAGCCGCGCCTCCAGGTGCGACTCCATCTTGGGCAGGTAGAAGTACGGCCGGGTGACGAGATGGTTGTGGAAGAAGTACAGCCCGAAGTCCGTCAGCGAGCCGGACGTCGGCGCCCCGTCGACCAGGATGTGCTTCTCCGGCAGGTGCCAGCCCCGCGGCCGGACGACGACGGTCGGGCGGGGCCCGTCGGTCAGTGCGTAGCGCTTCTCGCCGGAGGTGTACGACAGCGCCCCGGCATTCGCGTCGCGCAGGTTGAGCTGTCCACCGATCACGTTCGCCCACAGTGGCGTGTTGGCGTCCTCGTGGTCGGCGAGCCATACCTTCGCACCCGAGTTGAGCGCGTTGATGGTCATCTTCGCGTCGGTCGGCCCGGTGATCTCCACCCGCCGGTCGATCAGTCCCGGCGCCGGCTCGGCCACCCGCCAGTCGCCCTCGCGGATGTTTCGCGTCTCGGGCAGGAACCCCAGCGTCCCGCCGGCGGCGAGCTCCGCCTCGCGTTCCTTACGGGCCTCGAGCAGCTCCAGCCGCCGGGCGTCGAACGCCCGGTGCAGGTCTGCCAGGAAACTCTGAGCTTCTTCAGTCAGTATCTCAGCGAAGCGGCCGTCAACCGGTCCGGTAATCTCGACGCCCTGAACAGTGCCCATGTCATGACCCTATCGGCTGCGCTGCCACCCGGGGCGTGTCGCGGCGCGTGTGATATGGGAAGCTCTGGCGAACAAAACTCAGGTCCGCCAGTATCGGGTCCGTCCAGCAGGGGAGTCTTCCAACTGTGAGCGATCGGGGCAGAAGCCGCCGCACTGCGAGGTCGACCAAGGCCACTGCGCCAAAGGCGACCCCGGACACCGAGGTCGAACCGACCACTGTGGATGCGGAAAGCGACGAAACAACCCCAGCGGAGACGGTGTCGCTGGGCAAGAAGGACGACGACGCCGCCACGTCCGAGGTCGAGGCCGCCGAGGCGGCTGAGGACGCGGACGCCGAGACGGCTGAGGACGCGGACGCCGAGGCCGAGACGGCCGACGACCCGGAGGCCGCCGCCGACGCTGACGATGCCGGTGACGACTCCGGTGACGCGGCCGGCGACGAGGAGGACGCCGTCCAGGAGGCCGAGACCTCCAAGGCCGCCAAGGGCAAGAACGCGAAGGTCGTCGCGCCGCTGTCGAAGGCGGAGAAGCGCGCCGCCGCGCGGATCGCCGCCGCCAAGGCGGCCCGCCGCCGCCGCACCGGCCAGGCGATCGCCGGCACGCTCATCCTCGTGCTGGCCGTCGGCGGCGCGTTCGCCGGCATCTGGTACTTCGGCGACCGGGCCGAGAAGAACAAGGTCAAGTGCAAGCCGGTGGGCGACCCCAACGCGTTCCCGCCGCTGCTCGGCGGCATGGACAAGGCCCTGGCCACCGAGCCGAAGATCGACGCCGACCCCAATGACATCAAGGCGCTCCGGACGAAGGTGCTCATCAAGGGCGACTGCAAGACCGTCAAGGCCGGCCAGACGGTCGTGGTCAACTACGTCGGCGCGACGATGACCGACGGCAAGGTGTTCGCGGCGTCCTGGACGGACAAGAAGACGTTCGAGACCCCGGTCGGCCAGAAGCAGCTCGGCAAGGAGCAGAAGCTCCTCCTGCCGCTGGACGAGGGCATGGTCGGCCTGAAGGTCGGCACCCGCGTGCAGTTCGACATCCCGAACGCCTACGGCGAGGATCCGCCCCAGGGCGCGCCGCGCGGCACGCTGCGCTTCATCTTCGACATCCTCGACGCGAAGGACGCCGACGCGGGCGGCCTGCCCGCCGGCTTCGGCGGCTGACCCCGCACCCGCACAGCACGCCATGACGGCCCCGCCGGCTTCCCGCCGGCGGGGCCGCCGCGTTCCAACCCCATGATCCGGTCTGCTTCGGGTGGGCATCGGTGCACGGTCCCTCCCGGATCGTGGGAAGCGGGCCCGGGCTGGGTACGGTCGAGGCATGACTGCTGTGCTGCTGACCGGGGCGACCTCGGGACTGGGGCGGTGGCTGGCGCCGCGGCTCGGGCAGGCGGGCCTCACCGTGCTGCTGCACGGGCGGGACGCCGGCAAGGTCGACCGCGGCGTCGACGAGGTCCGGGCCGCCGGAGGAACCGCCGAGGGCTTCGTGGCCGACCTCGCGAGCCTGGCCGACGTCGACCGCCTCGCCGCCGCCGTCGGTGCCCGGGGCGACCTGACGGTCCTGGTCAACAACGCCGGCGTCGGCTTCGGGGAGCCGGGTGGCCCCCGGGAGGAGACCGCCGACGGGCACGAGCTGCGCTGGGCCGTCAACTTCCTCGCCCCGGTGCGGCTGACCAGGGCGCTGCTGCCGACCCTCGCCGCCAACGCGCCCGCCAAGGTCGTCAACGTCGGGTCGCTCGGACAGGAGCCGATCGACTTCGCCGATGTCGAGCTGGTGCGGGACTACGACGGGATCACCGCGTACCGCAGGTCGAAGCTCGCCCTGGCCGCCTGGAGTTTCGCCCTGGCCGACGAGCTGGACGGCCGCGGAGTCAGCGTCAACTGCCTGCACCCGGCGACGTTCATGGACACCCAGATGGTTCGCGACTACGGCGCCGCGCCGCTGTCGACGGTGCGGGAAGGCGGCGAGGCGACGCTGCGGCTGATCGTGGAGCAGGGCGGCACCGGCGGGTTCTTCGACGGCATGCGCCCGGCGAGGGCCCACCCGGACGCGTACGACCCCGAGGTGCGGCGCGGGATCGCGGCGCTCACGGCGTGACGGCGGCCGCGCGCAGCCGGGCGACCACGCCCGGGTGGGGCCAGCCGCGCAGGCGGAACCGCTCCGGGGCCAGGCCCGGCTCCGGGTCCAGGTCGACCTCGCGGGTGAGGGTGTCCCAGGTGACCAGGAACGACCCGAACGACACGTAGTCGGCCCGGGGCAGCAGCGTGTCGACGCCCTCGGTCCAGGTGGCGAGGGAGAACACCGAGCGGTCCGGGCGTTCGGCGACGGTGAGTGTCGCGGCGAACGGGTCCGTGTCGGTGTCGGTGCCCAGGTGTGCCGCCTGGGTGCCGTACTCGGCGGCGGCCATGAGGACCTCCGAGCGGTGCACCACGGCATGCAGCGGATGGCCCGCCGGCGCCTCGTAGGGCACGACCGCGCCGGCGGCGTCGACCGTGTAGGCCATCGTCGAGATCGGCCGGGCCGCGTCGCGGTACTCCTGCTCGACCGCGCCGAACAGCGCTGCGATGCCGTCGGAGGAGGCGGCCAGGAGCAGCCCCGTGGTGTCGGGCACGAACGCGACCGGTGGGCCGCCGACCCGGCCCGCCTGCGCGGCCAGCCAACCGGGCAGGAGCAGGTGCGAGGCGCAGTACGCGTCGCCGTCGTCCACCAACCGGATGACCGCCGCGCCGGCCCCCGCGGCGGGCCTCGGGGCCGGCTTCGGGGCCGGCGTGGTGGGCGACCACGGCAGGTTGCGGCGCGCGCGGTCGTGGACCAGGGACGCCGGCACGCCCCACTGCTCGAGCTGCCGGGTCGTCACGTACATCATCGACGTCGGCTGGTCGACCGCGACGACCTCGTCGAGCATCGGCAGTGCCGGGCGGCGCACCAGCGACGGGGACCCCGCGGGCACCCCCAGCCCGAACGTCACCGCCCGCAGCAGGGGCCGCAGCAGCGGCGCGACCTCGTCCCACGTCTCGGGAGCGCCCGAGGGGAAGACGACCGCGGACAGGTAGCGGGCGATGCGCTCCCGCCGCTCCTCCCGGCCGGCGTCGCGGCACTCGCGGAAGATGTTGCCGAGGTACGCGATCGACGGGGACCCGCCGCCGGTGGGGTGCCGCACGTGGATGGCGAACTGGTCGCGGTCATAGCGGGCGTCGGCGACCCCGGCGTCGCGCAGTGCGGTCAGCACTTGCCGGGCGAAGCGGTCCTCCCGGCTGCCGAAGATCCCCATGGGCAGGCACGCTACCCGTCGGTGGGGTGTTTGTTTGGTCCCGGACCGGCAAAGCACAGGCGTATGAGCAAACCGACTGTCGGAGCGGCGTTGATCGCGAGACTGGCCGACTGGGGTGTCGACACGGTGTTCGGCCTGCCCGGTGACGGGGTCAACGGGATCATGGAGGGCCTGCGCCGCAACGCCGACCGGATCAGGTTCGTGCTGGTGCACCACGAGGAGGCGGCCGCGTTCATGGCGGTCGCGCACGCCAAGGCCACCGGCCGGCTCGGCGTGTGCCTCGCCACCTCCGGCCCCGGCGGCATCCACCTCGCCAACGGGCTGTACGACGCGAAACTCGACCACGCGCCGGTCCTGGCGATCACCGGCATGCAGGAGTCCAGCGTCATCGGCACCGCGTACCAGCAGGAGGTCCACCTCGACCGCCTGTTCTCCGACGTCGCCGAGTACAACGAGACGGTCGCCAACCCCGCGCAGGTGCCGGCGCTGGTCGACATCGCGGTCCGCACCGCCCTGGCCCGCCGCGGCGTGGCCCATCTGACGGTCCCGAACGACGTGCAGGTCGCGACGGCCGGGGACAACCCGTTCGACGAGGTCGGGCCGGTCCGCGACCCGGCGACCGCCCCGGTGTGGGTCGCGCCGCCGGTCCGGCCCGCCGACGACGACCTGCAGGCCGCCGCCGACCTGCTCAACAACGCCACCAAGCCGGCGATCCTGGCCGGTGCCGGGGCCCGCGGGGCCGGTCCCCTGGTCGAGCTCGTCGCCGACGTGCTCGGCGCGCCGATCGTGAAGTCGCTGATGGGCAAGATGGTCGTGCCGGACGACTCGCCGTTCGTGCTCGGCGGCCTCGGGCTGCTCGGCACCGCGCCGAGCGAGGACCTGATGCAGGAGTGCGACGCGTTGCTGATGGTGGGCACGAACTTCCCGTACACGAAGTTCCTGCCGGCGCCCGGTCAGGCGCACGTCGTGCAGATCGACGTCGAGCCGACGCGGGTCGGCACCCGCATCCCGACCGACGTGCCGCTGGTCGGCGACGCCGCGGCGACCCTGGAGGCGCTGCTGCCACGCCTGCGGCGGCGCACGGATCGGCGGCTGCTGCAGCGGTACCAGGAGAAGATGCGCGACTGGCGCGAGCGCCTGGCGGCCACGGAACGACCCGACCGGGACCCGATCGCGCCGCAGTTCCTGGCCCGCACCCTCGACCGCGTCGCCGCGCCGGACGCGATCCTCACCTGCGACTCCGGCACCGTCACCACCTGGGCGGCCCGGCACTGGCAGGCGACCGGCGGCCGCGAGTTCTACCTCTCCGGGACCCTCGCCTCGATGGCGCCCGGCCTGCCCTACGCGATCGCCCTGCAGCACGAGTACCCCCGCCGCCAGGTGATCGCATTCGTCGGCGACGGCGGGTTCGGCATGCTCATGGCCGAGTTCCACACCGCGGCCCGCTACGGGCTGCCGGTGAAGGTCGTCATCAACGACAACAACGCCCTCGGCATGATCGTCTGGGAGCAGATGGTCAACGGCTTCCCGGAGTACGGCGTCCGCTACGGCGACCCGCAGCCTGACTACGCGGCGTGGGCGCGCGGGTGCGGCGGGTACGGCGCCCGCGTCACGGACCCAATGGCGCTCGAGTCGATCCTGGGGGAGGCCCTGGCCTACGACGGGCCGGCGCTCGTCGACGTCGCGGTCGACGCCGACGAGCCCCCGATGCCGGCGAAGGTCACCTATCAGCAGGCGGTGAAGTTCGCGGAGGCGTTCGTGCGCGGCCAGCCGCACAAGGCAGCGATCGCCACCACCCTGCTGAAGGACCGCATCACCCGCCTGTGAGCCGCCGGTGCCGGCCCTGGACCCGCAGTGATCGCACCCACAGGCGGCTCCGCCCGACGGTCATCGTGATGCCGCCGGGGATGTCCAGGCCGCCGAGCCCGGCGACACCCCCGACGAGGACGACGCCGCCGATCGCGAGCAGGCCGGTCCCGGTCAGCAGGTACACGGTCGCGTCCTGCTCGTTCGCGACGCTCTGCTGTCCCGTGGTCTGCGCCGTGCGGACCATCGGGACGTCCGGTCTTCGTGCCTGCGCGGCGCTCAGTGACCCGACCGCGATGGCGGCGCCGGCGACGCACACCCATGCCCGAGTTCTCATATTCGCGCACGCTAGGTCGTAAACGGGTGACTCGTCGCTCACCCCGTCCCACCTGCGGGAGGTGAAGGAACCTCTCACCCGTGGCATTGTGGGCCGGTGCTGATCTACAAGATCCTGCTGCCGGCCGAGTGGGCCAGCTTCGAGGCGAACGGCCGGTTCGACGGCTCGCCCCTGGACCTGCGCGACGGCTACATCCACTGCTCGTCGCGCGATCAGGTCGCCGGCACCGCGCAGCGCTACTTCGGCACCGAGCCCGACCTCGTCGTCGTCGCCATCGACGCGCAGACCATGGGCATGTGGCTGCGCTGGGAGGCCTCCGGCAACGGCCTGTTCCCGCACGTCTACGCACCACTGCCGCGCGCCGCCGTGGTGGCCGTCCACCGCATCGCCGGCGCGTCGTCGGTGGACGAGGTCGTCCCCAGTTGACCTTGGAGACTTTCCACGCCCTGGCGTGTCGAGGTCGCCAAGGTCGACTCGGCCGTCAGAGTCGCTGCTCCAGGACCTGCCCGGGCCAGTCGGTGCCGGTGGGCAGCCGGACCGTGAAGGTCTCCGTCGGGGTGAAGCCCTGCCGGCGGTACCAGTCGACGAGCGCCCGGTCGTCACCGGCGTAGCAGTCGACCCGTAGCAGGCCGATCCCGCGCCGGACCGCCAGCACCCGGGCGTGGTCCAGCAGCATCGAGCCCAGCCCGCGGCCCTGCCGCGCCCGGTCGGTGACGAGGAGGTTCACGTACAGCTCGGGCTCGTAGACGACCGGGATGTGCTCCGGTGCCTCGCCCACCACGAGCGCGCCCACCACGGCCCCACCGATCTCCGCGACGTGCAGGTGACCCTGCGGGACCCAGCGCATCATCGCGGTCAGCCGGCGCGGGTTGGTCGAGTGCGGCTCGGTGCCCCACTGCCCGGTGCGTCCCAGCCCGACCAGCCACCGGGTCGCGCCGTCGAGCAGCGCCAGGACGGGTTTGACGTCGCTGAGGCCGCCGGGGCGGATGTGCGCGTCGGCGCCCAGCAGGGGCAGCTCCAGCTCCAGCTCGTCGTGCAGCGCGATGCCGAACTCGCCGGTCTCGGCGATCTGCGGCTTGCGGAGCCGGGCCCGCTGGACGGCGCCGGGGTGCACGGCCCGGACGCGCAGCCCACGGCGCTGGTAGAAGCGCAGCGCGTCGAGGTTGTCGTTGGTGGTGATCAGCCACAGCCGGGTGCAGCCGGCGTCGGTGGCGACCGCTCGCGCCGCCTCGATCAGGGCGGTGCCGATCCCGCGATGCGGGCGAACGGCGTCGATCGTGACAATTTCGAGACCGGTCGCGGCGATTTCAAAAGTGAGCAATCCCACCCGTGTCCCGGCGTTGTCACAGGCGACCAGTCCCGGCAGCCGGTCCGCGTCACGACCGTTTCCTCCCGTGATGACATGGACCGCTCCCCACGAATTCGTGAGCAGTTCCTGAATCCAGGGCAAATCGTCGCCGACGACGGCTCGCACGCGCATTCGGGCACCTTATCGGGGAATCGAATTTCGCGGATGCTGCCAAATTCGCGACACTGCAATGCGCGGTGCGTTGGGCCATGATGACGGAGGGCATTTCCGGGCATCACCGGGGAAGAGGGCGGACTTGGACGGACTCGCGCGGGCTCGCACGCCCAGCTGGGTCGTCGGCGTCATTGCCCTCGTCCTGGCGATGCTGTTCGGCGCGACCATCGGCGCGCCGACGTCGCATGCCGGCGTCGCCCACCAGCTGCTCGCGCCCGACCATCACGCGTGGTCCGGCGGTGACGGTGGCGAGCGGGCTCCCCTCATGCTGCACGCCGAAGGCGAGCAGGTGGAAACCCCGGATGCCGCGGGCCACGCGCTCGCGCAGCTCCCCGCCGGCGCCGTCGTCCAGCTGATGCCGGCGGCTTCGGCCGAACCGCCCGCGGGTGCCCCCGTGGACCATGCACCCGACCGTTGCGTGCTGCAGGTCTGGCGCACGTAGTTCGATCGCTCACCCCCGTCGTTGTTGTCGGTCAGCTCGACACGGTTGGAGTGATGTCATGTCCGCGATCGCGGACGGTTCCCCCATGCGCTCGGTCTTCGTCACCGGCGCCTCCCGTGGGCTCGGCGCGGCCCTGTTCCACGCGCTGCAATCCGACGGTGCCAGGGTCTTCGGCCTGGCCCGCACCTTCCCCTCCGCCCAGCAGGCGCTCGCCGCGCGGTATCCGGCGTCGGTGCGGCTGCGCTCCACCGACCTCGCCGAACCCGTCAGCCTCCCCACGGAGGCCGAGCTGGCCGCGTTCGTCGGGGACGCCCACCCCGGCGACGAGGTGGTGCTGCTGCACAACGCCGCGACCATCGAGCCGATCGGGCTCGTCGGCGAGCTGGCACCCGAGGAGGTGTTCGGCGCGGTCCAGGTCAACCTGGTCGCACCGATCCTGCTGACGAACGTCTTCCTGGCCGCCTTCGCCAGCGACCCCGCCCCGCGGCTGCGGATCATCTACGTCGCCTCCGCGGCGGCGCACCGCAGCTACCCGGGCTGGGCCACGTACTGCGCGACGAAGGCGGGCGCGGAGGCGTTCATGCGTTGCGTCAGCGAGGCGTCCAGCCGCGCCTGCACGGTGGAGATCGTCGACCCCGGCGCCATCGAGACCTCGATGCAGCGGACCCTCCGCGAGCGAGGCACCGGCCTGCCCGGGCACGCCCGGCTGGTCGAGCGGCACCGTTCCGGCGACATCGGCGACCCCGATACGGTCGCGAAGCAGCTCGTCGCCCGGCACTTCCCGCCGCTGGTGGCCATGGCGGCGTCCTGAGCGGTGGCACCCGTGTGGGTCGGCCGGTGATCGCGGCGGCCGGCCCACCGTGCGTGGTGAACCGGGCGGATGGGTACGGTGTCGCCATGCCGGAGACACCACCAGTGATCGTCGTGATGGGCGTTGCCGGCACCGGCAAGACCACGGTCGGGGAGTTGCTCGCCGGCCGGCTCGGCTGGCACTACGCGGAGGCCGACACCTTTCACTCCGCCGAGAACGTGGCGAAGATGGCGGCCGGTGAGCCGCTCACCGACGAGGACCGCGGCCCCTGGCTCGCCGCCATCGGCCGGTGGATCGACGAGCGCGCCGCCGACGGCACTCCAGGCGTCGTGTCGTGCTCGGGGCTGCGCCGGGTGTACCGCGACCGGCTGCGCGACGGCCGCCCGCAGGTGCGCGTGGTGTTCCTCGAGGGCTCCCGCGACCTGATCATGCGCCGGCTCGCGGCCCGGCACGGTCACTTCATGCGCGCGGAGATGCTCGACAGCCAGTTCGCCGCCCTGGAGCCGCCCCAGCCCGACGAGGACGTCACGGAGGTGTCGATCGACGCCACCCCCGAGCAGATCGTCGAGGAGATCGTGCAGAGGTCGCACCTACCCGCCCGCTGAGCGGGCCCCGGCTCAGGCCCGGATGACCTTGACGCCGGCGTCGGTGAAGACGGCCATCTGCTCGTCCGTCGCCGTGCTGTCGGTGACCAGCGTGTCGACGGCTGAGATCGTGCAGATGCGGGCGAACGCGCGCTGGCCGAGCTTCGAGCTGTCGGCCACGATGATGACGCGGTTGGCCCGGTCGGCCATGATCTGGTTGATCGCCGCCTCGCCGTCGTTGTGCGCGCTGGCACCGTGCTGGTGGTCGATCGCGTCGACGCCGAGCACGGCCACGTCGACCGCGACGGTCTGCAGCATGGCGGCGGCGATCGGGCCGATCAGCTCATACGACTGCGGGCGCGCGGCACCACCGGTCGCGACGACCCGCACGTGCGGGCGCACGACGAGCTCGTTGGCGATGTTGAGGGCGTTGGTCACCACCGTGACGGCCGGGCCGCGCTGGTCGTTGTTGAGGTCGGCGCGCATGGCCAGCGCGCGGGCGACCTCCGTGGTGGTGGTGCCGCCGTTGAGGCAGACGGTCGAGCCGGCCGAGATCATGCCGGCCGCCGCGGTCGCGATGCGCTGCTTCTCCGGTGCGTGGCGGGCCACCTTGAACCGCAACGGCAGGTCGTAGGAGACGCTGTGCGCGGCGGCGCCGCCGCGGGTCCGTTGCACCAGTTGCTGCGCGGCCAGCTCGTCGAAGTCGCGGCGGACGGTGGCGGGGGAGACGCCGAGCTCGGCCGCGGTCTCCTCGATGGTGAGCTGACCGGAGCCGGCCACCATCTCCAGCAGCCGGGTCCACCGCTCGTACCGGTTCAACGGGCGCTCCTGAGTTGCTCAATCCTGTCGTTTTACCCGCCCATCATTGCATCCTGGTGCGAAGTTGAGCGCGGGGTGGGCCGCCGGCCCACCCCGCGCGTGCCGTGCCTTCGGGTCAGGAAAGGGTCAGGACAGCGTGACGTTGTCGACCCACACCGGGGCCGTCTGCTGCCGCCACGCGTGGGTGTAGACGGTGATCGCGCCGCTGGCGGGAGCGACGAACGACGGGACCGTCACCGTCGTGTACGTGCTCGACGTCGTGCCGCGCTCGGTCGCCACGCCGGACACGACGGTGCCCAGGTAGCCGTACGAACCGTCGCTGCGCAGCTGGGCGCTGAGCGTGTACGTCGCGCCGGGGGTCAGGCCGCTGATCGCCTGCTCGCACCGGGCGGTGGTGCTGCCGGTCGGGGTGAGCTTGACGGCCCTGCTGCCGCCGACCCCGGCCCCGGCGGCCGCCGCGGCCGTGCCGGTGCAGCTCCACGGGCTGAGCGAGGCGCCCTCGAAGTCGCCGTTGACGACCTTGTTCGGCCCGCCGCCGGCACCCGGGTCGGTGGTGACGGTGATCTGGTTGCTCGCCGCGGACAGGTTCCCGGCGGCGTCGCGGGCCTTGACCGTCAGCGCGTAGGCGGTCGCGGGGGTGAGACCCGTGAGCTGGGTGCTCGTGCCCGTCCCGGTGGTCGAGGCGAGCAGCGTGGCGCCGTTGCGATAGACGTTGTAGCCGGCGACGCCCACGTTGTCGGTCGAGGCGCCCCACGACAGGTTGACGGTCGTCGCGGTCTTACCGGTCGTGGCGAGGCCGGCCGGCGTGGTCGGCGGCTGGGTGTCCGGACCGCCTCCGCCGCCGAGCGTCGAGATCCGCACCCAGTCGATGTACTGGTACTGCGTCGCGTAGTTGAACGAGCCGGACCAGGCGGCCGGCCAGTTGCCGACCCACAGCTGGGCGGGCGAGACCGGGACCGTGCCGGTGTGGGTGGCCCGCAGGACGTTGTCGACGTAGAACTCGATGCGCTTGGCGCCGTTGGTCCCGTCGTACCAGTCCCACCGGTACACGTGGAAGTTGCCGTCGTTGTTGTTGAGGCCGAGATCCACGTTCTGGTAGGTGGCACCGGCGTCGTTCGGCGCGATGTAGCTGTTGAGGCCGGCCCAGCGCGACCAGTCGGCCCGGTTCGCGGTGCCGTTGGCCGGCATCTCGATGTCGATCTCGGTGTAGTCGCTGGTGCCCGGCTCGTAGTAGTTCCAGATGCAGGAGCAACCGCCGGGCATCGGCAGGTTCTTCATCCGGACCTCGTAGCGTCCCGCGCCGAAGCGCTGCTGGGTCCAGACCAGGCCGCCGGTGAGCTGGCCGGTGCTCTGCCGCGTGTACCGCTGCGGATCACCGATCGGCAGCGCGCCGTTGGTGCTCTTCACGCCCCGGACCGGGCCGGTGTACTGGGTGCCGTTGGCCTGCGCCACGAGCACACCGATGCTCTGGCCGTTGTCGCTGACCGTCTGCACCGAGAGGTTCTCCGGGACGACGCCGTTGTTGGCCCCGCCCCACTGGTGCAGGCCGGGCACCCACTTGGCGGTGTCGATGGTCGTGCCGTTGAAGTCGTCGAAGAGCAGGACCTGGTCGGCCGCCGCGGCCGGCTGGGCGGTGCCGGTGACGAGAGCGGCGACGGTCGTGACCAGGGCGAGCGAGAGGCCGCCGGCCAGCCGTCGGCTGAGCGAGGGGGATCGCACTTGCTGTACCTCCTGTACGGGGTGGGAACGCGCCTGACAGGGGATTGCATGAGCGTGGCCAGTCTGCGCAAAACTGCACTGTTTGGCAAGAGATGTTGCAGAAGATGGCACCGCTCTGCACGCCGAGCTGCTCTGCCCCGAGCTTCGTCGATGCCGAAGTCCGCGATCATGCGTTGGACCACGGTCGGCGATCAATGTTGCAACTTTTGCAAGATGGTGTTGACAGCTGCATTGTGTGGGTCAACTATGAGCGCCATGACGCAGATGGGAATCTCTCGCCGGGGCGTGCTCTCGGCGGCCCTGGCCGTAGCCGTTGCCGGACCGCTCGCCGCTTGCGGCGGTGGCGGGGACGGCGGTGGCGGTGGCGGCACGGCCAGCACGCAACTCGTCTACTGGTCGATGTGGAAGCAGGGCGAGGACCAGCAGAAGGTCCTGCAGGCCGCACTGGACGAGTTCCAGGCCAAGACCGGCATCAAGGTCGAGGTCCAGTGGTCCGGACGCGACGTGATCAAACAGGTCGCGGCCCGGCTCAACGCCGGCAACCCGCCCGACCTGACCGATCAGGACGCCGGCACCATCAAGGGCATCCTCGGCAAGGTCGACGGCGTCAAGAACCTCGACGCGCTGTATGCCACCACCGTCGACGGCGAGACGAAGAAGGTCTCCGAGGTGATCCCGGCCGGCCTCGTCAAGCCCTACCGATCGTCATCCGGCGCGCCGATCGTCGTGCCCTACGAGATCATCGGCTCGACCATGTGGTTCGACGGCGCCGCGCATCCCGACTGGGTCTCCGCGCCGCCCAAGACGTGGTCCGACTTCATGACGCTGCTCGACGCGCGCAAGGCGGCCGGGCGCACGCCGATCGCCCTCGACGGCGACATCAAGTTCTACGACGCGTACTTCACCACCTGGTCGATCGTGCGCCACGGCGGCGTGGGCCTGCTGTCGCGGGCGGCGACCGACAAGACCGGCGCCACGTTCGACGATCCGGCGTTCCTGGCCGCAGCCCGTGACGTCGAGAAGCTCGTCAAGGGCGGCTACGTCGTGAAGGACTTCAACGCCACGAAGTTCCCGGCCCAGCAGAACGCGTGGGCCGCCGGCAAGAGCCCGACCGACCTGCTCCTGATGGGCACCTGGGCGCCGAGCGAGACCGGCCCCCAGGCCGCGTCCGGCTTCACGCACCGCTCGTTCGCGTATCCGACCGTCCCCGGCGGCAAGGGCAACGCCGCGGCGGAGGCGGGCGTGATCGGGTTCGCGATCCCGGCGAAGGCGCGGCACGCCGACGCGGCCGAGAAGTTCATCGCCTTCTTCCTCAACAAGGACCGGCTGGCGAAGATCAGCACCGAGACCAAGAACCTCACCCCGCGCAGCGACATCCCGGCACCGGCCGTGCTCGCCGACTACCAGCAGGAGCTGATCGCGGCCGGGGACAACCTGTTCCTGCCCTACGACGACGCCGGTGCGGTCGCGCCCGAGTGGGTGTCCAACGTGTGGGAGCCGATCAACGGCGACTTCTTCAACGGCAAGCTCGACGCCGCCGGGTTCGTCGCCAAGCTCAAGTCCGAGACCGTCAAGCTGCACAAGAACGCATGACCGCGACAATGACGGCCGCGACGGTGGCGCCGGCGCCGGCGGAGGCCCGGAGCCGGCGGCGCCCCCGGGCCTCCGACGGACCGCTCGGCCGGGGGCGCCGCCGGTGGTACTGGCTGTTCGTCGGGCCGGCGCTCACGGTGTACCTCGCCTTCGTGGCCGGCCCGGCGATCGCCGGGATCTGGATCAGCCTGCACTCGTGGCGGGGCGCCGGGGACCCGATGCGCTGGGTCGGCCTCGCCAACTACCGGCGGCTGTGGGCCGACGACATCTTCCGGACGGCGTTTCTCAACTCGCTGACGATCCTGGCCGTGTGCGGGGTTGCCGTCTTCGCCCTCGCCTTCGTGCTCACGATGGCGCTGCGGGAGATGCGTGCCCGCAGCCTGCTGCGGTCGCTGCTGTTCTTCCCCTACATCGTGTCGCCCATCGCGATCGGCGTCGCGCTCGGCCTGCTGCTCGACCCGCGTGGCCTGGCCAACGCCACCCTGCGCAGCGTCGGGCTGGACAGCCTGGCACAGCCGTGGCTGGCCCCCGACCGGCTGTTCTCCACCATCCTCGTCGGCATCGTCTGGGTGTCCAGCGGCTTCTACGTCGTCATCCTCATGGCCGGCATGGACCGGATCCCGGCCTACTTCTACGAGGACGCCGACCTGGCCGGCGCGACGCCGCTGCAGAAGTTCCGCCACGTCACCCTCCCGCTGTCGTGGGACGTCGTGTCGGTCGCCGCGGTCCTGTGGGTCATCAACTCGCTCAAGATCTTCGAGTTCATCTACGCGTTCACCGGCACCGGCGACTCGCCCGCGCCGGACACGCGCACGGTGCCGATCCATCAGTTCGTCATCACGACGGGTGGGCGGTCCCCGGCCTATCTGCTGGGCTACGGCGCGGCGATGGGCGTGGTCCTGGTCGCGGCGATCGCGATCCTGGTGGTGCTCCTGCGGAGGGTGATGCGTCGTGACGCGGTCCAGTTCTAGGCCGTTGCGGCGCCGGCGCCAGCCGCTGTTCATCCACGCCGCGCGCACGCTGGTGATCGGCTGGGTCGGGTTCAACCTCTTCCTGCTGGTGTGGATCGTCACGACGTCGCTCAAGCGCAGCAAGGACGTGTTCGACGACCCGCTCGCGGTCCCGGCCGATCCACAGTGGACCAACTACGCGCAGGCGTGGAGCGTCTCGGGCTTCTCGGTGGCGTTCCTCAACTCGCTGCTGATCGTCGCGACCGCTTCGCTGCTCACGGTCGCGTTGGCGGCGCCGGCCGCCTACATGCTCGCCCGGGCGAGCACCCGGACCGCCGGCCCGCTGACGACGTTCTTCGCCGTCGGCACGGGTATCCCGCTGCAGGCCATCGTCATCCCGATCTTCGTGCTGATGCAGTCCATCTCCAGCTTCGGCTACGAGAACCTGGGTTGGTGGGACGACCGCATCAGCCTCACCATCATCTACGTGGCCACCTCCCTGCCGTTCGCGATCTTCCTGCTCACCGGCTTCTTCCGGTCGCTGCCACACGAGCTGGAGGAGGCGGCCGCGCTGGACGGCGCGGGCTGGGGGAGACTGTTCGTGCAGGTCATGCTCCCGCTCGCCCAGCCGGGCCTGATCACCGCGCTGGTGCTGACCGTGGTGTCGCTGTGGAACGAGACCCTGCTGGCGCTGGTCCTCGTCGTCGACACCGACCAGCAGACGCTGCCGCAGGCGCTGCTCGGCCTGTACGGCACGATGCAGTACACGTCGAACTGGGGCGGGCTGTTCGCCGGCCTGGCGATCGTGGTCATCCCGATCGTGCTGGTCTACTGGTGGCTGGGCCGGCGCATCATCGAAGGTCTCACCGTGGGGGCGGGCAAGTGAGCACCCTCGAGCTGTCCACGGTCACGGTCCCGGCCGCCTCGATGGGGCCGGCCAACCCGCTGCCGCCGTTGCGCCGGCTGCGCGACTTCCACGCCGGTCTGGAGGCGGGCGTCGCCGACGCGGAGATGGCCGCCAACCTCGAGTACGGGCACGTCACCTCGCTCCTGCCGTACACGCTGCAGGACGGCTACGACCGCGAACGCCTCGACACGCCGTTGCGGGTCGCGGTGCTCGACAACGGGATCCTGCGCGCCGAGGTGCTGCTGGACCTCGGTGGCCGGCTGTACTCCCTGCGTCACCTCCCCAGCGGCCGTGAGCTGCTGCACCGCAACCCGATCCTGCAGCCGGCGAACCTCGGCCTGCGCAACGCCTGGTTCGCCGGTGGCATCGAGTGGAACATCGGCACGATCGGGCACACCCCGCTGGGCTGCACGCCGGTGCACGCCGCCCGGATCGACCGTCCCGACGGCACACCGGTGCTGCGGATGTGGGAGTTCGAGCGGCTGCGCGAGCTGGTGTACAGCGTCGAGCTCTGGCTGCCCGACGGCTCGCCGGTCCTCTACGCCCACGTCCGCGTGGTCAACCCCAACCAGGAGGACGCCCCGCTGTACTGGTGGACCAACATCGCCGTCCCCGAGACCGCGAACACGCGCATCGTCACGCCGGCCGACAGCGCGTATCACTTCACCTACGACAACGTCCTGCACCGCATCCGGGTGCCGGTCGCCGGCGGGATCGACGAGACCTACCCGGGTCGCCGCGGACCGGCCGCCGACTTCTTCTACGACCTCGGCGACCACGGCCGCCCGTACATCGCCGCACTGGACGCGGACGGCGCCGGCTTCGTGCAGACCTCGACGGCCGGGCTGCGCGGGCGCAAGCTGTTCCGCTGGGGCACCTCGATCGGCGGGCGGAACTGGCAGGAGTGGCTGTCCGGGCCGGGCGCCGGCTACCTGGAGGTCCAGGCCAGTCCGGCCCGGACCCAGCTGGAGCACCTGCGCATGCCGGCCGGCGCGACGTGGTCCTGGGTCGAGGCGTTCGGCCTGCTCGCCTGCGATCCGGCGGACGTGCACGGGCGGTGGGCCGGGACCCGCGCCGCCGTCGGCGAAGCGCTCGACGCGCTGGCCCCGGCGGAGGCGCTCGACGCCGCCCTGGCACTGGCCACCGCACAGGCCGACGAGGCACCCGGCCGGCTCCTGCACCGCGGCACCGGCTGGGGCGCGCTCCAGCGGCGCCTGCGCGAGCACCACGGCGATCGCTCGTTGCGGTTCACCGGCACGCCGTTCGGCGACGACACCATCGGCCGCGACCAGCAGTCGTGGGTGCGGCTCATCGACAGCGGGTACCTGCCGACCCCGGCGCCCGAGCTCCCGCCGGCCTCGTACACCGTCGGACCGGCCTGGCGGGAGCTGCTGGAGAAGGCGGCCGCGGGAGCGTCGGGCAACTGGTTCAGCTGGCTGCACGTCGGCGTCAGCCGCTATCACGCGGGCGACACACCGGCGGCCCGCGCGGCCTGGACCCGGTCGCTCGGCGCGCAGGTCAACGCCTGGGCGCTGCGGAACCTCGCGGTCCTGGACCTGCTCGGCGGCGACCTGATGGCCGCCGCCGAGCGGCTGCTGTCCGCCCACCGGATGGCGCCCCGGCTGCGGGCGCTCACGGTGGAGACCCTGGAGGTGCTCATCATCGCCGGCCGGCCCGGCGACGCGTTGTCCACGGTGGACCGGCTCGACCAGGAGCAGCGGTGGCACGGCCGGATCCGGCTGCTGGAGTGCCACGCCGCGCTGGACTTCGGCGACCTGGCCCGGGCCAAGCGCCTGCTCGACGACGGGATCGTCGTCGACGACCTGCGCGAGGGCGAGGACGCGCTGGACACGCTCTGGTGGACCTACCACGAGAAGCGCGCGGCCGCCGGGATCGGCCCGCTCGACCCGGCCGCGCGCGTGCGGATCCGCCGGGAGCATCCGCTGCCCTGCCTCTACGACTACCGGATGCACGAGACCGGCTGACGTTTCTTTCGCTTTTCTGGAGGGATCGATGACCCGGACGGACCGCACGCTCATCCACGACGTGCGCGCCGGCGCACTCGCCGAGCGGCTGACCGTGCACCGGCCCCCACCGCTGCGCCGGGCCGTGCTCGGCGACCTGGCCGGCTGCCACGGCGCGGGGCTGGCAGCCCGGCGAACCCTGCGCCGTCAATGACGGCGGAGGGGTCAGGACAGGACCCCGGCCGCCGTGGCCGCCGCGACCCAGGTGTCCCACTCGTCGGCCATGGCCTCGGCGAACTGCAGGTCCGTGCAGGTCAGCAGGTCGAGTTCCGGGGTTGAGGACTTGGTGTCGACGTTGTCGAGCAGGCGCTTGGTGCCGTCGAGGTCGTCAAGCGTCTGGAAGTAGTCGACCGGCCTGATCGCGAGCAGCTTCAGGAACACCGGGAACCGGGACAGCTCGCACACGACCTTGGTGGTGGCGCGCTTGCTGTCGGGGCCGCCGTCGGCGACGACGATGCAGAAGATCGGCGCGGTGGTCTTCTCCGCCTCGGCGAGGACGAGGGAGAGCGCGTCGGCGAGGTTGGTCGTGCCCATCCAGCCACGGTGGATCTCGCGGTCCACGACGCCGCTGTAGTTGTCGACGGTCACGTCGACGGTCGGCAGAATGGACGTGTCGAACGGGATGACCGGGACGGTGCCGTCGATGTCGATCTGCAGCGCGAAGCCGAGGGCGCGTTCGACGAGGGTCTGCACCGCGCCGGACTTGTAGTCGGCACGCATCGAGCCGGAGTGGTCCAGCACGAGCATCGCCTGGGCCCGGATGCCGCCGAGGCCGCGCCTGCTGAGCGCCAGGCCCGCCTTGTCGGCCCGCTTGGCGAGGTCGACGTGCCCGGACTCGCGGACCTTGGCGAGGTCGACGGCGGGCGCGCCGGAGGGGTCCTTGACGAGGGTCACGGCCCGCGCCGCGGTCAGCTGTGTCCTGCCTGCCATGATGCTGCCTTCCTGGAGACCCGTCGTCCATGACCGTAACCCAGCCGGGCGCCGTCGGATCTGCGGGCTTTCGCCATGGGTACCGCGCTGAACTGCTCAAATGGTAAATATGAGAACCTGGCTCGCGAACCGCTCGGTCCGCACCAAGGTGCTCCTGGTCGTCGCGGTGCTCGGCGCGGTGGCGCTGGGCACGGGCGTGCAGTCGACGGCGCGCATGTCGCAGATGAACCATGAGGCCGAGCTGCTGTACAACGACGGCCTGGTGCCGATCCAGGAGATCAACGACGTGCTGTCGGCGCTGACCGACGTGCGTGTCAACGTGCTCAACCACGGGATCTCCTCGGGCGGCCCCGGCACTGCCCGCTACGAGGAGCTGCTCGACCAGGGCTACGACACGTTCGACCGGCGGCTCGCCGTCTACGAGGAAACCTCGTCGATGCCGCAGCTCGTCGAGCAGCTGCGGAGCCTGTTCGCGCAGTTCCGGACCGTGATAGACGATCAGTTCCTGCCGGCCAGCCGGGCCGGCGACGACGCGGAGGTGACCCGGATCCGCGACGAGGTCGCCGGGCCGCTGGCGACGCGGGCGATCGACGTGGTGACCGAGATCGGCGCCGCCGAGCGGGAGGTGTCCCTCGCCCGGCTGCAGGCCACCCGGCACGAGTACCGCCAGGCGCAGATCTGGACCTGGAGCCTGCTCGCCGTGGGGCTGGTCCTGGCCGTCGCGGTGGCCCAGGCCGTCGCGGGCCAGCTGGTCCGCGCCGTCCGCGCGGTGTCCCACGTCGTCGCGGGCCTCGCCGACGGCGACCTGACCAGGGTCGCGGAGGTGCGGGGCGGCGACGAGCTGGGCACGATGGCGGCCGGGCTCAACACCGCGACCGGGAAGCTGCGCGCCGGAGTGTCCGCCGTCGAGGAGAACAGCGGCGCCCTCGCCAGCGCCGCGCAGGAGCTGTCCGCGGTCAGCAATCAGATCGCCGAGTCGGCCGAGCGCAGCAGTACCCAGGCGGGCACCGTGTCCTCCACCGCCGAGGAGGTCTCGCAAAACGTGCAGACCGTCTCCGCGGGCACGGTGCAGATGGGCGCCGCCATCGCCGAGATCGCCCGCAGTGCCGCCGAGGCCGCCAGGGTCGCCGGGCAGGGCGTGCTCAGCGCGGAGTCGGCGAGCGGCACCATCACGCAGCTCGGGGTGTCCAGCGCGCAGATCGGCACCGTCCTCAAGTCCATCACCGCGATCGCGGAGCAGACGAACCTGCTCGCGCTCAACGCCACCATCGAGGCCGCCCGGGCCGGCGACGCCGGCAAGGGGTTCGCGGTCGTCGCCGGCGAGGTGAAGGACCTGGCGCAGGAGACGGCGAAGGCGACCGAGGACATCTCCCGGCGGGTGGAGGCGATCCAGCGGGACGCCTCGGCCGCGGCGTCCGCGGTCGCCGAGATCGCCGACGTGATCAGCGAGACCAACCAGTACGCGACGACGATCGCCGCCGCGGTCGAACAGCAGAGCGCGACGACGGCCGAGATGAGCCGCAACGTCAGCGAGGCCAGCGGCGGGGCGGAGCGCATCGCCGGCACCGTCGGCGGGCTCGCCGAGGCGGCGGAGATGACCGCGTCCGGCGTCGCCGAGGCCCGCGCCGCCGCGGAGGATCTGGCGCGCATGTCCAGCGAACTGCGCACGGTCGTGGCCCAATTCCAACTGGTGTAAACATTCATACAGCCTCGTCCACCCGTCCGGTGGACTGAATTGAATGTGAGCCCAATTCGACAATGCACTCACAGGAGTGAATTTATAGAGGCAGTTGAGCGCTGCTTACTGCACGTGGGCACGGTCGGCAAGTCCTGTTTCACACCGACACCGCCATTGTTTGCTTCTCCTCGGCAACCGCCGTCCTCAAGGAGGAGCAGTGAAACTCGCGTCATTACTCAGCCTGGTGCTGACCGCCGGGGCGGTGACCGTCTTCGCGACGGGCACCGCCGCACAGGCCGCTCCAGGTGTGACTCCGCCCAACGTCAGTCTGACGCTCGGGCCCGGCCAGTCGGCCGACGTCGCCAAGCACGTCGAGACCGCGCCGGTGCCGCCGAAGCCGGACATCGTGTTCCTCGCCGACACCACCGGCAGCATGTTCGACCCGATCACGGACGTGCGCACCAACGCCGCGTCCGTCATGGGCCAGATCGCGGCGGCACAGCCGAGCGCGCAGTTCGGTGTCGCCGAGTACAAGGACGTCGACGACTTCGCGCCGTTCACCGTCCGCCAGGACATCACCGCGAACCAGGCCGCGGTCCAGGCCGGGATCGACCTGTGGAACGCCGACGGCGGCGGTGACCTGCCCGAGGACAACCTCAACGCGCTGTTCCAGCTCGCCAACGGCGCCGTGCACTTCCGCGACGGCGGCACCCGCATCATCGTCATCTTCGGCGACGCCCCGTCGCACGACCCGAGCCTCGGGCACAGCCTCACCGAGACCATCGCCGCGCTCAACGCCGCGCACATCCGCGTCGTGGCCGTCGACGTCGGCGGCATGAACGCCGGCGGCCAGGCCCAGGCGATCACCTCCGGCACCGGCGGCGTGTACCTGCCGGACGTGCCCGCCGACCAGGTGAGCGCCGCGATCCTCGCCGGCATCCAGGCGATCCAGGTCAAGGTCACCCCGGTGCCCTTCGACTGCAGCGCCAACCTCGCGGTGAGCTTCGCGCCGGCGGAGAAGACCGTCGACAGCGGCGCGACCGCCGACTTCACCGAGCACGTCACCGTTGCGGGGGGTGCCGCGCCCGGCACGTACACGTGCAAGGTCGACTTCAAGGTCGACGGGGTCAGCCAGGGCGCCGCCTTCGTGCAGACGCTGTCGGTCAAGGTCCTGAGCCTGTCCATCAACGACGTCGTCGTCGACGAGAACGCGGGCAACGCCACCTTCACGGTCTCGCTGTCCGGCCCCGCCACGGACCCGGTCAGCGTCAACTTCGCCACCGCCAACGGCAGCGCCACCGCCGGTGCGGACTACACCGCCGGCGCCGGCACGGTGACGTTCACGCCGGGGCAGACCAGCCGGCCCGTCTCGGTGCCGATCATCAACGACGCGGTCGACGAGCTCAACGAGACGTTCACCGTCAACCTGTCCGGCGCCGTCGGCGCCGGGATCACCGACGGCAGCGGTCTCGGCACGATCGTCGACGCCGACCGCAACGGCACGTTCTCCTGCACGGCGCAGGTGCTGCGGGTCGGCCCGCTGTCCTCGCCCGCGGCGAACCCGGCGAACGTCCCCTGCGCCGACGACAGCAAGGTCCTCGCCCAGCTCACCCTCAACTCGGGTCTGATCAAGGTCGAGTCGAAGACCCTGGACGCCAACACCGCGCTGACCCCGGACAACCTCAACACCGCGCCCGCGGCCGGGGACAACGGCACGGCCAAGGCCACGGTCGAGTCGGTGAAGATCACCGTCGGCGGGATCGCCCCGGTGACGATCGAGCTCGGGCTCATCCAGGCCACCGCGTCGGCGACCTGCGCGTCCGGCCCCGGCGGCCTGGCGCCGGTGCTCACCGGTGCGTCCAGCATCGCGTACCTGAAGATCAACGGCCTCTCGGTGGCGGTCGGCAGCGCGCCGCTCACCGTGCCGCTGGTGGTCGGCGCACTCAAGCTCAACGCGACCACCACCACCCCGACCAGCGTCACCCAGCAGGCCGTCGTCCTCGACACGCTGCTGACCGACGTGGTCATCAGTGAGGCGCACGCCGACATCCACGGCACCGCCGTCAACCCGACCGGCAACCCCTGCCGCGTCTGACCTTCCCGCCCCGCGCGGCCCGTCCCGGCCAGGGGCGGGCCGTGGTCTTCGTCACCGCGCGGCCCGTCCCTGCCAGGGGGCGGGCCCGTGGTCCTCGTCACGGGAACATTCGAGGGCCCGCCGCTGTTGACCATGGTTTGTGACCGAGATTCCGCTTTCCGTCCTTGACGTCGCGCCCCGGGCCGCCTACGCGTCCACCGGTGATGCCCTGCGCAACACGACGGAGCTGGCCAGACGCGTCGAGGCACTCGGATACCGCAGGTTCTGGGTCGCCGAGCACCACAACATGCCGGCGATCGCGAGCTCCTCACCCGCGGTGCTGCTGGCGCACCTGGCCGCCGCGACGTCCACGATCCGCGTCGGCTCCGGCGGGGTCATGCTGCCCAACCACGCGCCGCTCGTCGTCGCGGAGCAGTTCGGCACCCTCGAGGCCCTGCACCCGGGCCGCGTCGACCTGGGCATCGGCCGGGCACCCGGCACCGACCAGTACACGGCGCTCGCGCTGCGCCGCACCATGGACGGCCTGTCGGCGGAGAACTTCCCGGAAGAGCTGCAGGACCTCATCGCCTACTTCACCGGCGACGACGAGCAGCAGCGCATCCTCGCCTCACCCGGGCGCGGCGACAAGCCCGACGTGTGGCTGCTCGGCTCGAGCGGCTTCAGCGCGCAGCTGGCCGGCCTGCTCGGGCTGCCGTTCTCCTTCGCGCACCACTTCTCCAGCGCCAACACGCTGCCGGCGCTGAAGCTCTACCGCGACAGCTTCCGGCCGTCGCAGTGGCTGGACGCCCCCTACGCGATGGTCGCCGTCAGCGCGGTCGCCGCCCCGACCGACGAGGAGGCCGAGTTCCTCGCCGGCCCGAGCCAGCTGTCGTTCCTGCGGTTGCGCTCCGGCCGTCCGGAGGCCATGGCCACGCCGGAGGAGGCGGCGGCGTACCCGTACAGCGACCGGGAGCGCGAGTTCATCCTCGATCGTCGCGACGGCCAGGCCCTCGGCTCCCCTTCGACCGTCCGTGAGCAGCTGACCGAGCTGCTGCGGCGCACGGAGGCCGACGAGTTCATGCTGACCTGCATGGTGTACGACGTCGATGCCCGCGCCCGCTCGTTCGAGCTGATCCGGGAGCACGTCGCCCCGCACCTCACCCGGTAGCGGCCATCCGGCGGGTCAGCTCGGCGGCCCGCTTGAGCTGCACGGCACGGGCCTGGCGCAGGACGTACCGCCGCAGCAACGACGGCGACTCGACCGTGATCGACTCGGTGACCTCGGTGCCGTCTCCGGACGGCGTCAACGTCACCGCGGCCCGTAGCCGGACCCGGCCGGGGGAGACGACCGCGCTCACCACCGAGGGCGCCTCCGGGTCGAGGGTCATCGTCACGCGGATCGGGTTGGTGTAGAAGCGGAAGCGTTCCAGCGCCACATAGGTGACCTGGTCGCCGTCGGTCCGCACGTCGCGGACGGCGACGACGAGCGGGGACAGCCCCACGTAGGAACGCGGGTCGGCCAGGTGTGCGTAGACCGTGGCGGGCCGGGCGGCCACGGCGAACGTGTGGGCGAAGGCATCGACGGGCATGGCCCCAGACGGTAGCGTGGCCGATCTACCGGCGGTCGGCCTCTCCCGGCAGATGGCCTTTCCCGGCGGTTGGACGGATGGCGATCGCCGCGATCATCGGCGAGGATGGCGGACGATCTTGCGTGTGGCGCGCAAGCGGCTGGCTGAGCGAGGTGAGGCGAGTTGAACAAGACCTGGGTGCGGCTGCGACCGGTGGTCGAGAGCGATCTGGGGATGTTCCGGAGGTTCGTGACGGAGCCCGGACTGGCCGGACCGGCCTGGTCGGGTTACCGCGAGCCGACCGGCCCGGCCAGGCGGTTCGCGGAGGACGGCTTCCTCGGCGAGCACGACGGCCGGCTCATGGTCGAGGCCGACGAGACCGCCGCCGGCTTCGTCAGCTGGGAGGCCAGCGGCAGCGGGTGGTCGCGGTACTGGAGCATCGGCATCATCCTGCTGCCCGAGTGGCGCGGCCGCGGTGTCGGCTGGCGGGCGCAGACGCTGCTGTGCGACTACCTGTTCGCCAACAGCGCCGCGCCGCGGATCGAGGCCCGGACCCAGCCGGAGAACATCCCCGAGCAGAAGGCCCTGGAGAAGGTCGGGTTCCTCAGCGAGGGCATCCTGCGCTCCGCGGAGTTCCGCGACGGCGCGTGGCGCGATGTCCTGGTCTACGGGAAGCTCCGTGGAGACCGATAAGCGTTCGTTCTTCGTGTACGAGGTGTACGTGGGCTCGGTGCTGCGCCATCTGGTGTCTCCTCTCGAGCCGGACGACGTGGCCGGGCACGGGCTGTCGGCGGAGGCCGTCGTCGGGCTCCTCGCCGTCGGGGTCGACGGCCCGGGCGCGATGCAGCCCGACCACTTCGAGGAGAACCCGACGTTCGTGCGGTTCCTGCACGAGACGATCGCCGACGACATCTTCGTCGTGCACGGCCTGCGCGAGCAGGCCGCGCTCGTCGACGGGCACGGCTGGGTCGACGTGCTCGACGCCCGCACCCCCGACCTCACCGGCGACGTCCCTTCGCACGACGTCATCGGCAGTGTCGAGGTGCGCGACGGGATGCTGGTGCCGATGTCGTACCGGCCGAACGACGCGCACCGGCTGCTCACCGAGGAAGGCTTCTTCCAACTGCCGGAGGAGCTGGAGATGGCGCTGCTGAAGCGGCTACGCTTAGCCAATCGTCACGAGCTGGACACGTAATGTGTGGGTGCTGCTCTTCGCGGGCCTCGCCGTGCTGGCGCTCGCCTGTGAGGGCGGCGGCACCGCCGGACCCGCCCCTTCCGGTGCCGCCATGTCCATGGCGGCCCTGGGCGACTCGGTGACCACCGCCTTCTCCTCCTGCCTCGCGCCGGCCCCCTGCCCACGCAACTCGTGGTCCACCGGCGACGGCACGCGGGTCGACAGTCATTACCGGCGGTTGCGGAAGGCCAACCCGGGCCTTCGCGGCCACAACGCCGCCGAGGACAGGGCCCGCGCGGACGCCCTCGCCGGGCAGGCCCGCACCGCCGTCACCGCGAAGGCCGCCTACGTCACCGTCCTCATCGGCGCCAACGACGCGTGCCGCCCCACCATCGCCGACATGACCCCGGTCGACACGTTCCGCCGCCAGGTCGACGACGCCCTCGCCGTGCTCAAGCAGGGCCTGCCGCAGGCGCGGATCCTCGTGGTGAGCGTCCCGGACATCTACCACCTCTGGGAGATCGGGCGCACCAGGGACGTCGCGGTGAAGGCCTGGTCCTTCGGGATCTGCCAGGCGCTGCTCGCCGCGCCCACCTCCACCGCGCCCGCCGACACCGCCCGCCGCAAGGCGTTCCGGGAGCGCATCGACGCGTACAACACCCAGCTCGTCGCGGCGTGCAAGGCCTACGGCGCGCGGTGCAAGGACGACGGCGGCGCGGCGCACCGGGTCGCGTTCAGCCTCGACATGGTCAGCGCGCAGGACTTCTTCCACCCCAACGCGGCGGGGCAGAACGCGCTCGCCAAAGCCACCTGGCTCGGGACGCCGGACTGGTGAACCGCTGTGTCTTTCCCCCGCGGGCGCTAGGCTCATGTTTTTGGTTTAGGTGGGTGTTGCTTCGATGAGCGCTGACCCCTCTGTCTGGCGGGTGAAGGGGATGCCCCTGGCCCCGGCCACCGGGCACGGACCCCTCGACGGCCTGCGGGTCGCGGTCAAGGACCTCTTCCAGGTCACCGGCTTCGCCGTCGGCGGCGGCAACCCCACCTGGCTCGCGTCCGCCCTGCCCGCCGCGGCCGACGCCCCCGCCGTCGCCCGGCTGCGCGCCGCGGGCGCCACCATCCAGGGCATCGTCCACACCGACGAGCTCGCCTACTCCCTGTCGGGCACGAACGTCCACTATGGTGCCCCGCCCAACCCGGCGGCACCGGACCTGGTCACCGGCGGCTCCTCCAGCGGCCCGGCCTCGGCGGTCGCGACCGGCCACGCCGACATCGGCCTCGGCACCGACACCGGCGGCTCGATCCGGGTCCCCGCCGCCTGCTGCGGCCTCTACGGCCTGCGCCCCACCCACGGCGCGGTGCCGACCGACGGCGTCCTGCCGCTCGCACCGTCGTTCGACACCGTCGGCTGGATCACCGCCTCCGCCGCGACCCTGGCCCTCGTCGGCTCCGTGCTGCTGCCCGACGGCCCAGCCTCGCCGCCGTCCCGGCTGCTGGCCGTCGACGCCGCCGCGCCGGCGGCCGCCCAGTTCGGGCTGCCGGTCGCTCCCGTCACACTGTCCACCTGGGACGACCCGGATCCGTTGCTGCTGGCGTTCCGGCAGGTGCAGGCGGCCGAGGCGTGGCGGGCCCACGGCGAGTGGATCGCCGCCCACCCGCGCGCCCTCGCCGTCGACATCGAGGACCGGTTCCGCTTCGGCGCGAGCATCACCGCCGCCGAGGAGAGCGCGGCCCGGGCCTACCTGGCGGAGCAGCGGGCCGCGCTGCTGGACCTCCTCGCCGACCGCGACGCCTGGCTGGTCCTGCCCGCCGGCGGGCCGGGCCACCCGCGCGAGCTGAGCCCCGTGGCCCGCGACACGTGGCGCCGCGACACGCTGCGGTGCGCGGTGCCCGCCAGTGCGTTCGGGCTGCCGAGCATCTCCGTGCCCTCCTCGGTGGACCCGCCGGCCGGGATCGCCGTCATCGCGCCGCCCGGGCACGATCTGGGGCTGCTCGCGCTCGCCGCCTGACGGGGCGTCCGGAGGAGATCGACTCGTGCATACTGTGCCGCCGACCCTCTGTCCGGAGCACATGATGAGCGACCCCTTCGACGGGCTGGAAGAATGGGCCAAGCAGGCCGAACGACGGGCGAAACGGGCCGATCGCCACCGGCGGCTCCGCCTGCTGTTCCGCTTCCGGCGGCCCCGCCCGGGGTTGCGCCTCCGGCGGCCGCGGGCCGTCGCGTGGGTCGCCGGCATTGTGATCGCCGTGTTCCTGCTGGCGGCCACGGTGCAGGCGTACCTTCCGGGTGCCTCTTCCGCTGGCTCCTCCTCCGCCTATCCGACGCAGGCGGTGCCGTCCGGGGTCTCGGCGACCACTTCGGCGAGCGCGGCGCCCACCGACGCCTTCGAAGGCACCCCGGCCGCGACCTACCCGAAGGGCGAGGCCGGGATCACCCTGCCGCCGGCGACCGCCGTCACCGGGTTCACCGCCGCCCAGGTCGACGCCGCCCTGCAGCAGGTCCGCAAGGCCCTCGTCGCCGGCCGGTTGGACCAGAAGATGCTCGTCGGCCACGACCCGTCGACGTTCCTGGCGTTGCTCGCCCCCAACTCGGCGAAGGACGTCAAGACCTGGTTCGACGGCGCCAGCTTCAGCTCCCTCGCGACCTGGATCGACCCCGCCGTTCACCTCGACCCCGACGAGGAGGTCCGGGTCAGCGGGCGGGTCACCTTCGCGTCCGCCGTCGTCGACGGGATCCAGACCCTGCAGGTCACCACGAACTTCGCCTGGGTCTACGCCTTCACCGGCGACACCCGGAACCCCCTGGCGGTCGCGCACGACCAGATCCGCTGGGACTTCCCGGCGACCGGCCGCCTGCGCGCCGGCGACAAGGGCATGTGGATCGGTGACACCGACGGCTACCGGGCCTGGGTCGACTGCGCCGCGGCCCGCAAGGGTCTGCTGGCCCCGACCCGGCCCGCCACCGCACCCACCCCGAACCCCAGCGACACCGAGGATCCCAACGCCTATCTGCAGGCCGACCACGCCCTGGACATCATCGACGACTGCGGCCCGCCCACACCGTCCCCGACTACCATGGCCTGACATGGACGACATCGAGCTCAGGTCCGTGCGGGACGATGACGTGGAGACGTTCTTCGTCCACCAGCAGGACCCATCGGCGGCCGAGATGGCGGCGATGACCCCACGGGACCACGCCGCGTTCGTCGCCCACTGGACCCGGATCCGCGCCGATCCGTCCAACGTCCTGCGCACCGTCCTCGCCGGCGGCGAGGTGGCCGGCAACGTCGTGAGCTGGGAGCAGTCGGGACAGCGACTGGTCGGCTACTGGATCGGCCGGGAGCACTGGGGCCGCGGCGTCGCCACCGCCGCGCTCGGGCGACTGCTGGAGGTGCTGCCGGACCGCCCGGTGCACGCATACGTGGCCGTCGCCAACGCCGGCTCGATCCGGGTCCTGCGCAAGTGCGGCTTCCACCCGGCCGGCCCACCCGTCACCGGCGACGACGGCATCGCCGAGCTGCTGTTCACCCTCTCGTGATCGCTACCATGCGATCATGGCGCTGTTGCACCGGGCGGACCTGACGCCGTCCAAACTCGAACTGCTGAACGCGTGGCTGCCCACCCGGAGCTGGTACACCGGCCCCGCCGAACCCGACCTGGCGAAGGTCGGTGCGTTCCGTCTGGACGATCCCGCCGGCGCGGTCGGCGTCGAGACGATGCTGGTCCGGGCCGGCGACGGGCCGGTGCTGCAGGTCCCGCTCACCTACCGCGACGCCCCGCTGGCCGGTGCCGAGCGCTGGCTCATCGGCACCACCGAGCACTCGGTCCTCGGCACCCGCTGGGTGTACGACGCCGCCGGCGACCCCGTCTACGCCGCCGCCCTGGCCACCATCATCCTCACCGGGGCCGGTCAGGCCGTCGAGGAGTTCGAGGTCGACGGCGTCCGGCAGGCCCGCGCCAACGAGCTGCAGGCCACCGGCAGCGGCCGCGCCGGCGCCGCGGTCCCCGCCGTCACCGGGGTCCTTCGGGTGGCGGACACCGACCCGACGCTCATCGCAACGGACTCCCTCAACCTGACCGTCATCCGGGTCCTGACGGATGACCCGGCGGTTCCGGACGGCGCGCCCACGCTCACCGCCACCTGGCCGGGCAGCGTCACCGCGCGCCTGCTCGCCTGTGCCGGGTAGGGCCGCCCTGAATGTCGGCCTGCCCGGGTGCGTGTCGCCCTTGCGGCACGCACTCAAGCGCATCGTCTGGACCCTGGCGGCGACCGCCGGCCTGATCGCCGTCACCGCCGCCCCCGGCACCAGCTTCAACCACTCCGAGCCGTTCCTCGACGCGTAGCTCTGCGGCCGGGCGGGCCTGCCTTGCGCTTGGGCGGGCCTGCCTTGCGTTTGGGCGGACCTTCGCCGCGCGGCGGCGGTTGCATCTTGGTGCGGCGGCGGTTGCAGCTGGTGCGGCGGCGGGAGCACGCCGGGTTGAGCCGGGCGCAGGGGGCGCGGAGCCGCGCGTACGCCGCCCGGGCCGGCACCGTCCTGGCCCACGCACTCGGACCTCGGCACCCGTTCACGCTGCGAGCGGGTGCCAGGTGACCCACGGCCGGGCCCGCGTGCGGGATGCTGTCGGGGTGACCGGTCTTCGAGTGCTCCGCGGCGGCTCCGGCGCGCCGACGGTCCTGCTGCTGCACGGCCTCGGCGCGACGGCGGACGTGTGGGACGGCCTGACCGCGCTGCTCGACCGGGCGTGGGTGGCACCCGACCTGCCGGGGCACGGAGGTTCGGCGTGGCTGGACGGATACACGTTCGGCACCGTGGCCGACGCCGTCGCCGGGCTGGTCGACCCGCGCGGCACCGTCGTGGTCGGGCACTCGTTCGGCGGGGTGATCGGGCTGCACCTCGCCCGCGTGCCCGGGGTCCGCGCCGTCGTCGGCCTCGGGATCAAGGTCGCCTGGACCGGCGGGGAACTCGACCGTGCCGCCGCTCTGGCCAGGAAGCCGCCGATCATCCACCCGACCCGGGAGGACGCCGCAACCCGCTTCCAGCGGGTCGCCGGCCTCGTCGGCCTGCAGGATGACGTGCCCGCCGCGGCGCTCACCCGGGACGGCGACGGCTGGCGGACCACCCACGACCCGAGGACGTTCGCGGTCGGCGACCCCGCCGTCGCCCCACTGCTGGCCGCCGCGCCCGTCCAGGTCGTCCTCGCCCGTGGCGAGCACGATCCCATGGTCAGCCGGGACCAGCTCACGGCGCTGGTCCCGGACGCCGTCGACCTCCCTGGCCTCGGCCACAACGCCCACGTCGAGGCCCCCGCCGCGTTGCTGCCCGTCCTCGCCCCTCTCCGCTGACATTCCCGAGCCACGCACCCAGGAGGCAAGGCCGGCTGGGCTGCCGCCCCTTCTCGGCCCTCTCCGCTGACAGCCTCGAGCCACGCACCCAGGAGGCAAGGCCGGCCGGGCTGCTGCCCCTTCTCGGCCCTCTCCGCTGACAGCCTCGAGCCACGCACCCAGGAGGCAAGGCCGGCCGGGCTGCTGCCACGGGCGATGGTGCCGGCGGGCCGTGCGGGTGTTTTCCGGAGCGGTGCCGCAGGCCGCCTGATCTACGATCGTGCCGGTGCGGATCATGTCCTGGAACGTGTGGTGGCGCTTCGGTGACTGGCGTGCCCGGCACGAGGCGATCCTCGCGACGCTGCGGGCCGAGCGCCCGGACGTGTGCGGCCTGCAGGAGGTCTGGGCGGTTCGCGACGGTGAGCACCAGGCTGAACTGTTGGGCCGCGAGCTCGGCATGCACTGGACGTACAGCCCGTCGCCGATGCCTGGCCGCTGGCACTCGCGGATCGGCGACACGGGCGTCGACGTCGGCAACGCGATCCTGAGCCGGTGGCCGATCGGCGCCACCGCGATCGGGGACCTGGGCGGCGAGGGCCGCACCGTGCTGCACGCCCGCGTCGACGCGCCCGACGGCCCGATCCCCGTGTTCACCACCCACCTGGACTCCAGCCCGGCCGGTTCGGCGGGCCGCTGTGCGCAGGTCGAGCGGCTGCTGCCGTTCGTCGCCGCGCACAGTGCCGGCGACCACCCGCCGGTCCTCACCGGCGACTTCAACGCCGAACCCGACTCCGACGAGGTACGCCGCGCCGGCGGGCACCTGACCGCGCCGGTCGTGCCCGGTCTCGTGCTGGTGGACGCATGGCGGTACCACGACGGCACCGAACCCGGTTGGACCTGGGACCGCCGCAATCCGCACGTCGCCGGCCACGGAGCGCCGAACGCCCGGATCGACTACATCATGGTCGAGTTGCGGGGTCCCGGGCGCGGCTGCGTCGACCGGGTCCACCTGGCCGGCACCGGCCCGCACCGGGGCGTCTGGCCGTCAGACCACTTCGCCGTGGTCGCCGACCTGCGCTGAACCCGCGTCGAAGCCCGCGTCGCCGTTCGCGCCGGCCGCGGCGAGCTACTGTCGGGCGCACGGGAGGTCGGCATGGCGACGATCGCGATCATCGGTGACGTGGGCGGCTGTGCGCTGCAACTCGCCACCGCCCTGGAAAGCCTCGACGCCGAGCGTGCCGAGGGCGGCGAGGGCGGCGGGGCCCGTGCGGCCGGCGAGGCCGGCGACACCGTCGTCATCCAGGTCGGCGACCTCGTGGACCGCGGGCCGGACAGCACCGGCGTGCTCGACCTCGTCCAACCCAGGATCGACACGGCGCCCGGCCGTTGGATTCAGCTCGCGGGCAACCACGAGGCGCAGTACATCGGCGGGATGACCTTCTGGCCCGAGCGGCTCGACGACGCCGACGCCCAGCGGCTGCGCGCCTGGTGGCTGCGGGACCGGATGCGGGTCGCGGCCGCGGTGCGCACCGCCGCGGGGGAGGAGCTGCTCGTGACGCACGCCGGGCTCACCGTCGCGGCGTGGCGGGAGCTCGGCGGACCGGTGACCGCCGCGACCGCCGCCGACCTGCTCAACACCAGGCCGGAGCCGCTGCTGTGGGCGGACCGGGGCCCATTGTGGGCGGAGCACGTCGCCGCGTCGTGGCTGGAGGAGCACGAGCCGATGCCGTTCTCGCAGGTCCACGGCCATTCGTCCATCGTGGACCATCAGCGCCGGGTGTGGCGCTGCCCGGAGCGGGTCCGGCAACGGTCCACTGTGGACTGGGTGGCACGACACACGACGACCAGGGTGAGCGGCGCCCGGGTCATCGGCGTCGATCCGAAGCACGGCCGGCTGGGCGCACCGGCCTGGGCACCGTTGCTGCTGCCCGGTGCCGAACTGCTGTGACCGCCGGCGGTCTCCCAGTGGTGGCCGGGCAGGACTCCGACCTTCCCTGCTGGGTTGTGGTCCGTCCCACCCGGCCGCTGACAGACCTTGATCGTGTGATTGCAGGGCTGGTCGGAGTCCTTACCCGACCGCCACGGCGGCCTGCCGCCCGGCGACCGCCACGGCGGCCTCGGCGAAGGCGCGGATGACGACGTGGCACCGGGTCCCGTCGCCGGCCAGCTCCGGCTGGAACAGCGTGCCCAGCAGGAACGGATGCCCGTCCAGTTCGGCGACCCGCATCTCGCCGTCGTCGTCGAAGCCGGTGAACTGCAACCCGTGCCGGGTCAGCTCCGGCAGGTAGTCGCGGTCCAGTCCGTACGCACAGTGGTACCGCTCCACGGACCGTTCGACGCCGAACACCCGCTCGGCCAGCGAGCCGGGAGTCAGGTTGACCGCTCCCTCGTGGCCGACGAGCGAACACGCGAGGGGCACGATGACCTGCCGGTCGGCGTCGGGGTCGGACTCGCCGTGGCTGGCGTCGGCGATGCCGCAGACGTTGCGGGCGAACTCCAGCAGCAGATGCTGGAACCCGCCGCACGTGCCGAGGAACGCGATGCCGCGCTCGCGGGCGATCCGCACGGCGTGCAGGGCGCCCTCCTCGCTGAGGTACGGGCTGCCGGGCAGCAGCCAGATGCCGTCGAACCCGGCCAGGTCGGTCGCCGCCGCGTCGGGCGTCGGCACCCAGTACGCGTCGATGCCGATGCCGTGCTGCGCGCGGAGCACCTCGAACAGCCCCGGGATCCGGGTGTGGGAACGGACATGAGGGGAGCGGTCGCCGACGAGGGCGACGCGGGCCGTGCGGGTCGCTGTCATGCCTTCACTGTCCCGCCGTGGGGTCCATCAGTCCAACAACACATTTGCGTACCGAGATAAGCAATACTGATGTCGTGGACCCGCACCTGCTGCGTACCTTCGTCACCGTCGCCGGCACGAGGTCGTTCTCCGCCGCCGCGCAGGAGCTGGGTTACACGCAGTCCGCGGTGTCGCAACAGATCGCCGCGCTGGAGTCCGACCTGGGTGCCACGCTGTTGCACCGCCGGCCGGTCGCGTTGACGGATGCGGGCGCGCGGCTGCTGGAGCACGCCGGCCCGATCCTGCTGCGGTTGAGCGCCGCCCGGGCCGACGTGGTCCGACTGTCGGGGGAGCCCGCCGCAACGGTCGTGCTCGGCGCCACCCCGTTCGCCGGCAGCACCCGGGTCGCCGCGGTGCTCGCCTCCGTCCAGCGGGCGATGCCCCGCGTGCGGTTCACGCTGCTGCTCACCGGTCGCGACGCGGTGGCCGCGGGCGTCGCCACCGGCACCCTCGACGTCGGGCTGGTCGACGGCGTGACCGCGCCCAGTGACCCGTTGCCACTGCCCGATGCGGGGCAGCTGGCGACGTCGGTGCTGGTGGAGAACACCGCTGTCGTCGCGTTCCCCGCCGGCCACCCGTTCGCCGGTCGCCGCTCACTCGGGCTCGCGGACCTGGCCGACGCGACCTGGATCGACGCGCCCGACGTGGCCACGCCATTGCCGCAGCTCCGGGCCCTCGCGCACAGCGGCGGCTTCCGCGACGGCTTCTGCTACCCCGGCACGGACACCGCCGGCCTGCTCGCCCTCGTCGCGGCCGGCGCCGGCCTGGCGCTGCTGCCCGGCCCGGTGACGCACCCGGGCGTCGTGGGCGTCGCGGTCACGCTGCCGCGGCTCGTCCACCGGGTGGAGCTCGTGCACGGCTCGCTCACCCCGCCGGCCCGCGTCCTCGCCGAGGCGTTCCGGCCGTGACGCGGGACCTGATGTCCCGGGCGAATCCCGACGGTGCCCAGCCGCGCAGGACGCCGCCGTGGGCGATGCCGGGTCCGTATCACTGGTGGAGTACTCGTGTGCGGGCACCGGCGTAATATGGTTCGCCGGTGGATGCCAAAACTGACGAGTTGAGGGCGGCGCACGATGTGCTGGCGGAGTTCTATGCCGACCGGCTGGCCGGAGCCCTGCAGAGCATGCCCGTCGATCGGGCGGTGCTGAGCCTGTTCTGCGAGTTGACCCTTGCCGCGTATCTGGGCAGCAGCGTGGGGGCCGTCGGTTGCGGGACAGGGTTGCTCGCGCCCTATCTGGCGGCCAAGGGTCTGTCTCCCCACGGAGTAGACCTCTCGCCCGAGATGGTCCGCGTGGCGCGGCGTGAGTATCCGGACTTCGCCTTCGACGTCGCCGACTTGCGGGATCTGCCGTTCGAGGATGCCTCGTTGGCAGGGGTGGCCTGTTGGTATTCGCTGATCTTCCTCGCACCTCAGGACAGGGCGGTCGCCTTCAGCGAGCTCGCCCGGGTGGTCAAGCCCGGGGGTTACCTGGTGACCGCGTTCAAGGCCGGTGACGGCAAGGTCCGGCGCGCCGGTCGCAGCACCGGCCTCGGAGTCGAGTTCGATGCGTACTGGCTGTCGCCGGAGGAGATGGAGCAGCGGGTCACGGAGTCCGGCTTCGCGACGGTGTTCTGGGGCGGTCGGCCTGCAGGGGGACAGGAATCCACCCCGCAGGGTTATTTGCTGGCTCGGAGAACGTGAAGCCGGCGTGGAAGCCAGGGCTGCGGAGTTGGTGGCTGCCGAGCAGTAGGTAGGTGGGTGTCGGGGCCGGACAGGTCGTGCAGGACGTCGTTGGTGTGTAGGCGGGAGATCCGGGCGGATCGGTTCGAACCCGAACCTAATCGTCGTTGCCGTCGGTCGTCAGGCGGGGCTCGCCGTCGACGCAGGTGACCTGGGCGCGGACGTCGCCACCGCCACTGCGGGCCTTGAACCGCAACGAGGCGACCGCCGCCGGCCCCCGCTGCACCCGCTCGGCCTCGAACCCGGCATTGGGCGCCCACGAACGCAAGGTCACCAGCCCCGCCTCGCACGCCGCCACGATCGTCCCTCCCGGGGTCGTCAGGGCCCGCACGACCCCGGTCGGGACCGGCGCCGCCGTGGACGCCGAGGCGGTTGGCGGCGTGGGCGGGGGCGGCGTGGGACCTGAGGACGACGCGGCCAGCCGCGCCTCGACGTCGGCCTCGCTGTACGGCGCGTCCGAGGTGCCGAAGATGCCCTGCCGCATCGAGCCGACCGCCCAGGTCGCCACCGCCGTGGCCACCGCGACGGTCAGCAGCCACGCGGCGCCCGCGAGGACCCACCGTCGTATCGTCGCCATGCTGACCACTATCCACCGCCGATGGCTAAGAGATGGTTAACCTCGGCCTATGGCGAAGGTGTTGATCGTGGAGGACGACGGGACGATCCGCACCGGCATCGTGCGGGCGCTGACCGGGCGCGGCCACGTCGTGGTGCCCGCCGCGACCGCGATGGACGGGCTCAAGCTCGCCGTCGCCGAGGCGCCCGACGTGGTCCTGCTCGACCTCGGCCTGCCGGACCTCGACGGCCGGGAGGTGCTGCGGATGCTGCGCGCGGTCAGCCGGGTGCCGATCATCGTGGTCACCGCGAGGCGCACCGAGGGGGAGATGGTCCGCGCGCTGGACGCCGGTGCCGACGACTACGTGGTCAAGCCGTACGGTGCCGAACAGATCGACGCCCGGATCCGGGCCGTGCTGCGCCGCGCCGACGGTGGATCGTCAGGACCCGAACGGGACCCGGCGCTCGACGTCGACGGTGTCCGCATCGACCCGCGGGCCCGGACCGCGACGCTGGACGGCGTGCCGCTGGACCTGACCCCGCGCGAGTTCGACCTGCTCTACCACCTGGTGTCGCGGGCCGGCGAGGTGGTGGGCAAGCGGGAACTGCTGACCGAGGTGTGGCAGCTGCCGTACACCACGGCGGACAAGACCGTCGACGTGCACCTGTCGTGGCTGCGCCGCAAGCTGGGGGAGACCGCCCAGGAACCACGCCGGCTGCACACGGTGCGCAGGGTCGGCGTCAAGTACGGGCTGCAGCCGTGAGGTGGCGCCTGGCGCTGCTCGTGGCAGCCGCGATGTCGCTGGTGCTGCTCGCGTTCCTGGTCCCGCTCGCGCTGCTGCTGCGCGGTGTCGCCGCGGACCGGGCCGTGTCGGCGGCCACGACCCAGGCGCAGTCCCTGGGCGTCCTCGTCGCCACCGCCGACCCGCAGTCGCTGCGCCTCGCCGTCGAACAGGTCAATGTGGACGCCCGGCGGCCCGTCACCGTGTACCTGCCGGACGGCACCGTCGTCGGGCCGGCGGTCGGCCGTACCCCGGCGGTGTCCCTCGCCGCTCGGACCACGACGCTGTCCGTCGAGCACGCCGACGGCCGGGAGGTCCTCGTCGTCGTGCAGGGCCTGCCGGAGGGCACCGCCGTCATCCGGGTCTTCGTGCCACTGGCGGAGCTGCGCAAGGGGGTGGCCCGCGCGTGGCTGGTCCTCGCGCTGCTCGGCGTCGGCCTGCTCGCCGTCGGGGTCGCCGTCGCGGACCGGCTCGCTGTCATGGTGGTGCGCCCGATCCGGACCCTGGCAACGGTTTCCGACGCACTCGCCGGCGGAGACCTGGACCGCCGGGCGCCGGCCGCGGTCGGACCACCGGAGGTGCGGGCGGTCGCCGCGGCCCTCAACCAGCTCGCCGCCCGGATCCGCGACCTCCTGCGGCACGAACGCGAACGCGTCGCGGACCTGTCGCACCGGATGAGGACCCCGATGACCGCACTCCGGCTGGACGCCGAAGGACTGCGCGACCAGGCCGAGGCGGCCCGCATCCTTGCCCATGTCGCCGCCCTCGACAGCGCCGTCACCACCGTCATCGAGGACACCCGCCGCGAGCGTGACCTGCCGTCCTGCGACGCGACCGCCGTCGTCGCCGAGCGGATCCGGTTCTGGACCGTGCTCGCCGAGGACCAGCAGCGGCCGGTCGAGACCGACCTCCCGGCCGGCCCGCTGCCCGTCGCGGTCTCCGCCGCCGACCTGGCCGCGTGCGTGGACGCGTTGCTGGGCAACGTCTTCGCCCACACCGAGGAGGGCGTCGCCGTCGCGGTGACCCTCGACCCGCGCCGGGTCCTCACCGTGCAGGACGCCGGCCCCGGGTTCGACCCGGCCGCCGGCGCGCGCGGGGTCAGCGGTGCCGGCTCCACCGGGCTGGGCCTGGACATCGCGCGGCGCACCGCCGAGGCCGCCGGCGGCACGCTGACCGTGGACCGGGCACCGCTCGGTGGTGCGCGGGTCACGGTCACGTTGAGCGCGTTAACCGAACCTTAGGGTTGCCACAGCACCCCGATATCGCCGGGCGCTGGAACGTGGTTCCTGCAAGAGCAGAACAACCACGGAGGTGTACGGCAATGCGCAAGCTCATCATCATCACCGCAACCGTGACGGCGGCACTGGCCATCGGCGGCACGGCGCTCGCGGCGTCAGGCCCGTCGGGCGACGACCGGCCGGCCCGCGTGTCCACGTCGGACAGCCCGTCGGCGTCGGCGTCGGCGGACGACCACGGCGTGCATCCCTCGGCATCGCCGTCGGCGTCCAGCGACGACGCGACCGCGACCCCGTCGGCATCGGCGTCTCCGTCCGCCGACGACCACGGCGGCAACCGCACCACGGGCTCCGGCAACAGCGGCTCCGGCAACAGCGGCTCCGGCAACAGCGGCTCCGGCAACAGCGGGTCCGGATCCAGTGGCCATGGCGGCGGGGATGACGGCCCGGGCCACGACGTCGGTGACGACCACGGCAGCGGCGGCCACGGCTCGGACGACGGGCCGGGCCACGACGTGGGCGACGACCACGGCGGCGACCGCTGACCAACCCGAATCGGGGGCGGTGGCGGCGGTTGAACCCGAACCGGGGCGGCGGCGGTTGAACCCGAACCGGGGCGGCGGCGGTTGAACCCGAACCGGGGCGGCGGTGACCGCTGGCGAACCCGAACCGGGGCGGCGGTGACCGCTGGCGAACCCGAACCGGGATGGTGGCGGCGACCGCGCGGCGATCGCAGACGGCCTCCGGGCGGATCGCCACCGGGACCGTCCCCGCCCGGCGCGGACGGCGGTCACGGCCCCCGCATCGATCGCCGGCCGTCACTGCGCACCGGTGCCGGCCGGTCGCCGTCCCATTTGGCGGGACTGCCATCCGGGGTGCGGGGACCGGGCGCAGCCAGGGCGGGGTCGATCTCTGCAACGGGGTTCCGGCCGGTACGCCGGACCGTCATCCCGGAGTATGAGAGTCAAGCGGGGGCGAGGGTCCCGGAAGGGCAGCCGGGTGTTGGCTTCCCGTGTCCTGGTTGCGATCATGGTCCGGTGACCCTGCTCGATGACGACACGCTCGCCGGCTCGGCAGTGGTGGCCAACTCCGCGATGAACCGCGAGCGTGCCCTCGCCGGGGTCAACAGCTACGACCGTGAGCTCGGCTTCAACCCGGTCGAGGCGCTCCTGCCGCTGGTCTCCGTGACCGGCGCCCCCGACACCGTCGCGTGGCTCGACCTGTGCTGTGGCACCGGTCGGGCCCTGGTCGAGGCGGCCGAGAGGCTGCACGCCGCCGGGGTCGGCGACCGGGTCTTCGTCCACGGGGTGGACCTCGTCGACGCGTTCGACCCGGCGCCGGACGTGCCGTGGCTGCGGTTGACCACCGCGTCGGTCGCCGACTGGGTGCCGGAGCGGCGGTATGACCTCATCACCATCGTGCACGGCCTGCACTACGTCGGCGACAAGCTCGGCCTCCTCGTCAAGGCGGCGGGCTGGCTGACCGGTGGCGGACGGCTGGTCGCCGACATCGACCTCGACAGCGTCCGGCTCGAGGACGGCAGGCCCGCCGGTCGGCGCCTCGCCGCGCACCTGCGGGACGCGGGCTTCAACTACGACGGCCGGCGCCGCCGGATCGGCCGGGACGACCGCGGTGAGGTCACGCTGCCCTACGAGTATCTGGGCGCGGACGACAAGGCGGGTGCCAACTACACCGGCCAGCCGGCGGTCGACTCCTACTACCGCCGGGTGTCCTGAGCCTGCAAGTGGCTTGCGAGGACCGACAGGTGGGTCGTCCGGGCGGCGGTGTGACGGTGCAGGCCTTCGGCGGTGAGGGTCACGAACACCCCGCGCCGGTCGGCCTCGCACAGGGCCCGTGACACCAGGCCGCTCTTCTCCAGCCGGGCGACCGCCCGCGACAGCGCGCTCTGGCTGAGGTACATGTCCGCGGCGAGATCCTGCATGCGGCGCTTCTCACACTGCTGCGTGACCAGTCGGTCGAGGATCTCGAACTCGCTCATGCTCAGGCCGTGTGCCTCGGACAGCGCGCGCTCCAGATGGCATGCCACCTCGTTGTAGCTGGTCAGCAGCGAGCGCCAGTGCTCGACCAGCGCGGCCTCCGACGTCATGCCGCGCATCCTACCCCCGCACCCCGGCCGAATGCACCTACATTATTTGCGCCCGCATTTTGTGCATGGACATTGGATGCACACGCATCTAGTGTTCCGTCCCGTGACTACGACCCTCCCGGCCTCAAGCACCATCACCACCACGCCGGAGACCCACGCGACGATGACCCCGCGACTATGGGGAGTCCTCGCGGTGCTCTGCGCCGTGCTGTTCCTCGACGGCCTCGACGTGTCGATGGTGGGCGTCGCGCTGCCGTCCATCGGCGCCGAACTCGGCCTGTCGACCACCTCGCTGCAGTGGATCGTCAACGGTTACGTCCTCGGCTACGGCGGCCTGCTCCTGCTCGGCGGGCGCACCGCCGACCTCCTCGGCCGGCGCCGCGTCTTCCTCGCCGCGCTCGGCGTCTTCGCCGTCGCGTCCCTGATCGGCGGCCTCGTCGACGACGGCACGCTGCTCATCGTCACCCGCTTCGTGAAGGGCCTCGCCGCCGCGTTCACCGCGCCGACCGCCCTGTCGATCCTCACCACCACGTTCCGCGAGGGACCCGCCCGGAACCGGGCACTGTCGGTGTTCTCCGTCTTCGGGGCCAGTGGGTACAGCTCCGGGCTGATCCTCGGCGGCCTGCTGACCAGCGTCGGCTGGCGGTGGACGTTCCTCATCCCGGTGCCGCTCGCCATCGCGGCCCTGGTCGCCGGCGTCGCCCTCATCCCCAAGGATGAGCCGGCCGCGGACGGCGGGCACGACCTTGCCGGCGCGGCCACGCTGGTCGGCGGCATGCTCCTGGCGGTCTACACCGTCGTCTCCGCGCCGGACCGCGGCTGGCTCGACCCGGTGACGCTCGCCTCGGCCCTCGTCGCCGCGGTGCTGCTCGTCGGCTTCGTCATCATCGAGCAGCGGGTCGCGCACCCGTTGATCCGCCTCGGCATCCTGCGGGTCGGCTCGATCGTGCGGGCCAACCTCAGCATGGTGGCGTTGTTCGGCTCATACCTGAGCTTCCAGTTCATGATGACGCTGTACCTGCAGGACGTGCTGCACTGGTCGCCGCTGAAGATGGCGCTCGCGCTGCTGCCGGCCGGCCTGCTCGTCGCGTTCGGCTCGCCGTTCGTCGGCCGGCTCAGCAACCGCTACGGCACGCCGCGCCTCATCGTCGCCTCGATGCTGTCGATGAGCCTCGGCTACGGCTGGTTCCTGCTCACCGCCGGCAGCGCACCGCACTACCTGGTCGCCATCCTGCCGACGATGCTGCTGCTGGGCGGCGGGTTCGCGTTCGGGTTCAGCACCATCATGGCCCAGGCCACGGACGGTGTCGCCGACTCGGAGCAGGGCCTCGCCTCCGGTCTGGTGCAGAGTTCCGGCCAGGTCGGGGCGGCGCTCATCCTCGCGGTGGTCACCGCCCTCGTCGCCACCGGCGGCTCGGGATCCGGCGACTTCACCCAGTTCCACCCCGGCGTCAACCTCGTCACCGGGATCGCGCTCGCCGGCCTGGCGCTCAGCCTCGTGCCGGTCCTGACCCGGCCTCGCGGCCGGCACGCGTGATGCGACACTGCACGACGTGGTGAAGGCATACGGCATCGGCCCGGTCGGCGGCGAGTTCGTCCGGGCCGATGCCGGCTGGCCGCCGGCCCTCGCGGCGGCCTGCGGGCACATCTCGGGGAGCGCCTCGTTCCGGCTCGACGGGCCGGCCCTCGCGCACGTCATCGAACATTCGGACCCCGACGACGCGGACGCATTGCGCTGGCTCGCCGCTGACCTCGAGCGTTCGGATCCTGACGCCGCCGCCGCATCGGGCCGGCTCGCCGCTGACCTCGAGCGTTCGGACCCTGACGCCGCCGGCGCATCGGGCCGGCTCGCCGCCGGCCTCGAGCGTTCGGACCCTGACGACGCCGCCGCGCCGCGCCGGCGCGACGACGGCAGTGTGCTGGCCGTCCTCGTCGAGGACCTCGCCGCGCCGGGCGTGGACCCCGACGCGGTCAGGCTCGCCGCCAACCTGCTGGCCGGGCGGGTCGAGCACGCCGACGGCACGACCACGCTCTGGCGCCCCGTCGGGCCGCAGGAGCTGCGACTGGTCGCGGACTCCGGGTGGCGCCGATGGCCGCCGCGCCTGCCCGACCAGCCGATCTTCTACCCGGTCCTCAACGAGGCCTACGCCACGCAGATCGCCCGCGAGTGGAACATCCCCGCGTCCGGGGTCGGTCACGTGACGCGGTTCAGGGTCGAGACGGCGTTTGCTCGGCGGTACACCACCAGGCGCGCGGGAGGCGGGCACATCTTGGAACTCTGGATTCCCGCCGAGGATGTCGCCGCCCTCAACGAGCATCTCGTGGGCACGATCGAGTTGGTCGGCAGCTACACCGGCTGATCCCGCAAACCGCTTGCACCCAGATCCGCGACAGTGTGGTCTTGACGCGTGGATGCTCAGCAGGTGCTCGCCCTGTTCGACCGGAAGATCCGTCAGGAGCCCAGCGTCGGTGCCGACTCCGGCTCCGTCGTGGAGCGTGAGCCCGGGATCGTGCGGGTCGTGTCGTCCAGCGACGGCTGGCACGGCATCTCCTGGTGCGACCTGGACGGCCTCGACGCCGACGCCGTCATCGCGGCGCAGATCCAGCGGTTCAGCCGGCTCGGCCAGCCGTGGGAGTGGAAGCATTACTCGCACGACCGTCCCGCGGACCTGCCCGAGCGGCTTCTCGCCGCCGGGTTCGAGCCCGACCCGGTCGAGGGCCTGCTCTTCGCCGAGATCGCCGACCTCGCCGGGCTGCCCGAGCTGCCGCTGGACGTGCGGCTCCCCGCCGGCACGAGGCTCGAGCCGGTCACCGACGCCGCCGGTGTCGACCTCGTGGTCGCCGTCCACGACGAGGTCTTCGGCGGCGACCACTCCCGCATCGGCAAGGATCTCACCGCCCGGCTCGCCGAGCGTCCCGGCTCGATCGCCGCCGCCGTCGTCATGGCCGGCGACCGCCCGATCTGCGCCGGCCGGATCGAGTTCCACGCCGGCACCGGCTTCGCCAGCCTGTGGGGCGGCGGCACCGTCACGGACTGGCGCGGCCGTGGCGTCTTCCGGGCTCTCGTCGCGCACCGTGCCGCCCTCGCCGCCGCGGCCGGCTACCGGTTCCTGCAGGTCGACGCGTCGGCGGACAGCCGGCCGATCCTCCGCCGGCTCGGCTTCCAGCAACTCGCCACCACGACGCCGTTCGTCCGCAACCCCTGAGCCGGCCTGCACCGACCCGGCGCCGTCAGGCCCGCACCGGCCCGATGCCGTCAGGTGCGGACGGCGCGCACCGCGGCGAGGAGGTCGGCGTGCGTGATCGGTGACGCCGCCGAGCCGTGCCGCGCCTCGTGCATCGCCTTGTCCAGCTGCGCCCGCCGCAGCGCCTCCTTGAAGTCCGCGCCGGTCATCCCCGTCGACGCCGCGGCGAGGGCGGCGACGTCCAGGTCGTCGGCGAACAGCCGGAACCCACCGACCTCGTGCCGGGCGATGAGCCGCCGCAGCAGCTTCGTGAGGATGTCGGCGCGGGCCTGCGGGCCGGGCGGCGGGACCGAGAGCTTCAGGTCGAAGCGCCCGGAGCGCACCAGGGACGCGTCGACCCGGTCGGGGAAGTTGGTGGTGGCCACGACGATGACGTTGGGGTTGTGCTCGATGAGGGTGTTCATCTCCTGCTTGAAGATGCCCGCCACCGCATTGATCATCTGGCCAGCGGCGTCGAACCCGCCGCCGGTGTAGCTGATGATCGAGTCGAACTCGTCGAAGAGCAGGACCGTCGGGTGGCGCAGGCGGCGGGCGTCGGCGAAGATCCGCTGGATGTTCTTCTCGGAGTTGCCGACCCACTTGTCGAGGATCTCCGGGGTGCGGATCTCGCGCAGCTCGCCGCCGATCTCGTTGGCGAGGGCGCGGGCCAGCATCGTCTTGCCGGTGCCGGGCGGGCCGTAGAGCAGGATGCCCTGGGGGCGGGTGGCGCCCCAACGGGCCATGACCTCCGGGTGCCGGAACGAGACGGCCACGTCGCGGAACTGGGCGACCACCTCGTCGAGGCCGCCGACGTCGTCGAGCCGGACCGTCTCCGAGCCTCCCTCGGTCAGCTCCGCGGTCTTCACGGCGGGGCTCACGGTGACCGGGCCGGTGGCGCCGGTCAGCTCCATCACGGCGAAGACCAGCGATGCCAGGTCGGCGGAGCGCAGGACCAGGTCGGCGCCCTCCTCGACGACGGAGACCGTCGGGTCGGGCACGGTCGTCGGGCGCTCCCGGGCGGTGCGGGCCAGGCCGACCGCGATCACCGCGCCGAGGACCGCGCCGGGCAGGCCGAGCAGCCGGAACAGCGCGCCGCCCGCGGCGCCACCGACGAACGCGCGGGCGATGCCGGGCAGGCTGACCGAGTTTCGCGACCAGCGGGCCGTGTACCCGTCGGGCCCGGCGGTCAGTTCGATGCCGCGGTCGGGCAGGTCGTGGCCGATCGGGCGGGGCGGGTCTCCGGCGGTGATCAGGTGCGCGTCGACGATGCGCAGGGAGCGGCCCGACACCTCGATGAGCTCGATCTCCGGCCGCAACTGCATCCTTCGAGTCTGCCACGCACCCGGTGCGGCGGCAGCGTTCGAAGGTACCGGAGAAAACGTGGATAAAAAACAAGAAAAGCGACAAGATCTAGACATGAAACATCCCCGGAGTAGGGTGCCGGGGATAGTGAGAGGGGGGCCATGCTCGACCGGTTCAACGGTCTGCCGCCCGCCGCGGCGCAGCGGGCACTGCTGGCCTGCTGTGCGTCGCCCGGCTGGGCCGCCAGGGTGGCCGACCACCGCCCATATCCGACGTCCGCCGACCTCATCGTTGCCGGCGTCGCCGCGTTCGACGAGCTGACCTGGCCTGACCTCGCCGAGGTCCTGGCCGCGCATCCGCGCATCGGCGAGCGGCCCGCCGGTGACGGCGCCGAGGCCGCCTGGTCGCGCCGCGAGCAGTCCGGCGTCCAGGGTGCGGACGCCGAGCTCGTCGCGGCCAACCGGGCCTACGAGGACCGCTTCGGCCACCTGTTCCTCGTCTTCGCCAGCGGCAAGTCGGCGGACGAGATCCTCGCCTCCGCCCGGGGCCGGCTCGGCAACGACGAGGAGACCGAGCGGCGCGTCGTGCGTGGCGAACTGCGCAAGATCGTGGAGCTGCGCCTCGAGCGGCTCGTCACATGAGCGGCCCGGAGCGCCGCGTCGCAGGAGTCGGCCCGGAGCGCCGCGACACAGGAGACAGCCCGCGCCCGCGCCGGAGCGCGGCGGAGGTGGCGGCGTGAGCTTCTCCACCCACGTCCTGGACACCTCGAAGGGGCTGCCGGTCGCCGGTGTCCCGGTGCGCCTGGAGACCCCGTCGGGCACGCACAGCGGGGTCACCGACGCGGACGGCCGGTGGCGGCTCGAAACACCGTTGCAGGCCGGCCGCCACCGCCTCGTCCTTGAGACGGAGTTCGCCTCCGACTTCTTCCCCGAGGTCACCATCGTCTTCGCCGTCGCCGATGACCGGCACCACCACGTGCCGCTGTTGCTGAGCCCGTTCGGATACTCGACCTACCGAGGGAGCTGAGACGTGCCGACCTTCGCGCTCGGGCCCAACCAGTACGGCAAGGCCGAGACCCGCATCGTGCGCGTCACCCGCGGGCCCGGCGGCGACGAGCTCACCGACCTCAACGTCAGCGTCTCGCTGCGCGGCGACCTGGCCGCCAGCCACCTCACCGGCGACAACGCCGCGGTCCTGCCGACGGACACACAGAAGAACACGGTGTATGCGTTTGCCCGCGAGCACGGGATCGACGGCATCGAGGAGTTCGCGACCCGCCTGGCCCGGCACTTCGTCGAGTCGCAGCCGGGCATCCACGGCGCGCGGGTCATCGTCGAGCAGCACCCGTGGCAGCCGGTCGACGGCAGGCACACCTTCCGCCGCGACGGCGGCGAGATCCGCACCGCCACCGTCCACCACGACGACGTCGGCACCCAGGTCGTGTCCGGCGTCAGGGATCTGGTGCTGCTCAAGACGACCGACTCGGAGTTCCACGGCTTCGTCCAGGACCGGTACACCACCCTGCCGGAGACCCGTGACCGGATCCTCGCCACCAGCGTGAACGCCACCTGGCGGCACGCCGGGCCGGCCGGCGACGCCTATGGGACCGCGCGCGCCGCCCTGATCGAGGCGTTCGCGGACACCCACAGCCTGGCCCTGCAGCAGACCCTGTACGCGATGGGCGAACGGGTCCTCGCCGCCTGCCCGGGGGTCGTCGAGGTGCGACTGTCGCTGCCCAACCGGCACCATTTCCTCGTGGACCTGGCGCCGTTCGGGCTCGACAATCCCAACGAGGTGTATTACGCCGCCGACCGGCCCTACGGGCTGATCGAGGGGTCCGTCCGGCGCGACGACGATGTCGCCGAGGAGGTCGCGTGGAGTTTCTGAGACCGTCCACCTGGGACGAGGCCCTCGCCGCGAAGGCCGAACACCCCGACGCCGTGCCGATCGCCGGTGGCACCGACGTCATGGTCGAGCTCAACTTCGACCGCCGCCGCCCACCGGCGCTGCTGGACCTGACCCGCGTCGCGTCGCTCGCCGACTGGGCCGCCGACGGCGACCGGCTGCGGATCGGGGCCGGTGTCACGTACCGGCGGATCATCGACGAGCTCGGCGGGCGCCTGCCCGGCCTGGCGATGGCGGCCAGGACCGTCGGCTCCCCGCAGATCCGCAACCGTGGCACCGTCGGCGGCAACCTCGGCTCGGCCTCACCCGCCGGCGACGCCCACCCGCCGCTGCTCGCCACCGGCGCCGAGGTCGAGATCGGGTCCGTGCGGGGCGTGCGCACCGTCGCCGTGGCCGACTTCTTCCAGGGCCCCAAACGCAGCGTCCTGGCACCCGACGAGCTCATCGCCGCGTTCCTCGTGCCGGCCGCGACCGGCCCGCAGCAGTTCGCGAAGGTCGGCACCCGCAACGCGATGGTCATCGCCGTGTGCTCGTTCGCCCTGGCGCTGGACCCGCAACGGCGCACCATCGGCACGGGGATCGGCTCCGCCGGCCCGACGCCGTTGCGTGCCACGGAAGCCGAGGCCCTGGCCGCCGAACTGCCCTGGGAAGGAAAAACGCTGCCGGACACCATCGTGCAGCGGTTCGGCGAGCTGGTCGGCGCGGCCGCCCGGCCGATCGACGACGTGCGCGGCAGCGCCGCGTACCGCCGGCACGCCCTGGCCGTGCTGGGCGGCCGGACCCTGCGCTGGGCATGGGAGGAGCACCGATGCGCGTGAACCTGACCGTCAACGGGGAGGCCCGCCAGGCCGACGACGTCTGGCCCGGGGAGAGCCTCCTGTACGTCCTGCGCGAACGTCTCGGCCTGCCCGGCGCGAAGAACGCCTGCGAACAGGGCGAGTGCGGCTCCTGCACCGTCTACCTCGACGGGACCCCGGTGTGCGCCTGCCTCGTCGCCGCCGGCCAGGCCGAGCACCGCGACGTGCGCACCGTCGAAGGGCTCCCGGGACCGGACGGTCTCGACCCGGTGCAGCAGGCGTTCCTGTCCGCCGGGGCAGTCCAGTGTGGATTCTGTACCCCCGGCCTCGTGGTCGCGGTCCACGACCTGCTGGCCCGCAACCCGACCCCCAGCGACCCCGACATCCGCGAGGCCCTCGCCGGCAACCTGTGCCGCTGCACGGGCTACGAGAACATCGTCGCCGCGGTGAAACTGGCGGCCGGCGCATGATCGTCATCGAGCACTGCGCGGTGTCCACGGTGGACGCCGCCGGCACCGAGCACGCCGACGGGCACATCGTCGTGGAGGGCAACCGGATCGTCGCGGTCGGCCCGGGCCCGTACGCCGGACCCCGGAAAGGCGGAGTGACCCGGGTCGACGGCACCGGCTGCCTCGCCACCCCAGGGCTCGTCAACACCCACCACCACCTGTACCAGTCCGCCACCCGCGGCTACGCCCAGCAGGAGATCCTGTTCGGCTGGCTGACCGAGCTGTACCCGGTCTGGGCCCGCATCGACGCGGGGATCGTGCACGCCGCAGCGGCCGCCGGCCTGGCCCAGCTCGCCCTGTCCGGCTGCACGACCAGCACCGACCACCACTACGTGTTTCCCCGCGAGGGCGGCGACCTGCTCGCCGCGGAAATCGACGCGGCCACGGCGGTCGGCCTGCGCTTCCACCCGTGCCGCGGGTCGATGGATCTGTCCGAGAAGGACGGTGGCCTGCCGCCGGACAGCGTGGTCGAGGACACCGACGCGGCCCTCGCCGCGACGAAGGACGCGATCGACCGCTTCCACGACCCGTCGCCGGGCGCGATGGTGCGCATCGCGGTGGCGCCCTGCAGCCCGTTCTCCGTCACGCCGCGACTGATGCGCGAGGCCGCGGACCTGGCCCGCGCCGAGGGCGTGCGGCTGCACACGCACCTCGCCGAGACCGTCGAGGAGGAGGTGTACTGCCAGAAGGTCCACAACTGCACCCCGGTGGAGTACGCGGAGTCGCTCGGCTGGCTCGGCGACGACGTATGGCTCGCCCACGCCGTGCACCTGGACTCCGACGCGGTCGCGAAACTCGGCGCGACCGGCACCGGCGTCGCGCACTGCCCGAGCTCCAACGGCCGCCTCGGGGCCGGCATCGCACGGGTCCGCGACCTGCTCGACGCCCGCGTCCCGGTCGGTCTCGGCGTCGACGGCGCCGCGTCCCAGGAGGCCGGGCAGCTCGGCGCCGAACTGCGCCAGGCCCTGTACCTGGCCCGGCTGCGCGGCGGGCCGGCGGCGCTCACCGCCCGGGAGTCCCTGGCGCTGGGCACCATGGGCGGTGCCCGCTGCCTCGGCCGCGACGACGAGCTCGGCTCCCTGGAGGCCGGCAAGCTCGCCGACATCGCCCTGTGGCGGCTCGACGGGCTCGGCCACGCCGGCATCGACGACCCCGTCGCGGCACTGGTCTTCGGCCCGCCCGCACCACTGCGGCTGCTGCTGGTCGGCGGTCGCGCGGTGGTGCAGGACGGCGCGCTGTCCACGATGGACGAATCGATGGTGGCGGCGTCGCTGGCCCGGGCCGCCCGCACCCTCAGGGAGCGCCGATGAGCACGACCACCGTGGGCGCCGGCGCCGGCATCGGCACGTCGCCGCTGCGGCCGGACGGGACGCTGAAGGTCACCGGCGAGTTCGCGTTCTCCTCCGACCTGTGGGCCGACCGGATGCTGTGGGGCGCGACCCTGCGCAGCCCGCACCCCCGGGCCAGGATCGTCGGCATCGACCTCACCGGCGCCGTCGCCACCACCGGCGTGCACGCCGTGCTCACCGCCGAGGACGTCCCCGGCAAGAAGCTGTACGGTCTCGAACACGCCGACCAGCCGGTGCTCGCCATGGGCCAGGTCCGCTACGCGGGTGAGCCGGTGGCGATCGTCGCCGCCGACCACCCCGAGACCGCCCGCCGCGCCGCCGCCGCGATCGTCGTGGAGTACGAGGTGCTGCCGCCGATCACCGACCCGGTCGCCGCGATCGACGCCGAGGAGACCGTGCACGACCGCGGCAACCTGCTGCGGCACGTGCCGATCCGCAAGGGCTCGCTGGAAGCCACCGCGCCGGTCGTCGTCACGGGCGAGTACGAGGTCGGCATGCAGGACCAGGCGTTCCTCGGCCCCGAGTCCGGCCTCGCCATCCCCGCCGAGGACGGCGGCGTCGACCTGTTCATCGCCACCCAGTGGCTGCACGGCGACCTCGGTCAGGTCGCCGACTGCCTGGGGCTGCCACCGTCGAAGGTCCGGTTGAGCCTCGCCGGGGTCGGCGGCGCGTTCGGCGGGCGCGAGGACGTCAGCATGCAGGTCCACGCGTGCATGCTCGCCCTGCACACCGGCCGGCCCGTGAAGATGGTCTACTCGCGTGAGGAGTCCTTCCACGGCCACGTGCACCGTCATCCGGCGCGGATGTGGTACGAGCACGGCGCCGACCTGGACGGCCGGCTGGTGTACGTCAAGGCCCGCATCGTGCTGGACGGCGGCGCGTACGCCTCCACGTCGATGGCCGTCGTCGCGAACGCGACCACGCTCGGCGTCGGGCCGTACAAGGTGCCCAACGTCGTCGTGGACGGCTACGCGGTCTACACCAACAACCCGCCGTGCGGTGCCATGCGAGGCTTCGGCGCGGTCCAGGCGTGCTTCGCCTACGAGTCCCAGATGGACAAGCTCGCCGCCGCGCTCGGCCTCGACCCGGTCGACGTCCGGGTCCGAAACGCCCTGGAACCGGGCGACACCATGCCCACGGGCCAGGTCGTGCACGGCCCGGCGCCGGTCGCCGACCTGCTCGACCGGGTCCGCGCCGCCGCGCCGCCCGCGCAGCGCGGCGACGACCTGCGCGAGCTGCCGGGTGGCGTCGCCAACACCACCCACGGCGAAGGGGTCCGGCGCGGTGTCGGCTACGGCATCGGCATCAAGAACGTCGGCTTCTCCGAGGGGTTCGACGACTACTCGACCGCCCGCGTCCGGCTCGAGGTGGTCGGCGGCGAACCGGCCGCCGTCGTGCACACCGCCGCCGCCGAGGTCGGCCAGGGCCTCGTGACGATCCAGGCCCAGATCGTGCGCACCGAGCTCGGCGTCGAGCAGGTCACCGTCGCCACCGCCGACACCACCGTCGGCAGCGCGGGGTCCAGTTCGGCGTCGCGGCAGACGTACGTCACCGGCGGCGCCGTCAAGGCGGCCTGCGAGGCGGTCCGGGCGGCCGTGCTGCGCCGCGCCGGGCGCGACGACGTGACGCTGCGCGGCGGCCGGCTCGTCACCGAAGGCGGCGAGGTCGTCGCGGACCTCGTCGACGTGCTCGGCGACCGGCCGATCGAGGAGACCGTCGAGTGGCGGCACAAGCCGACCCACCCGCTCGACCCGCGCACCGGGCAGGGCGACGCGCACGTGCAGTACGCGTTCGCCGCGCACCGCGCCACCGTCGACGTCGACGTGGAGCTCGGCCTGGTGCGGGTCGTCGAGATCGCCACCGCCCAGGACGTCGGCCGGGCCCTGCACCCGCAGTCGGTGCGCGGCCAGATCGCCGGCGGCACCGCGCAGGGGCTCGGCCTCGCGGTCATGGAGGAGATCCAGGTCGTCGACGGGCTCATCCGGAACCCGTCGTTCACCGACTACCTCATCCCGACCATCCTCGACGTGCCGCCGATGCGCATCGACGTGCTCGAGCTCGGTGACCCTTCGGCACCGTACGGTCTGCGCGGCGTCGGTGAGCCGCCGACCATCTCGTCCACGCCCGCGATCGTCGCCGCGATCCGCGCCGCGACCGGACTCGCGCTCAACCGGGTCCCGGTGCGACCCGAACACCTGACGGGGACCTGAGCATGGGACTCACCGACCTCGACCTCGAGGAGCTCCTGGCCCACGCCGAGCACCTGGACCGCCTCGCCCTGCCCGGCCAGGTGCCCGAATCCCTGTCGCGGCGCCCGGTGCACACCTGCTACGTGCCCGCGGACCGGTTCGGGCCGTCCACCGTCACCGACTGGGGCGCCCAGGCCCGGCAGGCCATCGATGCGCACGGCCTGCCGGACTTCGCCGAGTCCACAGTGGACATGGTACGGGCCAAGCTCGCCGTCGAGCCGGTCGAGGACCTGCGGGTCGACTTCGAGGACGGGTACGGCTTCCGCCCCGACGACGTCGAGGACGCGCACGCCCTGGCCGCCGGCGCCGCCCTGCGCTCGTCGGCGACGCCGTTCAGCGGGCTGCGGATCAAGAGCCTCGAACCGGCGACGGTGCTGCGCGGCGCCCGTACCCTCGACCTGGTCCTGACGGCGCTCGGCCCGCCGCCGCCCGGTTTCGTCGTCACCATCCCGAAACCGACGTCGGTCGCGCACGTCGACACCGCGGTCCTGCTGTGCCGGCAGCTGGAGCACGCGCACGGCCTGGAGGAGGGGCGGCTGCGCTTCGAGCTGCAGGTCGAGACCCCGCAGGCGGTCCTCGGCGCCGACGGCCGCTCGCCGCTGCCGCAGATGATCCTGGCCGCGCACGGCCGGCTCAGCGGGCTGCACTACGGCACGTACGACTACAGCACCGCCCTCGGCGTCGCCCCCGCGCACCAGGCCCTCGACCACCCGGTCGCCGACCACGCCAAGTCGGTCATGCAGGTCGCGGTCGCCGGCACCGGCGTGCACATCGCCGACGGCTCCACCAACATCCTCCCGGTCGGTGACACCGCCACCGTGCACGCCGCCTGGCGGCTGCACGCCAGGCTCGTCCGCCGGGGCCTCGAACGCGGCATCTACCAGGGCTGGGACCTGCACCCCGGGCAGCTGCCGACCCGCTACGCGGCGACCTTCTCCTTCTACCTCGACGGGCTCGTAGAGGCCCGCCGCCGCCTCGACGCCTACCTGTCCCGCCGGGACAGCGGCATCCTCGACGAGCCCGCCACCGCCCGTGCCATCGCCCGTTTCCTGCTTCGCGGTGTCCACTGCGGAGCGTTGTCGGCGTCGTCCGTGGGGCGACCGATCGAGGATCTGGAGGCTCTGTGACGTTCACGCTGCGCTCGCGGCAGGTGTATCTCCCGGACGGTCCACGCCCGGCGACCGTCACCGTCCACGACGGACGGATCGCCGCCGTCGGCGCGGTGGACGCGCCGTGTGACGGCGAGCTGCGAGACCTCGGCGACCTCGTGCTGCTGCCGGGGCTCGTCGACACCCACGTGCACGTCAACGAGCCGGGCCGCACCGAGTGGGAGGGCTTCGCCACCGCCACCCGGGCCGCGGCCGCCGGCGGCGTCACCACCATCGTCGACATGCCACTCAACTCGCTGCCGCCCACCACGAGCGTCGCGGCGCTGCGCGAGAAGCAGGCCGCCGCGACCGGCCAGTGCTTCGTCGACGTCGGTTTCTGGGGCGGCGCGATCCCCGGCAACGCCGGGGACCTGCCCGCGCTGCACGACGCCGGGGTGTTCGGCTTCAAGAGCTTCCTCGTCGACTCCGGCGTCCCCGAGTTCCCCCCGCTGGACCGGGCCGGGCTCGCGGCCGCGTTCGCCGCCGTCGACGCGCTGTTCATCGTCCACGCCGAGGACCCAGCGCAGCTGCGCGACGCGGCGGCGTCCCGCGCCTACGCCGACTTCCTCGCGTCCCGCCCACCGGCGGCCGAGGTCACCGCCGTCGGCACCGCCCTCGCGGTCGCCGAGGCCGCGAACGCCAGGGTCCACATCCTGCACCTGTCGGCCGCCGACGCGCTGCCGTTGCTGCGTGCGGCCGCCGCCGGCGGGGTGCGGGTCAGCGCCGAGACCTGCCCGCACTACCTCACCCTCGACGGTCTCGCCGTCCCCGACGGCGCCACCGAGTTCAAGTGCTGCCCGCCGATCCGCGATCCCGCCAACCAGGACGGGCTGTGGGCGGGGCTCGCCGACGGGACGATCTCGGTCATCGTGTCGGACCACTCACCCAGCACCCCACACCTCAAACGACGCGACAGCGGCGACTTCGCCGCCGCGTGGGGCGGCATCGCCTCCCTGCAGCTCGGGCTCAGCGCCGTGTGGACGGCGGCGCAGGACCGCGGATTCACCCTCGCCGACGTGGTGCGGTGGATGGCGCTGGGCCCCGCCGACCTCGTCGGCCTGCGCCGCAAGGGCCGCATCGAACCGGGCGCCGACGCCGACCTCGTCGCGTTCGCCCCCGACGAGTCCTTCGTCGTCGACGGGGCCGCCCTGCACCACAAGCATCCGGTGACGCCCTACGCCGGCACCACGCTGCGCGGCGTGGTGCACACCACCTGGCTGCGGGGGGCACGGGTCGGGGACACTCCACACGGGACGTTCCTGCGGCGGGAGGATGACCGATGACATTCACGGAGCTGCCGGACCTGGCCTCCAGACCGCTCGGCGGCGGGGTCGTCGACGCCAACGACGAGTTCTTCGCCGCCCGCGACAACCTCGTCAACCCGGAGCCGTCGACGTTCGAGACGTGGACGTTCGGGCCCAAGGGCAAGGTCTACGACGGCTGGGAGACCCGCCGCCGCCGTACCCTCGGCGACGACCTGCACGACTGGGCCGTCGTGCGCCTCGGCGCCCCCGGCGCCGTCCACGGCGTCGTCGTCGACACCGCCCACTTCACCGGCAACTACCCGCCGCACGTCTCGGTCGACGGCTGCGAGGTCGCGGGCCACCCCGCGCCCACGGCGTTGACCGGCTGGTTCCCGCTGGTGGAGCGGTCGGCCGTCAAGGGCGACACGCGCAACCTCTTCGAGGTGACCGACCACCGGCGGGTCACCCACGTGCGGCTCAACATCTTCCCCGACGGCGGCGTCGCCCGGCTGCGCGTCCACGGCGTCGTGGAACCCGACCCGGCGCTGCTGCACGGCATGACCGTCGACCTGGCCGCGCTCGAGCTCGGCGGCCTCGTCGTGGACTGCAGCAACCGCTTCTACGGCTCCGCCAACAACCTCATCCTCCCCGGTCAGGCCCGCGTCATGGGGGACGGCTGGGAGACCGCCCGCCGCCGCGACGACGGCAACGACTGGGTCCTCGTCCGGCTCGCCGCGCCCGGCACGATCCGCCTCGCCGAGCTCGACACCACCCACTTCAAGGGCAACGCCCCAGGCGCGGCCCGGCTGCGGGGCACCCTCGACCCGTCCTCGGAATCGGCCTGGTTCGACCTGTTGCCCCGCGTCGACCTGCAACCCGACACCCGGCACCGCTTCCGCCTGGACAGCACCACCCCGGCCAGCCACGTCCGCCTCGACGTCTACCCCGACGGCGGCATGGCCCGGCTCCGCCTGTTCGGCGAGGCAGTCTGACGCCGGTGGTTGCATCCGGTACCCGCGGGTAAGGTTCTCCTTACCAGGGCGCCGGGCCCGGGACGGGAGGACGGGGTGACGGCTACCGCGATCGACTCCGGCCTGTTCCGGCGCGTCCTGAGGCGTCACGCCGCCGCTGTGGTGGTGGTCACCGCGCCGGGCGAGCCGCCGACGGGGTTCACCGCCACGTCCTTCACGTCCGTCTCACTGGACCCGCCGCTGGTGTCCTTCTGCGTCGCCAAGGCCGCCTCCGCGTGGCCGACGGTCCGCGGTGCCGGCCTGGTCGCCGTGCACGTCCTCACCGCCGGCCAGGAGCCGGTGGCCCGCACCTTCGCCGCCCGCGGCACGGACCGGTTCGCCGCGCATGCCGCGGCCGGCGGTACCTGGACCCCCGGTCCGGATGGCGTGCCCCTCCTCGACGACGTCCTCGCCGTGCTCATCTGCGAGGTCGTCAACCACGTCGAGGCCGGCGACCACGTCATCGTGGTCGCCTCACCGGTGCACGCCACCCATCACGCCGACAGCACGGCGACGCCGCTGGTGTACCACGACGGCGCGTACCTGGCCCTGGACCGCTGATTCCCTCCTGTGGGTCGCGATCTGCCGGGTTGCGCGGTCAGTGGTGGCCGGCGTCCAGGGTGGTCGTCCACAGGACCGCGCCGTCGAGGTCGCGCAGCCGCACCGTGAGGTCGCGGCTCCACGGGTCGATCTCGACCTCGCCGAAGTGCTGGAAGCCGCCCATCGGTGAGGTGTTGGCGACCGGCGGCGCGTGCACGAACGCCGCCTGGGGCCCGAAGGTGCCGTCGAGGGCGTTGGGGCCGAACGCGCCCGCGTTCGCCGGCCCGGAGACGAACTCCCAGAACGGCGTGAAGTCCTGCACTGCGGCGCGCGCCGGGTCGTAGTGGTGCGCGGCCGTGTAGTGCACGTCCGCGGTGAGGAACACGATGCCCCGTACACCCGCCCGGTGCGCCGACCGCAGCACTTCGGCGAACTCGAGCTCGCGGCCGAGCGGGGCGCCGCCGTCGCCCTGCGCCACGCCCTCCTGCGCGGCTGCTCCGTCGGGCACGACCAGGCCGAGCGGCAGATCCGCGGCGATGACCTTCCAGGTTGCCCGCGACTCGCGCAGCGACCGGATCAGCCAGGCCCGCTGCTCGGCGCCGAGCAGGCCGCGGCGGGGATCGGCGTACGTGTTGGCGTCGTTGGGATCCTTGTACGTGCGCATGTCGAGCTTGAACACGTCCAGCAGCGGGCCGTAGGCGTACCTGCGGTACACCGGGCCGGGTGCGAGCGGCGCCCACTCGAAGAACGCCTGCCTGGCGCGGGCGGCGAGCACGTCGACGCGGCGCTCGGTGTACCGGGCGTCGTCCAGGATCTCACCCGGATACCAGTTGTTGAGGACCTCGTGGTCGTCCCACTGGTTCAGCTGCGGCACCTCGGCCAGGAACGCCTTGTAGTTGGCGTCGAGCAGGTTGTACGCGAACTGGCCCCGGTACTCCTCGAGCGTCTCCGCGACCTTGGACTTGGCCGGCGTGACCACGTTGCGCCAGACCCGCCCGTCCGGCAGGGTGACGGTCTCGGCGAGCGGGCCGTCGGAGTAGACGGTGTCGCCGCTGCACAGGTAGAAGTCCGGCTTGACGGCTTGCATCGCTCGGAAGATCCGCATCCCGCCGAAGTCGGGGTTGATGCCCCAGCCCTGCCCGTTGATGTCGCCGGTCCAGACGAACCGGATCCCGGCGGTGGCGCTCCGGGAAGCCGAACGAACCGGTGAGCGGTGCACCGGCGTGCTCCGCCTCGACCCGCACCCGGTAGTACGTGCGCCCGCCGGACCGTGAGCCGGGAACCTTGAGCTTGCCGGTGAAGTCGCCGGACGCGTCGAGGACCGGGCCGCGCAGCGTGCGGGCATGCTTGAAGTCGGGACGGTCGCTGAGCTCGACGAACATGCGGCCGGCCCGGTCGGCGCGGGTCCACACGTAGGCCGAGCCGCCGGTGACCTCGCCGCTCTGCACGCCGTGGGTGAGCACCGGACGGCCCGACGGGACGAAGGCCGCGGCGGGTTTCGCGGTCAGGATGCCAGGAGCGGCGACGCCGGTGGCGGCCGCGGCGGTCGCGCCGAGGACCAGGCGCCGGCTTACGGAATTCGTCATGCACCGAGATCTATCGAACCGAGTCGACGTCCAGGTGAACGCGTCCGTGCCACCCGACGAAACCGGCGGTGCGCGGTGGACCCCGCCGGCGGCGCGCCCCAGACCTGCGCGGCGACGCGGCGGAAGTTGCCGCCCAGGATCGCGGTGACGGCGTCCGGCGGGTAGCCCTCGGCCTCCAGCGCCGCCTCGACCCGCAGCAGCCCCTCCGGCGGCATGAACTCGATCGGGCCCCAGCGGGTGTAGCTCTCCGGGAACAGCTCCGGGTTGTTCGTCATCTCCAGGTTGAAGTCTTCGTGGTTGAACGGGAAGTCGCTGGCGACCCCGACGTGCTCGGGTCCGACCAGGTCGACGGCGTAGTCGATGTGCCGGACCAGCGCGTCGACGGAGGCGTCGTTCGGGCCGAGGAAGATCCCGACGGGGCGTAGCCCACGTTGACCGACGCGAACGTCCCGCCGGCCCGCCGGTAGCGGCGCAGCTCACCGAGCCGGGCCTCCGTGGACAGTGGCAGGCAGGTGTGCTGCTCCCAGAGCAGCCGGTCGCTCGTCACGCCGCGAACGGTACCGTGCGTGCCGCCCGTCGCGGTGTTGCTCGCCTTCTCGGGAGCTGCGTGCGGCCGGTACGCTCGTCGGGTGCGACGCGCCCTGGTGGTCGGCAACAGCGACGGCATCGGCCTGGCCCTCACCCGCCGGCTGGTCGTCGAGGGCTGGAGCGTCGTCGGTGTCTCCCGCAGCCCGAGGGAGGACCTCGTCCAGCACGTCGTGGACGTCACCGCCGAGGAGTATCCCGAGGTCCTCGCCGCGGTCGGGCCGGTCGACCTGTGCGTCTACGCGGCCGGCGTCGGTGAGCTGTTCGACCCGGCCGACCTGGCGGCGCAGACCAGGGCCATCGAGGTGAACCTGATCGGTGCGGCCCGGACCGTCGAGGCCGTCGTGCCGGGCATGCTCGCGGCCGGTGGCGGGCACGTCATCGGGCTGTCGAGCCTCGCCGACGTCGTCATCTCCGCCGACGCGCCCGGGTACGCCGCGTCGAAGGCGGGTCTCACCTCCTACCTCCTCGGGCTGTCGGCGGCGCTGCGCCCGCGCGGTGTCGCGGTCACCGCGGTCCGGTTCGGCTTCGTCGACACGAAGATGGCCAAGGGCACCGCGAAGCCCATGATGGTCGACGTCGACCGCGCGGTGGACGTGCTCATGCACGCGGTTCGCAGCCGCCGGCCGGTGGTGTCCTACCCGCGGCGGATGTCGGTCGCGGTCCGCGTGCTGCGGCTGGTGACCAGGAGCACGCTCAGACGGTGACCTCCGCCTCGTGTTCGACGGCCGTCCACGGTGCTACGCGGAGCTGTTCGAATTGCGGGCGACGGGGCACCCGGCCGCTTGATACGTTTCGCGCCGTGATCGAGGGACAGGCCCGCAGGGCCACCGCGGCGGACGCCGACGAACTGGTCCGGCTGCGGATGGTGATGTTCGAGTCGATGGACGGCGCCGCGGTCGAGCCGGGGGAGTGGTCGCGGGAGGCCGCGCGGTCGCTGCGGGAGCGGCTGCCGGAGCCGGACGCCCGCACGGCGGCGTTCGTCGTCGACCGGCCCGGCGAGCCGGGACGCCTCGCGGCGTGCGCGGTCGGCGCGATCGAGGTGCGCCTGGGCTCGCCGTCGAACCCGGCCGGCCGGATCGGCTACCTGTACAACGTGTCGACCGACGACGCGCACCGGCGGCGCGGCTACTCGCAGGCGTGCGTGACCGCGGTGCTGGACTGGTTCCGGCACCACGGGGTCGCGCGGGTGCAGCTGCACGCCACCGACCACGGCTACGAGCTCTACCGCCGGCTCGGGTTCCGCGACGTGGATCACGCGTCGATGGTCCTCGCCCTCTGAAACCAGCGGGGCGTCACGTGCCCGGCCGGCCGGTCCGGGCGGCGTCCAGGGCCGACTGCAGCGACCGCCGGTAGCCCTCGCTCGTGTACGTGGCACCCGACACCGTGTCCAGGTCGGCGCTCTGCCGCTGCAGGGCCTGCTCCCGCAGCACCGGCGCGGCCCGCATGCCGATCTCGATCCCGCGCGCCGCGGCCGTCGGCAGCTGCACCGCGACCACGTCGACGAGCCGCCCGCCCCGCACGTCGACGCGGACCTGGACGGGACCGTACGGATTGGTGACGACCGCGCCGAGGTGCGAGCCGTCCATCATGCGGCTGGGATCCACGACACCGACGCCCGGAGGCCGGGACGCGGCCGCCGAGCCCGGAGCGCGGGCCGAGCCCGGAGCGCGGGCCGTGGACGGCCCGGCCGGCCGGCTGGTCGTCGGGCCGGCCACGGCGGCGGCCGGAGCCGGCCCGGTGGCCGGTGGCAACTGGGCCTTCACCGCGACCAGGACCGCGGTGAGCACCCCGGTGCCGAGGACGGCGAACCCGATGCGGCGCATCAGAACTCGAACGGGTCGAGGTGGATCTGCCGCGGCGGCACCCCGGCCCGGCGCAACGCCACCACCGACGCGTCGACGAGCCCGGCGGAGCCACACAGGTACACGTCCCGGCGGGTCAGGTCCGGCACCAGCTCCACGAGTCCCCTCGGGCTGAACGCGCGTCGCGGGCCAGGGTCGTCCCGGCCGCCGGTGACATACCAGACCTGTGCGTCGCGGGCCTCGGCGAGCAGCTCCAGCTCCGAACGGAACACCAGCTCGTCGGCGTTGCGGGCGCGGTACAGCACGACCGTCCGCGGCGGGAGCTCCTCCAGCAGTGCCCGGATCGGGCCGATCCCGCTGCCGCCCGCGATCAGCAGCGCCCTGGCCTGCCGGCGGCGGTCCGCGGTGAAGTCGCCGCTCGGGCCCTCCACGAAGACCCGCGTGCCGGGGCGCAACCGGCGCAGGCCGGCGGTGTGATCGCCGACCACCTTCACGGTCAGCCGCAGCCACTCGTCGTTCGGGGCCGCCGACATCGAGAACGGGTGCGCCTGCCACCAGTTGTGCTGGTCCAGGAACCGCCAGCGGCAGAACTGGCCGGCCCGCACCCGCAGCTCCGGCAGCCGCTCGCCACCGATGTAGATCGAGACCATGCCGGGTCCCTCGGCGACGACGGCCCGGACCCGGAACCGGTGCCGCAGGTTCATCCGCACCGGCGCGACGACCCGCCCCCAGGCGACCGCGGCGACGACCGCGCACCACAGCAGCAGCGAGAACCCGCGGGAGAACCCGGGCACCGACATCTCCTGCCCGACCGCGAACTGATGCCCCACCGACAGCACCAGCACCAGGTAGGACGTCAGGTGCAGCAGGTGCCAGACCTCGTAGGACATTCGCCGGCGCAGCCACGGCAGCGCCAGGACCGCGAGCGCGACGAGGATCCCGGTGGCCACGAACGCGCCGAGCATCCCGGTGTACTTGTCGATCGTGAGCAGCCTGGCGACCTCGCGCGCGGGGCCGACACGTTCGAGCTTCGCGTATCCGAGGACGATGAACGCGGCGTGCGCGACCACCGCGGCGACGACGAACACGCCGAGGTCCCGGTGCCAGTGCAGCAGGTCCCGGGCCCCCAGCCAGCGGTCCAGCCAGGCGACCCGGGACATCAGCAGCACCTGCACCAGCAGGACGTAGCCGGCGACGAGGCCGGTGATCCGCCCGACGGCGGTCAGTGACGTCGCCGGGTCGCGCAGGAACCCGGCGGGCGTGTTCCACCACCAGGGCAGCAGGGTCGCGGCCAACCCCAGCCAGAACGCGGCGATCGTCAACGCCCGCCATGCGTCGACGGACCTCCGGCGCCGGTACGGCCGGCGAAACTCGTGCGGGATGTGCGCAACGTCTGAGACTGCCCCTTGAATGTCCACCGGGGACGGTCATACCAACAGCACGTGTCAGATGACGACAACTTTAGGCGCTTTTCAAGCAACCCTAATCCAACGGCCGTCCACACTGGACTCAGTCCAGAACGGACAGCCGGTAGAAGCGCCAGAAGTCGTGTTCGATCGGCAGCACCGTGCTGGCGAATCCGGCCTGTGCCGCCCACCGGGCCACGGTCGGCGCCCGCAGCGCGGTCCCGGCCGCCTCCACCGGATGCTCGGCCATCGTCGCCGGCAGGCAGTGCAGCACGCTGAAGGCGTACTGCAGGCGCTCGATCTCATCGGCCGGTGCGGTGAACTCGTCGGCGACCTTCTCGTCCGCGACGAACAGCACACCACCGGGCGCGAGCAGCCCCCGCACGGTGCGCAGCACCCCGACGGGGTCGCCCATGTCGTGCAGCGCCTCGAAGATGGTGACGAGCGCGTAGTCGCCCTCCGTGGCCGCCGCGTCCTGCCGCAGGAACGTGACCCGGTCCGCGAGCCCGGCCGCCGCCGCGGCCCGACGGGCGTCGGCGATCGACTCCTCGTCCAGGTCGACGCCGGTGACCGCGGCCCGAGGGAACGCCGCGGCGATCGCGAGGGTCGACGCCCCGGCCCCGCACCCCAGGTCCATCACCCGCGCGGGCGCCTTCGTGAGCCGCTCCACCACGTCGGGCAGCGCGGGCAGCCACTCCTGGGCGAGGCAGTGCCGGAAGCCCGGCAGGTTCATCGCCGCGATGCCGTCCCGGGTGAACGACCCGTACGCGGCGTACGGCACCCCGCCGCCGGTCCGGTACGCCTCGGCCAGCGCCGGCACGGCCTGCGCCACCCCGGCGAACACGGTCACCATGCCCACCCCGGATGCCGGGTGCGCCGGGTCGAGCAGCACGTCGGCGGCGCCGTCGGGCAGCCGGAAGGTCCGGTCCGCAAGCGACGTGCACAGCACGTATCCGGCCGCGGCCTGCTGTTCCAGCCACTCGCGGGCGTACCGCCGGTCGATTCCGGCCCGCTCGGCGAGGACCGCGTCGGTGGCGTCGGGATGCTCGTGCAGCACCTGGTACAACCCAAGTTGGATGCCTAGGTGCACGCTGAACAGTTCGGTGCCGGCGAGCAGCTGCCCCAGCAGCCGCTCGGTCAGGTTTGCGGTCTCAGTCATGCCCTCAAGGTTGACCCAGTGCGCTGTCGAACCGGGTACAACCGCAGTACGTGAACTGTACGAGGATGGTGGAAGCGTCCGCGGAAGGTGATCGTGAACCTGCGCATCGGGGTCCTCGGCCCCCTGGAGGTCAGCCTCGACGGCCGCCCGCTGCACATCCCGGGCGGCCGGCAGCGTGCCGTGCTCACCGCGCTGGTGCTGGCCCGCCCAGGTGTCCTCGGCGTCGACCGGCTCGCGGCGCTCATCGTGCCCGGCGCCGCCGGTGCGGACGCCCGCAACGCCGCGCAGACCTACGTGGCCAGACTCCGCCGTTCGCTCGGTGCCGCGGCGGGGTGCGTGCGGACCGCCCCGCCCGGCTACGTCCTGGACGCTCCAGCCGTCGACGCGGAACGCTTCACGGCGCTCGCCGCGCCGCGCCCGGGCGAGACGGCGCTCGACGCGCTGCTGCGGCTCGACGCGGCGCTCGACCTGTGGCGCGGGCCGGCGTACGCGGAGTTCCCCGACCTCGCCCGCGCCGAGTCCGCCCGCCTCGCCGAGCTGCGCCGCGACGTCGAGGAGACCCGGGTGGAGGTCCTCGCCGGACTGGGCCGGACCGCGGAGGCGGTCGCCGCGGCGTCGGCCCTCGTCGCCGCCGACCCCGGCCGGGACCGGGCGGTGCGGGCCCTCGTGACGGCACTCGCCGCCGCCGGCCGGACCGCGGACGCCCTCGACGCCGTCCGTGCCCACCGGGTGTGGCTGCGCGACGAGGCCGGCCTCGACCCGTCGCGCGCATTGCTCGCCCTGCAGGCGGAGCTCCTGCGCGACCCGACCGCGACGGAAGGACCCGAACGAACGACAAGACCCGGGAAGCGGATGGGGCACGAGGTTTCGCCGCGGTCCGAGCCGGCGGCGGCACCGGACGGGCCGATGGTGGGCCGGACAGGGACGGCCCCGCCGCGGGCACCGGAGCTCATCGGGCGGGACCGGGAGCTTGCCGAGGTCACCGCGCTGCTCACGGCCGGACGCATCGTCACGCTGATCGGACCGGGCGGGGTCGGCAAGACCAGCCTCGCCCTCGCCTGCGCGAGACCGCCGAGCGACGACCTCCGTGGCGACGACCTCCGTGGCGGCGACCTTCACGGTGGCGACCTTCACGGTGGCGACCTTCACGGTGGCGACCTCCGCAGTGGCGACCTTCACGATGGCGAGCTTCGCAGTGGCTACCAGCGCGGTGGTGACCAGCGCGTTGGCGGCCCGGCAGGCGGAGGTGACCCGCGCGGGAGCGGTGCGGCGGCGTGGTGGGTCGACCTGGCGGCGCTCGGCGACCAGGCCGCCGTGGCGCCGGCGGTCGCGGCCGCCGTCGGGCTCGTCGTCGAGGGCCGGGTCGTCGAATCCCTCACGGCGTGGGCGCGTGGCGCCGACGGGCTGCTCGTCATCGACAACTGTGAGCATCTCCTCGACGCGGTGCACGAGCTGCTCGGTGGGATGCTCGTCGAGGACTGCCCGGGGTTGCGGGTCCTGGCCACCAGCCGGGAACGCATCGGGCTGGCCGGGGAGCGCTGCTACGTCGTCGACCCGCTGTCCGCCGACGCCGCGGTCCGGTTGTTCACCGCGCGGGCGGCCGCGACGGGGACGGTGACCGGCCCGGACGGTGGGTCGGACCGGGTCGCGGCGCTGTGCTCGGCCCTCGATCGGCTGCCGCTGGCCATCGAGCTGGCCGCGGCCAGGGTCGGCGCGCTCACCGTCGACGACCTCGCGCGCCGGCTCGACGCCCGGCTCGTGCTGCTCGACGCCGGTCCCCGCGGCCGGCCCGCCCGGCACCAGACGCTGCGGGCCGTCGTGGACTGGTCGTGGCGGCTGCTGGGGGAGCGGGAGCGGATCGCCTTCGCGAGGCTGCACGTGTTCGCGGCCGGGATCGACCTCGACGCGGCCGAGGCCGTCATCGGATACGGCGAGCTCACGGCCGCCGAGGTCGCGCACGTGGTCGCGCTGCTCGCCGAGCGGTCGCTGCTGACGAGGCCGGGGACCGTGGGCGTCGGCCGGTACCGGATGCTGGTGAGCCTGCGGGTGTACGCCGCCGAGCTGCTCGACGAGGCCGGCGACCGGGAGCTGCGGCTGCGGCACGCGACGTACTTCGCCGGGGTCCTGGAGGAGGCGTCAGCGGGACTTTCGGGACCGGACGAGGCGGCGTGGGTGCCGGTCATCGAGGGTGCCCTCGACGACGCGCGGCAGGCGTGGCAGTGGTCCCGCGCGCACGCGCCGCCGGTGGCGGTCCGGATCGCCGGGGCGGCCGCGGAATTCGGGTTCTGGCGCCTGCGCGCCGACCTGCTCACCTGGTCGACGCTCATCCTTCCGGATGCGGGCAGTCAGGCGGCGGTGCTGGTCGGCGCGGCGTACGGCGCCTGGCTCGACGGTGACTTCGGCACCGCGGCCCGGATCGCTCAGGGAGCCGTCGACGCGGGTCACGCCGGCGCCGCGGACCAGCTCGGCGACATCGCGCTCATCCAAGGGGATCTCGACGGGGCCGAGGCGCACTACCGGCAGGCGATCGCGGTGCTCCCGGTCGGAACCCCGGCGCGGGCCGTCGCGATGGCCAACCTCGCGCTGCCCCTGGCGTACCGGCAGGACCCCGCCGCCCTGCCCGCCGCCGAGGCCGGGCTGGTCGAGGCCCGCGCCACCGGCAACCCGTCGGCCCTGGCGTTCGCCATGTTCGCCCTGGCGGAGGCGCACGGCGACGGTGACCCCACCGCCGCGATCGGCGCCCTCGACCAGGCGCTGCGGCTCGCGGACTCGGTCGGCAACCGGTTCGTCGCCGGGGTCACCCGCACCGCCATGGTCGCGTTGCGGGGCCGGCACGGCCCGCCCGGGCCCGCCCTTGCCCTGTTCGCCGGCGCGATCCGGCACTGGCGGACCACCGGCGGCCGGCCGCTGCTCATCATCGCGCTGCGGAACCTGGTGGTGCTGTTCGCCCGGACCGGCCGGGACGTGGCCGCGATCGAGCTGGCCGCCGCGTTGGACGCGCCGTCCGGGGTGTACGGCGCCGAAGCGGAACGGCTCGCCCAGGCGCTCGGCGCCGTCCGGGTCCGCCTGCCGGTCACCACGGCCGAGGAGGCCTGGCGGCGGGGCAGCACCCGCAGCGCCGACGAGGCCGCCGCGG
>NZ_BONQ01000121.1 GCF_016862795.1 Dactylosporangium siamense | reverse complement strand
AAGCCCGGCGCCGGCGACAAAGGCGGCCGCCGCGGTGAACGTTCCACCGCGACGGCCGCCGGGAAGACCTCAGTTGCCCTTGACGCCCTTGCCGCTGCGGAACAGCTTGACCATGCCGGCGAAGAAGCGCTCCATCTCCGAGCCGAACGGGTTGTCGCTGACCACGTAGGTCCAGGTGGCGCTCGGGCGGACCAGGCCGGCGTCGGCGGGCTCCCAGTCCGGCCCGTCGATCTCCAGCTCCTCGAACTCCTTGACCGTGCGGTTGTCGATCTCGGCGAGCAGGCCGCGGAAGGCCGGGATCGCCTCACGGTGGAACTCGTCGAGCGGGTCCTGGGCGCCGAGAACGCGCAGGTGGATGCCCTCGCGGAGCTCGCTCATGTCGGCCAGGTGCTCCGACCAGGCGCTGTCGGCGTGGAACAGCGCGATCGTGCGGGCGATGCGGAGCACGTCCTCCTCGCTCAGCTCCTCCGACAGCTCGTTGTAGCGGTCCGGGGCCCGCTCGGCGAGCAACTCGCCGGCGGCGTCGGTGACGAGGAGCTCCTCGCGGCGCTTCGCGTGCAGCTGGCGGTGCTGGTCGAGCAGGTAGTTGTAACGCCAGGTGTTGCGGTGGATCTCCAGGTTGACGGTCTCCGCGACGCGCTGCGCGGAGCCGATCGCCCAGCGGACGTCCTCGTCCTCGATGGCACCGTCGGCGTCGGCCCGGCCCATCGGCATCGGCTCGGGACCGTAGCGCTCGATGAGCTGGTCCTCGAGGCTGACGAAGAACATCGACTCGCCGGGGTCGCCCTGCCGGCCGGCGCGGCCGCGGAGCTGGTCGTCGATGCGACGGCTGTCGTTGCGGGCGGTGCCGATGACGAACAGGCCACCGAGGCCCTCGACCCGCTCGCGGTCCTTCTCGTCGCTGCCGCCGAGGCGGATGTCGACGCCGCGGCCGGTCATCTGGGTGGAGACGGTCACGGCGTTGAACGAGCCGGCCTCCGCGACGATGCCGGCCTCCTTCTCGTCGTTCTTGGCGTTGAGCACGACACACTCGACGCCTTCCTCGGCGAGGGTGGCGGCGAGCTGCTCGGACTCGGCGACGCTGAGCGTGCCGACGAGGACGGGCCGGCCGGTGGCGTGCATCGCGACGATCTCGTTGACGACGGCGATGTCGCGCTCCTCGGCGGAGGCGTAGACGCGGTCGGGCCAGTCCTTGCGGACGTTGGGCAGGTGCGGCGGGATGACCGCGACCTCGAGCTTGTAGAACTCGCGGAGCTGGTCGCCGACGGGCAGGGCGGTGCCGGTCATGCCGCAGATCTTCTTGTACTGCGTCAGGAACGCCTGGACCGTGATCGTCTGCAGCACGGTGCCGCCGCCGCTGCTGCGGATCTTCTCCTTGGCCTCGACGGCGGCCTGCAGGCCGTCGGGCCAGCGCCGCCGCTGGGCGACCCGGCCGCGGAACTCGTCGATCAGCTCGACCTTCTCGTCGCGGATGATGTAGTCGACGTCGCGGACCAGCAGCGCCTCGGCGTGCAGCGCCAGGTTGACCGCGGTGAGGGAGTCGACCTGGTCGGCCGCGTAGAGGTCGATCTCCAGCAGCGCCTCGACCTTGGCCAGGCCCGCCGTCGACAGGTGCACGGTGCGGCCGTCGTCGACGACGTCGTAGTCGTGGTCGCGCCGCAGGCCGCTGACGATCTCGGCGATCGCGACCGGCGAGTCCTTCTCGTCGATGGTCGAACCGGCCAGGACCAGCGGGACCTTGGCCTCGTCGATGAGGATCGAGTCGGCCTCGTCGATGATGACCGTGCCGAACTCGCGGTGCACCCGGTCGGCGGTGTCCGTCACGATGCTGTCGCGGAGCAGGTCGAAGCCGGCCTCGCTGACGGAGACATACGTGATGTCGGCGGCATACGCCTCGCGGCGCTCCTCGGGCGTCGAGGACTCGTTGACCCAGCCGACGGTGAGGTCGAGCAGCTCGTAGACCGGGCGCATCCACTCGGCGTCACGGCGGGCGAGATAGTCGTTGACCGTGATCACGTGGACCGGGCCCATCGCGGCATATCCGGCCGCGGCGATCGCGGCGGTCAGGGTCTTGCCCTCACCGGTCGCCATCTCCACGACGTGACCGGCGAGGAGCACCTGGGCGCCGAGCAGCTGCACGTCATAGGGGCGCTCGTCGAGGGCGCGCTTGGCGGCCTCCCGGCCGAGGGCGCACGCCTCGACGAAGTCCTGCGGGTCGTCCCGCTGGTGCAGCGCCGTGGCGGCGGCGCGGAGCTCGTCGTCGGTGAGCTCGGACAGCTCGGCCTCGCGCTCCTCGATCAGCGGCAGAAGAGCCTGCATCGGCTCGAGGTCGATCGTGGTGCCGGGCTGCTCCTGCAGCTTGCGACGCCACGCGTTGAATTTGCTCACCAAACCCATGGCCCCCACGATACGTCCCCGCCCGGCGGACGTGTGCGCCCCATCACGCCCGCGCCCGCCACGACGGCGAAACGCGAGCGACAATGATGCGGTGGAGCGGTTGAGCGGGCTCGTCCGGCGGGGTGGGGTAGTGGTCCTCAGCGGCGCCGGGCTGTCCACCGAGTCGGGCATTCCGGACTATCGCGGCCCGAGCGGGCTGCAGCGCAACGCGGCACCGATGACGTATCAGACGTTCACCGGCGACCCGGTGGCCCGGCGGCGCTACTGGGCGCGCAGCTATCTGGGCTGGCGCACGATCGCGGAGGCGGCGCCCAACGAGGGTCATCGCGCGGTCGCCAGGTTGCAGCGTGGCGGGCTGGTCACCGGCGTCATCACGCAGAATGTCGACGGCCTGCACCAGGCCGCCGGCGCCGACCCCGTGATCGAGCTGCACGGCGGGCTGGACCGGGTGGTCTGCCTGGACTGCGGCGACCTGACCGCGCGCACGGTCCTGGACGTGCGGCTGCGCGCGGCGAACCCGTCGTTCGCCGCGCTGGGCGGGGGGATCAACCCCGACGGCGACGTCGACCTGACCGACGAGCAGGCCGCGGACTTCGCCACGGTCGGCTGCGAGGGCTGTGGCGGGATGCTCAAGCCCGACGTGGTGTTCTTCGGCGAGCAGGTGCCGATGCCCCGGGTGACGGCGAGCTTCGCCCTGGTCGAGGCGGCCACCGCGCTGCTGGTGCTGGGCTCCTCGCTCACGGTCCTGTCGGGCCGGCGCTTCGTGATCCGGGCCGCCAAGCTGGGTGTGCCGATCGCGATCGTCAACCAGGGTCCGACGAAGAGCGACGAGCTGGCAGGTGTACTGGTGGACGCGCCGCTCGGCAAGACGCTCAGCCAGTTGGCCGAACTGGTCGGCTGA
>NZ_BONQ01000120.1 GCF_016862795.1 Dactylosporangium siamense | reverse complement strand
GGGGCGGATCAGTCGGGCGCCGCCCAGACCGACAGCGCCTGCCGGACCAGCTCCGCGTTGCCGCTGACCGGGGCGCCGCCGGGACCGGTGAGGGTGTCCTCCAGGCCGATGCGCGTCGGCAGGCCGAGCCGACCGGCCAGGGCGACCATCGGCCAGCACTGCTCGCCCTCGCCGTGCAGGAGCCGCTCACCCCGGACGCCGATCTCGTCGAGGCGGGCCAGGACCGCCGCGGCGTCGGTCCGGGGCGACATGACCTCGACGAGGATCCGGGGCAGGTCATCCACGATGGACAGCGCCGAGGCGTCCTCCACGGACCAGACGCCGGCCTCGATCGCGACGCCGAGCGACCGCAGCGTGCCGACGAGGTCGGTGAGGCCGGGCTCGGCGACGTTGACGGAGGCGAAGTCGGGGCGCCGGACCGGCGGGAGCTGCGCCCAACCGGCGACGGCGCCCTGCCGGGCGGCGACGTCCCGGTCGGTGATCCACAGCCCGGTGGTGACCCCGATCGGCGTGGCCGGGCAGGCCTCGCGGACCGCGGCGACGGCGGCACCCACGTCGGCCGGATCGAGCGACTCGAGGCCGCCGGCGTCCCTGGGATGCAGGTGCACGGCCTCCGCACCGGCGGCGACCGCCTCCCGCGCGGCGACGGCGAGCTCGGCGGGCGTGCAGGGCAGGGCCGGGTGCTCGCCGGGGCGCCGACTGCCGTTCAGCGCGACCTTGATCCGGGCGATAGGGGGCAACACGGTACAAAGTTTAACGGCAGTGCACGGACCCCCGACGGCCGGCGGGGCCTTCGGGGGTCGGACGTGCGGTGCGGTGAGGTGCGGTTATGGGATGACAGGTGGCTCTGGTTGGTGCGGCGATCGCCAGGTCCACACGCCTCCGGCGACGCCGACGGCACAGATCGCCAGGACCGTGCCCGCGACGCTGCCGGCGGCCAGGCCGACGACGACGCCGAGGACCCCGGCGACGGCGATGGCGACCGCGATGATGCGGCGGGGTGTGACTCGGCGGGTCATCGCCCGGTTGAACCCGTTGACGAACCGCGTGTCATTGCGCAGTGCGGCTTCGATGTCCGCGAGCCGCTGCTGCTCGCTCTCGCTGAGCATGATGCTCAACCTCCTCCGACGGGCCTGCCCGGTGCGCGACGTGTACCCGCTCCGCTCGATGGTCACACACTTCTGCGGGTTTAGGGTCGGTCGATTGGCGCCAGTGGGAAACTCCCAGCCTGCCACGTGGTGACCTGACCTGGTAAATGCACCATATGTCGCTTCTCGCGTCCTGCAGGCCAGGGTCCGATGTGCCATCCTCTACGGCGAAACACGTCAGTATCGGGGAGGACAATCGTGGATCCGTCGCAGCAGTGGCCGTACCCGCAGCAGGGCCAGCCGGGTCCGCAGTATCCGCAGCAGGGCCAGCCGGGGCCGCAGTACCCGCCGCAGCAGCCGGGCCCGCAGTACCCGCCGCAGCAGCCGGCGCCGCAGCAGTACCCGCCACAGCAGCCCGCGCCGCAGCAGTATCCGCCCCAGTACCAGCCGCCGCAGCAGCCCAACTACGGCAACCAGCCCTACTCGGCGGCGCCGTACAACATCGCGCCCAACTCGGCGGCGCCCTACAGCGGGCCGCCCGCCAACGCCTACCAGCCGCCGGCCACCGGCATGCTCCCCGTGCCGCCGCCATCGCGCAGCAAGCTGCCGATGGTGGTGATCTCCGCGGTCGTCCTGCTCGCTGTGCTGGCGGTGTCGATCGTGGTCGTGGCGCTGTCGAAGGACAAGAAGGCCGATCCGGTCGCCGGCCCCAGCACCGCGCCGGCGTCCCAGGCCGGTCCGGTCGACTCCTGCCTGGTCGGCAAGTGGAACCAGACCGGTTTTCAGAAGACCGTCGACTTCGCGGGCACCGACATCGAGAAGCGCGAGGGCATCGGCAAGGTCAAGATGGTCGGTGCCGGCAAGGTGTGGACGATCAACGCCGACGGCAGTGCGATCGAGGACGACACGAAGTTCGTCTACAGCGGCAAGGACGACAAGGGCCGCACCATCACCGGCACGTTCCAGGGCACCGCTGAGTGGCAGGTCAAGACGGTCGGCCGCACGATCGAGTACGCCGGCAAGGAGAGCGACGCGGCGGTGGTCTTCACGGTCGACGGGCGTAAGGCGGGCACGATCACCCTCGAGCCCAACCTCGACCCGGTCAACTACACCTGCGTCGGCGACGTGTGGCGCACCACGCCTCCCACGGAGCCCGACACGTTCGCCCGGTACGACCGGGTCAAGTAACCGCCGCGAACCCCTCGATTGGCGTAGGCCGTCGAGGGGTACAGCGTCGGCATGACCGGCCAGCGCAGCGGCTCGGGCCGGTCATCAGGGGCGCAGTCTTGGGGTCAGGTCGGCGCCGGAGCGAAGCGGAGGCGACGGCATGACCTGGATCGCGCAAGTGTCCGACCGTGCGAAGGCGCGACTGACCACGGCCCGCAGGACCGGCGTGGTCCCCGACTTCCGCAGCGAGGCGTCCGACCGTGATGTGCTGGTCGTCGACCAGCGTTCCACTGTGGACGACGGCATCCCGCACGGGGTGCGCGTGGCCGGGGCGTGGGCGTGGCGGATCGTGCTGTTCATCGCCGCCGCGTACCTGCTGCTGCGCCTCATCGACGCGCTGCGGCTCATGGTCATCCCGGTCGTCGTCGCGTTGCTGCTCGCGGCGCTGCTCGAACCGGCCGCCGCCGGCCTGCGCAAGCGGGGCGTGCCCCGGTCCCTCGCCGCCGGGCTCGTCCTCGTCGGCGGGCTCGTCGTCGTGTTCGGCGGCCTCGGCGTCATCGTGCAGACGTTCATCGCCCAGTTCGACAGCCTCAGCGAACAGGTCGCCGGCGGCGTCAACGAGATCCGCGACTGGCTCGCCAAGGGGCCGCTGCACATCTCGAAGGAGCAGGTCGACTCCGCCATCAACGGGATCGGCAGCCAGCTGTCCTCGAACCGCGGCGCGCTCACCTCCGGCGCCCTGACCACCGCCACCACCATCACCGAGGTCCTCACCGGTTTCTTCGTGGTGCTGTTCACGCTGTTCTTCTTCCTGCGCGACGGCGGGCAGATCTGGGAGTTCCTCTGCCGACTGCTGCCCGTCCCGGCCCGCCTGCCCGCCGCCCGCGCCGGCCACTACTCGTGGTTCACGCTGGTGTCCTACGTCCGGGCCACCGTCCTGGTCGCGTTCGTCGACGCCGTCGGTATCGGCATCGGGCTGGCGATCCTGCGGATCCCGCTGGCGCTGCCCCTCGCCGCGCTGGTCTTCCTCGGCGCGTTCATCCCGGTCGTCGGCGCGACCCTGTCCGGCGCGGTCGCCGTGCTGGTCGCCCTCGTGACCAAGGACCCGCTGCACGCCCTGCTGGTGCTCGCCATCGTCATCGCCGTGCAGCAGCTGGAGGGCCACGTGCTGCAGCCGCTCATCATGGGCCGCGCGGTCTCCCTGCACCCCCTCGCGGTGATCCTGGCGATCACCACCGGCGTGGTCGCCGCCGGTATCGTCGGCGGACTCGTCGCGGTCCCGCTGCTGGCGGTCGGCAACACCGCCGTCCGGTATCTCGTCGCCCATCCGGACGGCGAGCCGACCCCGGACAAGGAGCCACCGGGCACCCAGCCCTCGGACGAGTCCGACGGCGGGCCCATCGCCTCGGAGCCGGCCGGCGATCCCGTGGCCGCGCCGCCCGGGGAGGACCTGCCGGACGCGAACACCTCCGGCAGCACCGACTCCCACGGGTAATGTTGATCGAGCGCACCGTCATACGTCGTGAGGAGCTGTCATGCCACTGAGCGGAGAGTACGCACCGGGCGCCGCCGACTGGGCCAACGAGCAGGCGGCGCTGTTCGAGCGGACGAACGGCGCGGAGGGCAACACGCTGCGCGGCCGCCCGATCATCCTGCTCACCACGCTCGGCGCGAAGTCCGGCAAGCTGCGCAAGAACCCGCTGATGCGGGTCGAGCACGACGGCGAGTATGCGGTCGTCGCCTCCAACGGCGGCGCTCCGAAGCACCCGGTCTGGTATCACAATCTCGTCGCCCACCCGCAGGTCGAGCTGCAGGACGGCCCGGTCCGCAAGGACTACAGCGTCCGCCTGGTCACCGGCGAGGAACGCGCCGCGTGGTGGAAGCGCGCCAACGAGACCTGGCCCGACTACGACAGCTACCAGACCAAGACCGACCGGGAGATCCCCGTCTTCGTCCTGACGCCCGTCAGCTGAGGTGACCGCCTCGACCGAGGTGACCGCCGGGGACCCGGTCCTGCTCGCGCTGCTGGCCATGCAGCGGCACTCGTGGGAGCAGGGCGTCGCCACGCACGCCCTGCTCGACCTCGGCCACACCGGCCTGGCCCGGCTGCTCGCCCGCGACGCGGTCGTGCACCAGAGCGCCGACGGCCGGCTCGGCACGGTGGGGGAGGAGTCGGGCTCGGTCAACGGCGCCGCCTGCGGCGAGGCCCTGATCGGTCACCCGGCGCTCCGGGCCCACCTCGACGCGCAGCTGGACTGGCTGCTGTCCGGTGCGCCCCGGGCCACGGACGGCACCCTCTTCCACGTCGTCGGCGGCCGCGAGGTCTGGGCGGACACCGTCTACATGGTGGTGCCGCTGCTCGCCGCGACCGGCCATCCGGACGAGGCCACCCGGCAGGTCGCCGGCCACCGCGAGCGGCTGTGCTCCGGCGGCCTGTACGCGGCCCGCTGGGACGAGGACACCGCGACCCTCGCCGCCGCCGAGCACTGGGGCACCGGCAGTGGCTGGGTCGCCGCCGGCATCGCCCGGGCACTGCGGCACGACCCGTCCCTGCGACCCGCCCTCGCCGGCCACGCACGGGAGGTCGTCGACGCGTGCCTCGCGCTGCGCCGCCCCGATGGGCTGTTCGGCAACGTCCTGGACGATCCGGCGTCGTTCCCGGAGGCGAACGTCGCGCAGATGTTGGCGTACACCATCTGCACCGGCGTCGCGGACGGCTGGCTCCCGGCGTCCTACGCGGCGGCCGGCCGCTCGCTGCTGGCCTCGGTCGCGCCGCTGGTGACCGCCGACGGCCTGGTGACGCAGGTGTGCGGGGCGCCCACGTTCGACCGGCCCGGCACCTCCGCCGAGGCCCAGTCGTTCCATCTCCTGGCGAGGGCCGCGGCGGCCCGCCTCGACAGCTGACGCGCGGCCGTCCGGCGCGGATTCAGTCCTGCTCGGCCAGGTCGTCCGTGGCCCGGCGGCCGGCCGTGGTGGCCCGGTCCAGGAACTCGGCGAGCAGCTCGAGCTGCGCCTCGTCGTAGCCGGCGCAGAGGTCGTCCATGGCGGCGTTCATCCCGGCGTACAGGTGGAAGATCTCCGTGTTGCGCTCCTTGAGCGCGCGGACCTGGACGGCCCGGCGGTCCCCGGGGTCGCGTTCGCGGGTGATCCAGCCGGCCCGCTCCAGGCGGTCCAGCACGCCGGTCATGGTCGCCGGGTGCTGGCCGGCGCGCCGGGCGAGGGCGCTGGGGCTCATCGGCCCGTGCCGGTTGATCAGGTCGAGGCAGTCGAAGTCGGCGTCCTTGACCCCGAGCCGGCCGCCGACCTGGTGGTTGAGCAGCGACAGCTGGATCGACAGCTCCCGCAGTGACTCCTTGATCGCGGTCGTGGAGCGCCGCCGCTGCCGCTTCCCGTCCTGCTTCTCGTCCTGCTTCCCGTCCTGTGATACGGAACTCATATCATCTCGATCCCTGACTCATATATTATGAGATCCATACGATATCGGTTGTCGAAGACACGATACCTGGGAAAGGGACCGCGATGATCCTGCTCACCGGCGCGACCGGCACGATCGGCCGCCACCTCCTGCGCATCCTGACCGGGACCGGCGAACCCGTCCGGGCCGTCACCCGCGGCGCCCCGCTGCCCGGCGTCGACAGCGTCCGCGCCGTCGAGGCCGGCCTCGACGGCGCCACCGCCCTGTTCCTGCACCCGAGGGTCGCCGGCGAGGACGCCGCCGGGATCCTCGCCTCGGCCCGCGCGGCCGGGGTCCGGAAGGTCGTCGCGCTCACCGCCATGAACGTCGAAGACCCGGAGGAGCGGCAGCCGTCCCGGTTCGCCGGTGACCGCAACAAGGAGCTCGACGCCGCGGCCCGCGACAGCGGCCTGGACTGGACCGTCCTGCGCGCCTCCTCCTTCGCCGGCAACGCCGCCCGCGCGTTCGGCCCGCAGCTGCGGGCCGGGCACGTCGTGCGGTACCCGTTCCGCGCCTTCCAGGAGTCCCTTGTGGACGAGCGGGACATCGCCGAGGTCGCCGCCGCCGCGCTGCGCGACGGCACCCTGTCGGGGCGGGTGCTCGAACTGACCGGCCCGCAGTCGCTGACCCACGGCGAGCAGGTCGCGACCATCGGCGCCGTGCTGCGCCGCCCGCTGACGTTCCAGGAGGTGCCGCCCGCGGTGGCCGCCTGGCAGCTCACCGTCGGCGGCCTGCCGGAGCTGTTCGTGGGGGCGCTGATGGAGCGCTACGAGCGGCACCTCGACCAGCCGCAGCACCCGCCGACCGGCGTCGTGGAAGAGGTCCTCGGCCGCCCGGCGACCCCGTTCGCGAGCTGGGTCGCCGACCACGCGGACGCGTTCTGACATGGCCGCCTACACCGTCGTCGCGCTGGTCACCGCCGCGGCGAACCTGTTCTCCGGCACCTGCGCGGTGGTGCACTTCCGGCCGATCCTGCCCGGCATGGCCCGCGCCGGGGTGCCCACGTCGTGGCTCACGTTTCCGATCGGCGTGCTGAAGCTCGCCGGCGCCCTCGGTCTGCTCGCCGGGCTGGTGACGTGGTCCGGGCTCGGCACCGCCGCGGCCGCGGGGCTGGTGGTGTTCTTCGCCTGCGCCGTGTACACGCACCTGCTGGCCCGCGACTACTCGGCACAGTTCGGCCTGGCGATCGGCCTCCTCGCGCTCGCCGCCACGACCCTCGCACTGGATCCCGCGCTCAGCGTCGGCTAGAACCCGGCCGCCGATCCCTCCAACGAGCTTGAGCCGGGCACCGGTTCCGATGGAACGTGGTTCTATCGAATCGTTGAGGAGGAACCCCATGGAGATCACTGAGAAGCTGGTGCGTGACCTGCTGGCCGCGATCAACGAGGGCGCGGTCGACCGGATCGGACCGCTCGTCGCCGAGGACTTCGTCGACCACGGCGCGCCGCCCTGGGCCCCCACGGGCCGCGCCGGCTACCTGCAGATCATGGGCTTCCTGACCGGCGTGCTGCGGCTGCGGTTCGAGCTGCACGAGGTCGTCGCGGCCGGCGACACGGTGGCGGTCCGGGCCACGACCCACGGCGTGCACAACAGCGACCACCTCGGCTTCGCCGCGACGGGCCGGCCCTACGCGATGATGACGATGCACATGTACCGCTCCGCCGGTGGCGTCCTCGTCGAGCACTGGGGCGTCCGCGACGAGCTCAGCGTCCTGTGGCAGGTCGGCGCCCTGCCGGTGCCCGAGCCGGTCGCGTTGTAGGCATGACCGAGCGGCGGTATTCCAGCGCGGTCCGGGCGGAGCAGACCCGGGCCACCCGGCAGCGCGTGATCGCCGCCGCCCGGGCGTTGTTCCTGCGCCGCGGGTACACCGGCGCCACCGTCGAGGCGATCGCCGCCCGCGCCGGATGCAGCGTCCAGACGGTCTACAACACCGTCGGGGGCAAGGCGGCGGTCCTCAAGGCGGTCTACGACACGATGCTCGCCGGGGACACCGAGCCCCTGACGATCGCCCAGCGCCCCGCCGCCCTGGCATTGCGCGCCGCGACCGACGGACGGACGGCCCTGGCCCTGTACGCGAAGATGGGCCGGGACATGGTCGAGCGGGTCCTGCCGCTGCTGCCGATCGTGCTCAGCGAGGGCGCGGCCGGCGACCGCGAGGTCCGGACGTTCATCGACACGGTCGAGGCCGAGCGCGCGGTCGGCACCAGGGGCATCGCCGCCGACCTGCGGGAGCGCTTCGGCCTGCGGGTCAGCGTCGCCGAGGCGGCCGACGTGCTGTGGACGCTCACCGCGCCGGACGTGACGATCCGCCTCGTGCACCGCTGCGGATGGACCCTGGACCGCTACGAGCGCTGGCTCGCCGAGTCCATGGCCGACGCCGTCCTGCCCCGCCTCCCGTGATCGCCGCTCCCCGTGATCGCCGCTTCCCGTGATCCGGAAGACCTTGGGTACTCAGGAGTGCACAGCCTCTTCCGGATCACGGGGAAGGGGAGGCGGAGGGGGTCAGCGGTTGCGCTGGCGCCAGGTGGCGAGGGTGGCTTCGAGGCGGCGCTGGTTGCGGCTGCCGCCGGACAGGCCGCGCCGGGCCCGGCCGTAGAGCCAGACGGCGCCGCCCACGACGAGCGCGCCGACGATGAGGTAGCCGATGGCGCCCAGGAGCACCTTGACCAGCCAGAGAGTGATCGCGCCGACGATGAACAGTCCGACGACGGCGGCAGCGATCCCTGCGAGGACTCGACCCATACCTCCAATATGCGCCCGCGGCGGTGGCGGGCGCATCGGGGAAGTCACCGATTCAGGCGGCCAGTGCGGCGTAGGGGCCGGCGGCTTCGAGGAGGGTGGCGTGGGTGCCCCGCTCGATGACCCGGCCCTGGTCGATGACCAGGATCTGGTCGGCGTCGCGGACGGTGGAGAGGCGGTGCGCGATGGTGATCGTGGTGCGTCCCTCGGCCAGGGTGTCGAAGGCCCGTTGGACGGCCCGCTCGGTCTCCGTGTCCAGGGCGCTGGTCGCCTCGTCGAGGACGAGGATGCGCGGGTCGCGCAGCAGGGTGCGGGCGATCGCGATGCGCTGCTGCTCGCCGCCGGAGAAGCGGTAGCCACGGGAGCCGACCATCGTGTCGTAGCCGTCGGGGAGCCGGGAGATGAGGTCGTGGATCTGCGCCGCCTTCGCCGCCTCGACCAGTTCGTCGTCGGTCGCGCCGGGCTTCGCGTAGCGCAGGTTCTCCCGGATGGTGGTGTGCAGCAGGTACGTCTCCTGGCTGACCACCCCGACGACCGCGGCGAGATCGGTGAGCCGCACGTCGCGCAGGTCGATGCCGTCGATGGTGATCCGGCCGCCGGTGGGATCGTGCAGGCGGGCGACGAGCGAGGCGATGGTGCTCTTGCCGGAGCCGGTCTCACCGACGAGGGCGAGGGAGGTGCCGGCGGGCACGTCGAGGCTGACCCCGGCGACCGCGGCCGCGTCGCTGCCCGGGTAGCTGAAGGTGACGTCCTCGAAGCGCAGGTGGCCGCGGGTGGTGGCGCGGGGCAGCGGCACCGGGTGGGCCGGGTCGTCGACCTCGACGGGCAGGTCGAGATACTCGAAGATCCGGGCGAACAGGGCGAGCGAGCTGGTCAGCGACACGCCGACGCCGAGCAGGCCCATGAGCGGCCGGAACAGCGCGGACTGCAGCGCGGTGAACGCGACCAGGGTGCCGATGCTCAGCGAGCCCGCGGTCGGCGGCAGGCCGGCGCTGAGGTAGATGACGGCCGGGATCGCGGCGAAGATGATGCTCATCGAGGCCATCCGCCAGCGTCCGGCGAGCTCGGAGCGCAGCTCCAGGTCGATCAGCCGGTTCGAGGAGGCGGTGAACCGCTCGACCAGCGCGGCGCCCGCGCCCATGGTCTTGCTCAGGCGCACGCCGCTGACGGAGAGGCCCTCCTCGATGGTGACGTTGAGGTCGGCGAGCTCGCGCTGGCGCGCGGCGGTGATCTCGCGGCGCATCCCGGCGACCTTGCGGGTCAGGTAGATCGCGGGGGGCAGCACGACGAGGGAGACCAGCGACAGCCGCCAGGACAGCGCGGCCATGGCGACCGCGGTGGTGATCGTGGTGGTGAGGTTGGACGCGACGGAGGTGGCGGTCGAGGTGACGACGCTCTGCATGCCGCCGATGTCGTTGGTGATGCGGGACTGCACCTCGCCGGTCCGGGTGCGGGTGAAGAACCCGACGGACTGGCGCTGCAGGTGGGTGAAGACGTCGGTGCGCAGGCGGTGCATGACCTGCTGGCCGACCTTGGTCGACATCCAGGTCTGCACGACGCCGAGCGCCGAGGTGACGGCGGCGACGGCGACCATGCCGCCGACCAGCCAGAAGAGCAGCGTGGTGTCGCGCTCGGGCAGGGCCTTGTCGATGACCTCGCGCAGCAGGAACGGTGACGCCCCGCCGAGCGCGGAGGAGACGACGATGATCGCGACGACGGCGGCCAGGGGGCCGCGGTGGGCGGTGAAGAGCCGGCCGATGCGGGCCAGGGAGACGTCCTTGGCGCGGGTCTTGTCCGCGGCGCTCAGTTCACGGGTGCGGGGAGGTCGGGTGGGGTGTTGGGGTTCCAAGGGAACTCACCTTCTGCAGGGGACGTTTTGTTGAGGTTACCTCACTATGAGGCTCCAACACCAACCCCTGCTACCGTATTCCCGTGAAGCATGCCGACGACGGCCGTGACGAGAGTCTCGCCGAGGTGTTCTGGAGCGTCGCCCGCCGGCTGCGGCACCTGACCCACGAGACGCTCGAGCCGATCGGCATCACCCCCGGGCAGTCCCGCGCGGTGGCGGTCCTCATGCGGCACGGCGTCATGCGGCTGAGCGAGCTGTCCGACCACCTGCGGATCGCGCCGCGTTCGACCACCGAGGTCGTCGACGGGCTGCAGGAGCGCGGGCTCGTCGAGCGCCGCCCCGACCCGGCGGACCGGCGTGCCACGCTGGTCGCGCTGACCCGGGCGGGGCAGGACGTCGGCGAGGCGATCCGCACCGCCCGGGCCGCCGAGGCCGACCGGTTCTTCGCCGACCTCGACGCCGACGACCGGGCAACGCTGGCGAGGATCCTGCGGACGCTGAAGGCGTAGCGATTCACCGCGCGACCCAAGGGGTACGGTTCGGATGACCGAGCCTTGCCAACAGGAGACGACCGAGTTGACCGAGGCGATGACGCCGCGCTGGCAGGAGGCCGACAGGGCCGTCGAGTCGCTCGTCGCCGCCCTGGTCGCGGCGGCCGCCCGGACCGCCGACCACAGCGGCCGCCACGGTCCCCGCGGCCGGTCGCGCCCGGAGCGCCGGCCGAAGAGCACCCGCCGCCACATCGCCGAGGTCGTCCGCGCCCACCAGCTCGCCCCTGGGCTGCGGGTGGACCGCAACATGGTCGCGGCGCTGCTCATCGGCCACCGCGACCTGGTGAGCAACCCGGTCCTGGTCGTCGCCGTCGCCGAGGCCTGCAGCATCATCGAGGGCCGCAAGTTGAGCGCGAAGAAGGCGGCCCGGATGCGCGCGGCCAGCCTGCGTGTCGCGAAGCTCATCGCCCGCGCCGAGGCCGCCACCCCGCCCGTGCCGGCCCAACGCCTCGACCCGGCCCCCCTTGCATCCCCGCCTGCGGATTCGGTACGGGATGAGCCGGCCCAGGCGGTGCCCGCGAAGGTCGAGCCGGGCCAGGCGGTGCCGGCGAAGGTCGAGCCGGCCCAGGCGGTGCCCGCGAAGGTCGAGCCGGCCCGAGCGGGGGCCGAGCGCCGCAGGCATGACGAGCGGCGCGGTGCCGCCCGCCGCCGGGCCCGGGCGCGCCGGGACCGGGCCCGCCGCCGCCGGATTCGCCGCCGCTGGTGGCTGGCCACCACGGTCCTGTTGCTCCTGGTCGTGATCGCCCTGCTCACTGTCGGCTGAGGTCACTGGCTTGTCGGCAGACGACGCCAGCGGTCCCCGATCGGGCGGCGCGGGTCACGAGCGTCCGGCTCAGACGGTGAGCGTCGGCGCGTCGAGCGCGGCATGCGCGGCGGGCTCAACGGCGGGCCGGTGGGCCAGGACCGGCGGGACGTGCACCGGCACGTCGACCGCGGCGGACAGGATCAGCGCCAGCGCGACCGCCGTGGGCCGGAGCTCGGGGACCTTCGACAGGCAGGCGGCGCACAGCTCAGCGATCTCCGGCGGCAGCCCGTCGATCGGCGGCAGCCCGGCCGGCGGCGTGAACCGGTGCGCGTGCAGCACCTGCGCGTCGGTGTCGACGGGCCACGGGATCCGGCCGGTCAGGCACTGGTACAGCAGCACACCCAGCGCGTACACGTCCGCGGCCGGGCTCGCCGGGCCACCGTCGAGGCGCTCCGGCGCCAGGTAGGCGGGCGTGCCGAACAGCACCGGCTCCGACGGGAGCCCGACCCGCGCGGCGACCCCGAAGTCGAGGATCTTCGCGCCGGCCGCGGTGAGGACGATGTTGGCGGGCTTCACGTCGCGGTGGACGATCCCGTGCCCGTGCGCGGCGGCGAGGCCGGCGCCGACCTCGGCGCAGATCCGGCCGGCGACCTGCCAGTCGAGCGGCCCGGCCCGCATCGCCTCGACCAGCAGCGGGCCTTCGACCAGCTCCATCACCAGATACGCGGTGCCGCGCCCGCCGCGGCGGGACGTGCCGAAGTCGTAGACGGACACGACGTTGGGGTGGGCGAAGCGGGCGCCGGAGCGGGCCTCGTTGCGGGCGCGGTCGAACGCGTCGGGGTCGGCGGTGTGCTCGGGGGTGAGCAGCTTGACCGCGACCTCCCGGTCGAGGACGTCGTCATGCGCCCGCCAGACACTCGCCATCCCGCCCTGGCCGAGTTTCGGGCCGAGGCGGTACCTCCCACTCAGACACCGCATGGATACCTCCTTCCCGGATCGTCGGAGAACCACACGGCAACCCGGTGGGCAACCGGCGCGCAACCACCCGGAGGTGGACTCAACAGAGGTCACCGACAGGAGGCGTGTGTGCACACAACGAAACGGGTGCTCCTGGCCTTCGGCGCGGCCGGGATCGTCGCGTCGTCGCTGACGACCGGGCGGCTCGGCCACGCGATCTGGTTGCTGACCGCGATCGTGTGCGCGTCGCCGCTGTTGGTGCGGGTGTGGCGAGACCGTGGCACGGTCGCCGCGCCGTGGCGGCTGGTCGTGCTCGGGTTCGCGGTGCGGCTCGCGTCCGACGTCGTGTGGTGCGTCGAGGACCTGCGCCACGACGGCGCGGTGCCGTTCCCGTCCTGGAACGACATCGGCTACCTGGCGTCCTACGGGCTGCTGCTGGCCGGCCTGGTCCGCGCGGCCGGCGGGCGGGCCCGCACCGCCCTGCTCGACGCGTCGATCATCGCGGCCGGGCTGGCGCTCGTCGACTGGATGCTCCTGGTGCACCCGTACCTGCACCACGCCGACCCGGGCGGCCCCGGCGCGACGGCTCTCGCGCTGCTGTACCCCATGTGCGACCTGGTGCTGTTCGCGACCGGGGTGCGGGTGCTGTTCGCCGACGCGCGCTACAGCCCGGCCAACCGCCTCGTCCTGCTGGGCGTCGGGCTGCTGCTGGCGGGCAACTTCATCTTCTTCGCCCACGCCGCGACCGGCACGACCCGCTCGGTCGACCTGCTCGACAACGCGCTGTGGCTGCTGTCGTACCTGGTGCTCGGCCTCGCCGGGCTGCAGCGGGGGCTGCCGGTGACCGGCTCGCAGGAGCCGGCCGGCGACGGCCAGGCGATGTCCCGCGCGCGGATCGTGACCTTCGCGGCCGCGGCGGTGATCGGCCCGTTCATGTTCGTCCTCCAGCGGACCTTCACCGACGGCGACGGCGACCACCTGATGGTGCCGGCGACGGTGTCGGCGACCCTGTCCCTGCTGCTGGTCCTGCGCCTCGGCGGGCTCGCCCGGGTCGCGCAGCGGCGCTCCGCCGAGCTGGACCTGCACGCCGGTGAGCTGGCCCGGCGCGGCCGGGACCTGGCCGAGGCCCTGGTCGAGCGGGAGGCCCTGGAGCACCAGCTGCGGCACGGCGCCCTGCACGACCCGACCACGGGACTGGCGAACCGGGCGCTGCTGACCCAGCGCATGGAGTGGGCGCTGACCAGAAACGACGATCAGGGCCGGCACGCGCTGATCCTGCTGGACCTGGACCGCTTCACCGACGTCAACGACGCGCACGGGCACGGCTTCGGCGACGAGGTCCTCGTCGCGGTCACCGACCGGCTTCGGGGCGTCGCCGCGCCCGCCGACACGCTGGCCAGGCTCGGCGGTGACGAGTTCGCGCTGTTCGTCGAGGACGTCGACCCGTTGCGCGCCCAGCACCTCGCCGAGCACCTGCGGGCCGAGCTGAAAGCGCCGCTCGTGATCGGGGCGCGGACCGTACACCTGACCGCCAGCCTCGCACTGGTGCATCTCACGCCGAACGCCGCGCCCCGCGACGCGGTCGCCGACGCCGACCTGGCGCTGCGGGCGGCGAAGCGGGCCGGCCGGGACCGGGTCACCGTCTACCGGCCGGAGCTGCGCACGGCCCGGGAGACGTTCACCCGCATCAGCGCCGGCCTGCGGCACGCGGTCGACCGCGGCGAGCTGGCCGTGCACTACCAGCCGGTGGTGGAGCTGCCGTCGGCGCGGATCGTCGCGGTCGAGGCGCTGCTGCGGTGGACGCCGCCGACCGGCCCGGTGCCGCCGCTGGACTTCATCCCCGTCGCCGAGGAGACCGGGATGATCGTCCCGATCGGCGCGTGGGTCCTCGAGCAGGCGTGCCGGGACGCGAAGGGCTGGCACGACCGGCACGGCACGTCGCTGACGGTGAACGTCTCGGTGCGCCAGCTCGCCGAACCGGGATTCGCCGACCAGGTGCTGCGCACCCTCGCGCGGACCGGGCTGCCGGCCGCCGCGCTGGTCCTGGAGATCACCGAGTCGGTGTTCGTCGGGGTCGCCGACGACGCGGCGCCGCTGCTCGCCGCCCTCGACGGGCTGCGCGCGCACGGGATCCGGGTCGCGATCGACGATTTCGGCACCGGGTACTCGTCGCTGTCGTACCTGACCCAGCTCCCCGTCGACATCCTCAAGATCGACCGCTCGTTCGTGCCGACGGCTGAGGCGGTGGGGGAGGACCACGCGTTCACCCGCGCGGTGCTGCAGCTCGGCACCAGCCGGCAGTTGCCCGCGATCGCCGAGGGTATCGAGACCCAGGAACAGGCGCAGCTGCTGCACGACCTCGGCTGCCGGCTCGCGCAGGGCTACCACTTCGCGCGGCCCGGACCGGTCGCCCAGGTCGACGCCGCGTTCCTGCGCCTCAACCCGGCGCTGACCCCATGAGACACCAGCTGCGGCGCGACCCCGTGCTCATCGCACTGGCCGCCGCGTCGGTGCTCCTGATCGCGCTGTTGCTCGCCGGTGCCGGCGGCGTCCGGCTGTTCTGGTCCGCCCTGCCGGGGTACGACCTGCTGCTGTGGGTCTTCGCGCGACGGGTCGCGGCGATGCCGGGCGTCCCCGCGGACGCGCGGCGGTTCTGGCGCCGGTCCGGGCAGGCCGCGGTGTTCTTCGTCGTCGGCGACCTCAGCCAGACCGCGGTCGCGTGGCTGCACCCCGGGCCCGCCGCGGCGGTGCCGAACCCGTTCCAGGCCGCCGCGATCCTCGCCGGCACCTGCTGGCTGATCTGGGTCATGCTCACCCACCCCACGCACCTGCCGTCCACCGCGGCGAAGGTGCGCTTCTGGCTCGACGCGGGCGCCGTCCTCGTCGGTGCCGGCGTGCTCATCTGGCTGCTGCTCCTGCCGCACGCCGGCGGGGGCCGTGGGGCGCCGGTGGCGCTGCTGCTCGGCACCGTGATCATCGCCATGACCGCGTTCTCCGCGGTGAAACTGGTCCTCAGCGGCAACGCGCCGCTGACCGTGCTGGCCGCCGCGCCGATGCTGGCCGCCGCCGCCGTCCAGGGCGTTGTCAGCACCCTGGTCACCGCCGACAACGCCCACCAGCGCCTGCTGCTGGCCGCGCAGATCCTGCCCGCGGCGCTGCTCACGTTCGGGCCGCGGCTGCAGGAGCACTCGGTGCGCCTGGACCCGGTGCGCTCCGTGCGTCCGGCGCGGCGGCCGTACAGCCTGCTGCCGTACACGACGCTCGTCGGGCTCTTCGCGGCCCTGCCGATCGTCCTGCGCGACGGGCTCGGCCCCGACGTGTGGCTGCTGCTCGGCGGTCTCGCCGTGACCACGGCCCTGGTCGTCGTGCGCCAGCTGCTGGCCTTCCGGGAGAACGCGGTCCTGCTGTCGGAGCTCGGCGCGCAGCAGGAACGCTTCCGGTCGCTGCTGGCGCACTCCACCGACATCACCTCGATCGTCGACGCGTCCGGCGCGCTGACCTACGTGACCCCGGCGACGGAGCGGCTGCTGGGCAAGTCGCCCGCCGCGGTGCTCGGCACGACCGTCGTCTCGCACATCCACCCGGACGACCTGCCGGCCTTCACGACCGCGATGGACACGCTGCGGGCCACCCCGAACGCGTCGGTGAGCTACCAGGCCCGCTACGCGCACGCCGACGGCTCCTGGCGCTGGCTGGACGTGGTCAGCCGCAACCTGCTGCACCTGCCGAGCGTCGGCGGATACGTCAGCAACGCCCGCGACGCGACCCAGGCCCGGCTGCTGCAGGACGAGCTGCGCCACCAGGCGACCCACGACGGCCTGACGGGCCTGGCCAACCGGGCGCTGTTCGACGCGCGGCTCGCCGCCGCCGCGTCGCACCCCGCCGGCCACACGGTCGCGGCGGTGCTGCTGGTCGACCTCAACGACTTCAAGGTCGTCAACGACACCCACGGCCACCACGCGGGGGACGCGGTGCTGGTGGGGGTCGCCGAGCGGCTCGCCGCCAGCGTCCCGATGGGCGGCACCGCGGCGCGCATCGGCGGGGACGAGTTCGCGGTGCTGCTACCGGGCCTCGACGTGCGCGCCGCGGAGGCCGTCGCCCGCCGGTTCCTGGACCTGCTGGAGGTGCCGGTGACCGTCGACGGTCACCGGCTGCTGGTGCGGGCGAGCGTCGGCGTCGTCGACGGCGACCCGAAGGCCGCCGAGGCGCTGCTGCAACGCGCCGACGCCCGCATGTACGCGACCAAACGCGAAACTCAGATGTCCTCGTCGAGCTGAGTCGCGCGGCGCGCCTCACGCACCACCTGACCGGTCGAGTCGACCGCACCTTCGTCGATGCGTCCACCGCGGGCCTCGTGCACGGCGCGGCTCTGTGCCTGCTCGTGCTCGCGCCGCGCGGCCGCCCTGGCCTGGCCCTCCGCGCTGTCGGGGTCCACCCCGGTCGGGTCGAATGCGTTCATCTGATCACTCCAGACGGGTTGGCGTTGGCGTGCTGCGCACCATACCCACACCCACCGCCGCGAATCCATAAGCAATTCACCACGCATCCCACCCATTGGATGCGGAATACCGCCGCCCCGTGGATAGGTTTGGCTGGTTACCTGCTTTTTGTCGTAAGGAGATCCCGCCGCATGTCACAGCAGATCAGCGCGCACGCCGGGGCGGCCGGCACCATCGACCTCGGCGGCGACCTGACCGTCAACCGGCTCGGCTTCGGCGCCATGCGCATCACCGGCGCCGGCATCTGGGGCGACCCGCCCAGCCGCGCCGACGCCGTGGCCGTCCTGCGCCGCGCCGTGGAGCTCGGCGTCACCTTCATCGACACCGCCGACTCCTACGGACCCGACACGAGCGAGGAGCTGATCGCGGAGGCGCTGCACCCCTACGCCGACGACCTGGTCATCGCCACGAAGGGCGGCCTGGAGCGGTCCGGCCCCAACGAGTGGAGCTCCAACGGCGACCCCGCGCACCTGCGCAAGGCCATCGACGGCAGCCTCCGCAAGCTGCGCCTCGAGCAGATCCCGCTGTACCAGTTCCACCGCCCCGACCCGCGGGTGCCCCTGGAAGACTCGATCGGCGCCCTCGTCGAGGCCAAGGACGCCGGCAAGATCCGCCACATCGGCGTCTCGAACTTCACCGAGGCGCAGCTGCGGGTCGCGCAGGCCCTGACGCCGATCGTGTCGATCCAGAACCGGTACAACGTGGACGACCGCGGCTCCGAGTCGCTCGTCGACCTGTGCGAGCAGGAGGGGATCGTGTTCCTGCCCTGGGCGCCGATCCAGAACCTCGACGGCGTGGCGGCGGTCGACGAGATCGCGGCGCGATACGACATCACGACGCGGCAGCTGGTGCTGGCGTGGCTGCTGGGCCGTTCCCCGGCGATCCTGCCGATTCCGGGCACTGGTTCGGTCTCGCACCTGGAGTCGAACGTGGCGGCGGCTTCCGTGGCGTTGACCCCCGCTGAGATCGCGACCATCACCGCTGCGACTGCCTGACCCCTCAGGTCGACGCTTCTCATGATCCGGTCGACGTTGCGTACCCCTGGGTACACACCGTCGACCGGATCATGGATAAGGGCAAGCTACCCGGCGAGCTCGGCAACGCGCGACGCCGGCACCACCGCGTACTGACGCAGCGACAGATCCCGGAACGTCACCGGCCCCCGCGGCCCGGGCACCCGGTCGATGTTGATGCCCGTCTCCGGCAGCGCCAGCAGCTTGAACCCGTCCAGCAGCCGGGTCGTCGCGTTCCAGAACGCGCCCGTCCCCGCGTAGGCGGCCAGGAACTCCCGCGCTGCCGCGGCGGACTCGGTGACGATCCCCGCCGCCAGCCCGGACGTCGCGTCGTTGGCGAGCTGCGCCGCGGCAAGGGGACCGGAGACCGGTGCGATCGTCACCGTCGCCTCACCCGCCGAGTCCAGCGCCCACTCGTAGCCCAGCGCGTGGCTGTGCGGCGGGAGGGAGGCGGCGATCGACGGGGTCCGGGCGGCGAGCGCGGAGACGATCCCCGGCACGGTCGAGGACCAGAGCGACTCGTGGACGAGGAGCAGGTTGAGCCGGTTGCACACGCCGAGGCGGTCGAGGCCGGCGTCGATGAGGGCGGCGGACTTCGCCGGGTCGGCGGCCGCGTCGAGGTAGAGGACGCCGCCGCCGTCGGCGTGGGCGAGGGTGCGCACGCCGTGCAGGGCGGCGCGTTCGGCGAGGCTGCGGGTGCTGTCGCCGCTGCCGCGGAGGATGACGAGCGGGATGAGGCCGGGCTGCGAGACGAGGGCCTCGGCGGAGTCGCGGCCGCGGGTGCGCACGAGCTGGACGGCGGCGGGGTCGAGGCCGGCCTCGGCGAGGGCGGGCGCCACGACAAGATCCATCAGGGCGACCGCGGAGGCCAGGGCGGCGGAGCCGGTCCGCAGCACGCCCGCGTTCTGCGACTTGACCAGCTGGGAGGCGACGTCGACGGTGACGTTGGGGCGGGCCTCGTAGTTGGCGCCGATGACGCCGACGGGGCGGCGCCACTCCTGCAGGACCAGGTCACCGTCGAGGGCGCGGATGGTGCGCTGGGCAGGTTCGGCGGGCACCTCGGCGAGGATGTCGAGCTGGGCGGCCATCGCCGCGAGCCGGGTCTCGTCGAGCTTGAGCCGGTCGAGCAGGCCGCCGCTCATGCCGTCGGCGACGGCCGTGGCCTGGTCCTCGCGGTTCGCGGCGAGGATCTCGTCGCGGGCGGTGCCCAGACGGCGGGCCATGCCACGCAGCGCCTCGTCGATCGTCTTGGCCGGGGCCGCGGCGAGTGACGGCGCGGCGGCCCGGGCCGCGCGGGCGGCGGCCGAGACGGCGTCCAGAGACGATTCAGCGGACACGCGAGCTCCCAAGACGATGACGGAAAACCCAGATTCTAGAGCGTCAACGTTTGACGGCCTGGAGGGTGTAGGTCTGCGGCAGCCGCCAGGGCCGGTCGGCGAGGCGGTGCTCCCCGTGCGGGTCCTCGACGGTCCGCCCCGGCAGCGCGTCCCACGGCGCGCTGTCGTGCTCCTGCAGCATGGTCAGGGACAGGCCGGCGTCGAGCAGCGCGGTGACGACCTCGCCGAGGCCGTGGTTCCACTGGTGGGTGACGGTGTTCTGGAACCGCACGTCGGTCTCGACGTACGTGTCGCCCTCGTCCCAGATCATCGGCTCGGGCCGTTCGAAGTAGGCCTGGTCGACGGCGAGGACCCCGTCGGCGCGGGTCTCGTCGACCGCCCACAGCATCGGGTGGCCCTCGCGGATGAACAGCCGCCCGCCGGGGCGCAGCAGCGCGGCGACGACGCCGGCCCAGCGCCGGATGTCCGGCAGCCAGCAGAGCGCGCCGATGCCGGTGTACACGAGATCGAAGGAGCCGCTGAGCGCCGAAGGTGCGTCGTACACGTCGGCCTCGACGTAGTCGATCGCAGCGCCGGTCGCGGCGGCCAGGGCGCGGGCCTCGGCGAGGGACGCGCCGGAGAAGTCCAGGCCGGTGACCGTGGCGCCGAGCCGGTGCAGCGACAGCGTGTCGGTGCCGATGTGGCACTGCAGGTGCACGGCCCGCAGCCCGTCGACCGGGCCGAGGCGCGGCAGGTCGAAGCGGATCGTGCCGCTGAGATACGCCGGGTCGTCGATGAACCGCTGCCGGAAGTAGCCGGGTGACGCGGCGTGCGCGGGCGCCCGCTCGTCCCACTGGGCGCGGTTCAGCGAAAGGTAGGTCACACCGACGACACTGCCAGCTCGGGCGCCGGCTCGACAGCGGTTTTCGAGCGCCGCAGCCACAGCGCGGCCAGGACCAGGAGCGCCAGGCTGACCAGGGTGTACGTGTCGCCGACGACCCGCTGCACGCCGTGCCAGGTGGTCGGGTCCTCGATGTCGGGGAGGTGCCACAGCAGCCCGCGGGGCGCGGCGACGTGCTCGTCGCGGCCCTGCATCGGCCACGCGAGGAAGGCCAGGACGAGCAGGCCGGGCAGGCCGGCGGAGAGCCAGCGCAGCCGGGCCGGGACCTGCGCGGCGACCGCGGTGGTGGCGACGAGGACGGGCACGATCCAGGCGTAGTGGTACGTCCACGACACCGGCGAGACGAGCAGGCCGGTGAGCGCGGTGCAGGCGACCCCGAGCAGCTCCTCGCCGCGCAGCCAGGCGGCGCGGGCGACGGCGAACCCGGCCACGGCGACGACCAGCGCCAGGGCGTAGTAGACGCCGTCGGAGCCGGTCCAGCGGGCGGCGAGGGTGTGCAGCGACTGGTCGAGGGACCCGCCGAGCGCGACGTCCTGGGTGACCCGGCCGGAGCTGGCGAACATGCCGGTGAACCAGTACTGGGCCGAGTCCCGCCAGTCGGCGGCGAAGCCGAGCAGGGTGAGGGCGGCGAACACCCCGGTGGCTGTGAGCGCGTCGCGGAAGCGCCGGGTGATCAGCAGGTACACGATGAAGATGCCGGGGACCAGTTTCGCCGCGGTCGCCACGCCGATCGCCGCGCCCCGCAGCCGGTGGCCGTCGGGCAGCGCGAAGTCGGCCATGACGAGCAGCACCAGGATCATGTTGATCTGGCCGTCGTTGAGGTTGGCCTGGACGGGTTCGAGCCACAGGCTGCCGGCGGCGAGGGCGAGGGCCGCGCCGGCGAGGCCGAGCCGGCCGCGCAGGCCCGCCATCCGCAGGCTGAGCAGGCAGACCACGACGAGTGAGAGCACGGTCAGCGCGTTGAGCGCGACGAGGGCGTGGGTGCTGCCGAGCCGGGACAGCTGGTCGAAGGCGAGCAGGGTCACCGGCGGGTAGGTGAACGGCCAGTGCCCGGCGGTGAACGCGAGGTCGTAGACGTGTTGGTGGTGCCGGAACGCGGCCCCGGCCTGCACGTAGACCTCGATGTCGGGGTCGTCGAGCTGTGGACCTTCGAGCCGGGCCACCTGCAGGTAGCTGCCGAGCGACACGACGAAGGCCAGCGCGCCGGGCAGCAGCAGCCAGTCCGGGAGGGTCCGCTTCACGGTCCGCAGCGTCGCACACGGCGGTGCCGGGATGCGGCAGCCCAACGGCCGGAATCCGCCGACCGGCCGTACCGTCATGCCCCATGAGGAACCCGTTGCTGGAGTTGTTGTTCGTCCGCGCCCGCGTCGACGAGGTCGCCACCTCGGGGCGGTTCCGGTGGATCCGGCTGCGCGCCGAGGCGCTGCGCACCGCCGGCTGGCAGCCGGGCCAGCAGGTCCGCGTCGACGTCGGACCGGCCAACGCGATCGCCCCGCTGCTGCGCACCTACTCGGTGTGGGACCGGCAGGACGACGCGATCGAGCTGCAGGGCCTGCTGCACGGCGACGGCCCCGGCGCCCGCTGGCTCGCCGCCGTGGCGCCCGGCACCGAGGTCCTGCTGAGCAAGCCGAAGGGCGACTTCGTGCTCCGGCCGGCGCCGTGGCACCTCTTCGCCGGGGAGGAGACCGCGTCGGTCGCGTTCGGCGCGATGCTGCGGTCGCTGCCGCCGGGCAGCCCGACCCGCACCGTCGTGGAGTGCGCCGACGACGCCGACCGGCTGCCGCTGCCGGGCGCCGTCGACTGGGCCGGCCGCGGCGGCCTGCTCGCCGCCGTCGAGGCGCTGACCCTGCCGGACGGCCCCGGCCTCGCCTACATCGCCGGTGAGGCCCGCGACGTGCAGGCGGTCCGGCAGCACCTGGTCCGCGACCGTGGCTGGCCGCGCCGGTCCGTGCTGACGAAGCCGTTCTGGACCCCGGGCAAGAAGGGGATGGAGTAGCTGCGGGTGAGCACAAAATGCACCCTCCGTGCTCACCCTGGTCACTGTTATGTATGGACACATGTGCTGCAGGCCGGTGACTCGTGCCACGTTCCGCCACGTTCGCGCCCGCGCTGTCGATAGGACCCCGTCGACCAGCGACCCGGAGAGGTGAGCACGTGTACGCGACGCCACGCCTCCGCCAGACCGCGGTCGCCCTGATCCTCACCGCCGCGCTGCTGGCCGCCGTGCTCCAGCACCCCGGCGGCACCCTCGTCGGCTGGGCCACCTGCGTGCTGACCCTCGGCGTCGGGCTGCGCTGGCTCCAGTCCGCCCGCCCGGCGCAGGGCCGGATCCGGGTCGGGCTGCGGCTGCTCGGCTCGGGGTTCCTGGCCTGGTCCGCGGGGCAGCTGGTGTGGCTGGTCGGCCCGGCACGGCTGGCGACCGTGGTGTTCAACGCGGCCGCGGTGCTGATGGCGACCGGCGCGGCGTGGATGGCGGCGACCCGCCGGCTCGGCTCGATCCGCGCCGCCCTCGACGGGCTCATCATGGCCACCAGCCTGTGCTTCATCAGCTGGGTCGTGATCCTCGGCCCGTTGTACCGGGCCGGCGCCGGCGCGACGGCCGTGTTCGATGCCGCCGTGTATCCGATCGGGGACGTGCTCATCGGCAGCATCGCCCTGCTGATGCTGTACGAGACCCGCGGCCCCCGGCGCCGTTCGGTGGCGGTCGTCGTGGTCGGGCTGCTGCTCGTGTTCGCCGCCGACACCGCGTACGCCTCGCAGGTGTTCGCCGGCACCTACCGGGCCGGGCACGTCACCGACCTGGGCTGGTTCCTCGGGTTCGCGATCGTCGGCGTCGGCGCGCCACGGCCGGCGGAGATCGCCGGCAGCGCCGCCATGGTCACCGACGGACGGAGCTGGGACCACCTGCCGTATCTGCCCTTCAGCGCGGCGCTGTGCACCGGTGTCATCGCGTTCGCGGTGCGGGGCGGCCGGGTCGACGGGGTGCTGTTCCTGCTCGTGATCCTGATGACGGTGCTGATCCTGGTCCGGCAGCTGCTCGCCCTGCGCGACAACCGGCTGCTCAACGGGCGGCTCGCCGAGGTCGTCGACGACCTGCGCCACCGCGCCTACCACGACCCGCTGACCGACCTGCCCAACCGGGCGCTGCTGCTGGACACCCTCCAGCGGCGCCTCGACGCCGGCCGGCCCGTCGCGCTGCTCTACGTGGACCTGGACGGCTTCAAACCGGTCAACGACAGTCACGGCCACGAGGCCGGCGACCGGGTCCTGGCCACGATCGCGGGCCGGCTCGAGTCGTGCGGCGGCGACCTCGTCGCCAGGCTGGGCGGCGACGAGTTCGCGGTGCTCACGCCGCCCGGCGTGGCCGAGGACGTGGCCTGGCGGATCATCGCCGCGGCCGCCGGGCCCGTCCCGGTCCGGGGCGCGGTGGTCAGCGTCGGGGCGAGCGTCGGCATCGCCCGGCATCCCGGAAACGGCGGGTTCGGCGGCGGGTTCGACGCCGGTGACCTGATGCGCCACGCGGACCTCGCCATGTACGCGGCGAAGCTGCGCGGCCGCAACCGCGCGGTCACGTTCACCGCCGAGCTGGAACCAGATTTGGAGTCAGCGTCACCGATGGCCGCATAATCACCGGTTGTGGACGTTCGCGACACGGTCGAGGCGGTCTTCCGGATCGAGTCGGCCCGGTTGGTCGCCGGGCTGGCCAGGATCGTGCGCGACGTCGGCCTCGCCGAGGAGCTGGCCCAGGACGCCCTGGTGATCGCCCTCGAGCAGTGGCCGGTCAAGGGGGTCCCCGACGACCCCGGCCCGTGGCTGATGGCGACCGCGAAGCACCGGGCCGTCGACGCGCTGCGCCGCCGCGCCAACTACGACCGCAAGCTGGCCGTCCTCGGCGCCGCCAACCCGGTCGTGGACGAGGAGCCCGACCTCGACGACCACATCCAGGACGACCTGCTGCGCCTGATCTTCACCGCCTGCCATCCGGCGCTGAGCACCGAGTCCCAGGTGGCGCTGGTCCTGCGGACCCTGGGCGGCCTCGGCACCGGCGCCATCGCCCGAGCGTTCCTGACCACGGAGGCGACGGTGTCGCAGCGCATCCTGCGGGCCAAGCGCACCCTCGCGGTGGACCAGGTCCAGTTCGAGCTGCCACCACCGGCGCAGCTGCCGGTGCGCCTGTCGGCCGTGCTCGGCGTCGTGTACCTGATCTTCAACGAGGGCTACTCGGCCGCCGCCGGCGACGACTGGGCCCGCCCGCAACTCTGCGAGGAAGCGATCCGCCTCGGCCGGGTCCTGGCCGGACTGCTTCCTTCGGAGCCGGAGGTGCACGGGCTGTGCGCGCTGATGGAGCTGCAGGCCGCCCGGATCCGGGCCCGGACCGCCCCGGACGGCGCGCCGGTGCTGCTCATGGACCAGGACCGGCGGCTGTGGGACCGGCTGCTGATCCGCCGTGGCCTGGCCGCCCTGGCCGCGGCGGAGACCCTCGGCACGCTCGGGCCCTACGGGCTGCAGGCCGCCATCGCCGCCTGCCACGCCCGGGCGCTGCGCCCCGGCGACACCGACTGGGCCCGGATCGTCGCCCTGTACCAGCTGCTGGCACACGTCGCGCCGTCGGCGGTGGTGCGGCTGAACCTGGCCGTCGCGGTCGGGATGGCGTCCGGACCGGCGGCGGGCCTGGAACTGCTCGACGAGCTCACCGCCACCGGTGCCCTGCCGTCCTACCCGTATCTGCCGGCGGCCCGCGGTGACCTGCTCGACCGGCTCGGCCGGCGGGACGAGGCCCGGGCCGAGTTCGCCCGGGCCGCGGCGCTGACCGGCAACGAGCGCGAGCGCGCCCTGTTCCGCGCCCGGGCGGAACAGGGCGCGCCATGATCCGGACGACCCTGTGCACCCCTGAGTGCACAAGGTCTTCCGGATCGCGGGAGGGAAGTGGTCGGATGAATGTTGGACCTTCGGCGCTTGTGTTTCGTAGGTGAGGACTGGTAGACAACAGACCTCCGATGTATTGGGGGAGTTGTGCAAGGAGAATTCGACGGCCTCGCCGCCGTCGTCACCGGCGGTGCCTCGGGGATCGGTCTGGCCACGGCCCTGCACCTGGCCGCCCGGGGCGCCCGCGTCGCATGCCTGGACCTGCGCCCCGACGGGCTGCCCGAGCCGCTGCACGGGATCGCCGCCGACGTGTCCGACGACGGCACCGTGCGGGCCGGGATCGAGGCCGCCGTCGAACACCTCGGCGGGCTGGACATCCTGGTCAACAACGCGGGCATCGGCGCCATCGGCACCGTGGAGACCAACCCCGACGACGAGTGGCACCGCGTGCTGGACGTCAACGTCGTCGGGCTGGTCCGGGTGAGCCGGGCCGCGCTGCCGCACCTGCGCCGCTCCGCGCACGCCGCGATCGTCAACACCTGCTCCATCGCCGCCCACGCCGGGCTGCCCGACCGGGCGCTGTACAGCGCCAGCAAGGGCGCCGTGCAGGCGCTGACCGCCGCGATGGCCGCCGACCACGTGCGGGAGGGCATCCGGGTCTGCTGCGTCAACCCCGGCACCGTCGACACGCCGTGGGTGCGCCGGCTGCTCGCCCAGGCGGCGGACCCGGACGCGGAGCTCGCCGCGCTCAAGGCGAGGCAGCCGACCGGCCGCCTGGTCAGCGCCGAGGAGGTGGCGGCCGCCATCGCGTACCTCGCCAGCCCCCTCGCCGGCGCGACGACCGGGACCGTCCTGGCCGTCGACGGCGGCATGCACGGGCTGCGGGTCAGGCCGCCGAAATGAGGCTCGGGCTGGGCTGCGCGCAGTTGGGCAACCTGTATCACGAGATCGACGACGACCGGGCCCGCGCGACCGTCGACGCCGCGTGGGACGCCGGCGTGCGGTATTTCGACACCGCGCCGCACTACGGGCTCGGGCTCTCGGAGCGGCGACTCGGCGAAGCGCTGCGGGAGCGCCGGCGCGACCAGTACACCATCAGCACCAAGGTCGGCAGGCTCCTGGTCGGCGACCCGTCCTATGCCGGCGGCATGGACACCGAGGGGTTCGTGGTGCCGGCCACCCACCGGCGGGTCTGGGACTTCAGCCGCGACGGCATCCGCCGCTCCCTGGAGGCGAGCCTGGCGCGGCTGGGCCTCGACCGGGTCGACGTGGCGCTGCTGCACGACCCCGAGGAGCATGCCGAGGTGGCGCTGCGCACCGGGTTCCCGGCCCTGGCGGAGCTGCGCGAGGAGGGGCTGGTCGGCGCGATCGGCGCGGGGTCGAAGGACGCCGCGATCCTGACCCGCCTGGTCACCGAGTGCACGCCCGACGTGGTGATGGTCGCGGGCCGGTTCACCCTGCTCGAACAGCCGGCGCTCGACACGCTGCTGCCCACGTGCGCGGCGGCCGGCGTCGAGGTGGTCAACGTCGGCGTGTTCAACAGCGGTCTGCTCGCCGTCGACGACCCCGGTGCCGACCTGCCCTACGAGTACGGCGCCGCGCCCGCCGCCCTGGTCGCGAAGGCCCGCGCGATCGCCGGCGTGTGCGACCGGCACGGCACGACGCTGCCGGCGGCGGCGCTCGCGTTCGCGGCCGGCCACCCGGCGGTCACCGCGGTCGTCGTCGGCGCCGACTCGCCGGAGCAGGTGCGCCGCAACGCGGCCCTCGCGATCGCACCGCCGCCCGGTTCGCTGTGGCCGGCGCTGCGGGAAGCCGGCCTGCTGTGACGGTGGTCGACGCGCACCACCACCTGTGGCAGCTCGGCGCCGGGTATGACTGGCTCGACGAACCCGCCCTCGCCCCGATCCGCCGCACGTTCACTCCGGACGACCTGGCGGCCGAGCTGGCGGCGGCGGGGGTGTCGCACACCGTGCTCGTCGAGGGCGGCCGTTGCGACGAGGCCGAGGCGGCGGACCTGTTGCGCTTCGCGGCCGAGGTGCCGCAGATCGCCGGCGTGGTGGCCTGGGCGGACCCGACCGACCTGCCCCTGGAGCGATACCGGCGGCTGCCGGGGTCGCAGTATCTGGTCGGGGTGCGGGCGCAGGTCCAGGCCGAGCCGGCCGGATACCTGGACCGCGCCGACGTCCGCGCCGGGCTGCTCGCGGTCGGCGCCGCCGGGCTCGCGTTCGACCTGGTCGTGCGTGCGGACCAGCTCGCTGAGTGTGCCCGCCTCGCCGCCGACCTGCCCTCCGTCCGGTTCGTGCTCGACCACCTCGGCAAACCTCCGGTCGCGTCCGGCCGGTCGCAGCCCTGGCGGGACGACCTGGCCCGGCTCGCGGCGTGCCCGAACGTGTCGGCGAAGCTGTCCGGGCTCGTCACCGAGGCCGACTGGCGCATGTGGACGGCGGCGGACCTGCGCCCCTTCGTGCTGGCCGCGCTCGACCTGTTCGGCGCCGAACGGCTCATGTTCGGCTCGGACTGGCCGGTCTGCCTGCTCGCCGCCTCGTATCAGGGCGTCCTGGACACCATGCGTGACCTACTGTGCGACATCGACGACGCCGGTCGCGCCGCGATCTTCGGCGGCACCGCCGTCGCGTGCTACCAGCTCGACCCGGGCGGGGCGGGCGTATCGTCGCTCCTGAGGAATGCGTGAGGCACCCATGGCACTGACCGACGAGGCAATCGACAAGATCAAGGGCATGATCACCTCGGGTGAGCTCGGCCCCGGTGACCGGCTGCCGAAGGAAGCGGACCTGGCCGAGCGGCTCGGCCTGTCCCGCAACTCCCTGCGCGAGGCGGTCAAGGCGCTGTCGATGATCCGGGTCCTCGACGTCCGCCAGGGCGACGGCACCTACGTCACCAGCCTCGCACCGGACCTGCTGCTCGACGCGCTCAGCTTCGTCGTGGACTTCCACCGCGACGACACCGTCCTGCAGTTCCTCGAGGTCCGACGGATCCTGGAGCCGTCCGCGACCGCCCTGGCCACCGAGCGGATGCCGGTCGAGGACATCGCGAAGCTCCAGGCGGTCCTCGACCAGCTCGGTGACAACCCGACGATCGAGGCGCTCGTCGCCAACGACCTCGAGTTCCACCGGCAGATCGCGGCCGGCTCCGGCAACGCCGTGCTGTGCTCGCTCATCGACGGGCTGTCCGGCCCGACGACCCGGGCCCGGATCTGGCGCGGCCTCACCCAGGAGGGCGCCGCCGAACGGACCCGCGAGCAGCACCAGGCGATCGTCGACGCCATCACCGCCCGGCAGCCGGACCTCGCCCGGTCCTGGGCCACGATCCACGTCGCCGGGGTCGAGGAGTGGCTGCGCCGGGCGTTGTGACCGGTTGCGGCCCGGACCGCTCTGCCGCGTCGAGCGTTGTGGCGCGAATCGCTCAGGTCGGACCTTTCGGGGCCGATCGGCGGGTTCGTGGAGCGTGCAGAGTCGCAGCGGTCGAGGCGCCGGTGGCTGGCCGACCAGCCGGTCGCCCGCAAACTGGTGCTGCTGGTCCTGGTGTGCTGCGCGGTGGGCGCCGTGGTCCTCGGCGTCGGGGTGAGCAGCCTCGGCGCGGTCAACGCCAAGGCCGCCGACCTGTACCACGGCAACCTCGTGCCGTCCTCGCACCTGGCGGCGATGAACCAGTCGGCGATGAAGGTCCAGGCCGACGTCGCCAACCTCGCGCTGTCCAACGGCCCGGTCGCCAGCAAGGCGTTCCAGGACGGCATCGCCGCCGGCGACGCGGCCGTCGACCGGGAGCTCGCCGCCTACGGCCGGGACGTGACCGCGACGAAGCAACGGCAGCTGCTGGCCCGCTTCACCATCTGGTGGGGCGCGTTCCGCAACATCCGCGACCACCGGCTGCTGCCCCTCGTCGCCGCCGGCGACATCCCCGGGTTCCAGGCCGCGTATCTCGGCGACGGCGCGACCGTCACCGCCAACGCGATGAGCGCCCTCACCGACCTGCTCGCCTACGAGCAGACCAGCGGCCGGGCCGGTGCCGACGCCGCGTCCGACGCCTACGGCCGGGCCCGGGTCGCGATGGTCGTCGCGCTGCTCGTCGGGCTCGCCGCCGCGCTGCTGCTCAGCCGGTACCTCACCGGGCTCATCGTCCGCCCGATCCGCCGCGTGCACGGCGTGCTCACCGCGGTCGCCGCCGGTGACCTGACCGCGTCGGCGGACATCCCCCAGCGCGACGAGGTCGGCCAGATGGCACGCGCGTTGAACGCGGCGACGGCCAGCACCCGCGAGGCGGTCCGCAGCCTCGGCGACAACTCCGCGACGCTGTCCGCGGCGGCGGAGGAGCTCGCCGCGATCAGCCGGCAGATCGACACCAGCGCCACCGACGCCAACTCCCGCGCCGAACTGGTTGCCCGCGCCGCCAACGAGGTCAGCGAGCACGTCGCCGCGGTCGCCAACGGCGCCATGGAGATGGGCGGCGCGATCGAGGAGATCTCGCGCAGCACCGCGCACGCCGCCACCGTCACCGCGACGGCGGTGTCGATCGCGGCCACCACCAACCAGACCATCGGCAAGCTCGGCGCGTCCTCCGGCGAGATCGGCGAGGTCATCAAGGTGATCACCTCGATCGCGGGGCAGACGAACCTCCTGGCCCTCAACGCCACCATCGAGGCGGCCCGGGCCGGCGACTTCGGCAAGGGCTTCGCCGTCGTCGCCCAGGAGGTCAAGGACCTAGCCCGGGAGACCGCCCGGGCCACCGACGACATCGGCAAACGGGTCCAGGCGATCCAGCTCGACACCGAGGACGCGATCAACGCGATCGGGCAGATCGGTGAGGTCATCGCCCAGATGAGCGAATACCAGCACTCGATCGCCGCCGCGGTCGAGGAGCAGGCGGTCACCGCCCGCACGATGGGCCACAGCGTCGACGAGGCGGCCGGCGGGTCGGTCGACATCGCCACCAACATCGCCGGGGTCGCCGACGCCACCAAGTCGACCAACGAGGGCGTGTCGAGCACCGGCGAGGCCGTCGACCAGCTCGCCCGGATGGCGTCCGACATGCGCGGCCTGGTGTCCCGCTTCACGTACTGATCGCTGCTAGGGGTCCTTGTGATGAAACGCCTCGCCGTGCTGTTGCTGGCCGTGTCCGCGCTGGCCGGCTGCACCCAGGCTCTGGAGACGGGCTCCGGCGGCGGGCCGTCCGCCACCGTCGCGTTGCTGCTGCCGGAGCGCAAGGCCAGCCGGTACGAGGCGGGGGACCAGCCGTACTTCGCGCAGAAGCTGTCCGAGCTGTGCCCGGGTTGCGTGGTCGACTACAGCAACGCCGAGCAGCGCGCCGACACCCAGCTGCAGCAGGCGAAGGACGCCCTCGCCAAGGGTGCGAAGGTCCTCGTGCTGACCCCGGTCGACAGCATCGCCGCCGGGGAGATCGTCGCGCTCGCCAGGTCCGCGAACGTGCCGGTGATCTCCTACGACCGGCTCGTGCTCAAGACCGCCGTCGACTACTACATCTCCTTCGACAACGCGAAGGTCGGGTCGCTGCAGGCGGCGGCGCTGCTGCAGGCGCTCGGCGCCAAGGCGTCCGCGGGGGAGATCCTGTGGATCAACGGCTCGCCGACCGACAACAACGCGACGCTGTTCAAGCAGGGTGCGCACGCCGGCCTGGACGGCAAGGTCCGGGTCGCGGCGGAGTCCGACACCGCCGAGTGGAACCCCGACAACGCGAAGGCCTGGACCGCCCGGGTCCTGCCGACCCTGCGGGGCCGCACGATCGTCGGGGTGTACGCCGCGAACGACGGCACGGCCGGCGCCGCGATCGCCGCGATGAAGGCCGCCGGGATGCCGCAGGTGCCGGTCACCGGCCAGGACGCGGAGACCGCGGCGCTGCAGCGGATCCTCGTCGGCGACCAGTACATGACGGTCTACAAGGCGATCCGCACCGAGGCGGAGACCGCCGCGGCCCTCGCCAACGACCTGGTGCGCGGCAGGCGGCCGGCGGCGCCCGCGACGGTCGACAACGGCGCGGGGCAGGTCCCGTCGATCCTGCTGGACCCCGTGACCGTCACCAGGGACACGATCGCCTCGACGGTGGTGAAGGACGGCTTCGTGACCCCGAGCGCGTTGTGCGCCGGCGCCTACGCCGAGGCGTGCAAGGCGGCCGGCATCGCCTGACGTTCGGCCGGGGGGTCGCCGCACGGGGTTGAGAAGAAGTCTTTGCATAGATATATTCTCATCATGTCCATGAATCCCCGCGTCCTCACCGACATCGAGGCGCTCAAGGCGCTCGCGCATCCGCTGCGGCAGCAGATGCTGACCCGCCTGCAGCAGCGCGGCGCGGCGACCTCCGCCGACCTGGCGACCGAGTTCGCCGTGGACCGCGGCGCGGCCAGCTACCACCTGCGCCAGCTGGCCAGGTTCGGCTTCGTCGAGGAGGACACCGGGCGCTCCGCCGGCCGCCGGCGATACTGGCGGTCCGTCCCGCAGGACATGCGGCTGCCCAGGCGGCCCGCGGACGCCGACGTCGCGGCGGCCGCCATGGAGGTCGGCCGGCAGTGGCTGGAGCGCTCCGAGCGCGACCTGCACACCTACCTGGCCAACCGGGAGGAGTACGGCGAGTTCGCCGTCGCCGCCCAGCACTCCTTCGGCGGCACCGCGCTCACCGAGGAGGAGCTGGCCCGGTTCGGCGAGGAGTACATCGCCTTCCTCAACCGCTGGCACCGCGACCCCGCACCCGGCCGCCGGCACGTCACCGTGCTGTTCCACGCTTTCCCCACGCCGGACGCCGCGCCTCTCCCCACGCCGGACGGCACGCCTTTTCCCGCGCCGGACGGCACGTCTCTCCCCGCGCCGGACGCCGCGCCTCTTCCGGCGCCGGACGCCGTGCCTTTCCCCGCGCCGGACGGCACGCCGGACCCGGCGTCGTGACCCGGGTGACCGAACCGGGCGCGCCGCCGCTGTGGCGCAACCGCGACTTCGTCACGCTCTGGAGCGGGCAGGTCGTCTCCGCCCTCGGCGCCCGGATCAGCGCGACCGCGATGCCGCTGCTGGTGCTGGCCACCACCGGATCGGCCGCCGACGCGGGCCTCGTCGCGGCGGCGGGCACGCTGCCCTTCCTCGTCGCCCAGCTCCCGGCCGGGCCGCTGGTGGACCGGTGGGACCGCCGCCGGATCCTGCGGGCCAGCGAGGCCCTCGCAGGGCTGGCGCTGCTGAGCGTCCCGATCGCCCAGTGGCTGGACGCGCTCACCGTCGCGCAGCTGGTCGTGGTCGCGTTCGTGCAGGGCATGTGCGCCGTCTTCTTCGGCCTGGCCGAGACCGCGGCCCTGCCCGTCATCGTGCCGGCCGCGCAGCTGCCCACGGCGCTCGCCCAGAACGAGGCCCGCGGCCGGGGTGCGGCGCTGGCCGGCGGCCCGATCGGCGGCCTGCTCTTCGGGTTGGACCGCACGCTGCCGTTCCTGGTCGACGCGATCTCCTACGCCGCCGCCTCGGTCGCGCTGTTGTCGCTGCGCAAGGAGCTGCGCAGCGGGCCCGTCGCCCCGGCCGAACCCCTCTGGCGGGCGACCGCCGCCGGCCTGCGCTGGATCTGGCGGCACCCGCTGATCCGGGCCGCGATCCTGCTGATCGCCGCCAGCAACCTGGTCTTCCAGGCGCTGGTCCTCGTCCTCGTCGTGCTCGCCCAGCGCCGCGGCGCCACCGCCGGTGAGATCGGCACGATGCTCGGCGTCTACTCCGGCGGCGGCCTGCTCGGCGCGCTGGCGGCGACCAGGCTGCATCGCCACCTCAGCCCCAAGATGGTCATCATCGGGGTCAACTGGATCTGGACCGCGCTGCTGCCGCTCTTCCTGCTCACCACCAACGCCCTGCAGATCGGCGCGATCGGCGCGGCCACCGCGTTCGTCGGGCCACTGTGGAACGTCGTGATCGTCAGCTACAGCGCCCTGCTGGTCCCCAACGAGCTGCTGGGCCGCGTCACCAGCGCGGCGATGACGGTCTCCTGGGGCGTCATGCCGATCGGGTCGCTCGGCGCCGGGCTGCTGCTGGCCGGCGCCGGCCCGACCGGCACGATCCTGACCCTGACCGGCGTCATGCTCGCCACCGCCGTCGCCGCGACGATCAGCCCGGCCGTCCGGCGCGCCCCGCCGCTCCCGCGGGGTTGACGCGGGGTTGACGCGGCCCGGGGCTACTCGTGTGGCAGCAGGAAGCGGTGGTTGACCTGGAAGCGGTTGCCGTCCGCGGTGGCGAAGACCGGCCAGCGGGTGGGGTCGGGGCGTGGCACGGCACGCAGCAGGGCGCGGGCCGGCCGGTCGCGGAGGTCGAGCTGCGCGACGAACTCGTCCCTGCGCAGGTGCGGCACCGGCACCCCGGCCGGCCACGGCTCGACCACGGTCGGCTGCTGCGGCGGCTGGGACGCGTCGAGCAGGACCGCGATGAGCCGGACCGCGTCCGGGTGGAACGGCGAGCCGCTCTTCAGCGTGCGGTCGCGCAGCTGGGCGAGGTGGTCCAGCAGTGAGTACGACGCCGGCGGGTACGCGCGGTCCGGGCGGGTCTCCTCGAGCCCCTCGAACTGGGCGCGGGAGCGGCGGCCGTTGGCGCGCAGCGTGAACACCGTCGACGGCACGTCGGCGATCATCGGGGCACCGGGGCGGCGGCGGGTGTTCGCGGGGTCGCGCAGCACGGCGGTCGCGTGGTTGCGCAGCGAGCGCAGCGTGCCCTGGCCGATCTTCAGGCGGCGGGCCGCGTCGGCGATGAGGGTGCCGTCGTCGTAGGCGGCGAGGCGCGGGGCGCGCAGCGCGTTCCAGCCGGCGGGGACGAAGCCACCGGTCAGTTCCCAGGTGAGCAGCGGCTGGGGGCGCCGGCCCGCCTCGGTGTCCTCCGGTGCGGCCACCGCGATCGCGGCGCCGCCGACGGCGGCCGTGAGGCCCACCGCGCCGGCGCCCAGCAGCAGACTTCTGCGGTTCATGCTTCGTCGCTCCCGTCCGGCCGGGCGTCGTGCCCGGCCACTGGTGACCTTAACGACAAAACGGACTAAAGGACTTTAATGCGCCCGAGGCAATGGATACATACCGAAGTCTTTTGGTAGGGTTTCCGGAGTAGCGATCAACCCGTCGGCGAGGACCCGCGATGCGCATATCGGCGAAGGCGGACTACGCGATCCGTGCACTGGTGGAGCTGGCGGCGGACGCCGGTCGCCCACTGGTCTGCGAGGGGATCGCGGCCGCCCAGCACATTCCTTACCGGTTCCTCAAGTCCGTCATGCGCGACCTGCGCCGGACCGGCCTGGTGCGCAGCCAGCGCGGCTGTGAAGGCGGATACTGGCTCGGCCGCGACGCCGCCACGATCACCCTTGCCGACGTCGTCGGCGCGGTCGACGGCGAGCTGATGACCGTGCACGGTGAGAGCGTCGAAGGCCCGGCCGACGCGACCAGGGCGCCCGGCGTGACCGCGGTCTGGCGCGCGATCCAGGCCCGCACCGAGGAGATCCTGACCGGCGTCACCATCGCCGACCTGCTCACCGATGCGCCGGCCGAGCCCGCCGCGTCGCTGCTGGGCCTCGTCGGCAGCTCCAAGTAAGGATGCGAACATGACCGATCACTGGCACACCCCGCTGCGGCACATCAAGGGTAGGGAGCTCAGCGGCGACACCCGGCAGACCAGCGGGATGACCCGCCTGGAAGCCGTTTCGGGCAAGACCGTCGGCTCGGAGAAGGTCTGGATGGGCCAGACGCATGTCGCCCCGGCGACCAGTTCCGGCGACCATCATCACGGCGAGGCCGAGACCGCCATCTACGTCGTCTCCGGTCACCCGGTGTTCGTGTTCGCCGAGGACGGCGTCGAACGAAGGCTCGAGACCGAGCCCGGCGACTACATCTTCGTGCCGCCGTTCGTGCCGCACCGCGAGGAGAACCCGGGCGAGGAGGAGGCGGTCGTGGTCATCGCCCGCAGCAGCCAGGAGGGCATCGTGGTCAACCTGCCGAGTCTGTTCACGGCCGGGACCGAGACGGAAACGGACTGACCGTGCCAGGGCCTGCTTCAGAAGGGATGGCCGGGCTGCGGCCCCAGCCGACGCCTGGACCTCGCCTCGCACCGACCCCCCTTCTGAAGCAGGCCCTGGAGGTCGTCGAGTTCACCGACCCGATGTGCCCGTGGGCGTGGGGGTCGGAGCCGACGTTCCAGCGGCTGCGCGAGCTGACCGGGGGCCGGTCCCGGTGGCGCCGGGTGTACGGCATCCTGTTCGACCTCGACGACGACCCGCCGCCGGACCCGGCCGCGGAGACCGCCTGGTACTTCCGGTTCGTCCAGCAGGTCTCCGAGCACACCGGCGCGCCCTGCCCGGCCCGGCTGGAGCGGGTCGCGCTGAGCTCGTGGCCGGCGTCGATCGGCGCCAAGGCCGCGGCCCGGCAGGGCGTCGAGGGCGCCGTCCTGAGAAGGCTCCGCGAGGCGATGTTCCTCAGGGGTGAGCCGGCCGACACCGCCGAGCGCGTCCTGGCCGCGGCGGCGGGGGTCGAGGGCCTCGATCTCGACGCCTTCGCCCGGGACCTGGAGGACCCGCGGATCGAGGCCGCCGTGCGCGCGGACTGGCTGGAGACCCGCCGCCCGGCGGCCGAGGTGATCGGCCTCACCGCGCCGGGTCCACACTGCGGCGCGGCTAAGCCGATCGACGGCGGTCTGCGCTACGCGCTGCCCACGCTGCTCTTCGAAGGGCCTCTGGGCAGGGAAATCGTGCCGGGTTGGCGGCCCCTGCAGCAGTACGTGGACGCGGTCGAGCGCGTCGCCCCGGCCCGATAACTCCTATAAAAACCATCGGATTTGTCTCGAACAATAGGACACTTCCCGATGGCTATTGACGACACTGAAGCGGCGTCCGCATGATGGGCACATGACATCGACCCACCCCGGCGTAGTTCGTCGCTACGTCGACTTCCGGCGCACGGCCAGCGCCCTCTGTCGATAAGTCACCGTCGATCTCTTCGGGCCTGTCGCCCATCTCTTCCTTGAAGCCGCACCCGCTGCGGACGGTTCCGTGCACCCTCAAGCACCCCACGACACCTTCGAAAGGCTTCCGTCCCCATGAGCTCATCGCTGACCCGCAGGTCGTTCCTCGGACTTGGTGCCGCAGCCGGCACCGCGACCCTGCTCGCCGCCTGCGGTGACGGGACGGTCGCCGGCCCCGGCGGCACCGCCGGCGGCACCCTCAAGTGGGGCTGGTCCACCGTCACCAGCTGGGACCCGGTCACCTCGTCCGCCGGCTGGGACGTGCACCTGCTGTCGCTGGTCTACGCCGGCCTCACCAAGCTCGACGAGAAGGGCAACGCCGTCCCGGCCCTCGCGACCGGCTGGAAGTACGACGCCGCCGGCACCACGCTGACGTTCACGCTGCGGCCCGGCCTCAAGTTCAGCGACGGCACCGCCCTGGACGCGACCGCGGTGAAGAAGAGCCTGGAGCGCGGCCGCGACTTCCCCAAGTCGCTCATCGCCGCGCAGCTCGCCAACGTCAAGTCGGTCACCGCGCCCGACGCCACCACCGTGGTCATCGGCCTCGCCCAGGCCGACTACCAGATCCCGAACCTCTTCGCCGGCAAGACCGGCATGATCGTCAGCCCGGCGGCGTTCGAGGCCGACGCCACGGCGCTCGCGACCAAGCCCGTCGGCGCCGGGCCGTTCACGCTCACCGCGTATGTGCAGAACGCCAAGGCCACCCTCACCCGCAACCCCGACTACTGGGACGCCGCGAACATCAAGCTCGGCGGCTTCGAGGCCTACCCGCTGCCGGAGCCCGCCACGGTCGTGGCCGCACTGCAGTCCGGGCAGTACGACGTGGCGCAGATCCCCGGCAGCCAGGTCGAGGCCGCCAAGGCCGCCGGCCTGCCGGTCCAGGTGATCCCGTCGCTGGTGGTCGCGGTCCTCGACGTCAACATCGCCAAGAAGCCGTTCGACGACCCGAAGGTCACCGAGGCACTGCGCTACGCCGTCGACCGGGCCGCGCTGCTCAAGACCGCACAGTTCGGCCACGGCGACGTCGCCTACCAGCCGTTCCCGAAGGGCTACGCCGGCTACAGCAACAGCCTCGAAGGCATCTACCAGCACAACCCCGACAAGGCGAAGCAACTCCTCGCCCAGTCGAGCTACGGCACCTCGCCGGTCGAGGTCGTCATCACCACCGCCAAGGCCGAGGGCGTGCCGGAGCAGCTGCAGTCGCAGCTCAACGCCGCCGGGTTCAAGGCCACCATCGAGGTCATCCCGCAGGCACAGGCGACGCAGCTGGTGTACGTCCAGCACAGCAAGGCCCTGTTCGTCGACCAGTTCGCCGGCCGGGACTCCGCCGTCCAGGCGTTCCAGGTGCTGTTCGGCAAGGAAGGGCTGATGAACCCCGGCCGGCAGACCCCGCCGGAGCTCGCCGACGCCCTCGCGAAGGTCAGCAGGACCCCGCTGGACGACCCGTCCTACCCGAGCGTCCTGCAGGCGGCGACCGCGGTCGCGGTCAAGTCGATGCCCAACGTCTTCCTCTACAGCGTGCCGCGAATCCTCGCCCGCCGCGCAAACGTGTCGGCGATCCCCGAGTTCACCGCCGTCCAGCGCTTCGAAGGGGTGACCGTGTCATGACGACGCTGCTGTCGCGACCGGCTCCGGTGGCTGTGGCAAAGCCGGACCCGGCGCCGCCGAAGCGGAGGTCCCGACGCTGGATCGGTACCCTCGCCACGCCCGTTGTGGTGTTCGTGTTCTCGTCGCTGCTGACGTTCGGGCTCGGCGCGCTGTCGCCGAGCAACCCGGCCGCCGCGGTCCTCGGCGAGACCGCGACCCCGGCCGACATCGCCCGGATGAACCACGAGTTCGGCCTCGACCGGCCACTACCGGTGCAGTACGTCGACTGGCTGTTCTCGGCGCTGCGGGGCGACCTCGGCCGGTCGTACTTCACCACCATCCCGGTCGCCGACAGCATCTTCGCCGCGCTCCCCGTCGACCTCGCCCTGGCCGGCCTCGCGATCCTCCTGGCCGTGCTCATCGGCGGGGCCGCCGGGATCGGCGCGGCGCTGCGGCAGGGCGGCCGCCTCGACCGGACCGTCACCGCCGTCGCCTCCGCGCTCGGCACGCTGCCACCGTTCGTGCTCGGCATCGGCCTCATCATCATCTTCTCGGTGCTGCTCAAGGCGCTGCCGGCCGGCGGCTACGTGCCCCTGGAGAACGGCCTCGGCCAGTGGCTGCGCTTCGCGATCCTGCCGGCGCTCGCGCTGAGTCTCGACATCGCCGCCTCCATCGCCCGGCAGCTGCGCACCTCGCTGGTCGGGCAGCTCGGCGAGAACTACGTCACCGGCGCCGTCGTGCGCGGCCTCGGCACCCGCCGGGTCCTGTTCGGCCACGCGCTGCGCAACGCCATCGGGCCAGCCCTCACCGTGCTGGGCATCGGCGTGCCGATGATCCTCGGCGGCGCCGTCGTCACCGAGAAGATCTTCAACCTGCCGGGCCTGGCCCAGCTGGCGCTGCAGGCGTCCGGGCAGCACGACGTCCCGCTGATCCAGGGCACCCTGCTGGTCACCGTCACGGTCGTGCTGATCTGCAACACCCTGGTCAACATCGCCGTGCTGCGGCTGACCCCGCAGGGCAAGCGATGAGCACGCTGACCGCCGTCCGCCTCCCGTCGGCGCGACTCGCCCTCAGCGTCCTGGCCGTGGTGACGTTCCTCGCCGTTGCCGGCGGGACCGTCGCGCCGCACGACCCGCTGCTGCAGGACCCGGACCTGGCACTGCGCGGGCCGAGCCTGATCCACCCGTTCGGCACCGACTACCTCGGCCGCGACGTGTTCAGCCGGCTCCTCGCCGGCACCGGCACCACGGTCGTCGCCGCCCTGGAGAGCGTCGGCGTCGGGCTCGCCCTCGGGGTCCTGCCCGGCCTCGCGTCGCTGTGGCTCGGCCGGACCGTCGAATGGGTGCTGCTGCGCGCCGTCGACGCCGTGATGACGCTGCCGTTCATCGTGTTCGCGATCGCCGTCACCGGCATCCTCGGCAACGGTCTCAGCCAGGCGATGGTGGCGATCGGCGTGCTCTTCGCGCCGCTGTTCTTCCGGGTCACCCGCGCCGCCGGGCTCAGCCTCACCCGGGCCCACTACGTCGAGGCCGCCGAACTGTTCGGTGCCTCACGATGGCGGATCCTGCGCACCCACGTGTGGGGCAAGGTCGTGCCGACCGTCGCCGTCACCGCCGCACAGGCCACCGGCGGCGCGCTGCTCGCGGTGTCGTCGCTGACGTTCCTCGGCATCGGCGTCCAGCCGCCCGCTCCTACCTGGGGAGGAGTCCTCGCCAGCGAGCTCGGATTCCTGTCCCAGCAACCATGGGCGCCGGTCATCCCCGCGGCCCTCATCATGGTGGCGGTCGCCGCCCTCAACGCCCTCGCCGACGCCATCCGCCCCGGCGGTGCGGCATGAGCGCGGTCCTTCGGGTCGACAACCTCCATGTTTCCGTCGGCGGCGGCAGCGGTACGTCCAGCGCCGGCGCCGCGGCAGCCCGGGAAGCCGTCCGGGACGTGTCGTTCACGATCGGCCGGGGTGAGTCCGTGGGCCTGGTCGGCGAGTCGGGATCCGGCAAGACGCTCACCTGCCGGGCCGTTCTCGGCGTCCTCCCGCCCGGCGTGGCGGTCACCGGCGGCGGCATCCACCTCGGCGGCGGTTCCAGCGGCGCGGACGTCGAGCTGACCGGGCTGGACCGGCGTGGCTGGGACGCGGTGCGCGGCAACCGCCTCGCCGCGGTGTTCCAGGACCCGGCGTCCTACCTGAACCCGTCGCTGACCGTGGGCCGGCAGCTCGCCGAGCAGCTGCGGCTCAAGCGCCGCCTGCCCCGCAACCAGACCCGCGCGGCCGCCGTCGAACTGCTCGCCGCGATGGGGCTGCGCCGGGCGACGGCGGTGTACGACCAGTACCCGCACGAACTGTCCGGCGGCATGCTCCAGCGGGCGCTCATCGCCATCGCCGTCGCGGGAGAACCCGAGCTGCTCGTCGCCGACGAGGCCACCACGGCCCTCGACGCCGCCGTGCAGGCCGAGGTCCTCGATCTGCTGCGGCAGCTGCGGGAGGAGCGTGGACTGGCGCTGCTGCTGGTCAGCCACGACCTGGCCGTCGTCGCCGAGGTCTGCGACCGGGTCGCGGTCTTCTACGCCGGTGAGATCGTCGAGCAGGGCCCGACCGCCGACGTCATCGCCAACCCGCGGCACCCGTACACGGAGGCCCTGCTGCGGGTCGCGTCCCTGGGGGACTGGCGCCGCCGCGACCTCGAGGTCATCCCGGGGCGGCCGCCGGAGCCGGGCGCGATGCCGGTCGGGTGCCGGTTCGCGGCCCGCTGCGCGCACGCCACCGACACCTGCGCGACCCCCGTCGCACTGTCCACGGTGGACGACCGTCAGGTCCGGTGCCACCGGGCCGCGACCCTGGAACTGGTGGGCGCATGAGCACCCTGCTCGCTGTGGACGGGCTCGACGTCACGTTCGACAGGCACCGGGTCCTGGCCGACCTGTCGCTGCACGTCCAGGCGGGGGAGATCCTCGGCATCATCGGCGAGACCGGCTCCGGCAAGACCACCCTGGCCCGCGCGGTCGTCGGGCTGTCGCCGGTGCGCGCCGGCCGGATCACCTTCGAGGGCACCGACCTCACCGCGCTGCGCGGCAAGGCCCGCCGGGCGTGGCGGCGCGCCGGCCAGGTCCAGTACGTGTTCCAGGACCCGCTGCGCGCCCTCGACCCGCAGCACACCGTCGCCCGGATCGTCGCCGAGGGGCTCGTCGTCGCCGGCACGCTGGACCGGGCCGCGATCGACGCCCGGGTCCGCGCCGCCCTCGCCCAGGTCGGGCTCGACCAGTCCCTCGCGGCCCGGCTGCCGGGGCAGATCTCCGGCGGCCAGCGGCAGCGGGTGCTGCTCGCCCGCGCCGTCGCCCTCCAGCCGCGGCTGCTGCTGTGCGACGAACCCGTCAGCGCCCTCGACGCGTCCAACCGCAACCACGTCCTGCGCCTCCTCGCCGACCTGCGCGACCGGTCCGGGGTCACCGTCGTCGTCATCTCCCACGACCTGAGCTCCCTCGCCGGGATCGCCGACCGGGTCGCCGTGCTCTACGGCGGGCGGCTGGTCGAGCAGGGCCCGATCGGGCGGGTGCTGAGCGAGCCGCGGCACCCGTACACGGCCCTGCTCACCGCGTCCGCGCCCAGCGTCCGCCGGGAGCACCCGATCCCGGCGCGGGCACTGCGGCCGGCCCCGGACCACCGGCCCGTCGCGGCGTTCGGGCCCGACGCCTGTTCCTACGCGTCGCGGTGCCCCTTCGCGACGCAGGCCTGTGTCACCGCACCCTCGACCGCGGGCTCGGAGTGGTCGGTGGCGTGCCACCACGCCGACGCGTGGCGGTCCCGGCTGGCGGTCGGCGCGATGAGCACCAGGAGGACGGCATGAGCTTGGAGGTCGTCACCGCGGCGCTCGCCGCCCGCGCGGCCGAGCACGATCGGGACGCGTCGTTCCCCTACGACGGGATCGCCGTCGTGCACAAGCACGGGCTGCTGACCGCCACCGTCGCGGCCCGCTACGGCGGCGAGGGCGCGGGGCTGGCCCGCACCGTCGACATCCTCGCCGCGCTGGGCGCCGGGGACCCGGCGGTCGCGCTGGTCACGGCGATGACGCTGTTCACCCACGCCGCGCAGGCGCGCCGGCCGTCGTGGCCGGCGGAGCTCTACGACGAACTGCTCGCCGAGTCGCGGCAGTGGCCGGCGCTCGTCAACTCGCTGCGGGTGGAGCCGGAGCTCGGCACCCCCGCCCGTGGTGGGCTGCCGGCGACGATCGGCCGCCGCGACGGCGCCGAGTGGGTGATCGACGGTCACAAGATCTTCTCGACCGGCGCGGTCGCGTTGTCGTGGATGGCCGTGTGGGGTCGCACGGACGAGGACCCGGCGCGGGTCGGGTCGTTCCTGGTCCGCGGCGGCAGCCCCGGCCTGCGGGTGGAGCCGACCTGGGACCATCTCGGGCTGCGCGCCAGCCGCAGCGACGACGTGCACCTCGACGGCGTGCGGGTGCCCCTGGAGGCGTTCGTCGAGACGGGCGCGGACATCCGTGACTGGAACGCGCTCGGGCTCGCCGCCCTGTATCTCGGTGTCGCCACCGCCGCCCGCGACTGGCTGGTCGGCTTCCTGCACGAGCGGGTCCCGGCCGCGCTCGGCAAGCCCCTCGCGACCCTGCCCCGCTTCCAGAGCGCCGTCGGCGAGATCGAGGCCGCGCTGGTCTCGGCCCGGGTCCTCGTGCGCGCCCAGGCCGCCGACTACGACGCCGGGCTCCCCGTCGACGCGGGCATCGGCAAGCTCGTCGCCACCCGGGCCGCGATCGGCGCGGTCGAGCAGGCCGTCGCGCTCATCGGCAACAACGCCCTCAACCGCCGCAACCCCCTGGAGCGCCACCTGCGCGACGTGCTCTGCGCCCGCATCCACACCCCACAGGACGACACCATCCTCGCCGCGGCCGGTCAGGCCGCGCTGACCCGTTCCCAGCACACGAAGGAGCACACGTCATGACGGTCGAGTTCGTCGGCATGATCGGCACCCAGCACGCCTCGGAGATCCACGCGCCGTCCGGGCCCGTGATCGACCCGGCGTACACGCGCCGGTTCGCCCGCGCCCACGAGGACGGCGGCTTCGACCGGATCCTCATCGGCTACGGCTCCGGCTGGCCCGAGGGCGGCCAGGTCGCCGCGCACGTCGCCGCCCACACCGAGCGGCTCGGCCTGCTCATCGCGCACCGGCCCGGCTTCGTCGCGCCGACGCTCGCCGCGCGGCAGTTCGCGACCCTGGACCAGTTCAGCGGCGGCCGGGTCGCCGTGCACACGATCACCGGCGGCAACAACACCGAGCAGCAGCGCGACGGCGACTACCTCGACAAGGACGAGCGGTACGCGCGCACCGACGAATACCTGGAGATCCTGCGCCGGGCCTGGACCTCGCCGGAGCCGTTCGACTACGACGGCCGCTACTACCGCTTCGCCGACTTCGCCGCACACGTCCAGCCGGCGCACCGCATCCCGCTGTTCTTCGGCGGGTCGTCGGAGGCGGCGTACCGGGTCGGCGGCAAGCACGCTGACACGTTCGCGCTGTGGGGCGAGCCGCTGAAGGAGACCGCGGAGCAGATCGCGTCCGTGCGGGCCGCCGCGGCCGCCGCCGGACGCACCGACGTGCCCGGCATCAGCGTGTCGTTCCGCCCGATCCTCGCCCCGACCGAGGACCTCGCCTGGGAGCGGGCGCACGCGATCCTCGACACGATCACCAGTGGCGCGGCGAACTGGCCGCAGCGCGCGTGGCGTACCAACGGCGCACCGGAGAACGTGGGCTCGCAGCGGCTGCTCGCCGCGGCCGCGAAGGGTGACCTGCACGACCGTGCACTGTGGACCGCCCCGGCCAGGGCGACCGGCGCCGGCGGCAACTCGACCGCGCTGGTCGGCACGCCCGAGACCGTCGCGAAGGCCCTGCTCGACTATGTCGACATCGGCGTCACCACGATCCTGATCCGCGGCTACGACCCCCTGGACGACGCGATCGACTACGGCCGGCACCTGCTGCCGCTGATCCGCCAGGAGCTCGCGCACCGCGCGCTCTCCCAGCCGTCCGCTTCGCAGAAGGCGCAGCCGGTCGCGGCGGGTGCCCGGTGACCGCGACGATCGGCTCGCCCGTCGTGGCCGGTGCCCGCTGGGACCCGCCGGCCGCGATCGCGGTCCGCGGCACGGTGCTCATCCTGCCGGGCCGGGGCGAGCACGCCGGCGTCTACGACCGCTTCGGCCGCCGCATCGCCGCCGACGGCTACGCGGTGCGCTCCGCGACCCCGGAAACGGCTGTGTCGCTGGCCCAGGACGCACCGGGCCCGGTCGTGCTCGCCGGCTCCGACACCGGCGCGCTGCACGCCCTGGCCGTCGCCGCCGCGCACCCGGACCTGTTCGCCGGGGTCGTCGCGGCGGGCGCCCCGGCGGCCGACGGGGTCACCGTCGACTGGGACGACGAACTGCGGGCCCGCACCGCGTGCCCGACCCATCAGGCGCGGCTGACCGGAGACACCGGCTTCCAGCGGGGGGCCCTCGCACTGCCGGTGGCGGCGAACCTCCTCGCCCCGGCGCCCGTCACGGTGCCGGTCCTCGTCCTGCACGGCGAGGCCGACACCGTCAGCCCCGTCGACGCCGCCCGGCGGCTCGCGGCGGACCTGCCGAAGGCCGAGCTCGCCACGGTCCGCGACGGCCGGCACGACGTGCTCAACGACGCCACCCACCGCACCGTCGCCGCGCACGTCGTGCAGTGGCTGGAGCGCCTGCGCGCCGACGCGGACGCGACCCCGATCCTCACCGTCCACCCGCACTGACAGCTCAAGGGGGACCCCGATGACCGTCACCGCCATCGAACCCGACCTGTTCCGCCAGCTGCTGCGCCGCCACGCGGCCGGTGTCGTGGTGATCACCGCGCCCGGCCCGTCCGGCCCGGCCGGGTTCACCGCCACGTCGTTCACGTCCGTGTCGCTGCACCCGCCGCTGGTGTCGTTCTGCCTGGACCGCCGCTCGTCGAGCTGGCCGACGGTCGAGGCCGCCGGCCACGTCGGGGTGCACGTCCTCGCCGACGCGCAGGAGCAGGTCGCGCGCCAGTTCGCGACCAGCGGCATCGACCGGTTCGCCGCCCCGACCCGCTGGCGGTCCGGGGCGCACGACGTCCCGGTCCTCGACGGCGCCCTCGCGGTCCTCGTCTGCCGGGTGGTGGAACGCGTCCACGCCGGCGACCACGCGATCGTGCTCGCCGAGCCGGTCCTCGGGGAACACCAGGAGGGCCTGCCCCTGCTGTACCACATGGGCCGCTACCTCAAGGCGGCCTGAGGCGGCGGGTGGCGACCGGACGCCTGGTCGCCACCCGCCTTGACCCTGACCGTCGGCGTTGGTCAGGGAAGTTCGGGTCAGCCGGTGTAGACGCGGAACTCCGAGACCTGGCCGGCGGGCCAGCCGGTGTTGGCGGTGAAGTTCAGCCGCAGGTACCGCACGGACGTCGTGGTGGGCAGGGTGATGGTGACCGTGTTGGCGGCGTTCTGGTCGAACGTGTAGCCGCGGGAGCTCACGATGGTCGCGCCGGAGGAGCCGTCGGTGACCGACAGTGTCTGGGTGCGGGTGCCCCAGTTGGAGGGCAGCGTGAGCACCACGCGCCGCGCCGCGGTGGCGGCGCCGAGGTCGACCTGCAGCCACTGCGGCCACGCGTTGTTGGCGCTCTCCCAGTAGCTGCCGGTGTTGCCGTCGACGGCGTTGCCGCTGCCGTACACCTGGGTGTGGCTGCTCTCTGACGTGGGCTTGCCCTGCGCCAGGTTGGTGGTGTTGTTCGGCGGCGCGGACGTGGTGACGGTGACCGCGTTGGACGCGCCGGACGTGTTGCCCGCCGCGTCGTAGGCGGCGACGACGAAGGTGTACGCCGTCGACGCGGTCAGCCCCGTCACCGTGAAGGCGAGGGTGCCCGTGGTGCCGATGGCCACCGAACCCGAGCCGCTCACCCGGGAGACCCGGTAGCCGGCGACGCCCACGTTGTCGGTGGCGGCGTTCCAGGCCAGAGCGACGGTCGTGTCGGTGTTGCCGGTGACCCGCAGGTTGCCGGGGACGCTCGGCGCGGTCTGGTCGGGGCCGGTCGGGAACGGCACCGTGAACCGGGTCGCGGTCAGCGCGATCTGGCCCTTGAGCATCCGGCCGCCGTCGTTGGTGAGGCGCAGGTAGTAGTCCGACGAGCAGGGGGTGCCGTCCTCGTCGAGGGCGCGCATCCCGGAGTTGGTCGGCTGCCACGCCGCGCTCTCCGCGGTCTTGGCGATCTGGTTGCCCTCGTTGAACTCGTCGAACATCGAGATGTAGACGCTCGGCACGCCGGCGCGGGTGTGGTTGTAGAACTGCCGCCACATCAGCTCGCCGTGGCGGCGGTGGCCGGAGGCCAGGTCGCCGGGGATGATGCACGGCTGGTAGTCGATGCCACGGGCGTTGAGGTCGGCGAGGTCGGGCAGGACCCGGTTGGTGTAGAACCAGTCGGCGCCGTTGTTGTCGCTGATCCGGCCGACCATCCACGGCGAGATCATGTGGAAGGCGTGGTACACGTCGATGAAGCCGGCGCGGGAGTCGTCGGTGCCCAGGCGCCAGTGGGTCGGCACGCCGCCGATCACGTAGCAGCCCTGGTTCTTGAACCAGTTGATGACGTCCAGGCACTGCGCCGGCGTGAACGGCCGGCCGTCGTCGTTGAAGCCGAAGCCCCAGATGCACACGACGGGCTTGCCGTTCTGCTTCGCGTAGGCGGGGGAGGCGGTGTACGCCGACATCTTCGTGGTCCAGTCGGTCTTGATCTCCGACTGCATGGTCAGCCACCAGGTGACGTCGTACATGATGTAGAACTTGCGCCCCGTGGCCTCGGCGGCGGTGCGGACCTTCGCCGCCATCGCGTCGCGGGTCGGTCCTTCGCCGCCGAACGGGTTGAAGCGCTGCAGGGCCGCGACGTCGCAGCCGTTCTCCTGCATCCACCGGAAGTGGGTGTCGACGGTCTGCTGGTCGTAGGAGGAGAACAGGTTCGCCGGTTGGCCGTTGCCGAGGTTGGCGAAGTTCGTGCGGTACCCGCGCGTGAAGTCGCGCATGTCGGGCCAGCAGGTGATGGAGCAGGCGCCCGGGGCCGGCGGCTGGGACCAGTTGGGGCTGTAGTGCCACCAGCCGTTGATCGGCGCGCCGTCGCCGGGGGCGGCGAACCAGCCCTGGTAGCCGACGGTGACCTTGCCGACGACGTCGCCGGGCGGGCTGGCCGCCTCGGCGGCGGTGGTGGCGGCCGCGACCGGCAGGGCGGTGGCGGCCGTCCCGGCGAGCGCGGTGGTGATGACGGAGCGGCGGGAAACTCCCATGTGGACTCCTCGGGTGTGCCCGTCGCAGCGTCCGGCCCGCGCACGACAGCTGACCGGCCCGATGGCGGTCGGGCGCGGCGATCGGTGCGGCGGGTGGGCACGTGCGACGGGGCGGGCGGGGGCGTTGCGTGGCGGGGCAGCGGGCAGGCGGGCCCACGGACCGGCAACGAGCAGCCCACGCGTGTCACGGCGCGGTTGGCGGTGCTGGCATCGCATGTCGGCTTCTGCGCTGGAATCCTGCCAGCAACCCACAGGGCAACGCAATACTTCGATGCAATCGTCGCAAGATTACGACTGGTTCTGCACCCCCTGTTTCATGTCGATGAATTCCCAGCTCACGATGGCATCGAGAAGGTTCTTCACCTGTGGGTAAGATCCTCGATGGGTTCCGAGTGTGTGGCACGGCGGGCCTTCACGGCCGAAGGCCGCCGAGGCAGGAGACAGGGAGACCGGTGGCACCGACAGCAGCGCAGCGTTTCGCGGAGATCAGCACGCCGCACCCGCCGACGGACGCGAAAATCCTCATGCGGCGAGCGGTGGTCCTCGGCGGCAGCATGGCCGGCCTGATGGCCGCCAGGGTCCTCAGCGACCACGCCGACGAGGTCGTCATCATCGAGCGGGACGACACCGACGTCACCGCCGGGCCGCGGCCCGGGGTGCCGCAGGGCAGTCAGGTCCACGCGCTGCTGCCCGCCGGGCAGGTGCAGCTGGACCGCTGGTGGCCCGACTTCACCGAGCGCGCGGTCGCGGCCGGAGCGCCCGACGAGGGCCGCACCGACGCGAAGATCTTCATCAACGACGAGCTGCGGGTCACCACCGAGCCGCCGCCGGAGAAGCCCATCCTGATCACCACGCGGCCGTTCCTGGAGGCCCAGGTCCGCCTGCGGGTCCTGGAGAACCCCAAGGTCCGGATGGTGTACGGGCGGGCCGACGGTCTCCTGTTCGCCGACGGTCCCGACGGTGGCGTGGTCGGCGCCCGGTACGTGCCGGCCGGCGACGGCGAGCCGGTGGAGCTCCAGGCGGACCTCGTCGTCGACGCGATGGGCCGCGCGAGCTCGCTCAACGACTGGCTCGAGCAGCGCGGCTGGCCCCGGGCCCCGATGCAGCGCATGCCCATCAAGCTCAACTACGCCTCGGCGCTGTTCCAGCGCGACCCCGCGGTCAGCGACACCTGGATCGCGATCTCGCAGACCACCCCGGCCAAGGACCGCATCGCCCGCATCGGCGGCGTCAGCTCCGTGGAGGGTGACCGTTGGATCGTGCTCGTCGCCGGCTACGACGACGACCGGCCCAGCCGGGAGGCCGACGACTTCGCGGAGCGCTGCCGCAAGTACTTCCCGCAGATGTTCGGCGACATCGCCGAGCGCGGCACGATGATCGGCAACGTCATCACCTACCACCAGGCCGACAGCCGCCGCCGCGACTTCGACCAGCTCGACCGGCTGCCCACCGGGATCCTCGCGGCCGGCGACGCGGTCGCCTCGTTCAACCCTGTCTACGGGCAGGGCATGACGTCGGCGACGCTGCACGCGTCCTGCCTGTCGGAGTGGCTGCGCACCGGGCCCGACGTCGCCACCGAACCGGCCCGCGGCTACTTCGAGCGGGTCCGGGTCGTCGTCGACGCCGCCTGGCAGGTCTCGACGTTCGCCGACCTCGGGCTGCCGCACATCACCAGCGGCCAGCCCCGTGGCTACAAGGTCATCAAGTGGGTCAGCGAGGTCGTCCTCAAGGCGTCCATGACCGACGACAAGACCAGCCAGCGGCTCAACCGCGTCACCACGATGCTGGACCACCCCAACGCCCTGGCCAGCCCCGGCCTGCTGCTGCGGGCGCTGCGCCTGAAGTGGTTCGGCGGGGCCAAGGCCTCGGCCTGACCCGGCGGGGGCGTCAGCTCACCCAGATGAGGACGCTGTCGCCCTCCGCCGCGGCGGCGTGGAAGAACGTGGCCAGAGCCTCGTAGGACTGTCGCAGGTAGTCCAGGGACGTCGGGTCGTGCCAGATCTTCGGATACACGTCGTCGGCGATGAGCGCGGCCGGCTCGTAGTGCGCGGCGAGAGACCCGAACGGGGTGGTGTCGAGGAACGCGGCGGCGGTCGCCACCTCGTCCGGGGTGAGCACCCGCGGCGAGTCGTAGCCCCACTGCTCGTCGGTGATCGGCACCCCGCCGCTGATCACGTCGACGGGCGCGTCCACCTGCGCGAGCAGGAACTCCAGGCCGCCCCACGCCTTGTCGATGTCGATGTGCGGCCGGTCGGTGATCTGGTCGTTGGCGGCGAAGTGGTCGGTCCGCAGCAGGTCCCGCAGGTCGGCCAGGTCGCCGTCGCGCAACCGCGCGTACTGCGTGATCATGCTCATGACGCGCGATCGTAGTCGAGCGCCCGGCGTGCCTCACCGACCTGGCGTGCGACGCCGGCCGCGCCGTGCTCCTCGGCGAGCCGGGCGGCCCGGTCCAGCAGGTCCGGGACCTCGCCCGGGCGGCCGTCGGCGGCGGCCAGGTAGGCCAGGCCGACGAGGTTCGCCGCGACGCCGGCCCGGTGACCGAGCTCCTCCCGCAGCCGGGCCGAGGCGAGCAGGTGGTCCCTGGCCTCGGCGAGGCGGCCCGCCAGGTGCGCGGAGATGCCCAGGTGGCGCAGCACGTAGGACAGGGTCAGCCGGTCGCCGGCGGCACTGGCGAGGGCCCTGGCCCGCTGCAGCGCCGGCACCGCCGCGTCGTCGTCCTGGCGGACCACCTGGTGGAAGCAGCCGATCCAGAACAGCGCCTCGCCCTCGCCCCGGGCGTCGCCCAGCTGCTGGTAGAGCTGGGCGGCCCGGGAGAACAGCGGCAGCTCCTGCGGGTCCTCGACGCGGTCCCGCAGGAACCGGGCGTGCACGACCCTGCCCCGGGCCAGGTGCAGGTCCGCCTCGACCGCGTCGAGCTCGCGGTCGGCGGCGGGCAGCGCCTCGTGCTCGTCGCCGAAGACGCTCCGCTCGTACAGCTCCTGGGCCCTCGCCAGGCGGTGCTCCGCGCTCATCCGGCAAGCATAGGACCCGGTGAATCAGATCCGGGCGAGTCGCCGGGCCCGCAGGTGCCCGATCGTGAGCAGCACCACGGCGATCGCGCCGAACACCGCCGTCTGCGGCCGCAGCTCCATCGGCGACAGCCCTTCGATCGTGGCGCCACCGAACAGTGACGGGACGTGCAGCGTGACGTTGAGCATCATCGCGACCGTCAGGCAGGCGACGGCGATCGGCAGTCGCGGGTCGACGGTCACCCCGGCGGTGAAGGCCAGCAGCAGCGCGAACGGGTACAGCAGCGTGCTCGCGGAGGAGAAGTAGCCGCCGGTCATCTGGTTGAAGCCGAATCCCAGCAGCAGCACGAGCGGCGCGACCACCAGCCAGACCGCGGAGGTGCGCCGCCGGCTGGGGGTCCGGTCCGCGAGGCTCAGCCCGGCGAGGATCAGGAACGCGGTGACCAGCTGCCACGGCATCTCGCCGTGCATGACCGGCGCGGCGATCCACAGTCCGGTCAGGGCGGTCGTGACCACGGTCTGCCCGAGGACCAGGGCGACCATCGCGGCGATCCCGAACGCGACTCCGGCACCGTAGCGGGTCAACTCGGCGGCCGGGCTCCCCGGGACGTCCAGGAACTCCAGCATGAAGAGCAGCGTCGAGGCGACCGTCTGGCCCAGCAGGACCAGCGCGCCGATGCGCAGCGCCTCGGACCACACCTCGCCGGGTGCGCGCCGCCGCGGGCCGAACCGCTCCCGCGTGCCCTGCGTCAGGATGCTCGCCGACTCGCGCAGGCTGGGCCGCTGCCGGCCTGGCTCGGCTGCGTCGAGCAGCGTGCCGAGCAGTTCGTCGCCGCGCTCCGCCCGCCAAGCCTTCGGGTAGGCCCGCAGCAGCGCCCGGTAGCGCCGGGCGAGGACCGTCTCATCGCTCAGGCGCTTGCTCGGCCCACCGCTCATGCCGGGCTCACCGCCGTGTTGATGGCGCGGCGCCGGGCCGTCGCGTTGGTGACGACCTTCGCCGCGGCCGCGAGCCGCGCCGCCTCGTCCTGCAGCGCCGTGCCACCGTCGGCGGTGAGCGCGTAGTAGCGCCGGGCCCGCCCGTTGACGATCTCCTCGTTGACCACCTCGACCAGCCCGGCGTCGGCGAGCCGGTCCAGCACGGCATACAGCGATCCGGCGGCCAGCCGCACCGCACCGTCGGACAGCGCCTCGACCCGCTTGATGATGACGTAGCCGTGCAGCGCCCCGTCCAGCAGCGCGGCGAGCACGAAGTAGCTCGGCGACCGGAGTTGTATAGTCATGTAAGAAGAGTATCCGCGTCACATGTCCATCGCAAGCATTCATTCACGCGACTCACTGTTACGGTCTTGGACCGGCCGCCCGTAGCGTGCAGTGCAACGACATCGGCCTTGGAGGTCGTCATGCGACGTGCACTCGGTGTTCTCATCGCCGCGACGGGCCTGCTGCTCGTCGCCTCGCCGGCGTCGGCGTTCGCGCACAACGCCGTCCACGACCGCTGGTTGCACCTCGTGCTCGATGGTCTGACGCTCGCCGTCGTGACGGCTCCACTGTGGACGGCGTATCTCTGGGGCGCCGCCCGCAGGCGGCTGCTGCTGGGGCTGGTGGCGGTGGTGCAGCTGCCGGTGGCCGTGATCGGCTTCGTGCCGATCGCGACGCCGTGGATCCACCTGGCCGCGTTCGGCATGGCGCTGGGCCTGACCGCGTTTTCGCTCTGGTACGTGCACCGCCCGGCCCCGCGGCCCTCCACGGTCGTCGTCAGCGGCGGCTGATCCGGCCGGCCTCGCACACGAGCCAGCCGCCCGTGCCGTCCGCGAGTCGCAGGCCGGTGACCTCGTCGCTGCCGTCGCCGGAGCGGGTCAGCTCCACCGTCGGGCAGCCGGCCACGGGCGGATGCCAGGAACCGTCGGCCGCCCGCACCGCGGAGTACGCGCAGTGCGCCTCGTCCGTCCAGCCCCAGGCGCGCAGGATCTCGGTCTGCGCGTACTCGTACCGCCCGACCGACGCGACCCGCCCGTCATCCTCGCGGCGCAGGTACTCGGCGCACAGGCCGGGCACCGCCGTGCCCTCGAAGTCCGCCACCGCCGCCCGCCGGTGCAACCGGTAAAGCCTGATATCCGGCATTTCCGACATCTCAGCACCATAGCGGGCGGCGGCGATCACGTGCGTCACGACGCACCGGCGAAGACCGGCGCGACGACGGGTCAGCCGATGATGCGGCGCCCGGCGTAGAACGCGTAGACCTTGGCGATCCGGACATGGTCCCCGGGGTGCGGGGCATGGATCATCATGCCGTCACCCACGTAGATCCCGACGTGGCCGGAACTGGGGAACACCAGGTCTCCCGGCTGCAGTTGCGCGCGGGACACCGACCGTCCACGGCCGATCAGGCCGCCGGTCTGGTGCGGGAGTGTGATACCGGCCCGGGCATAGCTGGCCACGACCAGCCCCGAGCAGTCGAACCCGTTCGGCCCAGCGGCTGCCCACACGTAGGGCTTGCCCTGCTGTGCCTTCGCGTACGCCAAAACGGCGCTCACCGAACCGGCGACGACCGGCGTCTGCACCTGCGGTGCAGCGGGCTTCTTCGGCTTGGTCGTCGTCTTGGGTTTCGTTGCCTTCGGAGTGGTGACCTTCGGCTTGGCCGGCTCCGGGTCCTTCGTCACGACCAGCGTGACCTCGGTGACCGGCCGGACCGGCGCTGTACGCCGTTCGAAGAACCGGTCGGCCCGCAGCACCGGCGTCCGGGCAGCGACCGGCTGCGGTATGTCGACCCAGGCCGGCGCCGTGGCGGCGACCGCGGGTGGTGCGGGAAGTACGACAGCGGACAGGACTATTGAGACCGCAACGAGGCGGCGAACTGAGGACAGAACGTGCTCCCACGGTAGGTCCAGGACTCAGCTGTGCATCCTGCGGGCCAACGTCCGACCCAGCCCCGTTCGAGCAAGGGCTTTCCAGGAACCTGGACAAGGCGAAACGGTTGTCTACAACCGGAATGAACCCCGGGTGTAGTTCGGAACCTATTCGCTCCAGGGAGATCAGCTAGCGTTCACCATCGATCTCACACGCGATGTCACCCCGCCCCGCGGCGCGTCGCTACGCCGGTTTTCGCTGAGGATCCGGGCCGCCGCGGCGGTTCATGAGGGGCGAGATCTGGTGGATGCCGGAGACCTGAGGGGGGTCAGCCGCGGTGCAGCAGGGCGTCGCCGACGGCGCCGTACGGGCGGGTGGCGGTGGCGCAGGTGCCCTTGGTCTTCAGTGCCGACAGGGTCAGCGTGCGGGCCGAGGTGAGGTCGACGTCGAGGGGCGCCGAGGCGGTCCGGCTCACCGACACCGTCGCCGCGTCCTTGCCGTCGACCTCGACGACGAGCTGCACCACGACGTCCTTCGGCGCGACGGGGTCCAGGCCGGCCGTGCCGGTGAAGCGCTTGAACTTGCCGTCCAGCCCGAACGTCACCACCGACGCCTTGCCCTCGCAGCCGACCCAGAAGCCGGTCGAGTCGGCGAAGTGCACGCCGTTGAGGGTGCTGTCGTAGCGGCGGCCCGACTCGCCGCGGTCGGTGGCGGTGCGGTCGGCGTCGTGCAGCGGCACGTCCGCGGTCGCGGCGGCCTCCACGTCCTTGCGGACGTCGTTGAGCCACGGGCCGGCGATGCCGGCGCAGCTGGCGAGCACCCCGAGCACGAACGAGAGGGTGCCGAGCCAGGCGACGAGCCGCCCGCGCGGCAACGACGGGCCCACGACGGGCAGGCCGACCCGGTGCAGCTGCGTGACCCGCTGCCAGATCGCCGGGTCGACGGCGCCGGCGCGGTTGGCGAAGTCGAGGCGGTTGAGCTGGAAGGGTGCGGAGAGATCCAGGAAGCTGTTGTAGGTGGCGCGGCGGTCCCAGGTGCGGGTGGGGATCTCGAGGTGGTCGTGCCGCTGGCTCTTGTCCTGGCTGGTGATCTTCAAGATGGTGTACGAGCGTCCGTCGCCGGCCAGCACGAGCGCGGGACGGCGCTTCTCGCCCTCGCCGTCGCGGTAGGGCACGGTCGCCCACCAGATCTCGCCGGGCTGCGGGCCGCGCCCGCGGGGGCCGCCGGCGCCGGCGCGGTTGAGGATGCCGGCGGCGACCCATCCGGCGACCCCGGCGACCACGAGCACGACACCGAGCGTGAACACCGCATTCGTCAGCATCGCTGCCCAACCCCCCGGAGACTGAGGCACCGATCTTGCCAGAGTCGTTGTGTGAAGGGAATCCGGCCGGGGCAGAGGTACGGCATGGCGGAACTCCAGTGGCTCGGTGTCATCCGGCACGGGCAGTCGACCGGAAACGTGCTTGCACAACAAGCCGAGCAGGGTGGACTGGAGGAGATCGCCGTCCCCGAGCGTGACGCCGACGTGCCGCTGTCGGAGCTCGGCCGCGAGCAGGCGGAGGCCGTCGCCCGGTGGATCGCCGAGCTGCCCACCGGGGAGCGGCCGCAGGTGGCGGTCGTGTCGCCGTACCTGCGGACCCGGCAGACCGCGGAGCTGGCCCTCGCCGGGACGGGCATCCCGGCCGTGTTCGACGAGCGCCTCCGCGACCGCGAGCTCGGCGTCATCGACCGGCTCACCGCGCGCGGCGTCGAGGCCCGGCTGCCGCTGGAGGCGGCCAGGCGCCGCCGGCTCGGCAAGTTCTACTACCGCCCACCCGGCGGCGAGTCCTGGGCCGACGTGCTGCTGCGGCTGCGGTCACTGCTCAGCGACGTGCGGTCCGAGCACCCCGGCGGCCGGGTCGTCCTGTTCGGCCACGAAGCGGTCGTCATGCTCGTGCGGTATCTGGTGGAAGGCCTCGACGAGGCACACCTGATGGAACTCGCCCGGGCCACGACGCTCGGCAACGGCTCCATCAGCAGCTGGCGGTCCGACGGCGACGGGTTGCGGCCCGAACGGTTCAACGCGGCCCCCTTCTCATGATCCGGCAGACCTTGGATGCCTCTGGGTGCACGAGGTCTTCCGGATCATGGGAAAGTGCGGTTAGCTGTGCGCCGTGGCGAGCCGATTCGTGGACGAGCGGGAGATCATCGACGCCGGCGGGCTGAGCCCGGTCGAGCGCGAGCAGCTGCGGGCCGCCGGCCGGTTGTACGACGGCGAGGACCTCGACGCCGAGGCCCGGCTCGCCGACGACGACCACGATGAGGCGAGCTTCCGCGGGTTCTGCACCCTGTGGCGGGTCGTCGACGGCGCCGAGGCGCGGTTCGACGCGTGGCTGTATCAGGTCGACAGCGGCACCTTCTTCCGCGCCGGCACCACCGAGGTCGTCGCCGAGGTCATCCAGTTCGGCCTGGAGTGCGACGACCCCGAGGTGCGGCGGGAACTCGGTCCCGCGATGGTCGCGGCCGGCATCCTGCCGAAGTCGGACCTGTCCTACGCCGAGTTCGCCGAGCTGCTGCGCGACCAGGAACACTGACACACCAGGCAACCCCCGGCGGTGCCCGCCGTGTCAGGTGGTTGTGGCAACGGATGTCGAGGGATACCGCGAGTACGTGACCGGCCGGCTGCCGGCGCTGCGCCGGGTCGCGTACCTGCTGTGCGGTGACTGGCACACGGCCGACGACGTGCTGTCCGCGACCCTGGTCCGGCTGCTGCTGCACTGGCCGAAGGTGTCGGCGGCGGACAACGTCGACGCCTACGTCCGGCGGGTCCTGGTGCGCACGATGCTCAACGAGCGCCGCCGCCCGTGGCGCCGCGAACGCACCCTCGCCGCGCTGCCGGAGCCCGCGCCGGTTCCGGGCGGCAGCGACGCCGTCGACGAACGGGTGTCGCTGCTGGCGCTGCTCGACGAGCTGCCGGCCCGCCGCCGTGCCGTGGTCGTGCTGCGGTACTGCTGCGACCTGTCCGTCGAGGAGACCGCGCGGGAGCTCGGGTGCAGCCCCGGCACGGTCAAGAGCCAGGCGGCGCGGGCCCTCGACACGTTGCGGGAACGCCTTTCCGTTCAAGAGGAGTCACCGTGGACCAGCTGACCGACGCCCTGCGTGAGCTCGACCCTCCGCTGCCGCCGTCGTCCGTTGACCTCGACGCCGTCGTGCGGCGGGCGCACCGGCACCGGCGACGGACCCGGGCGTTCGTGACCGCGGTGGTGGCGGCGCTCGCGCTCGCGCTCGCCGTGACGGTGCCGCTCGACGGCGGCGGAGCGGGCGACGACAGCGCCGCACAGCTCGCCGCGTGCGTGCCGGCGGTCGGTGGCGGGGCTTCCGAGCCGTCGGCGGACGAGGTGATTGCGCAGGCCAGGGCGAGGCTCCGCACCGTGGAGGGGTCCAAGCTGGCGATGGTCTTCGAGGGCCCGCTGCGCCAGGCGTTGCCGGGTGCGACGTTGCTGGACGCCGTCACCTGCACGCCGGGGGTGTGGTTCCGCCCCGAGGCCGGGGGATTTCGCGCCAGGGTGCACATCGTCGACGCTGCCGGTGCAGCCCACCTCGAGGCCTGGGTCGTCCGGCAGCCCGCCCCCGCCGGGCGTGCCTGTGTCCGGGACGTGGAGACCGCCACCTGCGTGCGGGAGGACCAGCCGGACGGCACGGTCGTCTACCGGTCCAGGGTCGACTACGGCGGGGGCGCGGTTCTGCTCACGGTCGACACGTATCGTCCTGACGGCGTGCACGTCCGGATGTCCGCCGGCAACTTCCTTGCGACCGGCGGTCCCGTCACGACGACACGGCCGGTGCCGCCGCTGGACGAGACGGCACTGGCGGCCCTCACCCAGATCGAACGGCTGACGCTGTGACCGCGCAGGCGACGGCGATGCGCTCCAGGTGACGCAACAGCGCCTCGGTGTCGGCGGGGGAGATGTGCGCGGTGTCGGTGTGCGCGGTGCAGCGCAACCCGGTCGCGGTGTCCTCGACGTCGAGGATCATCGGCTCGAACCCGGGCACCGCCCGCCGGACCACCCAGCCGAACGCCGACCGCGACAGCGCCGCCTCGATCTCCCCGGCGGTCGGCAGCTCCCCAGCGGTCGGCAGCTCCCCAGCGGTCGAAGGGTCCACGGCGGTCGAAGGGTCCCCAGCGGCGGGGGACACGCCGGTGGACGGGTCGCGGCGGTCGTTGAGGAAGCAGCCGATCTCCAGCCGCTCCCCGCGGTCGGCGCCGATCCGGTCGAGGAGGGTGAACAGGTCACGCTGGTCGAAGTACGCCAGCTTGTACGCGATCGTCGCCGCCCGCCGGGCCTGCGGCAGGACGTCCTCGAAGTCCAGGCCGGCGACCGGCACCTGGCACAGGCCCGCCTGCACGGCGGTGCAGACCACGTCGGCGAGCCCGGGCCGGAAGCGGTTGCTCACCAGGGGTCGCACGACGACGGGGTCGACGCCGCATGTCGCGTGCACGGCCATGGCGAACACGGCGAGGAGCACGGCCGAAGGGTCGGCGCCGGTCCGGGCGGTCAACGCCCGCAGCGCGAGCGGCAGCGCGGCCGAGTCGAACACGGCCCGCCAGAACCGGGGTCGTTCGGGTCCGGCCGGGGTGCGGAACCGGGCCGGTGGCATGGTGCGCAGGATGCCTTCGAAGTGCCGGAGCGCGGACTCGTTCTGCCGCCGCCCGGCCGGCGACGCCTGCCACTGCGCCTGTTCGAGGGGTTGCCGCCCGGCAACGGGCGCCGGGGAACCAGCGGAGACGTCGCGGAGCAGTGCCGGGGAACCCGCGGAGACGTCGCGGAGCATCGCCTGGGCGCCCGCGCCGTCGGCGGCGAAGTGCGAGATCAGGGCGACGACGTGGCTGGGCACGCCGTGGTGCAGCACGACCGCCATGCGGATCGGATACTCCGCGGTGAAGTCGAGGTCGGTGTCGCGGTACGCGGCCGCGACCGCATCGGCGAGGGCGGACGGGTCGGCGCCGCTCGTGTCGTACACCTCCAGCAGCGAGAAACCGGAAGCCTGGACCTCCTGCGTCGGGGTGCCGCCGTCCGCCGGGATCCGCAGCAGCGTCCGCAGCGTCGGGTGGCGGCTCAGATGGTGACGCAGTTCGCTGGCCACGTCCTCGACGGTGGTGCCGGGCCGTAGCGGCAGCGCGCCGCCGATCGGCATCCAGTGCCCGAGGGTGCGCACCGCGTTCCAGCTTTCGATCTGGCCCCACGAGAGCGGTCCGCTGCCGGCGCCGGGACCTTCGAACGCGACGCAGACGCGGCCGGCGAGTGGGAGCTCCATGGCGGCGGAGCCTAACGATGCAGGCGGGCTCCTTTCAGGATCCGGTCCACGGCGTTCTTCGGCCCGTGCACGGCGATCCCGACGAGCCGGAGATCTGCCTGGTGGACGGCGCGGACGGCGGCCCGGTTGTCCTCGTCGTTGCCGGTCTTGAACAGATCCTCCGTGAACGTTGCACACGCGACCGAACGTTCCACGGCGCGGCGGTGCGCGGCCGCGAGGGTCGCCGCGTCGCCCTCGAAGACCATGACGGGCTGGCCGAACATGGGCAGGTACCGGGTGCCGTCGGCGTCGACGTAGTCCTCGCCGAGCAGCTGCGGTGCCGTGCCGGCGATGCCGCTGACGACGAACGCGGTGACGTTGAGGCGCTGCCAGGTCGCCAGGTCGTCCCGCAGCAGCACGGCGATCTTCGTGGGGAACGTCATGGCCCCAGCGTGCCGGTCCTGACCTGGGCGGTCTTGTACGTTGTGCACATGGAGCTCGTCACCGCATGGCGGCCCAGGGTGCCCGGCATCGCCGAGGTGTTCCACGCGCATTTCGTGGACCACGCCTATCCGCCGCACGTCCACGACGCGTGGACGCTGCTCATCGTCGACGAGGGTGCGATCCGCTTCGACCTGGACCGGCATCACCGTGGTGCGGCCGGCGCCTCGGTGACCCTGCTGCCGCCGAACGTCGCCCACGACGGCCGGGCGGCGACCGGCGACGGCTTCCGCAAGCGGGTGCTCTACCTCGACACGAGCGTGCTGGACGCGGGCCTCGCCGGCGCCGCCGTGGACCGTCCCGGGGTCGACGACCCGCTGCTGCGGCAGCGCATCCACCAGCTGCACCTCGCCCTGGACAGGCCCGGCGACGAGCTGGAGGCGGAGAGCCGGCTCGCGTTGATCCGGGACCGGCTGCGCGGCCACTTCGGCCGGCCCGCCGCGCCGGCGGCGCTGTCGACGGGCCTCGCCGGCCAGTTGCGGGACCTCCTCGACGTGCGGACCCGGGAGGGCATCACGCTGCAGGAGGCGGGCGCGCTGCTGCAGTGCCATCCCGGGCACCTGGTGCGGTCGTTCACCGCGACGTTCGGCCTGCCGCCGCACCGGTACCTGGTGGGCCGCCGCGTCGAGCAGGCCCGCCGGCTGCTGCTGGACGGTCGCCGCCCGGCCGACGTGGCCGCGGAGGTCGGGTTCCACGACCAGTCACACCTGCACCGGCACTTCGTCCGGCACGTCGGGGTCACCCCGGCGCGTTACAGCGCCCAGGGCGGGGTGCCGAACACGCTGCCGTCGGCCCGGTAGGCGGTGAAGCCGGCGGGGACGGTGACGTACACCTCGGCGGGCTCGGCGCCCGGGTTGTGCGCCGCGATCGGCTCGCCGGCCGGCACGACGACCGAGTCGCCGGCGCCGAGCACCTCGCCGCCGGGCGTGACCCGCAGCCGCCCCGACAGCACCATGAACACCTCATCGCGGTCGATGCTGTGCGGCATCGACTCGTGGCCGGCGGCGACGGTCAGCCGCCACGCACAGACCTGCCGGGAGCCGTGGCTGGGCCCCGCGAACACCGTGAACTGGGAGCCGTCGAGCTCGAATCGCGGCGCGTCGGCCGCACGGACGATACTCATTGTCTGTCCTCTCATTCCGTGATGCCGCCAAAACTAAACCAGGTTTCGTACTTTGTAAACGGGGTTTCGTATGTCCGATCTCACGCCCGATGAGCTCCGGGCGATGCCGCTCGGCCGCCTGCTGCTGCACGCGCACCGGCGGGCCCAGGCGGCGTCCCTGGCAAAACTGCAGGCCGGCGGGCATGGGGAGATCCGCCTCGGGCACGTGCCGGTCCTCACGAACCTGGACCCGGAGGGCACCCGGATCACGGACCTGGCGGCGAAGGCGGGCATGACCCGGCAGATGGCGGGTCGCCTGGTCAGGGAGCTCGAGGCGACCGGCTACGTCTCCAGTCGTCAGGACCCGCGCGACCAGCGGGCGGTGATCGTGGCGTTGACCGGGCGGGGTGCGGCGTTCCTCGCCGATGCGCCGGCGGCGATGGCCGCGGTCGACGGCGACTTCGCGGCGCTGCTCGGGGTGGACGAGCTGGCCCGGCTCCGGGAGTCGTTGCTGCGGATCAGTAGCGGCTGACGGGTTGCGGTTCGCGGCTCCTGATCGTCTGGACGACCAGGAAGCGCGACGAGCGACCAGCCGTCAGGCGGCGGTGTCGGTGGCGAGGCGGAGCTGCCGCAGCCGGCGATCCGCGGCCGCGGCATTGCGGTGCAGCCGGTCCGTCTCCGCGCTGAGCAGATCACGCCCGGGGACGGTGAGCCGGTAGTAGCGCCGCAACCGCGACGCCACGACCTCCTCCCGGTCGACCTCGATCAGCCCGTCGACCCTGAGCCGGTCGAGGATGCCGTAGAGCGTGCCGGCCTGCAGGCGGACGCGGTTGTCGGAGATGCGCCGCACGTCCTCCAGGACGCTGTAGCCGTGCTGCGGTTCGGCCGCGAGGGCGGTCAGCACGAGGAACGTCGGTTCACGTAACGGTACGCCAGTCATGTCCATCACTATATTCAAATCATCGGTATATACCATCGACCGATCGGTCAGCCGCTTGTGGGACTGATGTTCGTCAATCCTCCGGTGGCGTTCGTGACGCTGTTGGAGGTGTAGACGACGTTGAGGAGCTCGTCGCATTTCGACGTCGACGTCACGTTGATCGCGTAGCGGCCCACGCCGCCGAGGTCGGACACGTTGTCCCGCCACACGTTGCCGCAGCCCGAGCCGGCGACGGGGTTGTGCGTCTCGTATCCGTTGGCGAAGGTCCCCGGCGTGGCGAACGTGCCGGTGTTGCCCTGGATCAGGTAGCCGGTGCCCTTCACGTCGACCCAGGAGTCGGCGGAGTTCTGGCCGGCGATGCCGCGACCGTCGAAGGTGTTGCCGCGGATGACGCCGTCGACGGTGCCTTCCTTGACGTCGATGTGCTCCGCCGCCACATACGGGCCGATGTGGTTGTTCAGCACCTGCACCCGGTCGGAGCGGTCGACGCCGCCGCTGTTGCCGTGGCAGGCCCAGTTCGAGTTCGCGGATCCGAGGTAGACGCCCTCGCCGTACGCGGGTTGCGCCGTGCCGGTGTACTCGACCGTCGAGTTGCGGATCACACCGTCCGATGAGGACCGTCTGAAGTGGACACCTTCGTCGCCGATGTGGTGCACGTAGAGGCCGTCGATCGTCACGTGCGGCGAGTCGTCGAGCACGACGCCCTTCTTGGCGTCGGCGACGGTGAAGCCCGTGAGGTTCCAGTAGGGCGCGCCGGCGAGCCAGAAGCCGTAGCCGGGGTCCCAGCCGGGCGTCGGGGTGGGGCACGACGGGCCGCTGCCGGCGCTGGTGGGGTTGGTCAGGACCGCGGTGCGCGGCCCGGTGACCGTGATCGGCGCGGCGGCGGTGCCCGGGGTGGTGCCGATGAACGAGCCGTCGTAGACGCCGGGCGCCAGCCGGATCGTCTGGCCCGGCCGGGCACCCGCCACGGCGGCCTGCAGCTGCGCCGCCGTCGAGACGTCCACAGTGGACCCACTGGGAGGCGGCGCGGACGGCGAAGGCGAGGACGACGGTGACGGCGAGGACGAAGGTGACGGCGAGGACGACGGTGAAGGTGAGGACGATGGGGAGGACGAGGAGCGGGACGGGGACGGGGCAGGGCCGCCGGCGCACGGCAACCCGTTGACCGTGCAGTTCACGGGCGTCCCGGTGCCGCTGACGTTGAACCCGAAGCGGACCGTCGCGCCGACGGTGACCGTGCCGTTCCAGGACGCGTTGGCGAACCGGTGGTGCTGCCCGGTGCTGGTGCGGGTGGAGTCCCAGGAGCTGCTGACCGCCGCGCCGGCCGGCAGGTCGAACTCGACCACCCAGGCGGAAGCAGCCGCGTCGCCCCGGTTGGTGACGGCGAACTCGGCGCCGTATCCGCTGCCCCACACCGACGTCTGTGCGAACGTGGCCGTCAGTGCCGCCGACGCGGCAGCCGCGGCCAGGGGCGCGACCAGCAGGATCGCCGCGCCGGCGGTCCCGGCCAGCAGGAACGTGCGCGAGATACGCATCGATCACCCTAACGTCGCAGCGCCCGTTGGGTGATTAGTAAACAGTCTTTACAACTCTTGGTCAATGCCTTCCGCCGAAAAACCCAGCGCCAGGTTCACCAGCGCCGCCGAGCACGCGTGGACCTGCGCGATCGACACCCGCTCGTCGGGGCAGTGCCCGTAGCCCACGCCCGGGCCGTACTGCACCGTCGGGATGCCGCCGATGGCGGTCAGCAGCCGAAGGTCGGAGCCGTACGGCGCGCCGACGACCGACGGCGGCGGCCCGCCGTTGACCGCGACGTCGGCGGCCTGGACCCGCCGGACCAGGTCGGTGCCGTCGGGGCAGCGGCCGGAGGCGAACTGCCCGCCCCACCACTCGACCGTCACCGGGTGCTCCTTCAGCCACGGGTCGCCGGCGCACGCCTCCGCGACCGTCCGCTCGAACGCCGCGCGGGCCTCCTCCACCGGCTCGTCCAGGGCGACCCCGAACCGTCCCTCGGCGACCAGCAGGTCGGGGACCGTCGAGGCCCAGTCGCCGGCCCGAACGGTGCCGATCTCCAGGGGATACGCGATGTCCCAGCGCGCCATCATGGGGTCGACGACCCGGTTGCGGGACGCCTCCAGGGCCCGCAGCACGGGGAAGATGAGCTGGAACTTCTCCACCGCGCTGACCCCGCTGGTGCGCGCGCACGCGTGCGCGGCCAGGCCCGGCACGCGCAGCCGGAACGTGAGCGCGCCGCCGTTCGCGGCCAGGACGTTGAGCTCGGTCGGCTCGGTGATCACGCAGGCGTCGGCGCGCCAGCCGCGATCGAGGGTCGCGTAGGTGCCGAGGCCGCCGTCCTCCTCACCGACGACCGCCGCGAGCAGGAGGTCGCCCGGCAGGCGGGTGCCGCTGCGGTGCAGCGCGAGCAGCGCCGCCAGGGCCGCGACGAAGCCGCCCTTCATGTCGCAGGCGCCACGGCCGTAGACGTGCCCGTCCTCGATCCGCCCCGAGTACGGGTCGTCGGACCAGGTCGACAGGTCGCCCGGCGGCACCACGTCCAGATGCCCGTTGAGCATGAGCGTCCGGCCGCCGCCGGTGCCGGGCAGGCGGGCGACCAGGCCCCACGCCTCGGTCCGCTCGACCTCCATGCCGGGGAAGTCGGGGCGGGCGGCGAGGTCGGCGACCGGGATCTGCCACAGGTCGGTCTCGACGCCCTCCGCCGCGAGCAGACCGGCGACGTGCCGCACGATCTCGCCTTCCGCTTGCGTGCCACCCACACTGGGTACGCGGATCAGGTCGACGAGCGTGCCGATGGTCTCGTCGTGGGAGCTGAGGAGAGCGTTGTGGACGTCCATCCGGGCAATGTATGTCGTTGACACTGCTCACGTACAACATCCTGAACGGCGCCAACGGGGGCCGGCTGGACGCGGTCTGCACGGTCGTCGATGCCGCCGCGCCGGATGTGGCCGCGGTGCAGGAGCTGCGCGGCGACCCGCCACTGGCGCGACGGACCGGGATGCGCCTGCACGTGGCGCCGCCGAGGACCGGACAGCCGGTCGGCCTGCTGGTCGCACCGCACCTGCGGATCCTGCGGCGGGGCACGGTGCCGGGGCTGTTCCATCACGGCGCGGCGTGGGTCGAGCTGGATGTCGACGGCGGCCCGCTGACGGTGATCAGCACGCACCTGTTCCCCTACTGGGGCTTCATCCGTCTGTACGAGGCGCGCCGGCTGGCGGCGTTCGCGGCCCGGCGGGAGCGGGTCGTGCTGATGGGGGACTTCAACTCCCTCGACCCCTGGACGCCCTACGGTGAGGTCCATCGGCGGCACCGGCGCTGGTTCGGCCGGGGCGGCCCGGACACGCGGGCGATGGCGCTGCTCGCCCGCCGCGGACTCGTCGACGTGTTCCGCGTGGTGGGCACGGGGGAGGGCTGGACGGTGCCGACCGCGCTCGGCGGCGGGGAGTTCGTCCGGTCGCGGCTGGACTACATCCTGGCGTCGCCGGCGGTGGCCGGGGACTTCACGTCGTGCCGTGTGCTGACCGGCGGCGGGACTGCGTCCGCGTCGGACCACTTTCCGGTGCTGGCGGCACTCGCAGTGCCGGACCCCGCGGGTCGATCTGCTCCCTGACCGGCACGGGTATGCGGTGCCCGCCGAGCGGCGGGTTCGCGACCCAGCGGATCACGGGACCCTGCCCGGGTGCCGGCAGCCAGCCCAGGAACCGGGCCCAGAGCTGGTCGGCGCCGAGCTGGCGCAGGTCCTCGGCAGCGTCGGCGACCCGCAGCGCCATCATGGTGCGCAGGGCGGCGGGGCTGTCGCCGTGCTCCGCGACGAGCTGCTCCCGCTTCGCGGCGCAGGGCCACGGCTCGCGGCATCCCGTGCACAGCCAGGTCGGCCGGGCCGGGATGTGCGCGATCGTCACCCAAGACTCCCGGGCCGGGCGAGCTCGAGGCGTCGCAGCGCGTAGACGAGCACGGAGTTGCGGGCGGCCACGTACTGGTCGCACGGCCACGGCTGGTGGCAGTCGCGGCACTGCTCGCCGCGGTGGAGTTTGGCGGCCAGCCAGCTCTTGGGACGGGGCTGGTGGCGGCGGCGCTGGCGGACGAGCTCTTTGAGGTCCATCGCGGGGGGTCCTTGTCAGGTCGCCGATGTGGGGTGGGCGGGTTTGGCGATGCGGAGCGAGGTGTGCAGGACGTGCTGGTGCGCCGCCAGGTGGGGGCGGCGGCGCTGGCTGTGGTGCTTGGCGCGGTACATGGCGGCGTCGGCCCGGTGCACCGCATCGGCGAGGTGCGCGCTGGGCTCGACCGGGACGAGCCCGACCGACGTGCTGACCGACACCACCTGACCGCAGAGCCGCATCGGCGCGGCTAGGAGGTCGGCGAGCTGAGCGGCCTGTTCGTCGGGGCCCCCGTCCCGCCCGGCGAGGAGGCCGGCGAACTCGTCGCCGCCGAGTCTGGCCACGATGCCGCGGCCCGCGCAGGCGGAGAACCGGCGCGCGATGGTCACCAGGACCTCGTCGCCGGCGGAGTGGCCCCACGCATCGTTGATCTGTTTGAAGCCGTCGACGTCCAGGACGACCGCGACCAGGGGAAACGCCTGCACGTCCGCGACGAGCTCGGCGCCGCGCTGGTAGAAGGCCCGCCGGTTGGGCAGACCGGTCAACGCGTCATGGCTGGCGGCGTGCCGCTCCGCGGTGAGCTGCCGTTGCAGCTGGGACACCCGGCGCTGCATGACCCACGCCGCGCACGCTCCAGCCGCCGCGGCCGCACCGGCCAGGAAGGCAAGAGGGTCCATGCGCACGTCCTCCAAGATCGTAGCTGGGGAAGCCACCCGATCATTTGGGGGCGAACGTCCGGTTTCAGTCACAAATTGTGAGCGTCCCCGCACATTCGCACATGCGCTAGCATGCGCGTTATCGGCTGCATACGCAAGAGCCGATGCACGTGCAGACGCCGATTCTCGGCAAACTTTCAACTACATGTTGCAGAGAGATGTCCATGGAGCAGACGTACAACGGGATGCCGGCCGGCGACCTGCCGGGCGTGCCCTGGCAGAAGAGCCGTCGCAGCAACCCCAGCGGCAACTGTGTGGAGCTGGCCCCACTGCCCGACGGGGCCGGATTCGCGATGCGCAACTCGCGCGACCCTGAGGGGCCCGCGCTCATATACACCTACGACGAGATCGCCGCCTTCATCGCCGGCGCCCGCGACGGCGACTTCGACAACCTTCTGGACCGCAACCACTGAGGCTGTGGGCTCGCTTGCAGCGATACCGCCGGATCGACGCGAGCCCACTCCCGCTTACTGTCGGGTCATGGCATGCTTACTCCGGCTCGCGGTCGCTCGATGAGGCGGAGCGACGGAGACGGCGTGCAGGAACTCGGAGGCAGTGGTGACGACCGGAACTCCTGAGGGTGGCGCGTCCGGAGGCCCCACGGTCCTTCGGATGCTGCTGGGCGCCCATCTGCGCCGGCTTCGCGAGGCGCAGGGGGTGACCCGCGAGGACGCGGGTTGGGAGATCCGCTCCTCCGAGTCGAAGATCAGCCGGATGGAGCTCGGCCGCGTCGGCTTCAAGGAGCGCGACGTCGCCGACCTGCTCACCCTCTACGGCCTCGACGACGACGAGGAACGCACCCGGCTGCTCGCCCTCGCCCGCGACGCCAACAACCCCGGCTGGTGGCACCGCTTCGGCGACGTGCTGCCCAACTGGTTCCAGTCCTACCTCGGCCTCGAGGCCGCCGCGGCCCTCATCCGCACGTATGAGGTCCAGTTCGTCCCCGGCCTGCTGCAGACCAAGGAGTATGCGCGCGCCGTCGTCCTGCTCGGCCACGGCCGGGCCAAGGCCGACGAGATCGACCGCCGGGTCGAGCTGCGGATGGCCCGCCAGCAGGTGCTGACCCGTCCCGACGCGCCCAAGCTGTGGGTCGTCGTCGACGAGGCCGCGCTGCGCCGGCCGATCGGCGGCATCGACATCATGCGCGGCCAGGTCGACGCCCTCCTGGAGGCCAACACCCTGCCCAACGTGCGGCTGCAGGTCATCCCGTTCAACGCGGGCGGCCACGCGGCGGCCGGCGGCGCGTTCACCATCCTGCGCTTCCCCGACCAGGACCTGCCCGACGTCGTCTACATCGAGCAGCTCACCAGCGCCCTGTACCTCGACAAGCGCGACGACGTCGACCTCTACGCCGAAGCCATGGAGCGGCTCTGCGTCGAGGCACGGCCGCCGACGGAGACCTCCAAGGTCCTCGAGGAGATCCGGCGCGACCTGGAGGCGTAGCTTCTCCTGGTATGGGATCTTTGTCAGGCACTGTTGCACTGATCACCGGCGCTTCCAGCGGCATCGGTGAGGCCGCCGCCCTGTCGCTGGCCTCTCGGGGCGCCTCCGTCGCCCTCGTGGCCCGCCGCGCCGACCGGCTCGCCGAGCTCGCCGACCGCATCCGCGGCGAAGGCGGCGTCGCGCTGGTCGTGGAGGCCGACGTCACCTCGCAGGAAGCGGCGGTGGCGGCGGTGCGGCGCACCGTCGACGAGCTCGGGCGCCTGGACACGCTCGTCAACAACGCCGGCGTGATGCTGCTCGGCCCGGTGGTCGACGCACCCGTCGAGGAGTGGCAGCGGATGGTCTCCGTCAACGTCCTGGGCCTGCTGTACACCGCCCACGCCGCGCTGCCGCACCTGCTGGCCGCGGCCACGAACGGCCGGCGCAAGGTCGCCGACATGGTCAATGTCAGCTCCGTCGCCGGCCGGGTCGCCCGCAACGGCAGCGGCGTCTACAACGCCACCAAACACGCCGTGGGCGCCTTCAGCGAGTCCCTGCGACAGGAGGTGACCGGACGCTACGTGCGGATCTCACTGGTCGAGCCCGGCGCCGTCTCCACCGAGCTCGCCGACCACAACCGGCCGGAGATCCTCGAAACGATCAGGCAGCGCTTCGCCGACGTCGAACGCCTCGAGGCCGACGACGTCGCCGACACGATCGCCTACATCGTCACCCGCCCCCGCCACGTCGCGGTCAACGAGCTCCTGGTGCGCCCCACCCAGCAGCAGGCCTGAGGCTGGTTCAGCGCAGGGCGTGCTCGATGCGGTCCAGGGCGTCGTTGCGAGGGGTCGCGCGGTCCAGGAGGTTGGACTGGTGCGAGGCGAGGATGCCGGCGACGACCGGGGTCTCGGCCTTCTCGATCTCATGGTCGGCGGCCTCCGCCGCGGCGCGGGCGAGCTGCGCCGCGGAACGCCCCGGGATCGACTGCCACGCCGGCAGGAGCGTGTGGTTGATCGCGTCGTCGTACCACGGTGGCACGGTCGGTGGGGGGAGCTGGCCGGAGCGCCAGCGCTGCACGAGGGTCTGCGCCCAGCGGTCCCAGAAGGCGACCTGGGCCAGCACCGCGCCGACGCTCCAACTGGGGGTGACCGGCCGGCCGAGATCGTCGTCGCTGAGGGAGTCGATGAGGGCGTTGAGGCGTTGCCGCGCGGCGGCGTTCTCGTCCAGGGGTACGCGTTCCACCTGCTCAACGGTAAGTCCACCGGCATGGGTCCGCACGGCGAGCGCGACGGCCGATTTCCGCCAGCCGGCGCGGGGTGGGGTGCGTCAGGATCGGGGTATGACCACGATTCACGCGATCGACCCCGGCGTCCTGGAATCGGTGCGGGACAAGGGAACTGACGTCTCCGGCCACCCCGTCGAGCGGTCGGTGGCCGGCGGCGGCGAGCCGTTGCGGTGCTGCCTGCGCGACGCCGTCGAGGGGGAGCGGCTCATGCTGTTCGGATACGAACCGGTGCTGCCGCCGAGCCCGTACCGCGAGATCGGGGCGGTCTTCGCGCACGCCGAGCGGTGCGACGGGCCGGCCGGCACCGGCTACCCCGGGGACTGGCGGGGGCGGTCGCAGGTGTTGCGGGCCTATGACGCGCGCGGCTGGATCCATCCCACGACCCGGGTGCACGACGGCTCCGATCCCGAGGGTGTGCTGGCGGAGATCCTCGCCGACCCGGCGGTGGTCCGCGTCGACTCCCGCAACGTCGCCTACGGCTGTTACATGTTCACCGTGACCCGCTGACCGCCGGTTTCATTACTAACCCGACCGGCTTTGTCGGGAAATGGGATCGAAACATTGACGTACATGCGGACACCGTGATCTGATCCCGACCCAGAGGATTTCTCACATTCGATGGGATCGAGGAGACCGCCGTGTCCGTGTTCCGTCGCACCGCCCTGCTGGTGGCCGGCATGCTGGCCGCCACCGGCGCGGCGGTCGTGCCAGGGTCGCCGGCCACCGCCGCCCTGCCGACCGCCGCCGTCGCCCTCGGCGACAGCTTCATCAGCGGGGAAGGCGCCGGCAGCTATCAGCCGGTCGTCGACGTCAACGGCGTCGCGCAGCCGTTCCCCGGATGGTCCGCACCCAACACCAACGCCTTCTTCTGTCACCGCTCCGCCAGCGCCTCGCTCAACCAGGCGACGCTGCCGGGCATCCAGGACCGCTTCAACCTGGCCTGTTCCGGCGGACGCCCGTATGACATCGCCAACCCGTCCGGCGGCCGCACGAAGGGCCGCAGTGTCGCCTCGCAGCTGGACCAGCTGCGGGCCGTCGCGCAGACCCACGACATCGACGTGGTGCTGATCGGTCTCGGCTCCAACAACAGCTCGTTCACGTTCGGCGACGTGGCCGAGAAGTGTGCGAACCGGTTCATCGCCGACGCGTGGACCGGCTGGTGGGAGTTCTGGGCCTACCTCAACGGCCCGGTCGAGCAGGAGCCGTGCACCGCCGCCGACCTCGCCACCGCCGCGCAGGTCCAGGCCGCGACGGCCGAGACGATCGCCGCCGCCCGGCAGGTCATCACCACCCTCGACCAGATCGACGCCGACGGGCAGCACCGGGTGATCTTCCAGGACTACACGAACCCGCTGCCGTTCGACCTGGAGCAGTCCTACTGGGAAGAGGACGGCCGGCAGGACGACCGGGACAAGTTCCGCGACCTCGGCGCCGAGCGGTACGCCGCCGGCTGCCCGATCCACCGGGCCAGCCTCGCTCCCGGCCACGGCTTCTCGCAGGGCCTCGGCTCGATCGTGAGCACGACCCGCAACACCCTCGCCGCCGAGTTCCCCGCCGACGACCTGGTCTACCTCAACGTCCAGCACGCCTTCGACGGCGCCCGGCTGTGCGAGAAGGCCGGTAGTCCCGGCAACGCCCTCGCCACCCCGATCCGCCTGCAGGACGGCGCGAGCGGCGTGTTCGTGACCAGCCTGGCCGGCAAGGACAAGATCGCCATCCAGCGGATCGCGAACACCTGCGTCTCGTACTTCCAGACCTGCCAGGAGTCGTGGCACCCCAGCGCCGCCGGGCACGCCGTGCTCGGCAAGTGCCTGACCGGCGCCGCGACCGGCTCGGCCCGCACCGTCACCTGCACCCGCCAGCCGGACGGCACGATCGTCACGGCCTAGAGGTCCGCGGGCCTGGTGGTCCGCGGGCTGGTCGCTTGGAGGTCGCCCCTGCAGCCCGGCTGTGGGGGCGACCGTTTCAGGACCCGGGGATCAGCAGGGCCCGGGCGGCGCCACCCCACGACGCCTCGACGGGGCCCTGCCATGGCGGGAGCCTACTGCCGCAGGGTTCGCTCGTAGCAGACCGAGAGGGTCGAGCCGGCGTACGCGCCGAACAGCGGGATCCGTCGGTAGCCCTCGCGCTCGTAGAAGCGCTGCGCGTCGGGCTGTTCGGTGCCCGTCTCCAGGCGCAGCGTCGGCCAGCCGCGGTCCAGGGCCGCCGTTTCGAGGGCCCGCAGGATCGCGGCCGCGACGCCGGTGCCCCGGGCCGGTGGCACCACGTACATCCGCTTGACCTCGGCGGCGTGCTCCTCCAGCCGGCGCAGGGCGCCGCAGCCGACCGGGGTGCCGTCGGTGTCGCTGACCGCGACCAGGAACAGGTCGATGTCCGCGGCGGTCGGGACGGCGCCGGGCTCGTGGTCGTCGCTGCCGTACCGCGCGTCGAGCTCGGCCCGCTGTGCCGCACGCAGGGCCGCCCCCGCCGGGTCGTCCCAGGCACGCACCTCGATGGTCCAGTCCGTCATCGCCCCTCCTCGGTCGTAACAGCTGTTACCGTAACAGCTGTTACGACACGAGGAGGGTGAGACGCGTGCCACGTGAAGGGCAGGGCGAGCTGCTGTCCAGGGCCGTCTGGGACGTCCTGGCGCAGCAGGGCCTGGAGCGGCTGACGATCAGGGCCGTGGCCGCGGCAGCGGGCTGCACGACCGGGCTCGTCATGCACCGCTTCCCCAACCGGCGGGCGCTGCTGCGGCACGCCCGGCAGCTGCTGCACGAGACGACCCGGGCCCGCGTCGAGGCCCTGGAGGCCGCCGCGGGCTCGCCCCGGGCGGCGCTGCGCGCGGTCCTGCACCAGGGCCTCGCCCTCGACCCGCAGACCACCGCGGAGAGCACGGTGTGGCTGGGCTTCCTGGCCGCCGCCGTCGCCGACGAGGACCTGATCGCGATGCACCGGGCCGGTAACCGGGCCTGGCGGGCCAGGGTCGGCCGGCTCGTCGAGGCCGCCGCGCCGCGGCAGGACCCGGCGGCCGTCACCGTCGCGCTCATCACCATGGTGGAGGGGGCGGCCGCGTTCGCGGCGGCCGATCCGGAGGCGTACCCACCGGCCGTCCAGACGGCGATGCTGGATCTCACGCTCGACGCCTTCGGGCTCACCGACCCGGTGGGGTGAAGATCGCCGGCGGCATTCAGGGCTTCCGGCGGATGGTGTACTCCAGTCGCAGGAACGGCAGCCCGAACACCGCGAACGCGTGCACGGCCCGCAGCTCGCCGGCGTCGTCCACGTAGACGTCGAGCTCCTCGGCGAAACCGCTCACCGCCAGGGTGGTCAGGTCCCGGGTGTGTTCGTCGATGTGGCTCAGGTAGTGCCCGGTCTGCCCGTCGTGCGCGGAGCTGGTGAGGATCAGCCCCCGCTCCCGCTGCCGGGGCGCGAGCGTGGCGGTGAAGTTCGCCTGGGGGAGCGGGAAGCCGACGCTGACGTAGCCCCGCTCGCCGTGCCGGTACGTGGTGTAGACGCCGACGTAGATCGGCTCCCCGGTGTCGGCGAAACTGCGGATCCAGCCACGGGTCTCCAGCCCGTCGACGGTGACGGTGTCGATGCGGCTGTGCACCCCGCGCAGGGCCTCACGCTGGTTCATCGGCACGTTCGCCTGCCCCAGCGGCCGCGCGACGAGCGTGCGGTACAGCAGATACCCGGGCCGCACCCAGGTCCGCCAGCGGGGCACGATGTCCAGCGTGAAGCGGGTCGTGTGCTCGTAGAACTCGCGCACGAGCGGGTGCACCGACGCCGGCTCGAACTCCGGCCCGGCCAGCTGGTCCAGGTCCGGGACGATGCCGACATCGGGTGCCGCTTCCTGATACACGCCGCCGGTCGCTTCGGCGAGGTCGCGGAAGTAGCCGGTGCCGACATACCGGGTCCGCGCCTCGAGCGGCACGACGAACGGCAGCCGCTCCGCCGGCACCCGGTCCGCGAGGAGACTGACCTGCGGGTCGCGGAACACCAGCTGTGACACGATTCGGAACGCGACCACGGCCGCGGCGGCCACCTGCGCCGGCGGCCGCCCGCGCATCGCCGCGCCGACCGCGAGCCCGACGACGGGCCCGAGCGCCACCTTGTGCGGCCGGACCCCCATCGCGCCGGCGACCGCGCCGCTGGCGACGCCCACGGCCAGCGGACTCGCACCGGCCTTCCCGGCAGCCCAGCCAACGGGCGCGGCGATCGCCCCGCTCGCCGCGATCCTGGCCCAGACGGCGGGAATCTCATCCGGCCGCTGCATCGCCCTGGCGGTCGCGTCGACAGCCGCGAGCACGCCGGCGCCGAGCAGTGCACCCTTGACGGCGCCGCGTGGACCGCGGTGCGCCGAAAGCGCCGCACCGGCCGCAGCGCCCATGACCGCGGCCAGTCCGATTCCCTGCGCCCGTTTCGCATCCATGCCTCTGTTGTACAGGGCAGGCCTGTAGACCTCGATCTTGCGGTGGTCGACTGATCGCGGTCACCCGCTTTTCGCCCCGATCGGCGTGCGGGGGCCGGCCGCTGCGGCGTCGGAGCCGGTCGGTGACTGCCGGATGGCGCGGTACGCCGTCAGGCTTGCCGCCAGGGCGGTGAGGGCGAGTGCTGCGACGGTCACGCCGAAGGCGTTCGTTGCGTGGGTTGCCAGGCCGAAGTAGAGCGTGCCGAATGCTGCGACGCTGACCGCGGCGCCGATCTGCATGACGGTGGTGCTGACACCGCTGATGTCAGCGGCGTAGTCCGTCGCAACGATCGTGGTCAAGTGTCCGATGAGGGCGCTGAACTGCACGCCGAGGCCGAGCCCGCCGGCTGCGAGCAGCGTCATCAGCAGTGCCTGGTTGTGGTGACGCTGGAGCGTCACCGCCGCGATCGCGGCGTAGGCGGCGGCGAGGAGCAGGCAGCCGAAGACCGGGGCGCGCCGTGCGGCGCGCTCGGGCAGGCGGCGCACGAGTTGCCCGGCGAGCCCGAAGGCGGCGACCCATGGCACGAGCGTCAGACCTGACGCAGCCGCACTGTAGCGGAGGTCTCGCTGGAGGTACTGGGCGACGGTGAACAGCAGCGCATAGTAGGTACCAGTGGCGATCATCAGCGTGACCAGCGTCCAGGTGATCGCCGGCCGGGCCAGGACACTGACGGCGATCAGTGGTTCCCCGCCCCGGGCGGCGACCCGTCGCTGGATGATCAGAAAGCCGCCGATCGCCGGTCCGGCCAGGACCAGGCACGCCAGGGTCCAGAGCGGCCAGCCGATGCTGTGGCCCAGGATGAGGGGGACGACCACGAGCATGAGGGCGATGGACAGCGCGGAGACGCCGGCCAGGTCCAGCCGACGCGAGGTCCGGTGCGTGTCGGCGGGCAGGTACCGCAGCCCGGCGAGGACGACCAGGACGCCGACCGGGACGTTGATGAGAAAGATCGCCCTCCAGTGGGTTCCGGCGAGGTCGGCGCAGATGAGCATACCGCCGAGGAACTGCCCGACGACAGCACCGGTGGACAGGGCAATGGCGTACAGGCCGATCGCACGGGCGCGTGCATCGTCGTAGAAATTGAGCTGGATACCGGTCAGCGTCTGCGGGAACATCAGCGCGGCGCCGATCCCCTGTAGGACCCGGGCGAGGACCAGCGTTGTCGGGTTTGGGGCCAGACCGCACAGCAGGGACGCGACCGTGAACAGCCCCACGCCGAGCAGGAAGACCCGGCGGTAGCCGTAGGTCTGGCCCAGCCGGGCGCCGGTGATCAGCAGCACCGCGAAAGCGATCAGGTAGCCGCCGACGACCAGTTCCAGCAGCGGGCCTGACGCCCCGAGATCATCGCGTATCGACGGCGTCGCGACATTGGCGATCGTGGCGTCGGCCTGCGCCATGAACGGTCCGACGAGCAGGACTGGCAACAGCCGGCGGCTCCTTGCAGACATGCGGTCCATGTCTCCACTGTGCTCACACCGGTCAGTGGGAAGCTGGCGGGCATCGGACCTCGCACACCTCATGGCGGTGCGGGCCTGTCGCGCGACAACTCCATCTGGGTATGGCTGAGTCCCTAGGCCCGGCGGCGATGGTGACCAGGTCGACCTCCGGGTGCGCGATCAGCATCCGTGCGTCGGCGACGGCGTGCCGGCCCCCGCGCGCGGCCGCCGTCCGCGCTGACCGGGGAGGCTCCTCAGACCGGGGCGGGCAGGATCGCGATCAGCTGGGTCGGGGGTTCGAGGGCGTCGACGAGCGTGTCGCCCTCCAGCCAAAGGCCGCCGGCGCGGCAGACCAGTGCGGCGGCCGCCTCGACGGGGCAGGGGAGCAGGGCGCCGCAGGCGCCGCAGCGGGCCGGGTCGTCCGGGTCGCGTTCGAGGTGGCGGGTCTGGAGTTCGGCGGCCGTGGTGACGAGGACGCTGTCAGGGTCGAGGTGCAACATGCCGATGATCGTGCCGCCGGCGGGGCCGGCGGCCGCTGCGCAAAACGGGTGAAATGCCTGCGCGCGGGAGATCACCCGTCCTAGTGCGTGGGCTTGCCGGTGCCGTCGCACTGGCCTGCGCCGGCCTGGTGCGGCGGCGTGGGGGCACCGGCGTTGACGTGGACCTTCGCGTCGCACACGGGGCAACGGCTCGTGGCTTCCGTGGACATCTCGTACACCTCACAAAGAAGACCGGACGAGAGGACTGTTTCCCCTCGTCCGGCCCGTTTGAACATGTCAGCCGCTGACGAGCACCAGCATCTGCTGGATCTGCTGGGTGCGGGACAGTTCGATGCGCTCGGCGAACTGCTTCACGGTCGTGTTCTGGCCGTTCGTCTTGAGCTGCTGCGCCATCTCGACCGCGTTGTGCTGGTGCGCGATGAGCAGGTTCAGGAACTTCATCTCGAAGTCGGCGCCGGACGCGTCGCGCAGGGCCGCGAGCTGCTCCTCGCCGGTGGCGGCCTGGCCGCCGTGCGCGGCGTGCGAGCTGTGGTCGTCGCTGCCGGTGGCCTGCTCTTTCCAGCCGGTGAGCCAGCCGCTCATCCGGTCGACCTCCTCGGCCTCGGTGACGTCGATGGCGCCGGCGAGGTTGACGACGTCCTCGCGGACGCCCTTGTCCCGGCCGAGCTTCAGCATCTCCAGGCCCTGCCGCTGGTGGCCGATCATCATCTGCAGGAACAGCACGTCGTAGGCGTTGTGCGGGCCCTCGGCGACGGCCGCGACACCCTGCGGGACGGCGGTGGCCGGCTGGTTGACGTCCTTGCAACCGGTGAGGAGGACGGCCGCGGCGACCAGGACCGCGGCGATGGCACGGATACGCGTCACGACGGTCACACCGGCAGCCAGAGAGCCAGGGTGTAGATCGGCTCCCACGTGTAGATGGACGTGTGCGACTGGCGGCACTGGTACCTGCGGCCGTCATACGTGACGACGTCGCCGACGTGATACGTGGTTCCGGCCGCCCAGGCGGCGCCGCTCGGCGCGGGCGGCTTCGTGGTGGTGGGCGCCTTGGTCGGGGTCTTCGTCGCAGTTGCCGTCGCAGTTGCCGTCGCCGTCGGCTTCGGGGCGGCGGTGGTCGCGGTCGGCTTGGGTGCCGACGTCGTCGCTGATGGCTTCGGCGTGCTGCCGCCGCCGCTGCCGACCTGCAGGTCGACGCAGTTGTAGAAGGCGTTGGCGGTGTCGGCGATGTTCCAGACCGCGAGGACCGTCTGGCGGCCCGAGTACCCGGCGAGGCTCACCTGGTGCGACACGGTCGCGTTGGGCTGCTTGCCGCCGTCGTTGAACTGCGCGATGCGGGTGTTGCCGATGAAGTAGTCCCAGGTGCTGGTCGAGTGCCGGGCCGTCAGCACCCAGTTGAACGTGACCGACGAGCCGACCTGCGTCGCGGGCCAGTTGCGGCTGTTGTCGTTGAGCACCGCGAACTCGGGCTTGTTCGCGTTGCACGTCTTGAGCCCCTTCGGACCCTCGACGCTCTGCGGCTCGTACTGAATGGCGCCGCAGTCGGCCACCTTCCCCTGCGCGCACAGTGCCTGGCGGCTCGGCGGGGACGACACGTATCCGTGTGCCGACGCGGGCGAGCCGAGCCACAGGGTGCTGGCCGCCGCACCCAGGGCGACCAGCGGATAGACCACGGATCTACGCATTTGAAAACACCTTCCACACCATTGTTCGCGGGGTGTGGAAAACGTATCTGAAGGGCTCTTAACGAGCCCTTCTGCGATTTGCAAATCCCGCCTAACGCGTATTTATGGCGGCGTTAAGCGACACACGCTCCGGGGTGGCCGCGTCCAGCGGCACGTGCGCGCCGGGGACGAGGCCGAGCTCGACGGCGGGCCGGCCGGCCACGGCGTCCAGGACCCAGTCGGCGACCACCCGGCGGCGGTTGCCGGGCAGCGAGACCAGGTGGTATGCCCGGGTGAGCGCCTTGGCCGGCAGTCCGGACAGCGGCAGGCGCAGCGGGTTCGCGGCCGCGTCGGTGCCGCCGAGGTCGACCAGGAAGCCCAGGTCCCGGTGCTTGTACCGGCGCCGCCGCCCGATCCCGAGCGACGCGGCGATGTTGTGTGCGACGAGCGCCCCCTGCCGGACCGCGTGCTGCGCCGTCATCGGGGTCAGCCGGCCGGGGCGGGTCAGGTCCGGCACGGCGGCGGCGTCGCCACAGGCGAACACCTCCGGGTAGCCGGGCACCGTCAGGTACTCGTCGACGACGAGCCGCCCCTGCTCGGTGCGGAGCCCCAGGTCTTCGATCAGCGGGTCCGGCCGCACACCGACGCACCAGATGAGCGTGCGCGTCGGCAGTTCCCGGCCGTCGGTGAGGTGGACCCGGTCGGCGAGGGCCTCGGCCACCGAACAGCCGGTGAGCACCTCGACGCCGCGTTCGCGCAGCACCCGCTCCGCGGTGCGGGACAGCCGCGGCGACAGCTCCGGCAGCACCCGCGGCGCGGTGTCCAGCAGCAGCCAGCGGACCTGCTCCCCGATGAGCGCCGGCTGGTGGCGCAGCAGGTCGCGGACGGCGAGCTGGCAGTGTGCGGCGACCTCCGTGCCGGTGTATCCGGCGCCGACCACCACGAACGTCAGCCGGGCCGCGCGCTCCGCCGGGTCGTCGGTCTCGGCCGCCAGCTCGACCTGCCGGACCAGGTGGTCGCGCAGATACAGCGCCTCCGGGATGCCGCGGAAGCCGTGCGCGTGCTCGGCGAGCCCCGGGATCGGCAGCAGCTTGTTGACGCTGCCGGCGGCGACCACGACCCGGTCGTAGCCGAGGTACCGGACGCGGCCGTCCGGGTCGCGGTAGCGGACCTCGGCCCGGTCCGGGTCGACGTGCTCCGCCTCGCCGAGCACGAGCCGGACCCCGGGCAGTGCCGCCGGTAGCGACACCGTCACCCGGCGGGGCTCCAGCCCACCGGCCGCCACCTCGGGCAGCAGCGGCAGGTACAGGAAGTAGTCGGTCGGGTTGAGCAGCGTGATCCGGGCGTTCCCGCGGGACATCCGGGCCAGCCTCCGGGCCGCGTGGAACCCCGCGAACCCGCCACCGACCACCACGATGTGCGGTGCCATCTTCGCCTCCAGGTCGTCAGGTCATGAGCGTCACGCTGCCCGTACCCGTGTCGACATGGTCCACGCCCGCCCAGCATGATCGCTGCCATGCTCACCGTCGTGCTGCGGACCGCTCAGGTCGCCCGGGTCCTTGCGGCCAGTACCCTCGGCCGGTTGCCGCTCGGCGCCGCACCCGTCGCGCTGCTGCTGTTCGCCCGCGAGACGCTGTCGATCGGTGCGGCCGGGGCGCTCGTCGGGGTGTACACGGCCGGGATCGCGGTCGGCGGGCCGGTCCTCGCCCGGGTCGCGGACCGGTTGCGGCAGCCGCCGGTGATGCTCGCCGGCGCCGCCGTGTCCACCGCCGGTTACCTGCTGCTCGCCTCCGGGGTGCCGTTCTGGGCGGCGCTGGTCGCCGTGCTGCTGGCCGGGCTCGGCGCGCCACCGTTCGAGGCGGGACTGCGGGTGCTGTGGCGGACGCTGCTGGACGAGGAGCAGGTGCCCACCGCGTACACCCTGGACATCGCGGTGCAGGAGCTCATCTTCATCTTCGGCCCGCTCGTCGCCGGCGCCTCCGTCGCGCTCGGCGGCCCGGTCGCCGGGCTCTACGTGACCGCCGGCCTGCAGCTGCTCGGGACGCTCTGGTTCGTCACCACGCCCGTCGTGCGCGGCTGGCGGGGCGAGCACGCCGAGCGGCACTGGGCCGGCGCGCTGCGCTCGGGACGGCTGCGGCTGCTCCTCGTCGCGGTCATCCTCGTCGGCACCGGGGTCGGGAGCCTGCCCGTCGCCGTCATCGACTACGCCGAGTCGGTCGGCAGCCGGAGCTGGTCGAGCTGGATCCTGGCGGCACAGGCGACCGGCGCGCTCATCGGCGGCCTGATCAACACCCGGGTGAAGGTCGACGGGCGGCGGCTGCCGCTGCTCGCGATGTGCCTCGGCCTGGCGTTCGTGCCGCTGCTGCTCACCCCGTCGGAGCCGGCCCTGCTGCTGCTCCTCGCGGTGATCTCGGGCCTGTTCCTGCCGCCGTTCCTGGCCGCGACGTTCGTCACGGTCGACCGGATCGCCCCGGCGGGCACCGCGGCGGAGGCGTTCGCGTGGGTGGCGACCGCGTTCTCGGTCGGCGCGGCGACCGGTGCGGCGCTGGACGGTGCCATCCTGGACGCGACCACGGGGCCGAGGATCGGCTTCCTGCTGTCTCCGCTGGTCATCATGCTCGCCGCGCCGTTGTTGGTACCCCTGGCAAAACACGTTCGAGCAACGATGAACTGATTTGTCCGAAATAACCGGAAAATCGGGTTTACTGACTAGTGTCGAAAGCAGCGCGGCGCCCACCGGCAGAACAACGGGGGACGGTGGACGTCGCGGCAGCGGCGGGTCCGGGGCGGCAACGGCGCCACCCGGACCCGTTCGGCGTTTCGCGTACAGTTCCGGGGTGACTCCGCACGACCCCACTCTCACCTCCGCCCCCGCCTCCAGGGTCGACCCGACCCCATCGGACGCTGCTGACGCTGCTCTTGACAGCGACGGCGTGCCGTTCGGCCCCGGCGTCGACCCCGAGCGGCTGGCGATCTGCCTCGCCGTCTTCGAGGAGCTCGACGAGCTGCCGCCGGACCACCCAGACGTGGTGCGCGTGCGCCGGGCGACGTCACATCTGTACAAGAGCGTCAAGCGGCAACGGCGCAGCGACCGCCGCGCGGCCATCACCGAGGCCGACCGCACCGTCACCGCCGCCACCGCGACCGGGGCGCCCGGCCGCATCGACGACGAGACGCAGGGCATCGCGCTGGTGTCGCCCACCATCGGTGCGACCGCGGGCCGCCTGCTGCGCGCCAGGTCCTGCTACACGTGCAAGGACCGCTACGTCGACGTCGACGCGTTCTACCACCAGCTCTGCCCGGCCTGCGCCAGGCTCAACCGGCAGCGCCGCGACGCCCGCACCGACCTGACCGGCCGGCGCGCCCTGCTCACCGGCGGGCGGGCGAAGATCGGCATGTACATCGCGCTGCGGCTGCTGCGTGACGGCGCCCACACGACGATCACCACCCGGTTCCCGAACGACGCCGTGCGCCGCTTCGCCGCGATGCCCGACAGCGCCGACTGGCTGCACCGGCTGCGGATCATCGGCCTCGACCTGCGCGACCCCGCCCAGGTCGTCGCGCTCGCCGACGACGTCGCCGCGCAGGGCACCCTCGACATCCTCATCAACAACGCGGCGCAGACGGTGAAGCGGGCGGCCGGCTCCTACTCGCACCTGGTCGCCGCCGAGTCGGTCCCGGTCGAGCTGGACGGGCCGGCGCCGGAGATGCTGACGTTCCACAAGGCGGACCCGCACGCCGAGCTGACCCTCGAGGCCGGGCCGGCCGCAATCATCCCTCCGCATGCCCTTGCCGCCCTCGCGCTGACCACCGGCTCGGCCACCCCGGAGCGGATCGCGGCACTCACCGCCATCGACGCCGGCGGCCTGGTGCCCGACCTCGCCTCGATCAACAGCTGGACCCAGCGGGTGCACGAGGTCGACCCCCTGGAGCTGCTCGAGGTCCAGCTCTGCAACGTCACCGCGCCGTTCATCCTGGTCAGCCGGCTGCGTCCGGCCCTCGCCGCGGCGCCGGCCCGCCGCAAGTACGTGGTGAACGTGTCCGCCATGGAGGGCCAGTTCAGCCGCAGGTACAAGGGCCCCGGCCACCCGCACACCAACATGGCGAAGGCCGCGCTGAACATGCTGACCCGCACCAGCGCCGAGGAGATGCTCACCGAGGGCATCCTGATGACCGCGGTCGACACCGGCTGGATCACCGACGAACGCCCGCACCCGACCAAGATGCGGCTGCACGAGGAGGGCTTCCACGCCCCGCTCGACCTCACCGACGGCGCGGCCCGGGTCTACGACCCGATCGTCCGCGGTGAGCAGGGCGAGGACCTCTACGGCTGCTTCCTGAAGGACTACAACCCGTCCGCCTGGTAGGCGGCGGGTCGCGGCGACGGGGTCAGCGCAGCTTTCCGGAGGTCAGCGCAGCTGGTAGGACAGCGTGAACTTGCCGACCTGGACCTCGTCGCCGTCCTTGAGCGTGGCGCTCTTGACCCGCTCGCCGTTGACATAGGTGCCGTTCAGGCTGCCCAGGTCCAGCGTCGAGTAGCCGAAGCCGCTCGGGTTGCGGTGGAACTCGACGTGTTTGCGGGACACCGTGTTGTCGTCCAGGACGATCTGGTTGGCGGAGTCACGGCCGCAGCGGCAGATGTCGCCGTCGAGCGCGAACTCGGCGCCGGCCTCGGCACCCTTGCGGATCAGCAGGGTCGCCCGGCCGGACGGCAGCTTCTCCATGTGCGCGGTCAGGTCGAGCGGCTGCGTCGCGCCCTCGGGGGCGGCGACGGACGCCTGGGCGAGGAGCTCCTCGCTGGTCACGATCGGCACGCCCCAGTGGCGGGCCAGGGCGATCGCCTCCAGGGGCGCGGCCGGCACCCGGATGCCGTCGCCGAGCACGAGCTGGAACGGTCCGTGCGCGGCGATGACCTCGATCGCGCGCAGCGGGGCGCGCAGTGCGGTCAGCGCCCGCTGGAACAGCTCGGCGCTGACCGGCTCGACCAGGTCACGCGGTCCGCCCTCGACCGCGAACTGCAGGTGGCGGCCGGTCTGCTCGTCCTTGAGCAGCACCATCGGACGGCTCTGCCAGGTCTGAGCCCGCACACCAACGACGACGAGCTCACGCATGCCCGGGCCTCCCGTGTCCGACGGTCAACTTTGATGTGCCGCTAACGGTACCGGGCGGTGCCTTGCTTTCAGAAATGCCAGCCCCGTCGTTCCGTCGCCTGCCGGACCCAGCCCTCGACCTCCGCGGGCCAGTTGACGCCCGCGGCCTGGGCATGTCCGATCTGGAACCGGTTGATCGCGTCGTGTCCCTCGGAGATGAAACCGCCGCGCTTGTCGAACTCGATGATCACCTGCGTGCCGTGCGGGTCGGTCACGAAGGTCACCTCGACCTCGTTGATGCGGCTCGCGTACTGGTGCGCGGCGTAGAACTCGATCTCCTGGTAGAACGGCAGCGTCTGGTGCACCCCGTGGATGTGGCCGCGCTCCAGGTCGGCTCCCTTGAACCGGAAGCCGAGCTGCCCGAAGGCGTCGAGGATGGCGCCCTGCACCGGCAGCGGGTGCACGTTGATCGGGTCCAGGTCGCCCTTGTCGATCGCGCGGGCGACCTCGAGCTCGGTGCGCACGCCCATGGTCATGCCGTGCAGGCGCTGACCGTACATGTGCGTGATCGGGGTCTCCCAGGGCACCGGCAGCTGGAACGGCACCGCGTGCTGCTGGCCGGGTCCGAGCCGGAAGCCGCCGGTCAGCTGCTGCCGCTGGAACTCCACGGTCGCGTCATACTCACTGTCGGCGCCCTCGACCTCGACGCGGGTCTGCAGCGCCACGGTGATCCGCTCGACCTCGACCTCGTGGTCGCCGCCGGCGAAACGGACCTGGCCGGACACGTAACCACCCGGCTGGACGTCGGGTCCGTCGAGGACGGTGTCCACGGTCGGGCCGCCAACACCGAATGCGCGCTTCAGGCTCTTGAAGACCATTCGCGGAGACTAACACGCAGGACTGTAGGGTTGGCATGTGTCGAGACTGCTGCGGATCGGGGAGCTTGCGAACCACGCGGGCGTGTCCACCCGCACGGTGGACTTCTATACCGGGCTCGGACTCATCGAGCCTGCTGAGCGCACCGCCGGCAACTTCCGGCTCTACAGCGCCGACTGCATCGACCGCATCGCCGCGATCAAGGCCCTGGAGGCCAACGGGGTCAGCCTCGCCGACATGGCCGGGGCGCTCGGGCCCGGCAAGGGCGACCTGCCGGGTCAGCTCTCGCAGCTCCAGATCGACCTGGACACGCTGCGGGAGGCGGCCGCGCACTCCGGCCCGGCCGCCCACCAGTTGCTGCTCGCCCTCACCGCGCGGCTGCAGTCGCTGATCACCACCGCCATCGAGGTCACGGGCAACCTGCCCCCGATGTGAGCATCAGGTCCTGATCAGCTCGGCGACCCGCAGGCCGTGCTCGGCCGCCTTCTCGTGCCCGGCCTTCAGCGACTCGGCGGCCAGGCCCCGCAGCGGCGCCATCGCCGGCGTCACGTCCGCCAGGGTCAGCTCCGCCTCGGCGATGTGCAGGTCGAGGCCGAAGACCTCGCCCAGGATCCGGCGCAGGTACGGCGTGACGTGGTCCCAGCCCTCCTTCGGGGTGCCGGGCCCGTAGCCGCCGCCCCGGCTCAGCGCGAGCACCGCGGGCTTGCCCGCGAGGGGCTGGTCACCGTGCAGGCCGAGGCGGGGGTGCATCACGATCAGGTCGATCCAGGCCTTGACCTGCGCCGGGAGGTTCCAGTTGTACAGCGGCACGGCGAACAGGAAGGCGTCGGCGGCGAGCAGTTCCGCGCCGAGGCGGTCGACGAGCTGGCGCGCCTCGTCGGCGGGCGGCGCGGCCGGGTCGACGGCGGCGCGGGCAAGGGCGGTCCACGCGTCCGCGGGCAGCGGCTGGGCCCCGAGGTCGCGCCGGGTGACGACGCCGTCGTGGTGCTCGGCGAGCCAGGCCTGCTCGGCGGTGTCCGCGAGCGCGCGGCTCACCGATCCGGTGGTGCGGATGCTCGCGTCGAGACGGAACAGATGCATGGTGTGGTACCCCCACGTAGTTCGGCTGTTGCACAGATAGTCTGCATCGCAGAACATCTTCCCGCAAGAGGGAGGTGGCCGCTTATCATTGCGGCATGACGCAGGCGCCGGAGGTACGCGACGAGCTCCAGTCCGACCTCGGCTGGGCGCTGGGCGTCGTGCTGCGCGCCTACGCCAAGGGCGCGGGTCACGTCATCGCCGGCGTCCCCGGCGGCCCCCGCGGCTACCAGGTCCTCGCCGCCGCCGCGTCCGGCGCCGAAGGCACCCAGCTCGCCCTGGCCAACAAGCTCGGCGTCGACCGCACCGTCATGACCTACCTGCTCGACGACCTGGAGCAGGCCGGCCTCATCGAGCGCCGCCCCGACCCCGCCGACCGCCGCGCCCGGCGCATCGTCGCCACCGACGCCGGCCGCGCCACGATGTGCGAGCTGCAGGGCAAGCTGGAGCACGTCGAGACCCGCGTCCTGGGCGCGCTCGCCGAGCCCGAGCGGGCGATCTTCCGCGACCTGCTCCGCAAGCTCGCCACCCGCGTCGACGAGCACGACCCCCTCGCCGACGCCTGCACCATGGTCGAGGAGCTCACCGACGTCCCGCCGACCGCCAGGGCCCGCCGCCGCAGACCCGCCGGGTGAGATCTTGGCCCGGCCCGACCTACCCTGATGTCATGATTCGCCTGGATATGGCAACGGTCTGATCTCATTGCCGGACGCAACGCTTCCAGGTGCGCATACTTGAGCCCGGACCACTGGGCGAGCAGTAAGGAACCTCCGGTCGCGATGATGCTGCAACGCCGGTATCGGCTCGAGCGGCTGATCGGTGCGGGGACCACCAGCGAGGTCTGGCAGGGCCACGACGAGCTCCTGCGTCGCCAGGTGGCGGTCCGCCTGCTGCGCGCCGACCGCGCCCCGCTCGCCGAGTCCTTCCTCGCCGAGGGCCGCGCCGCCGCCCGGCTCACCCACGCCAACGTCGCCGCCGTCTACGACGTCGGCGTCGTCGAGCTGCCCGAGCGCGGCGACGTGCCGTACGTGGTGATGGAGTTCGTCGACGGCGACACCGTCGCCGACCGGCTCCGCCACGGACCCCTCAGCCCCGACGAGGTCGCCCAGATCGGCGCGGAGATCGGCGCCGCCCTCGCCCACGCGCACGGCCAGTGGGTCACCCACGGCGCCCTCACCCCCGCGAAGGTCGCCATCACCGACGTCGGCGCGAAGGTGTTCGGCTTCACCGACCGCCGCGGCGCCGACCCGCACGACGTCAGCCTCGACGTGTACGCGCTGGGCAGCCTCCTGCGGACCGCCCTCACCGGGTCGGCCCCGGCCGGGACCGCCGCCGGGTCCCCGGACCTGGTCGCCCCCGCCGACCTGGCCGCCCTCATCGCCCGGTGCCTGCACCCCGACGCGGTCCTGCGCCCCGGCAGCGACGAGGCCGCCCTGGCCTTCGCCCGCATCGCCGGCACCCGGGTCGACCTGCCCGCCTGGTACACGCTGTCCGCGACCACCGCCGACCCCGCGGCGACCGCCGGCCAGTCGTCCGCCGGGCGGCCGTTCCCGGTGCGCCGCCCGTCGGTGCTGCCGCGGGCCTTCCCGCCGATGCGCCTGCGCCGCGACGGCGCCTCGGACAGTCCCGTCCGAGCCGGCGCGCATCGGCCGTGGATCCGTCCCGCCACGCAGCTCGGCGCCCGCTCGGCCGCGCACACCCGCATCGTGCTGTCCAAGCTGCCGTTCGGTGCGCACACCCGGGCCGGTGCGCACCTCAACGACGTGACCCTCGTGGACCTGCGCTCCGCGCGTCCCGCCCGCCCCGCCCCGCCCGCTCGGCTGGTCGCGCCGGCGAAGAGCAGCGGCCGGCGCTGGGCGATCCGGGCCGCCGTCGGCGCCGTCGTGGCCGGGATCGTGTCCCTCGCCGCGGTCGTCGCCCTCGGCCAGCCGCAGGCGGAGGGGCGACCCCCGTCGAGCGGGACGGTGCAGACCGCGACCGCCGCCGCGAGCGCCCTTCCGGCCGTCACGACCTCCCCGGCCCCCGTGCCGCCGCCGCCCGTGGCGACGACCACGCCGCAGACCCAGCCGACGACCCGCCGGCCGACGACCCGCCCGAGCTCGACCCGCCCGTCGACGTCGTCCTCTCCCTCGGCGTCCGCGTCGCCGTCGTCTTCTCCTTCGGCATCCGCGTCGCCGTCGGCTTCGGCGTCCCCGTCCGCGTCGCCGTCGGCCTCCGCCTCGCCGTCGGCCGGTGCCGGTGCCGGTGCCGCTGCCTCCGCCGCTGCCTCCGGCTCACCAGAGGCGGCCGCTCCGTGACCGTCCGGCTCAGGGGGTCCAGTCCGGGTCACGGCCGCTGAGGCCGAGCATCCTGGCCAGGGGCGGGGCGGTTGCCGGCACGGGCACCTCGGCGGCGTACACGCCCATCTGGCGGCCCATGTCGGCGGAGCGGGCGACCTCGTCGTGCACCCGTAGCACCAGCGCGTCGTCCCAGTGCGGGTGCAGGCCGGCGGCGCGAGCCAGATCCCAGCCGTGCAGCACCAGCTCGCCCAGCACCATGCCCCCGACCAGGTCCGCGGGCAGCTCCATCGGCCCACCCATCCGCGTGACGCCCTCCCACGCCGCCGGCCCGCCCCAGGCCGTGGCGGTCTGCTCGACCTGCGCCCGGAGCAGGGCCCGCCAGTCACCGCCGGTGCGGTCCACCTCCGCCCCCGGGTCGAGCGCCTCCTTCGCGGCCGCCGCGGTCAGCGCCGGCCCCCAGTGCAGCAGGTGGTTGACCAGGGCCCGCACGTCCCAGCCCGCACACGGCGTCGGAGCGTCGAGCGAACCGACCCCGTCCACGACCTTCAAGGTCACGGCGGCGGCGGTGCCGATGAGCAGATGTCCGTCCATCGCCCCGACGGTACGGCCGGCGCCGCACCCGGTCTTGCACAAACGCGACGGCTACCGTGGATCCTCGTGCGCGACCCGAGGGAACTGTCCGGTGCGTGGTCGGCGTTCCAGCGGCACGGCTCCACCCCGCCGTCCCCACCCCTCGCCGGCGTCGTCGGCCGCTACTGGTGGGCGACCTGGGACCTGCGCGACCAGGCGCCGTACCGGCAGCTGCTCCCACCCACGCCGAGCGTCCACCTGACGTTCCCCACCGATGGCCCACCCCTGCTGCGCGGCGTCCACCGCCGCCACTTCCACCGGGTCCTGTCCGGCGCCGGCGGCGTGCTCGGCGTCGCGTTCGTGCCCGGGACGTTCCGCCGCTTCCTCGACGCCCCCGCCACCACCCTGACCGACCGCACCGTCCCCGCCGCCGACATCTTCGGCCCCGACCTGCCGACGTTCGAGTTCCACGACTCCGGCCCGCCGACCGGTGGGACAGACGCCGTCGACGCCTTCCTGGCGGAGCGGCTCCCGTCCGACCCGGTGGGCGACGAGGTCGCGGCCTGGGTCGAACGCGCGTCCGCCACCCCTGACCTGCGCCGCGTCGATGACCTGGCCGCGCTGTGCGGGGTGGGGGTGCGCCGCCTCCAACGCCTTTTCGCCGACCACGTCGGGGCGAGCCCGAAGTGGCTGCTGCGCCGCCTTCGCCTGCAGGAGGTGACCGACACCCTCGCCGCCGCCCCAGGCGCCCCGGTCGACTGGGCCGGCCTCGCCGCCGACCTCGGCTACGTCGACCAGGCCCACCTGAGCAGGGACTTCACCGCCATGTTCGGCGAGCCCCCAACCAGGTACGCCGCCCGCTACTGACCGGGCGGCGGGCATACGACGTCGTTGCGAGATTCCCACAACCGGAAGGATCCTCAGGCCCCCTGACCCCGGAGGTCCTTCTGCTTGTCGCAGATAGAAGTCGCCCACTGGCCCGCGGGTGGCCAGGGCGGTCCGGGGCGGTCCGGGCGGTGTCGTGCGGGGGGTTGTCGCGAGGGCGTAGGGTGGCTGACGATGTTTGCGCTGCGCACCAGGCTTGCCGGTGTCGCCGTGTTGGTGGCGCTCGGCGCCGCCGGCTGTGGCGGCGACCCTGTCCCGACCAGCACCGCGACCACCGCGGCCCCGTCGCCGGGGCGGCAGGTCGCCGAAGGCGCGTCGGGGCTCCCGCCGTCCTCCGCCGGCAGTGCGTCGGCCGGAGCCGGGGCTGGGGGAGCGGCCAGCGGGGCTGCGGCACCCGGTGGGCAGGCGGTCAAGCACGCGTTCCCGGTGCAGGGCAAGGCGTCCTACAGCCGGACCCACCACGACTACCCGGCCAGCGACATCATCGCCGCGTGCGGGTTGACGGCGGTGTCGCCGGTCGACGGCACGGTCCTCGAGGTGACGCGGACCGACACGTGGACGGCGAAGGTCAACGACGGGGCGACCCGCGGCGGGCTGTCGGTGTCGATCCTCGGTGGGGACGGGGTGCGGTACTACATGTCGCACTTCTCCACGATCGACGCGGGCATCGAGGCGGGCACCGTCGTCAAGGCGGGCCAGCCGGTCGCGAAGGTCGGCGAGACCGGTGACGCCAGCGCCTGCCACATCCACTTCGGCCTGTCACCGGTGTGCCAGAAGACCGGCGACTGGTGGACCCGGCGCGGTGCGATCTGGCCGTGGTCCTACCTGGACGCGTGGAAGGCGGGCAAGGAGAAGTCACCGGTCGCCGACGTCGGCAAGTGGCAGCAGGAGCACGGCTGCCCGACCAAGCCGCTGACGAACCCGTGAGCCACCGCGCTCAGTCGTAGCAGAGGCAGAACGGGTGTCCGGACGGGTCGCTGTACACCCGGAATCCGGCCTCTTTGGTCGACAACAGCGTCCCGCCCAGCCGTAACACCTTGGACTCCGTGGCGTCGATGTCGTCGACCTGGATGTCGAGGTGGATCTGCTGCGGGAAGTTGGGGTCGGGCCACAGCGGCGGCCGGTATTCGGGAGCGTGCTGGAAGCTGAGCTTCGTGGTGCCGTCGCCGATGTCGACCCAGTCCCCGTCGACGCGGGTGACCGGCAGGTCGAGCAGCTCGGAGTAGAACCGGGCGAGGGCCTGCGGGTCGGGGGAGTCGAGGACCACCGAGGTGAGTTTCGCCGTCATCCCTCCATCGTGCCCGACGGGTCTGACAAAAAACCCTGAGCCTGGATGGCGGTGATGGCGACAGTGTTGACGATGTCCTTCACGGTCGCGCCGCGGGACAGGTCGTTGACGGGTTTGCGCAGGCCCTGCATGACGGGCCCGACCGCGACCGCGCCGGCCGAGCGCTGCACCGCCTTGTAGGTGTTGTTGCCCGTGTTCAGGTCCGGGAACACGAAGACGGTGGCCTGACCGGCGACGGCGCTGCCGGGCAGCTTGGTGGCGGCGACCGAGGGGTCGACGGCGGCGTCGTACTGGATCGGACCCTCCACCGGCAGCGAAGGGCGGCGGGAACGCACGAGCGAGGTCGCCGAGGCCACCTTCGTCACGTCGGCACCGGCGCCGGACGTCCCGGTCGAGTACGACAGCATCGCCACCCGGGCCGTGATGCCGAACTGGGCCGCCGTCGTGGCGGAGGACAGCGCGATGTCGGCGAGCTGCTCGGCGTCGGGGTCCGGGTTGACGGCGCAGTCGCCGTACACCAGGACCCGGTCGGGCAGCAGCATGAAGAAGACGCTGGAGGCGACGCCCAGGCCCGGCACCGTCTTGATGATCTCGAACGCGGGACGGATGGTGGCCGCCGTGGTGTGCGTCGCGCCGGAGACCATGCCGTCGGCGAGACCCAGATGGACCATCATCGTGCCGAAGTACGAGACGTCCCGTACCACATCCCGGGCCAAATCGAGCGTCACGCCCTTATGTGCCCGTAATTCCGCGTAGATCGGAGCGAACCGCTCCAGCAGCGGAGACGTCGCCGGATCGATGACCGAAGCATCCGAAATGTCCAGCCCCAGGTCCCGCGCCTTCGCCGCGATCTCCACAGGTGAACCCAGCAACGTCAACGCTGCCACACCCCGCCGCAGCAGGATGTCCGCCGCCCGCAGGATCCGCTCCTCCGTCCCCTCCGGCAGGACGAGGTGTTTCCGCGCCGCGCGGGCACGGTCGATCAGGTCGTACTCGAACATCAGCGGCGTGACCCGCGTCGAAGCCGTCAGCTCCAGCGCGTCTGCCAGGGCCGCCGTGTCCACGTGCGACTCGAACGCCCCGAGCGCCGCCGCCACCTTCCGCGGGTTGTCCGGCCCCAGCCGGTGCTCCATGCGCGTCGACGCCGCGATCGTGTCGTAGCTCGCCGTCGGCACCGACAACACCGCGAGACCGGTGTTCAACCGCTCGAACAACGCCAGCGCCGCCGGGTCCGGGGCGATGCCCAGGGTCAGCACGATCCCGGCGAGCGGCACGGTCCCCGAGGCGTGCGCGGCGGCCGCGGCGACGAGCAGGTCGGCCCGGTCGCCGGGGGTGATGAGCAGGCAGTTGTCGGTCAGGTGGGACAGCACCGCCGGGACCTGCGCCGCGCCGACGACGTAGTCGAGCACGTCCCGCTCGAGGGAGGCGGGCCCGGCGCTGAGCACGGTCGCGCCCAGCGACGTCGCGACCTCCGCGACCGTCGGCGCCGCGACCGTCGCCACGTTGGGGATCGTGTAGCAGGGCACCGGCAGCTTCGGCGGCTGCTCGGAGGACTTGTTGACCACGACCGCGGCGACGGTGGCGTCGAGTTCGACCAGCGCGTGATACGCCTGCCGCGCCACCGACCCGACCGTGTCGGCGTCCAGGTCGGCGCCGTTGACGACGGCGACCACGATCGCGCCGAACTCGTTGGCGAGGCGGGCGTTCAGCGCGAGCGTCGGCGACTGCTCGTCGTCGAGGTCGCTGCCGATGACCACCACCGCGTCATGGTCGCGAGCGATCGGCCGGAACCGCTCCACGATCCGCCCGACCAGGCCTTCGCCGTCACCCGCGGACAGCATCGCGGCCGCCTCCGCCGCCGTCACACCGAAAGGCTCGTGATCGTCGTTCTGGATGTGGTACCGCGAGCGCAGCAGCGACAACGTCGGGTCCGGTGCCGCACCGTCGACGAACGGGCGGAACACGCCGATCCTGGGGACCTTCCGCGACAGCAGCTCGGCCAGACCGAGCGCGACGGCGGACTTGCCGGATCCGGGTCCGTGTTCGACCAGGTACACGATGCGAGCCACCCCGCTAGTCTGCCTGTCATGATCCTCGTGCTCAACAGCGGCTCGTCGTCGGTGAAGTTCCGCGTCGTGGACCTCTCGGATCCGGCCGCCGGCCAGCGCGGCACCGTCGAACGGATCGGCGAGCCCGACGGCGTCGCCGACCACGCGGCCGCCCTCGCGGAGATCCTCGACGGCCTGGACAAGCATGGGATCACCGCGGTCGGGCACCGCGTCGTGCACGGGGGCTCGGCGTTCACCGCGCCCGCCCTCGTCGACGACGCGATGCTGGCGGTCCTGCACGAGCTGACCCCGCTCGCGCCGCTGCACAACCCCGGCGGCATCGCCGGCATCGAGGCGGCCCGCGCGGCGCTGCCCGGCGTGCCCCACGTGGCCGTGTTCGACACCGCGTTCCACGCGTCCCTGCCGCCTTCCGCCAGCACGTACGCCCTCGACCGGGATCTCGCCGCGCGCCACGGGATCCGCCGGTACGGCTTCCACGGCACCTCCTGCGACATCGTCTCCCGCCGCGCGGCCGACCTGCTCGGACGTCCCCTCACCGAGCTCAACCTCATCGTGCTGCACCTCGGCAACGGCGCCAGCGCCACCGCGATCCAGGGCGGGCGCAGCGTCGAGACGTCGATGGGCCTCACCCCGCTCGAAGGCCTCGTCATGGGCACCCGCTCCGGCGACGTCGACCCGGCCGTGCTCAGCTACCTGCACCGCGCCGCCGGCCTCTCCGGTGCCGCTGCCGAGGAGCAACTGCAACGCCACGGCGGCCTGAAGGGCCTGGCCGGCGCCAACGACATGCGCACCGTCCTGGAACGCCGCGCCGCTGGGGACGCCGGTGCGGCGCTCGCCTTCGACGTGTACTGCCACCGCATCCGCAAGTACGTCGGCGCCTACCACGCCGTGCTCGGTCGCCTCGACGCGATCGTGTTCACCGCCGGCGTGGGCGAGCACGCCGCCCCGGTCCGCGAGGCCGCCCTCGCCGGCCTCGACGGCTGGGGCATCACGGTCGACCCGGTCCGCAACGCCGCCCACGCCCCGCTCATCTCCCCGGACGACGCCCCCGTGGCGGTCTGCGTGATCCCGACCGACGAGGAACTCGCGATCGCCGAACAGGTCCGGGCCGTGACC
>NZ_BONQ01000119.1 GCF_016862795.1 Dactylosporangium siamense | reverse complement strand
CGTGGTCGGGCTCTTTACCTGGCTGGAGTTGGGGGCGGCTGGCGTCTGCATGACGCTTGTGTGATCTTTCCGCCGTGATCGAAGGACCGTGCTGGTCGCCCGGGCAGCCGCGTGACGACTTCGATCACGGCCCAGGCCAACTGCGGACGCACGGGCGGCGAACGGTGCCGTGATCGAAGTCGCGCACCGGCCGCCCGGGCGACCGGCACACGACTTCGATCACCAGGCCACCGAACCGCGCCAGCCGCGGACGCGCGAGTGGCCAACGGGGACGTGATCGAAGTGGCGTGCCGGCCGGCCGCACGACCAGCTGCGGAGCGGCGCGTGGGTCGCGCGGGTCATTCGAAGCGGGACAGGAGTTTGCGGGTGATCGTGTCCAGGTGGTGGCGTTCGTCCGGGGTCAGGTCGGACAGGAGGGCGGACTCGTTGGCGACGTGGAGCGTGGTCACCTCGTCGGTCAGGGTGGCGCCGGTCTCGGTGAGGGCGATCAGCATGCTGCGCCGGTCCGAGCGGTTGGCGCGGCGTTCGACCAGGCCGGCCGCTTCGAGGCGGTCCAGGCGGTTCGTCATGCCGGCGCGGGACAGCATCAGCACGTCGGAGAGGGCCGACGGGGTCAGGACGAACGGGGCGCCGGAGCGGCGGAGGGCGGCGAGGACGTCGTACTCGCCGCGTTGCAGGTCGAAGCGGGTGAACGTCTCGTCGACCGCCCTGCCCAGGTGCGCGAACAACCGGCCCAGGCGGCCGAACGTCGCCATCGCGGCCAGGTCGAGCTCGGGGCGCTCGCGGCGCCACTGCTCGATGATCCGGTCCACGTCGTCGGGCGTCGCCATGCCGACATTCTATGGACCGGCATATAGTTCGACGCCGTATTATTCGATGTATGACTACTCTGATAGCAATCAGTGCCGAGATCGTGATCGGGCGGGAGGCGCAGGAGGTGTGGGAGGTCGTCGCCGACTACGGCAACGACGTGCTGTGGCGGCAGGGGGTCACCTCGATGGTGGCGACGCCCGCCGGAGTGGTCCGGGAGGGCACGACCACTGACGAGCACATGACGGTGGCCGGTGGGAGGTACCACAACCTCGGCGTCGTCACGGCGGTCGGTCCGGGGCTGCGGTTCGCCTGGCGCACCACCAGCGGCGCGGACGCCGACGGCTCCCGCGCGGTCACCGCGACCGCCGCCGGCACCAGCCGGGTGCGCCTGGAGCTCAACGTCCGCCTGCACGGCGCGCAGCGTCTCGCGGCACCGCTGTTCCGTGCGACGCTGCGGCGCAACCTCACCGCGGACGCCGAGCGCCTGCGAAACCGGCTGCAGGCGCCCACCGAACCGGCGAAGGCGCCCGCGAAACCGGCGAAAGCGCCCGCCGAACCGGCGAAAGCGCCCGCGAAGCCGGCTACACCTCGTCGATGAGGTGCGCCACCGACGGGATGATGCGGGACGGGCGGTACGGGTACCGCTCCACATCCGCCACCGTCGAGATACCACTGAGGACCAGGATCGTCTCCAGGCCCGCCTCGAGGCCGCAGAGGACGTCGGTGTCCATCCGGTCGCCGATCATCGCCGTGGTCTCCGAGTGCGCGTCGATGCTGTTGAGCGCGGAGCGCATCATCATCGGGTTGGGTTTGCCGATGAAGTACGGCTCGATCCCGGTCGCCTTCGAGATCAGGGCGGCGACGGCCCCGCAGGCCGGCAGGGCACCCTCGTTGGAGGGGCCGGTGGCGTCGGGGTTGGTGCAGATGAAGCGGGCACCGTCGTTGATGAGGCGGATCGCCTGCGTTATCGCCTCGAAGCTGTAGGTGCGGGTCTCGCCCAGCACCACGTAGTCCGGTTCGGTGTCGGTGAGGATGTAGCCGACCTCGTGCATCGCGGTGGTCAGGCCGGCCTCGCCGATGACGTACGCGGTGCCGCCCGGGCGCTGGGTGTCCAGGAACTGGGCGGTGGCCAGGGCCGAGGTCCAGATCGCGGACTCGGGCACGTCGAAGCCGATGCGCCGCAGGCGGGCCTGCAGGTCGCGGGCGGTGTAGATGGAGTTGTTGGTCAGGATCAGGAACGGCTTGCCGGACGAGCGCAGCCGGTTGACGAACTCCGGTGCGCCGGGCACGGGCTCGCCCTCGTGCACGAGGACCCCGTCCATGTCGGTGAGCCAGGACTCGATGGGCTTGCGTTCTCTCACGCGTACATGCTCCCTCAGAAACGTTTCGTGCCTATACGCGTTTTGGTGACACGCAGCAGTCGGCTGGACAGAAATCCCAGGTGGGGACGGTTCCGAGCGCGTGACGAACGTTACTGTGAGCAAGCACGCGCTCGTCGACGAGCTGTCGGATCATGGTCACGAAGCGGGGGTCGGTGCCCGGCGTGGCGGCGCGGGCGAAGGCGAGACCGAGCTTCGCGGCGGTGTCCCGGGCCTCGTTGTCGAGGTCCCAGATCACCTCCAGGTGGTCGGAGATGAAGCCGATCGGGCTGACCACGACCTCCTTCAGCCCCGCCGCGGACAGCGACGCCAGGTGGTCGTTGACGTCCGGTTCGAGCCACGGCACCTGCGGCGGGCCGGAGCGGCTCTGCCAGACCAGGTCCCACTCGAGCTCGGGGGCGGCCGCGGCGGCGACGAGGCCGGCCGTCTCCAGCAGCTGCGCGCGGTACCGGCCGACCCCGCCCGGGCCCGACGCGTCGTTCATGGCGGTCGGGATCGAGTGGGCGGTGAAGACGAGCCGGGCGCTCAGCCGGGACGGCAGGGATTCGAGCGCTGCCCGTACCGCCGCCGCATGCGACTCCACATAGAGCGGATGGTCGTGGAAATGCCGGATCTTGTCGATCCGCGGGGCGTCGGGCCCGACGGCGTCCCGGGCGCGGGCGATGTCGTCCTGATACTGCCGGCAGGACGAGTTCGAGCCGAACGGGCTGGTCACGAACGCCAGGGCGTGCTCGACGCCGTCGTCGCGCATCTGCCGGACGGCACCTTCGAGCATGGGGTGCCAGTTGCGGTTGCCCCAGTAGATCGGAAGGTCCAGGACCTGCCGGAGCTCCTCGATCAGGGCCCGGTTCTGGGCGTTGATCGGGGACACGCCGCCGAAGTGCCGGTAGTGCCCGGCGACCGCCTCCAACCGCTCGCGCGGGATGCCACGGCCCCGCGTCACGTTTTCCAGGAAGGGCAGGACGTCGTCCTGCCCTTCCGGACCGCCGAACGAGACGAGCAGGAACGCGTCATATGCCACGCGTCCATTGTTGCAACAAGGTCAGGACGAACCGACCGCGTGGTACCCGCCGTCGACGTGCACGATCTCGCCGGTCGTGGCCGGGAACCAGTCCGACAGCAGCGCGCAGCAGGCCTTCGCGGCCGCGACCTGGTCGTTGAGGTCCCAGCCGAGCGGCGCGGTCTTGGCCCAGGACTCCTCGAACACCGCGAAGCCGGGGATCGACTTGGCGGCCATGGTACGAAGTGGGCCCGCCGCCACGAGATTCACCCGGATGCCACGGGGCCCGAGGTCACGCGCGAGGTACCGGGACGTCGACTCGAGGCCGGCCTTGGCCACGCCCATCCAGTCGTAGACGGGCCACGCCTTCGTCGCGTCGAAGTCGAGCCCGACGACCGAGCCGCCGGTGCCCATCAGCGGCAGGCACGCCACCGCCAGGGACTTGAACGAGAACGTCGACACGTGGATCGCGGTCGCCACGTCCTCCCACGGGGCCTCCAGGAACCCGCCGCCCAGGCAGCTGGCCGGGGCGAAGCCGATCGAGTGCAGGACGCCGTCGAGGCCGTCGACGTGCTCCCGCACCTTGCCTTCCAGGCCCGCGAGGTGCTCGGGGTTGGTGACGTCGAGCTCGATGACCGGCGCCTCCTTCGGCAGCCGCTTCGCGATCCGCTCGACCAGCGAGAGCCGGCCGAACCCGGTCAGCACGACGGTCGCGCCCTGCTCCTGGGCGAGCTTGGCGACGGAGAAGGCGATCGACTGGTCGGTGATGATCCCGGTGATCAGCAGCCGCTTGCCTTCGAGCAGTCCGCTCATGGTTCTCCTCTTGTCCTTGCGTCAGTGGCGGGTTGCGTCAGCGGCGGGTTACGTCGGTCGCCGGTTGCGTCGGTGGCCGGTTACGTCGGTCGCCGGTTGCGTCGATGGCCGGTTACGTCGGCGGCGGCTACGTCGGCGGCGGGTTGCGTCAGTGGCCCATGCCGAGGCCGCCGTCGACGGGGATGACGGCGCCGCTGATGTACCCGGCCGAGTCGCTGGCGAGCCACGTCACGGCGCCGGCGACCTCCTCGGGCTTCGCCATCCGGCCGAGCGGGATGGCCTTCTTGTACTCGGCCTGCGTCGCCTCCGGCAGCACCGCCGTCATGTCCGTCTCGATGAACCCGGGCGCCACCACGTTGGCGGTGATGTTGCGGCTGCCGAGCTCACGGGTGATCGACCGGGCCATGCCGACCAGACCGGCCTTGCTCGCGGCGTAGTTGACCTGGCCGGGCCCGCCGTACAGGCCGACGACCGACGAGATGAAGATGATCCGCCCCCACTTGGCCCGCAGCATCTTGCTCGAGGCCCGCTTCGCCACCCGGAACGAACCGGTGAGGTTCGTGTCGATCACCCGGGTGAACTGGTCCTCGCTCATCCGCAGCAGCAGCGTGTCGTCGGTGATGCCGGCGTTGGCGACGAGCACCTCGACGGGCCCGAGCTCGGCCTCCACCGTCGTGAACGCGGCGTCGACCGCGGCGCTGTCGGTGATGTCACACTGCACGCCGAACAGCCCGTCGGGGGCGCCGGAGCCTCGATGGGTCACGGCGACCCGGTCCCCCTGCGCCGCGAAGGCCTGGGCGATAGCCAGCCCGATCCCTCGGTTACCGCCGGTGACCAGCACGGTCCTCGCCACGTTGCCGCCTTCCTGCCGCTGTGATGCACTGCGATTAGCTGTACGGAGATTAGGTGTTACTGACGGGTACCCGCCAACTCGCCGGTCGGCTGATGTGGCCGCTGAGGCGTGGCGCTACCATGAGCGCGTCTGCACGTGCTTTTTGCTGACCGCCCGGTGCGGCTGCTGCTCTCTGGAGGTGATCGCTGTGCGAAGTAGCGATCCTTCCAGTCGTGACCGGGTGTAGTCCTTTCCCCTGTCACGGCTCCGCGTGTCTGTTCTCTGTTCTTCTCGAGACACACCGTTGGGAGCACGTCATGAGCCGCTTCATCGCGCCCGTTGGATTCTTCCTGGCCGCCATGTGGGTCGCTGCGCTCTTCTACATGGTAGGGGCGCACTGAGCTGTAATGCTGCCACAGCGGAGCTGCGGCGGCGGGGG
>NZ_BONQ01000118.1 GCF_016862795.1 Dactylosporangium siamense | reverse complement strand
TGGCTGGAGTGGGGGCGGGGCCCGTTTTGAGCCCGGCGCATCAGCGATCCGCGTCGGTGTGGTGGTGATCGACGTCGCCTGCCGGGCCCGTCCAGCCAGACCCCGACTTCCGTCACCCGAAAGATCCGCCCTACGTTCTCATCCATCCCCGGCTTGCCGGGGTTCCGGCTGACAGAGCTCCCGACATTGCGGACCTGTGGACTCGCTTCGGTCGCCGCCGTTCGTCCTGTGGGCCGTGTATGCGGTCGTGATGCTGGCTCGCGGGCTGGGTCGAAGTTGTCCCGTGGCCGTCCGGATGGCCGGTCCGTGACTTCGGTCTGTGCGGGGTCTTGTCCGGCGGCTGGTGGTGCGACAAGCGGAAGGATTTCCGGTGCCAGGTGCCCGGGGATCCTTCCGGTTGTGGGGAATCCGGCAACGACCCCGCGCGCCCGGCGTGCGGCCGGCGCGCCCGGCGTGCGACACGGCGCTGCCGGGGTCCGGATCGGCCTCTTCGCCCGTATGCTCCGCGCCAGGGGGCTTCCTGGTGATCGAAGTCGCGGACCGGCTGTCCGCACAGCCCATGCATGACTTCGATTGCGCCGGCCGGATCGCCGGATCGCCCGAAGCGGCGGCGGATGCGGTGGGTCGTCGGTGACCCAAGGCGCCATCGGGCCGCTCGTACACCACGACAGCGGGCACGACCCTTCTTGGGGCTACATTGGCGATGCGCGTCGGTGGATCAAGTTGAGCATTGAGCGGGTAGAGACCGGTGAGCTTGCATTACGAGTGGACGCTTTCGCTGCGTCTTCGGCCGGACGTGCCCGCCTCGTTCCTGGATGAGGTCCGCTTCCACCTCGGTCTCGCTGAACAGGTGCCGAAAGATCCTGAGCTGGAGATTGACTGGCCTTGCCTGGTCACGGAGCCGGACGATGCTCTGCCGGGCGGCGGTGTCCGGTCGTTGATCGCTCAGCAGCCGTTCTCGAACCGGCCGGGCTCGTTCGGGTTGTTCGTGCGGACATTCGTTCTCGACGATGCCATGTACGAGCTGATAACGGTGGTGCCGGCCTGGTTGGCGCGGTGGTCGCTGACGCAGGGGTGGATCGGTCAGGCGCGCGAGGAGTTGTCGCTGCACCCTTGGCTGAACTTCTACGTGCAGGATGGTCATGCATACGCCGCCGAGCCGGGCGGCAGCGTAGAGCCGCTGGACGGCACCGCGCCGCCTTTCACGCTCCGCCAGACCTCCGACAGCGCATAGCTCGGCAGCGTTCTGACCTGCCTTCGATCACGCCCGCAGGATCACCCACCGGGCCGCGGGGCGTTGCGGGGGCGGGCGAAAACTCGACAACCCGAACGATCTGCGGGCGTTGGGCCCGGGGATCGTTCGGGTTGTCGGTAGCGTCGGGCTACGGCAGTCGGCTGCCCCACAGGAGGCTGAGGCCGCCGGCGAGGAGGGCCATGAGGAAGCCGGCGCCCAGGTACCACTGGGTGATCTCGCGGGGCTTGGTCTTGTAGCCGATGGAGCTGCCCATGTCGGTGTAGACGCGCTTGAGCTCTTCCTTGCTGGCCGCCTCGTAGAAGTAGCCCTTGGTGGTCTCGGCGACCTTCTGCAGCGACGCCCGGTCGACCGGCACCCGCTGCGGCGTGTTGCCGATGCGCACCACGCCCTCGTCGGTGCCGAACGCGATCGTCGACACCGGGACGTTCGCGGCGGAGGCGGCGGCGGAGGCGTCCTCCAGGGAGCGGCCGGCGGTGCGGAAACCGTCGGAGAGCAGGACGATGCGGGCCGGTGGCGGGCCGTCGGCGCCGTCGGCGGGGACGGTGCGGATCGCGTCGAGGCTGGTGAAGACGGCCTCGCCGGTGGCGGTCGACTCCTGCAGGGTGAGGCCGTCGATCGCCTGGAGGACCGAGTTGCGTTCCTTCGTCGGCGAGACCAGGACGCTGGCGGTCTTCGCGAAGGAGACCAGGCCGACGTTGAACGAGGCCGGCAGTTGCCTGACGAAGTCGTTGGCGGCGGACTTGGCCGCGTCGATGCGGGTCGGCTGCACGTCGGTCGCCTGCATCGACAGTGACACGTCGATGGCGAGCATGATGGTGGCCCGCTCGAGGGGTTCCTTCGTGTCGACCGACGGCCGGGCCATGCCGAAGCTGAGGATGAGCAGGCTCAGCAGGAAGGCGGCGGCGCCGACGTGGCGGCGCACGCCGATGCCCTTGGGCACCAGGCTGCTGAGCAGGTCCACGTTGGTGAACTTCACGGCGAAGGCGCGACGGTGCAGTTGCCGCCAGACGTACACGCCGATGACGGCGAAGACGGGCAGCAGTGACAGCAGCCACCACGGTGAGAGCAAACGAATCATCGGGTCGTCCCCCTCGTCCGGGCGTGTCGCTGGGCGGCGACGAACCGGACGATGTCGAGCAGCCAGTCGGAGTCGGTGCGCAGTCTCAGGTGCGCGGCGTTGGCACCGCGCAGTGCCGAGGCTATCTCGGCGCGCTGGGCGGCGGCGGCGTGTGCGTACCGATGCCGCAGTTTCGGATCGGCGGTCTGCACCTCGTGCATCCGCCCGGTCTCGGGGTCGACGAGGGCGATCACGCCGACGTTGGGCAGTTCGAGCTCGCGCGGGTCCACGATCTCCACGGCGAGCAGGTCGTGGCGGACGCCGAGTTTGCGCAGCGGGCGGGCCCACTGGGCGACCGGCGTCATGAAGTCGGAGATGACGACCGCCATGCCACGCCGCCGGGGCGGCCGGTTGAGCATGTCGACCAGGGCGCCGAGGTCGGCGCGGCCGGGCTGGGCCGACGTCAGGGCGATCGCCCGGAGCAGCCCCTGGGCGTCCTTGCGGCCGGGGCGGGCCGGCAGCCGGTGCATGTCGCCGGCGGTGCCGACCACGGCGCCGATCCGGTTGCCGCCGCGGACGGTCAGGTGGGACACGGCCGCGGCCGCGGCGATCGCCAGGTCGCGCTTGAGATACCGGGCGGTGCCGAAGTCGAGGCTCGCGGACAGGTCGACGGCGAGCCAGGTCTCCAGCTCCCGGTCCGCGACGGTCTGCCGGACGTGCGGCAGCGTCGTGCGGGCCGTGACGGGCCAGTCCATGCGGCGCACGTCATCGCCCGGTCGGTACTCCCGCGACTCCCCCGCCTCCGTGCCCGGGCCGGGCAGCAGGCCCAGGTAGTCACCCTGGAGCAGGCCGTCGAGCTTGCGGGTGACGAGCAGCTGCATGCGGTTGAGCACGACCTCGGCGCGGGCATCCTCCGTGGCCATGGATCAGCGGCCCGGCCAGGTGGTGATCGTGGTCGGCGGGGGGCCCGACGGGGCGCCGGCGACGGCCTGCTGGCGCGGCGCGACGGTCGGCGGCGGCACCGCGGCGAGGACCCGCTTGACGATCTCGTCGGCCGGGATGTCGTCGGCGAGCGCGTCGTACGACAGCACCAGCCGGTGGCGCAGGATGTCGGGCGCGATGTCCTGCACGTCCTGCGGCAGCGCGTAGTCACGGCCGCGCAGCAGCGCCAGGGCCCGCGACGCACGGACGATGCCGAGCGAGGCGCGGGGGCTCGCACCGTACTGGATGAGCTGCGCGACGTCGGCGAGCCCGTGGTCGGCCGGCGCCCGGGTCGCCACCACGAGGCGCACCGCGTAGTCGACGAGCGCGTTGTGCACGAAGACGTCGTCGGCCTTGTCCTGCAACGCCATCAGCTCGGTCGGGCTGAGCACGGCGACCGGTTCCGGGGTCTTCACGCTCACCCGGTAGACGATCTCGCGCTCCTCGCTGTCGGTGGGGTACCCCACCTGGATCTTCATGAGGAAGCGGTCGCGCTGCGCCTCGGGCAGGGGGTAGACGCCCTCCTGCTCGATCGGGTTCTGGGTGGCCATGACCAGGAACGGGCGCGGGACCTTGTGGGTCTCGCCGCCGATCGACACCTGCTGCTCGGCCATGATCTCCAGCAGCGCCGACTGCACCTTGGCGGGCGCGCGGTTGATCTCGTCGGCGAGCAGGAAGTTGACGAACACCGGGCCGAGCTCGACGTCGAACTTCTCGCTGGACTGCCGGTAGATCCGGGTGCCGACGATGTCGGCGGGCACCAGGTCGGGCGTGAACTGGATGCGGGAGAACGTGCCGCCGACGACCCGCGCCAGGGTCTCCACGGCGAGGGTCTTCGCCACGCCGGGCACGCCCTCGAGGAGCACGTGGCCACGCGACAGCAGCGACACGAACATGCGCTCGATCATGCGGTCCTGGCCGACGATGACCCGTTTGACCTCGAACAGGGCGCGCTCCAGCACGGTCGCGTCCTGAGCGGGTGTCGAGACCTGCCCGCCTGGCGGCGAGACGGGGTTGCTCGGCTGGGTCACCGGTCCTCCAAGCATGCTGACAATCAGAGCACTCCAACCTTCGCACGCCGAGCCAACCGAACGCGATCCGACGTCACTGGGAAGCTTCTGGGAGTCCCAGTCGAGACCGATTTTGACCGATTTTTCGGAAATCCGGCTAGTGATTGTGCGGGTTTTTCGGATCGGACACCTCGGGTGACTGGACATCACCCGTACCCGCGTGGGTACGATTCACCCCGTCGCCGGGCGGCTTCCCCCGTGGCCGCCCGGCGCTCATCCTCTTCTCCTCCGCTGGCACACTGGCCGCGTGGAACCCCTCATCTGCTCCGCCAAGGGCTGCCGTGCCCCGGCGACGTGGCAGCTGCGCTGGAACAACCCGAAGCTGCACACCCCCGACCGGCGCAAGATCTGGCTCGCCTGCGACACGCACCGCGTCACGCTCGGCGACTTCCTGACCGCACGCGGTTTTCTGCGCGACACGATCCCCGTCGCCCCGGATACGCTCGAGGAGTGACCGCACCGCCCGACACCGTCTCGTGGCGGTCGATCTCGCCCCGCTACTTCTGGCTGCGCCTCACCGTCCTGGCCGCCTGGACCCTGGTGTTCGCGGTCGCGGCGGCCGTCGCGGCCCTCCTGGTCAGCGCATGGTTTCTGTTGATCACGTTTGCGGTGTTGGTACTGGGAAGCCTCCGCGCCGTGTTCATGCGCCGATCGGTCCGCGCCTGGGGCTACGCCGAGCGGGCCGAGGACCTCCTCGTGCGCCACGGGCTGCTCGTGCGCCGGCTGTCGATCGTGCCGTACGCCCGGATGCAGTTCGTCGACGTCACCGCCGGCCCCCTCGAACGTGCCGCCGGCCTCGCCACCGTGACCCTGCACACCGCCGCGGCGGCCAGCGACGCCTCCGTCCCCGGACTCGAAGCGGCCGAGGCGACCCGCCTGCGGGACCGGCTCGCCACCCTCGGCGAGATCCGCGAAGAGGGCCTGTGAGGCAACGACTCCACCCGCTGACCCCGCTGCTGAAGGGGGCCAAACTGGTGGCGTTCGCCGTCGTCGCCATCTCCTGGCGCGGCCTGAGCGACCTGGGCCCGCTGCACTGGCTCGCCGTGATGGGCGCCATCCTCGTCGTCGCGGTCCTCGTCTCCGCCGTCGTCTGGCTCGTCACCGGCTACGAGGTCGTGGGCCGGGAGCTGCGGGTGTACGAGGGGCTGATCTCACGGCGCACCCGGACGATCCCGCTCGAACGGGTCCAGGCCATCGACGTCGTGCGCCCCCTGCTCGCCCGCGTCTTCGGCCTCGCCGAGCTGCGCCTGGAGGTGATCGGCGCCAGCAAGACCGAGGCCCCCCTGGCCTACCTCACGGTCGCCGGCGCGGCCACCCTCCGGTCCCGCCTCATCGGCCTGTCCACCGGCGTGCCGCACGCCGCCGCCGACGACACCGCGGTCGCCTTCTCGGTCGACAACCGCCGACTGCTGCGCGCCCAGCTGCTCACCCCGCAGGCCCTGGCCGTCCCCGTCGGCCTCGTCTTCGTCACCTGGCAGGCCACCCTCGACCCGACCTGGACCCTGATCGGCGCCGCCAGCACCATCACCGCGTTCCTCGGCGTCTTCCAGGTCCCCGTCCGCCGCGTCCTGGACGAGTGGGGCTTCACCATCGGCACCGACATCACCGCCCTGCGGGTCCGCCAGGGCCTGCTCAACAAGCGCAACCAGACCGTCCCACCCCGCCGCGTCCAGGGCCTCAGGGTGACCTGGCCGCTGCTGTGGCGCTCCCCCGGCTGGGCCCGCGCCCGCATCGACGTCGCCGGCTACGCGGGCCACGGCGAGGAGCAGCTACGCGCCGGCACCCTCGTCCCCGTCGCCCCGACCGCCGAAACCCTCACCGTCGCGGCAACGGTCCTCGGCGCCGCCGTCCACGCCACCGTCACCGCACCCCCGCTCGACGCCGCCGCCCTGCCCGTCACCGCCCCACCCCGCCGCGCCCGCTGGCTCGCCCCCCTGGCCTGGTCCCGCATCGGCGTCGCCGTCACCGACACGCTCGTCGCCGTCCGCGAGGGCGTCCTGACCCGCGAGCTCGTGGCGGTGCCCCTGGTCCGCGTGCAGAGCGTCCGGGTCACCCAGGGCCCGCTGCAACGCGCCCTCGACCTGGCCACGGTCCACGTGGACACGGCCGGCGGCCTGCACGCGGTCGCCCGGCACCGCGCCACCACCGACGCGTACGCCCTGGCCGACCTCCTCGCCTCCCGCTCCCGCTCCGCCCGCCGCGCCGCCACCCACCCCAAGGTCTCCCTGGCCAAACCTTCCACGCCCCGCCCAGCCACCATCCCGGCCACCACCCCCGCCGACCAACTCCCACCACCGGCCCCACTCCCGCCGGCCAGTTCACCGCCGGCCGGCCCAACAACCGCTCCGGCCGCAGTTCCGCCACCCGCCCGACCGCCCGCCGGCCCACCGGCTGGTCCGGGGGAGGTTCCGCCGCTACCCGATCGGTCGCCGGCCGGCCCCCCGACAGGTCCGGCCGCAGCACCAACGCCGCCTGACCGGCGACCTGCCGACCCACCACCTGGTCCGGCCGCAGCACCACCCGCCGCCTGACCGGCGACCTGCCGACCCATCACCCGATCCGGCCGCCATGCGCCCGCCGCCCGTCCGGCGACCCACCACCTGGTCCGACCGCAGCACCACCCGCCACCTGACCGGCGACCCACCACGTGGCGGGGCCGCCAGCACCACTGCCAGCTGACCGGCAGCTCGCCGATCCACCACCCGGTCCGGTCCGCCACGCTCCAGCCGCCTGCCGTTCCGCCACTAACGGGACGGCCACCAGCCGGCCCGACGGGCGATCCGACCGCCGCGCTCCAGCCGCCCGCAGCTCAGCCACCCGCAGTCCAGCCGTCCGCAGCCCAGCCGCCCGCAGTCCAGCCGCCCCATCACGGACGGCAACCCGCCGCGCCCCGACCACCCCCGCCATGACCCCGACCACGCCCGGCGGTCCGGTCACCCAGCCGCGTTCACACCACCTCGTCGGCCCCGGCCCGTCGGACCTCCCTCCGAGTTGATCTCACCTGTGATCGAGGCCGCCGCACGGCCACCCGGACAACCAGCCAGCGTTGGGCGGCGCGACAACCGGAAGGATCCCCGGGGTCAGAGGCCCGAGGATCCTTCCGGTCGTGGGAATCCGGCAACGACGCCGCCCGATCCCGGCGCTGCCGATGTCCGGATCGGCCTCGTTGCCCGCGGGTGCTGCGTCGCGCGTGGATCGCCGCGGTGAGCGGTCAGGCCGGGGCGTGGGCGAGGCGGGGCAGCACCTCGCCGATCGGGTCGCGGATGACCAGGTCGGCGGCGTCGTCGTACGGGGTCTCGGCGGCGTTGACGATGACGACCAGCGCGCCGGCCTTGCGGGCCACGTCGACCAGCCCGGCCGCCGGGTGCACGGTCAGGGACGTGCCGACGGCCAGGAACACGTCGCAGCCCATCGCGGCCGAGGCGGCCGCTTCGAGGGTTGGCAGGTGCATCGCCTGGCCGAAGGAGATCGTCGCGGACTTCAGCAGGCCGCCGCAGGTCAGGCAGGCGGGGTCGGGGTCGCCGGCGGTGACCCGGGCCAGGGTGTCGGGCATCGGTCGGCGCTCACCGCAGCCGAGGCATTCGGTCTCCGACAGGGTGCCGTGCAGTTCGATGACGTTCGTGGAGCCGGCGCGCTGGTGCAGGCCGTCGATGTTCTGGGTGATGACGGCGGTGAGTTTGCCGTCGCGCTCCAGGTCGGCGAGGGCCTGGTGCGCGGGGTTGGGCACGGCGGTCCAGGCGGGGTTGTGCAGCCGCTCCTGCCAGGCGCGGCGGCGGACCTGCGGGTCGGCGACGTAGTGGTCGATCGAGGAGAGTTTCATCGCCTCGGGGTCGCGGGTCCAGACGCCGTCCGGGCCGCGGAAGTCGGGGATGCCGGAGTCCGTGGAGATGCCGGCGCCGGTGAGGGCGACGACGTCGCCGGCGTCGATCCAGGCGGCAAGGCCGCGGATACCGGTGGGCTCACGCATGCGCCGACTGTAGCGGCGGGGTTTTCGCGTCGAAACTCATTACTGTGGGGGCTATGGGCTTCTCTGTGGACGCGGCACCCTGGGTCGGTGCGGTCGCCCGGGTCGAGTTGACCGTCACCGACGCCGACACGGCGCAGTCGCTGGGGTCGGGTGACGTGCCGGTGCTCGGCACGCCGAAGGTCGTGGCGCTCGCGGAGGCGGCGACGGTCGGCGCGCTCGTGCGGCGGCTGCCGCCGGGGTGGACGACGGTCGGGACCCGGGTCGAGCTGGAGCACCGGGCGGCGACCCCGATCGGGGGGCGGGTCACCGTCGAGGCGCGGCTGGCGAAGGCCGACGGGCGGAAACTGGTGTTCGAGATCGTCGCCCGCGACGGCAGCCAGGTGATCGCGGACGGCCGGGTCGAACGGGTGCTGGTGGACCGCCACAGGTTCCTGGAGAAGGCATTGGAGCAGGGCTAGGCGGGGATCGCGGCGACGTCGCGGTCGAAGTTGCGGTGCACCGCCAGGGCGGCCAGGAGACCAGCGGCCGGGGCGTCGCCGAGGATGAGCGCCGGGTCCTCGGCGTCGAGGCGGATGTGGGCGCGGAGCAGGACGTCCTCGCCGGTGCCGGCGGCCGTGACCGGCTTGCCGTGCTTGTAGGCCTCGGCGGCGAACTGGACGGCCTGACCGTCAGCGGCCAGGGAGAGGGCACCGTCAGGGACGACGACGGCGTCGTACACCACGGAAGCGACGGTGTTCATGGCCCTGGTGACCTCCATCGGCAGGCCGTCGTCGGTGTCGACCGTGCCGTCGACGGGGCCGAGCAGCTCGACGGTGACACCGTGCTGGGTGAGGTCCTCGCTGAGGCCGGCGACCCAGCGGGCGGAGACGCCGTCGCCCATGAGGATCGCGACCTTGCGGGTGGTGACGGGGCCGGGTGCCGTGGGTGCCTGGCTGAGCGCGGCCGAGGCGCGGCCGTGGTTGTCGACCGACTTGACCGGCTCCTCGACGCCGATGCCGGCGGCGACCGCCACCGCGAGGTCGTGGTCGACGCGGTTGAGGTGTTCGACCATCCGCACCCGGATCGCCATGGTGGTGACCTTGCCGAGTTCGAAGCGGTACGCGGCCACGATGTGCTCGCGCTCCCACGCCGACATGCTGTTCCAGAACAGGGTCGCCTGGCTGTAGTGGTCGGCGAAGGTCACGCTGCGCTTGCGTTCCTTCGGGCCGTCGACCAGCTCCGGGTGGTGCGTGAAGCCGGCACCGTCGTCCTGCGTGCCCAGGGAGTTGGGTGAGTAGTTGGCCCGGCCGACGGGCACCCGCTGCTGGTGGAAGCCGTCCTGCTGGTGGTTGCGGACGGGCACCCGCGGGCGGTTGATCGGCAGCTGCGCGAAGTTGGGGCCGCCGAGGCGGGTGAGCTGGGTGTCGAGGTACGAGAACAGCCGCGCCTGCAACAGCGGGTCGTCGGTGAAGTCGATGCCGGGCACGACGTTGCCGACGCTGAACGCGACCTGCTCGGTCTCGGCGAAGAAGTTGTCCGGGTTGCGGTTGAGCGTGAGCCGGCCGACGGGTGTGACCGGCACGAGCTCCTCGGGGATGAGTTTCGTGGCGTCCAGCAGGTCGATGTCGTCGAACGCGAACGCCTGCTCCGAGGGGATGAACTGCACGCCGAGCTCCCAGGAGGGGAAGTTGCCCGCCTCGATCGCCTCCCACAGGTCGCGGCGGTTGAAGTCGGGGTCCTTGCCGGAGATCTTCTGCGCCTCGTCGAAGACCAGGGAGTGGGTGCCGAGCGCCGGGGTCCAGTGGAACTTCACGAAGGTGCTGCGGCCGTGGCCGTTGACCAGGCGGAAGGTGTGCACGCCGAAGCCCTGCATCATGCGGTACGAGCGGGGCAGGGCCCGATCGGACATCAGCCAGATGAGGTGGTGCATCGTCTCGGGCTGCAGCGTGACGAAGTCCCAGAACGTGTCGTGGGCGGACGCGGCCTGCGGCATCTCGTGGTGCGGCTCGGGTTTGAGGGCGTGCACCAGGTCGGGGAACTTGATGCCGTCCTGGATGAAGAAGACCGGCATGTTGTTGCCGACGAGGTCGAAGTTGCCCTGCCGGGTGTAGAACTTCGTGGCGAACCCGCGCACGTCCCGTGGGGTGTCAGTGGAGCCGCGCGAGCCCTGCACGGTGGAGAACCGCACGAAGACCGGCGTCTCGGCGTCCGGGTCGGTGAGGAAGTCCGCGGTCGTGAACTCGTCCAGCGGCTCGTAGATCTTGAAGACGCCGTGGGCGCCCGCGCCGCGGGCGTGCACGACCCGCTCCGGGATGCGCTCGTGGTCGAAGCGCATGAGCTTCTCGCGGAGGTGGAAGTCCTCCAGGAGGCTCGGGCCGCGGGCTCCGGCGCGCAGCGAGTTGTCGGTGTCGGCGACGGGGATGCCCTGGTCGGTGGTGAGCGCAGCCTCGTTGAACGCCCGGTGGTCCGATGTGGCGGTCATACCTGGAGGGCTACCGCGCTTCGCGGCTTTTACACACGTTCCGCCCCATGTTCCGTCCGAAGAGGTGGCACATACGTCTTGCACATACGTCTCACACGGGTGTACCGTTCACCGCATGACAACCACGCTGATCGTTTCCGCCGCCGCCGCGCTCCTCCTCGCCGCTCCCTTCGCCGTCCGGGCGGTGCTCAAGCGCAAGGCCGCCGCCCGGGCCAGGATCACCACCCCGAACGGCATCGTCGAAGGCCGCTACGTGCGCATCGGCGGCGTCGAGCAGTGGCTGCAGATCCGCGGCGAGGACCGGGACAACCCGGTGCTGCTGGTCGTGCACGGCGGCCCCGGCTCGCCGTACTCGGTGTTCACCGCGGCGCTGCGGGAGTGGGAGCGGCACTTCACCGTCGTGCACTGGGACCGCCGCGGCTGCGGCCGGACCCTGCGCCGCAACGGCGCGCCGGGCGCCGGGGAGCTGACGTTCGAGCGCATGGTCGCCGACGGCATCGAGGTCGCCGAGCACGTCCGCGCCCACCTCGGCAAGGACCGGGTGATCCTGATGGCGGGCTCGATGGGCACGATCATCGGCCTGCCGATGGCGCGGCAGCGCCCCGACCTGTTCAGCGCCTACGTCGGCACCGACTTCTACGTCGACATGGTCGGCAACGAGCGGCAGGGCCGCGCCGACACCCTGGACCGCCTGCGCGCGGCCGGCAACCAGCGTGGCGTGGCGACCCTGGAGGCCCTGGACGCGGACCCCCGCACCTGGGACGTCAAGGCGTGGGGCCGCCGCATGCAGTGGTCGATGGGCACCGACCCGGCCAACCCGAACGGCGGCCTGAAGACCCTCTTCTCGCTGCTGCTGACCAAGCCCGACTACTCACTGCTCGACGTGCTCGCCTGGTTGCGGGGGTTCGCCGCGGTGCGGGACGCCATGTTCACCCAGTTCATGCGCTTCGACGCCCGGGCCGAGGGCACCCGGCTGGAGATCCCGTTCCACCTGGTCCAGGGCGCGCAGGACGTGGTCACGCTGACCGGCCCGGCGGTGGAGTTCTTCGCCGAGGTCGACGCCCCGGCGAAGTCCCTGGTGCTCATCGACGGCGCGTCACACTTCGCCGCCTTCACCCACCCGGCCGAGTTCCTGGCCGCCCTGCGCACCGTGCCGGTCGCTGAACCGGTCGCTGAACCGGTCGCTTAAGAGGTCCAGAACGTGTCGTGGGTCAGCATGAACTCGTCGCGTTCGAGCGGGGACAGGGAAGACAGGTTCGGCAGGCCCTCGAAGTACGCCTCGCGGGGCGCGCCGGGCGAGAAGTGCAGGAGCATCGAGGCGGGTTCGCCGGACTCGTTGCGGAAGGCGTGGACACCGCCCTCGGGGACATGGACAAAGTCCCCGGGGGCGGTGTCGATCCAGCGCTTGCCGTCGTAGATGCGCACCGAACCGGACAGGATGTAGAACGACTCGGAGATCGAGCGGTGGTAGTGCGGGTCGGGGCCGCTCGGCTGGGGGCCCATCTCCCAGCGGTACAGGCCGAACAGCCCGTGCGTCGACGCGCCGGTGGCGAGGTAGTGCACGGTGTTGCCGTTCGCGTAGGTCAGCTCCGGTGGCGCGGCCGCGGGGCGGTAGCCGGCGGAGATCTCGCCGGCGGGTCCAAGGTAGTACGGCTGAGGATATGACATTCCCGCACAATACGGCGCTTGAGCGCTCCTGGCGGCCCGGCAGGTAGGCTCTTTACCTCGTGACGACCATCGAGCGCACCCGCAAGCCCATCCGGACATATCATCCGCGCCGGGGGCGGCTCAGTGGTCGGCACTTCGACGCGCTGGAGCGTCTCACCACCACGCACGGATTCACCCCGGGTGACCGGGTCGACGTGCTGGAGATCGGGTCCGGTATGGGTGAGGCGACCCTGGAGATGGCCGCCGCGGACCCGGCACGGCGGTATCTCGCGGTCGAGATCCACACGCCCGGCGTCGCGAACCTCCTGGCCAACATCGAGCAGCGCGGGCTGACGAACCTGAATGTGGTGAGCGTGGACGCCCTCGACCTGTGCCGCGAGCACATCCCCGACGCGTCCCTCGAGGCGGTGCACGTGTTCTTCCCCGATCCGTGGCCGAAGGCCCGGCATCACAAGCGGCGGCTCATCCAGCCGGACAACGCCAGGCTCCTGAGCGCGAAGCTGCGCGCCGGCGGGCTGCTGCACTGCGCGACTGACGACCTCGGCTACGCCGAATGGATGCTGGAGACGCTCACGAACGAGCCGTCGCTGCGCAACCGGTTCGAGGGCTACGCGCCCCGGCCGCAGAGCCGGCCGGTCACGAAGTTCGAGCAGCGGGCCCTCGCCGCCGGGCGCACGCCCGCCGACCTGATGTTCGTGAAGTCATGAGCGCCGGGCTTGCCGGGCGGGTGCCCCGGGGAGGCGACCCGGACGCCGTCTTCGACGCGTTCGCGGGCTGGGCCAAGGAACAGGGCCTGGAGCTGTACCCGCACCAGGAAGAGTCGCTCATGGAGATCGTTTCCGGGGCGAACCTCATCCTCAGCACCCCCACCGGCTCCGGCAAGAGCCTCGTCGCCGCCGGCGCGCACTTCGCCGCCCTGGCCACGGACCGCACCACGTTCTACACCGCCCCGATCAAGGCCCTGGTCTCGGAGAAGTTCTTCGCCCTGGTCGCCATGTTCGGCGCGGAGAACGTCGGCATGCTGACCGGCGACGCGTCCGTGAACGCCGACGCGCCGATCATCTGCTGCACCGCGGAGATCCTCGCCAACATCGCGCTGCGCGACGGCACCACGGCCGACGTCGGGCTCGTGGTCATGGACGAGTTCCACTTCTACGCCGAGCCGGACCGGGGCTGGGCGTGGCAGGTGCCGCTGATCGAGCTGCCGCAGGCGCAGTTCGTGCTCATGTCGGCGACCCTCGGCGACGTCACCCGGTTCGTCGACGACCTGTCGGGACGCACCGGCCGGCCGACCGCCGTGGTGAAGAACGCCGAGCGGCCCGTGCCGCTGATGTTCAACTACTCCACCGACCCGCTGCACGAGACGATCGAGGAGCTGCTGAGCACCAAGCAGGCACCGGTCTACATCGTGCACTTCACGCAGGCCTCGGCCCTGGAACGGGCGCAGGCGTTGATGAGCATCAACGTGTCGACCCGCGCCGAGAAGGACATGATCGCCGAGGCGATCGGCCGGTTCCGGTTCACCGCCGGGTTCGGCAAGACGCTGTCGCGGCTGGTCCGCCACGGCATCGGCGTCCACCACGCCGGCATGCTCCCCAAGTACCGCCGCCTCGTGGAGACACTCGCGCAGGCCGGGCTGCTCAAGGTCATCTGTGGCACCGACACGCTGGGCGTCGGCATCAACGTGCCCATCCGCACCGTGCTGTTCACCGCGCTGTCCAAGTACGACGGGCAGAAGACGCGGCTGCTCTACGCGCGGGAGTTCCACCAGATCGCCGGGCGGGCCGGCCGGGCCGGCTTCGACACGATCGGCACCGTCGTGGTGCAGGCGCCGGACCACGTCATCGACAACGAGCGCGCCCTGGCGAAGGCCGGCGACGACCCGAAGAAACGCCGCAAGGTGGTGCGCAAGAAGCCGCCGGAAGGGTCGATCGGGTGGGGGCGGCCCACGTTCGACCGGCTCGTCGACGCGGAACCGGAGCCGCTGCGCTCCAGCTTCCACGTCTCCCACGCGATGCTGCTCAACGTGATCAGCCGGCCCGGCGACGCGTTCGCGGCGATGCGGCACCTGCTCACCCAGAACCACGAGGACGTGCACTCGCAGCGCCGGCTCATCCGCCGCGCCATCGCCATCTACCGGGCGTTGCTCGCCGGTGGGGTCGTCGAGCAGCTCCCCGAGCCCGACGAGGAGGGCCGGCGGGTCCGGCTCACCGTCGACCTGCAGATGGACTTCGCGCTCAACCAGCCGCTGTCACCGTTCGCCCTCGCCGCGATCGAACTGCTCGACCGGGAGGCACCCGCGTACGCGCTCGACGTGCTGTCCGTCATCGAGTCGACGCTGGACGACCCGCGGCAGATCCTGTCCGCGCAGCAGTTCAAGGCGCGCGGTGAGGCCGTCGCCGCGATGAAGTCCGAAGGCATCGAATACGAGCAGCGCCTCGAGCTGCTCGACTCCGTCACCCACCCGAAGCCGCTGCTGGAGCTGCTCGACGCCGCGTACAACCTCTACAAGCAGGGCCACCCGTGGGTCGCCGACTACCAGGTGAGCCCGAAGTCCGTGGTCCGCGACATGTACGAGCGGGCGATGACGTTCGTCGAGTACGTCGGGTTCTACAGCCTGTCCCGCTCCGAGGGCCTGGTGCTGCGATACCTGGCGGACGCGTTCAAGGCGCTGCGCCAGACGGTCCCCGAGGACGCCCGCACCGAGGAGCTCACCGACATCATCGAGTGGCTCGGCGAGCTCGTCCGGCAGGTCGACTCGAGCCTCATCGACGAGTGGGAGCGGCTGCGCAACCCCGGCGCCGAGGACGAGAAGACCGTGCTCGACGACCGCCCGCCGGCCGTGACCCGCAACCTGCGCGCCTTCCGGGTCCTGGTCCGCAACGCGCTGTTCCGCCGGGTGGAGCTGGCCGCGCTGCGCCGCTTCGACGAGCTCGGCGATCTCGACGGCGAGCACGGGTTCAGCGCCGACGACTGGCAGGACGCGATCGAGGACTACTTCGACGAGTACGACTCGCTCGGCGTCGGCCCGGACGCCAGGGGCCCGGCCCTGCTCGTCATCGAGCAGAAGCCGGACCGGTGGTTCGTCCGCCAGATCTTCGACGACCCGGCCGGGGACCGCGACTGGGGCATCACCGCCGAGGTCGACCTGGCCGAGTCGGACGCGACGGGCTTCGCCGCGATCCGCGTCACCGCCGTGGGGCCGATGTCCGAGGAGTAGGCGTTTCAGCGTTCAGCGGCCGGGCTGGGCCCGGCCGCTTCCGGCGGGGCTCAGCCCGGCAGGCGGGGGCCGGCCTCGCGCTGGGCGGCGAGCCATGACTCGACGGCGTCCGGGGAGCGGGGCAGCGCCTCGGACATGACCACGGCACCGGTCGGGGTGACCAGGACGTCGTCCTCGATCCGGACGCCGACGCCGTGCAGCTCGGCCGGCACCAGTTCGTCCTCCGGCTGGAAGTACAGGCCCGGCTCGACGGTCAGCACATAGCCGGCCGCCAGGACACCTTCGCGGTAGCGCTCCTTGCGGGCGGTGGCGCAGTCGTGGACGTCGAGGCCGAGCATGTGACCGAAGCCGTGCAGGGTCCAGCGGCGGTAGAAGATGCACGCGGGGTCCATCGCCTCGTCCACGCTGACCGGGAGGATGCCCAGGTCGGACAGGCCCTCGGCGAGGACCCGCATGCACGCCTGGTGCACGTCGTCGAACCTGGTGCCGGCCCGGATGACGTCGATGCCCGCCTGCTGCGAGCGGAAGACCAGGTCGTAGATCTGGCGCTGCAACGGGGTGAACGTGCCGGACACGGGGACGGTGCGGGTGACGTCGGCGGTGTACAGGTTGCGGTTCTCCACGCCCATGTCCATGAGCAGCAGGTCGCCGGGGCGGGTCCGGCCGTCGTTGCGGGTCCAGTGCAGGATCGCGGCGTGGGCGCCGTTGCCGACGATGGAGCCGTAACCGACGGTGTTGCCGTCGTGGCGGGCCCGCAGGTTGAACACGCCGTCGATGAGACGTTCGCTGACCGGGCGGTCGGCGGGCAGGATCCGGGCGACGTCCTCGAAGCCGCGGGTCGTCGCGTCGATCGCGTCCTGCAGCTGCTCGACCTCCCAGGCGTCCTTCACGAGACGGAGCTCACCCAGCACCGCCGCGAAATCGGCGTCACGAGCGGGATCGGCGGACCGCACGGCCGCGTCGACCGCCGGGTCGAAGCCCCGCAGCACCCTCGTCCGGCCGGGCGCGGCGTCGTCGAGCGCGGCCGCGAGCCCGTCCAGGTGCGCGGTCTGCAGCTGCAGCTCGGTGGCCAGCTCACCGAGCGTGTGCCGGCGGCCGACCCACAGCTCACCGTGGTTACGGTCGCGGAAGAACTCGTCGGTGTCGCGGGGCGAACGCGGCCGCTGGTAGAGCGTGGCGTCGTGGCCGCCGTCGGTGGGGCGCAGCACCAGCACGCCGTCGGGGTCGTGCCCGCCGGTGAGCCACACGTGCTCCGTGCCCGGGCGGAACGGGTGGTGCGTGTCGTTGGAGCGGACCTTCTCCACGCCGGTCGGGATGATCAACGTCTCACCCGGGAAGGCCGCCGACAGCTCGCCGCGGCGCTTGGCATGATCAGGAGCCTCGGGGCGGGGCGAGACGTCCAGGGCAGCGTCGCGCCAGCCGGTGCGCATGAACTCGATGAACCGGTCCGGAAAGTCCGGATCGTGCGACTGGCCACCCGTGCTCTCGTCCATCTCCGCCTGTCCTATCGCTGCGAATTCGTGCTCCTCCTGCGACGGTACCGCGTGCGAGACTTTCTCTGCCGAAACGGAGGGGACGGATGGCTGGGCTGCTCACCTTCGTCAGCGCTCGTGGGCGCGCGGCGGCGCACCGCGACGCGATCACCGACGCGCTCGAGCTGCTGCGGCACCGCGGACCCGACGACGCGGGCGTGGTCGTCACCGACGACGTGGTGTTCGGCGCCGACCGGCTCGCCGTGAAGGACGTCACCGGCGGCCGGCAACCCGTGTCGTTCCCGCCGATGGGGGTCACCCGCGGGCGGTACCTCATCGTGTTCGACGGCGCGATCTACAACGCCGACGCGCTGCGCGCCGAGCTGATCGAGGACCGCGGCGCCGACTTCGCCACCGAGTCGGAGGCCGAGGTCATCCTCGCCGCGTATCACCACTGGGGGCCCAGCGCGGTCAGCCGGCTGCGGGGCATGTTCGCGTTCGTGATCTGGGACGGCTCGGCACGCCGCGCGTTCGGCGCCCGCGACCCGTATGGGATCAAGCCGCTCTACCAGCTGACCACCGACGACGGGGTGTATCTGGCGTCGGAGCGCAAGGCGCTGCTGCCGTTCGTCGCCGAGACCCGCCGGGGCGAGGTCGACCCGGCCAACCTCCAGCACTACCTGACGATGCAGTACGTGCCGGAGCCGACCACCATGCACCCCGACATCCGGCGGCTGGGCGCGGGCGAGTCGTTCGTGTACACCCCCGGCGGCCCCCTCGCCAACCGCCGCTACAGCCAGCTGGACCTGCGCCCCACCCCGACCGGCGACGAGGACGGCCTGATCCGCCGGATCACCGAGAGCCTCCGCGACAGCGTCCACGCGCACCTCACCGCCGACGTGCCGGTCGGGGCGTTCCTGTCCAGCGGCCTGGACTCGACCGCGATCGTGGCGCTCGCCGCCGAGGTGCGGCCCCAGTTGAAGACCTTCTCCGTGGGGTACGACATCGCGCAGTTCTCCGAGCTCGAGGTCGCCGCGCAGTCCGCCCGGGCGCTCGGGGTCCCGAACACGGCGACCGTCGTGACCCCCGCGGACCTGATGCGGGCGCTGCCGCGGATCGTGTGGCACCTCGACGACCCGGTCGCCGACCCAGCGCTCGTCCCCCTGTTCCTGCTCGCCGAGCGGGCCGCCCGCGACGTGCCGGTCGTCCTCGGCGGCGACGGCGCCGACGAGCTGTTCGGCGGCTACCCGATCTACCGGGAGCCGCTGTCCCTCGCCGGGGTCAGCCACCTGCCCGACACCATGCAACGGGGCCTGCGGGCGGTGTCGCGGGTCATCCCGCAGGGCGTGAAGGGCAAGAGCTTCCTGGAGCGGGGCACCACCCCGATCGAGGAGCGGTACTACGGCAACGCCCGGGTCTTCACCGAGGAGGAGAAGGCGGAGCTGCTGCGGCACTACACCGCCGACATCCGGCACACCGACGTCACCGCGCCGGTCTTCAAGGAGGCCCGGGCGCTCGACGACGTCACCACGATGCAGTACATCGACCTGTACACCTGGCTGCGCGGCGACATCCTCGTCCAGGCCGACCGCATGACCATGGCGCACGGGCTGCAGCTGCGCACGCCGTTCCTGGACCGGGCCGTGTTCGAGGTGGCCTCGACGCTGCCGAGCGACCTGAAGGTGCCGCCGCGCTCGCAGGACACGAAGGTCGCGCTGCGCCGGGCCCTCGCCGGCATCGTGCCGTCGCCCATCACGGCGCAGAAGAAGCTCGGCTTCCCGGTGCCGATCCGGCCGTGGCTGCGCACCGAGATGCACGACTGGGCGCACGGCGTCCTCGACTCCTCCGGCGCCGGGGACCTGATCGACCTCGACGTCGTGCGGGGCCTGCTCAGGGCGCACCGCAAGAAGGAAGCCGACCACTCCCGCAAGATCTGGACGGTCCTGGTCTTCTGCGTGTGGCACGCCGTCTTCGTCACCGGCACGCTCAAACCCGTGATCCCTGAACCGGTGCGGCTCGGATCTCCGCTTGGGTTAGATCCCTGGTGATCTTCCCGGCTTCAGGCACCGGGGGTCGCGGCGGCGCCTAGCGTCGGCAGGCGATGCTGCTCAAGTTCAGGCTCCAGAACTACCGCTCCGTCCGTGACATCCAGGAGCTGACACTGCTCTCCGGGCCGGACGGCGGCTTCCGTGTGCCCGTCGGCGGCGGGGTGCTGCGGGTGTCCCCGCTGTGCGGGGTGTTCGGTCCCACCGCCGCCGGGAAGTCGACGGTGCTGCGGGCCGTGTCCACGCTGCGGGCGCTCACCACGTCCGGCAGCGACGTCCACGACGCCACGCAACGCTTCGAGCCCTTCCAGCTCGACCCGGCCGCGCGGCTGCTGCCGACCCGGTTCGAGGTCGAGTTCCTCCTCGACGGCGTCCGGTACGTCTACGGCTGTGCCTACAAGCGCGACGAGATCGCCGGGGAGTGGCTGCACGCCACCGACCGCGACCGGCGCAGGGTCTGGTACGAGCGGGACCGCACCGGGTTCCGCTGCCTGCCGGAAAGCCGCCTGGAGCACCTCGCCGCCGCCTGCGAACCTCACACGACGCTGCTGTCCCTCGGCGCCGACATCGAACACCAGTGGCTGGCGCCGGTCGCCGCCTGGCTGCGCGGCATCCGCACGGTCCGGCTGTCCCCCGGCACCAGGCTCGCCAGCGGCCTGGCACACCTCGCCGACCGGTGGAACGAGCAGCTGACCCTGCTGGTCAGCCGCGCCGACCTGGGCGTGGTCGGGGTCGAACGGGACCTGCTGCGGCTGGTGCACACCGGCCGGTCCGGTCCCGTTGCGCTCGGCGACTGGGCCGAGTCGGACGGCACCGTCGCCTGGCTGGACCTCCTCGCGGCGCTGCTGCCCATGCTGGAGCGCGGCGGGGTGCTCCTGGTCGACGACCTCGACGCCGCCGTGCACCCCGACCTGGCCGCGGAGACGCTGCGGCTCCTGCGCGACCGCGACCTCAACCCGGCCAGGGCGCAGCTGCTGTTCAGCGCCCGGACCCCGTTCGGCCCCGGCACCGACGGCCTGCCGGTCCTCGACCCGGAGCAGATCTGGTACGCGGCGAAGGACACCGACGGCGCGACCGTCCTCGGCCGTGACCCGGCGTCGAGCCAGCTGGGCCCCGGTGACCTCGCCCGCGAACTGTGGCTGGCGCGTCAGCCGAAATGATGTACTGGCGCGATGACGGGACACGCGGTGGTCATCGGTGAGGCGCTGGTCGATCTGCTGGAGTCCGCTTCGGCGTCGGGCATCGTCTATCACCCCGCGATCGGCGGGGCGCCGCTGAACGTCGCGGTCGGTGTCGCCCGCCTCGGCGCGCCGAGCGAGTTCGCCGGTTCCCTCGGCGACGACCCGTGGGCGGGCCGGATCCTGGACTTCCTGACCACGGCCGGCGTCGGCACCCGCGGCGTGGTGAGCGTGCCCGGGGTCGCGACCACCCTCGCGGTGACGACGTTCCGCGGGATCGAGCCGACGTTCCGCTTCTACGGCGAGCCGCCGTCCTACGGCCTGCTGGACGCCGGCGACCTCGACACCGACGTGGTCCACTCCGCCGGGCTGCTGTACTGCGGGTCGATGTGCCTGCTCAGCCCGCCCGTCCTCGCCGCCGCCCGCAAGGCGTGGTCGACCCCCGGCCCGGTGAAGGTCTTCGACCCCAACGTGCGTCCCGTCGTCGGCGTCGACCCGGACGTGGTCGCCGAGTTCGCCGCCACCGCCGACCTCGTCAAGCTCAGCGCCGCCGACGCGGCCGCGCTGTGGGGCGAATCCCCCGAGCGGGCCGCCGCGCGGCTGCTCGCGCTGGGCGCGGGCGCGGTCGTGGTGACCACCGGCGCCGAAGGTGCGCTCGTCGCGCACGCCGCCGCCACGGTACGGGTGCCCGCCCCCACCGTCGCCGCGATCGACGCCACCGGCGCGGGCGACGCCACCATGGCCGGCCTGTCCTGGGGCATCCTCACCCACGGCCGGCCCGGCGACCTGGCCGGCTGGGAGACGCTGACCCGGGTCGCGGTGCACGTCGCGGGCCTGGTCTGCGAGTCCCGCGGCGGCGCGACGTCGATGCCGACGCTTGCGGGCCTGCGCGCCCGCTTCCCCGCACTCGACGTGTGACGCCGCCCCTCGGCCTGTGACCCGCGGCCCGGCCTGTGACCCGCGGCCCGGCCTGTGACCCGCGGCCCGGCCTGTGACCCGCGGCCCGGCCTGTGACCCGCGGCCCGATCTGTGACCCGCGCGGCCTGCAGCGTGTAGGTGCCGCCGCCGAGCTCCTCGGCCTTGTCCAGGGCGGCCAGCCCGCGGCGCGGCCCGATCTGTGACCCGCGGCGTGCCGCACGCCCGCTTACCGGGACTCGCAGACCAGGCCCGCGACGTGCTTGGCGCGCCGCTTTCGGCGTGCCGCGCGCGCACGTTGCGGCGTCTTTGTCACCCGGCTTCGAACCAGCCCGCAGCCGTTGATCGAGGGCTTGCCGGATCCGCTCCCGTGGCGGCGTTCCGTCTAATCCACGCTACCCCAGCCATCCAAATCCCGGCCGACACGCCGAACGGGCCCATCACCCTCCGTGACTCATGTCGGTGGATGGGCGGTTCGTACACTTACTGGTGTGACGCCGGAGCAGCTCGGTCGATATGTGCGTGGCAGCAGGATCGCGGCCGCGGTCATCGCTGTGGTGCTCGTCGGGCTGCGGGTGGGCTACGAGTTCGGGGTGACCGAGGCGAGCACGCCGGTGTGGCTGGCGGTCACGCTGCTGCTGGCGCCGATCGTACTGCTCAGCGCGGCGTTCATCGGGTTCGGGATCGCGCTGCGGCCGGTGATGCAGCCGCCGCCGTCGGCGCTGCGGGTGCGCGGCGACGCGTTCGTGGTGCCCGGCTCGCCGGTCTGGCTCGGCCGGGCGACGATGGCGTGGGCGCTGCTGGGCACGCTGTTCCTGGAGAGCGACCCGTCGACGCCGCTCGGGTTGCGGGTGACGTTGAACGTGATCGCGGTGCTGCTGATCGCGCTCGCCGCGGTGCCGCTGCTGCGCGGGCCGCGGATCATCGTGAGCCCCGACGGCCTCACGATCCGGGCCGGTGGTAGGCGCCGGGTGAAGTGGGACGACCTGGTCCAGGTGCCGCAGCGGCCGCTGCCGCTGCGGGTGCGCAGCCCGAAGCTGGCGCTGAGCATCCGCCGGCCCGGCCGGATGGAGCCCGGCTGGCTGCTGATCCCCCTGGAGATGCTGGCCGTCGAGCCGGTCTTCCTCGGCTCCGTCGTCGAGCACTACGTGGAGCACCCCGACCGGCGCGCCGCGATCGGCACGGAGGCGGAGTACGCGAGGCTCACCGGTACCTCACAACCCGGCGTCACTTGAGGCGCCTGGTCGTTGGGTAAGAGGATCAGGTTAGGAGCAAAGCCCAGCACTAGGAGCGTGCGCATGACCGACCGACCCCGCCCGCCGTCGCCGTTCGACTCCCTGCCCGCGGTGCCGGCGTTCGCGTTGACCAGCGAGGACCTCACCGAGGGCGGCACGCTGCCCGACGCGCAGGTCTACGAGCGCGGCAACACCTCGCCCCACCTGAGCTGGTCGGGCTTCCCGGCCGGGACGAAGAGCTTCGCGCTGACCTGCTACGACCCGGACGCCCCGACCGGCGGCGGGTTCTGGCACTGGATCGTCTACAACCTGCCGGCGGACCTGAGCGAACTGCCGACGGGTGCCGGCACCGGCGACAAGGACGGCCTGCCCGACGAGGCGATCCACGCCCGCAACGACTACGGCACCCGCGACTTCGGCGGTGCTGCCCCACCGCCGAAGGACGACCCGCACCGGTACTTCTTCGCGGTGCACGCCCTGGACGTCGACGCCCTCGACATCGGCGCCGACGCCTCGGCGAACGTCGTGGGCTTCAACGTGGTCGCGCACACGATCGCGCGCGCGGTGCTGGTCTCCACGTTCGGTTTCTGAACAACACGGCTCTCCACGTTCGGTTTCTGAACAACACGACTCTCCACGTTCGGTTTCTGAACAACACGACTCTCCACGTTCGGTTTCTGAACCACACGACGCCGCGCGACCTGGCCGGGGGCCGCATCACCCCCGGCCGGGTCGCAAATCGACGGCAAGGGTCCTGCAAGACCGGTCACGCACAGTTGATGGCGTGGATCCCCTTCTCCTCGTCCGGCGCGTGCCGGCACACCGCCTCGCCGTGACCCGGCGCGTCACCGCCCGCTGGGGCACGCCGGCCACGCCCGAGGTGCAGTGGTGGGAGCTGGTCGATCCGGTCTGCGACGACCAGCAGCCCGCGGCGGCCCTCGCGGCGGTCCGGCCCGACGGGACCACGGTCAGGCTGCTCCGCCTCGCCGCTCCACCCGGACGGCACGACCTGGCCGTGCAGGTGCTGCAGGGGCTCATCGACGCGCTCCGCGCCGGGTCCGCGCACCGGCTCGCCGCGGCACTCCCGCCGGACGATCACGACCTGCTCCGCGAGGCCGGCTTCCACCCGGTCCCGGGCGACTGGTGGTCCGTGGACCTGTAGCGCACTGTCGGCAACCCCACAATGCACTGCAAGCCGCGAGAAACAAGCCGGGCCGCGAGAACCGACACCCGAGCAGGCCCGCTGAGCACGTTCACCAGGCGTGGTGAATCATGTTTCACAGCTTGGTACACGCTTGCGGGTTTAACAAGACGGACGTACGGTTTTCTTGATTGACGATAACCGGGCCGCCCGGTTGCGGAAGACTTTGCCCTGACACCCGCCTGATTGACTTGAGGGAGCAACGCCGTGGCGAGCCTCGACACGTTCGGAGCCAAGAGCCAGCTGAGCGTCGGTGACGCCAGCTACGAGATCTTCAAGGTCGACAAGGTCGAGGGCGCCGAGCGCCTGCCCTACAGCCTGAAGATCCTTCTCGAAAACCTGCTGCGTACCGAGGACGGCGCCAACATCACCGCCGAGCACATCAGTGCCCTCGGCGCGTGGGACGCCACCGCCGAGCCCAGCGTGGAGATCCAGTTCACCCCCGCCCGCGTGCTGATGCAGGACTTCACCGGCGTGCCGTGCGTGGTCGACCTGGCCACGATGCGCGAGGCGGTCGTGGAGCTCGGCGGCGACCCGACCCGGGTCAACCCCCTGGCCCCCGCCGAGCTGGTCATCGACCACTCGGTCATCGCCGACCTGTTCGGCCGCCCCGACGCCTTCGAGCGCAACGTCGAGCTGGAGTACGGCCGCAACAAGGAGCGCTACCAGTTCCTGCGCTGGGGCCAGACCGCGTTCAACGAGTTCAAGGTCGTGCCGCCGGGCACCGGCATCGTGCACCAGGTCAACATCGAGTACCTCGCCCCGGTGGTCATGCCGCGCAAGGGCCAGGCGTACCCGGACACCGTCGTCGGCACCGACTCGCACACCACGATGGTCAACGGCCTCGGCGTCGTCGGCTGGGGCGTCGGCGGCATCGAGGCCGAGGCCGCGATGCTCGGCCAGCCCGTGTCGATGCTCATCCCGCGGGTCGTCGGGTTCAAGCTCAGCGGCGAGCTGCCGGAGGGCTGCACCGCCACCGACCTGGTCCTCGTCATCACCGAGAAGCTGCGCAAGCACGGCGTGGTCGGCAAGTTCGTCGAGTTCTACGGCCCCGGCGTCAGCGCCGTGCCCCTGGCCAATCGCGCCACGATCGGCAACATGAGCCCCGAGTACGGCTCGACGGTCGCGATCTTCCCGGTCGACGACGAGACGATCAAGTACCTCCGCCTGACCGGCCGCGACGAGGCGCAGGTCGCCCTGGTCGAGGCGTACGCGAAGGAGCAGGGCCTCTGGCACGACCCGGCCGCCGAGCCCGACTACTCGGAGCGTCTCGAGCTGGACCTGTCGACGATCGAGCCGTCCCTCGCGGGCCCGAAGCGCCCGCAGGACCGCGTGCCGCTGAAGAGCGCGAAGCCGCTGTTCCGAGGTGTACTGGGTGACTACGTGACCGACGGCGGCATCGAGGGTCCCGCCGACGAGGCCAGCGCCGAGTCGTTCCCGGCCAGCGACCCGCCCGCGAACCACATCCAGTCCAACGGCGACCAGCCGCACGACCTGGTGTCCGCGGCCCGCGGCGCGAACGGCAGGCAGTCGAAGCCGGTGCAGGTCGGCGACTTCGAGCTCGACCACGGCGCCGTCGTCATCGCCGCGATCACCTCGTGCACCAACACGTCCAACCCGCAGGTCATGATCGGCGCCGGGCTGCTCGCCCGCAACGCCGTCGAGCGGGGCCTCACCACCAAGCCGTGGGTGAAGACGACCCTGGCGCCCGGCTCGAAGGTCGTCACCGACTACTACGAGCGGGCGGGGCTCACCGCTTACCTGGACAAGCTCGGCTTCAACCTTGTCGGGTACGGCTGCACCACCTGCATCGGCAACTCCGGCCCGCTGCCGGAGGCGGTCAGCGCCGCCGTCAACGAGCACGACCTCAGCGTCGTGTCGGTGCTGTCCGGCAACCGCAACTTCGAGGGCCGCATCAACCCCGACGTGAAGATGAACTACCTGGCCTCGCCGCCGCTGGTGGTCGCCTACGCCCTCGCCGGCACGATGGACCTGGACCTCACCAGCGAGCCGCTCGGCACCGGCTCCGACGGCCAGCCGGTCTACCTCCGCGACATCTGGCCGACGCCGAAGGAGGTCGAGGACACCATCGCCGCGGCGATCGGCAGCGACCTGTACAAGTCGCGCTACGCCGACGTCTTCGCCGGTGACGAGGCGTGGCAGTCCCTGCCGACCCCGACCGGGAACACGTTCGAGTGGGACACGGAGTCCACCTACGTGCGCAAGCCCCCGTACTTCGAGGGCATGGCCACGTCCCCGTCCCCGGTCACGGACATCAGCGGCGCCCGGGTCCTGGCGAAGCTCGGCGACTCGGTCACCACCGACCACATCTCGCCCGCCGGTTCGATCAAGGCCGACTCGCCCGCCGGCAAGTACCTCGCCGGCCACGGCGTCGACCGCAAGGACTTCAACTCCTACGGCTCCCGCCGTGGCAACCACGAGGTGATGATCCGCGGCACGTTCGCGAACATCCGCCTGCGCAACCAGCTCGCCCCCGGCACCGAGGGCGGCGTCACGGTCAACCACCTCACCGGTGAGCAGAGCACCATCTACGACGCCTCCGTCGCGTACGCCGAGTCCGGCACCCCGCTCGTCATCCTGGCGGGCAAGGAGTACGGCTCCGGCTCGTCGCGCGACTGGGCCGCGAAGGGCACCGCCCTGCTCGGTGTGCGCACCGTGATCGCGGAGAGCTACGAGCGCATCCACCGCTCCAACCTCATCGGGATGGGCGTGCTGCCGCTGCAGTACCCGCAGGGCCAGAACGCCGAGTCGCTGGGCCTCACCGGCACCGAGACCTTCACGGTCACCGGCGTCGAGCAGCTCAACGACGGCTCCACCCCGCGCACCGTGAAGGTCACCACCGACACCGGCGTCGACTTCGACGCCGTCGTGCGCATCGACACCCCCGGCGAGGCGGACTACTACCGCCACGGCGGCATCCTGCAGTACGTCCTGCGCAAGATGATCGAGGCGTAACCCCACCGCACGACAACGGGCCGGTCACGTTACGTGGCCGGCCCGCCCCATGCCATCACACGCGCCGGCAGCCGGGCGATACCTCGGCGGGCCGGTCGGCATCACGCCGGCCGGCCCCGCCTACTTCGCCGGGATCCCGAAGCGGTAGACGGTCCGGTTCTCCTCGTCGATGAGGGCGATCGCGTCGGCGGAGGCGCTGGCCTCGTACGCGCTGGAGTCGGGGGCGTAGTCGGCGGCGCCGGCGACGTTGCCGTCGGCGACGTTGACCAGGGCGACGACCGGGATCGACTTGGTCCCGGAGTTGCGGATCGTCAGCATCACGACCCGGCCGCCGGCCCCCGCATACGCCATCTTGCTGAGCAGGGCGCTGCCGATGGTCTTCTGGTCGTTGCCGTTCGCCGGGTCGAGCAGGACGGGCTCCTGCACGCTCGTGAAGGCGCCGGAGCCCATGAAGAGCCGGCCGTCCAGGACATACCAGTTGGCCTCGGACTCCATCGGCTTGGTCCAGCGGACCTTGCCGTCGTCGGTGCCGAGCGCCACCACCGAGTCCTTGGTGGCGTCGATCTTCACGCAGAGGAGCTTGTCGCCGCACGGCCGGAAGTCGTCGACGGTGGCGCCGGTGGCCGCCTTGTATTCCCAGGCCTGGCCGAAGCCGTCCAGCTTGTACGCGACGAGCGTGTTGGTGTTCTTCTTCTTGAAGATCGCCAGGCCGGCGTAGACGGACCACGGCAGGTCACCGCCGGAGGCGATGGTGCCGCTGGCCTTGACGGCGCCGGTGTTGGTGTCGATCGTGGCGACCTTGTTCTCGGCCTGCATCTGGACGATGACGCCCGGGTCGACGTCGAGGGACTCCTGGAACGGGATGTAGCGCTGGAAGTCGAGCCCGTAGCTCGGCACGAGCGCGCCGCTCGGCTTGGCCCCCGGCCAGGTCACCACCGGCTTGGCCAGCCGGTCGCCGCTGGTGATGAAGCCGCCCTTGCCCGGGTGGCTCCACTTCGCCTGGCCGGTGAGCAGGTCGGTGCGCTGCACGGCGGTGCTGCCCCGGCGGATCTCGGTGATCGCGTCGGTGCCGACGTAGAACAGGTCGATCCGGTAGTCCCATTCGGCGGTCCACTTGACCGTGTGGGTGCCGATGTCGATCACCGCCCGGGCGTCCTTGTCGTCGCGGGTGGTGTCGCCGTCGCCGTCGACGATGAGGAGGTTGCCGACCTGACGCAGGCTGATTTCGGTCGGGTCCATCGGCACGTTGACGGTCCAGCGGCTCTTGCCCGTCGGCTCGAACGCCTCGACGTCGACCTTGCCCGCATTGCCCACGGCGGTGAACACGACACCGTTGCCGGCGAGTGCGGTGAACTTGCCGTCGCCGCCGATCTTCAGCGGCTCGCCAGCGGTCAGGCCCTCGATCTTCACGTTCTGCGGCTTGCCGTCCGCGCCGGTGGTCGTGACGTCCGGGAAGCCGTCCTTGGCCGCCTCGAACTGGTCGCCCATCCAGCCGAAGATCTTCGAACCGCCCCAGAAGCAGCCACCGATCAGGGCGAGGACGATGATCAGGGCGATCCACGGGGCGGTGCTGCGCCGGCGCGGCCGCACGATCACCGGCGGTGGGGTGAACCCGCCCTGCCCGCCGGGCGCGCCGAAGCCCCCCGGGGCGCCGGGCGCGCCGAACGCACCCGGGGCACCGGGCGCGCCGATGCCGGCCGGGACGCCGGGCCGGGCGAGGCCGGGCGGCGGCCCCCCGGGCGTGGCGAACGACGGTCCCTGCGAGCCGGGCCGCACCCCGGGCGGCGAGGCCGGCGCCGCCGGCGGCGCCACGTTGAACGTCTGGGAGAGACCGGCCGGCGACCCGTAGGCGCCCGGGGAGGTCGGCGTGGCCGGCGTGCCGGAGACCGGGAAGCCGGCCGACACCGGGAACGCGGTGGACGGCGGGAACGCCGGTGAGTGGCCGGGCGGCACCGGGGCGCCGGAGACCGGGCGCGGCTGGGCCACCGGCGGGCCGTCGAAGAGCTGCTGCGGCGGGGTGGCGATGGCGAGCATGCCGCCATAGGCGACCGGCAGCTCGGGCTGCTCCGGCACGACCGGCGCGACGCCGAACCGGGCGTGCAGCCGGCTCGCCACGAGCGGGATGCGGGAGGAGCCGCCGACGAGGAAGATGCCGGCGAGCTGGCGGACGTCGACGCCGGCGCGCTCCAGGACGCGGCGGGTCTCGTCGACGGCACGGTCGATGAGCGGGCCGGCGACGCGCTCCAGCTCCTCGCGGGTGACGTGCAGGGCCTCTTCGGTGCCGGGGACGTGGATGGGGGCGGACGCGGCGCGGGACAGCATCTCCTTCGCGGCGCGCACCTCGTTCCACAGCACGCGGCGGTCGCGGTGGGCGGCGGTGCTGTCGGGGTTGGCGATGCGCTGCCAGATCTCGGGGTTGCGCAGCTGGATGAGCTGGCCGAGGTGGCCGACGAGCGCGGCGTCGATGTCGACACCGCCGAGGTCGTCGAGGCCACCGACGCCGAGGACGCGCAGGCCGCCGCCGCCGGACCCGGAGGGCTCGCGGCGCACCACGGACACGTCGAGGGTGCCGCCGCCGAAGTCGAACACGGCGAGGGACTGCAGCGGGGCGACCTGCTGGCCGAGGACGCGCAGGCAGTAGGTGGCGGCGGCGATGGGCTCGTCGACGAGCACGACGGGGCCGAGGTTGGCGGCGCGGGCCGCCTCGAGCAGGACGCCGCGCCGCTGGCCGCCCCAGTCGGCGGGGCAGGTGAGCACGGTGGAGCCGACCGGGTTGACCCCGGCCTGCAGGGACTCGTCGGCGACCCGCTTGAGCAGGGCGGCGAGCATCTCCACGACGGTGACCTCGGCGTCGCCGAGCAGCACGGAGCCCGAGTCGACGCTGCGCTTCGGGAAGGGCTCGAAGCGCGACGGGGCCAGCTGCGAGAGCCGCTCGGCGTCGCGCCCGACGGAGAGCCGGCCGCTCTCGTCGGCGTAGACGCCCGACGCCATGACCGGCGACCCGTCGAACAGCAGGGCCCGGGGTGCCTCGTCGCCGCGGCGGACGACCGCGACGGTGTGGCAGGTGCCCAGATCGATCGCGAGACGATGGGTCGGCCCCACGTGCTCACCTCCAAAGACCCCGGGATCGTACGGCAGCGGTACGACATTTCCGATCGGCGGTTTGGGGTAGACAGGAAGCCGACACGACGCAGAGGTTGAGTGCGGCGCGCAGCGTCGCATGGGGGGTGTGGGGTGGGAACCCCCACGGAACCGCGGGGCGCCAGCCCCGGGGAGCTAATGACAGGGGTGCATATGCGCGCGGTGGTGTTCGAGGAGCACGGCGACCAGTCGGTGCTGCAGGTCAAGGACCTGCCCGCCCCGGAGCCGGGGCCCGGTGAGGTGCTGGTGCTGGTCGAGGCGAGCGGCGTCAACTTCATGGACGTCTATCAGCGCACCGGCATGTACCAGGTCGACCTGCCGTTCACGCTCGGCAGCGAGGGCGCCGGCACGGTGCTGCGGTTCGGCGACGGCGTCGAGGGCCTCTCCCCCGGTGACCGGGTCGCCTGGACTGGCGTGCCGGGCAGCCACGCCGAGCAGGCGGTGGTCCCGGCGGACCGGTTGGTGCCCGTACCCGAGGAGATCAGCACCGAGCAGGCGGCCGCGGCGATCCTGCAGGGCCTCACGGCGCACTACCTGACGCACGACTCCTACGCAGTGCGCGCCGGTGACACCGTCCTGGTGCACGCCGCCGCCGGTGGGATGGGCCGGCTGCTGACCAGGATCGTGACCCACCTCGGCGGGCGGGTCGTGGCGACGGCGAGCACGGAGGAGAAGCGGCACATCGCCCGGGCCGACGGCGCCGTGCGGGCCGTCGCCTACAGCGACGCTGTCGCCGCGGTCCGTGAGGTCAGCGACGGCGCCGCCGTGGTGTACGACGGCGTGGGCAAGGACACGTTCGACCTCAGCCTCGAGGCGCTGCGGCCGCGGGGCACGCTGGTGCTGTTCGGCGCGGCGAGCGGGAAGGTGCCGCCGTTCGACCCGCTGCGGCTCATGCAGGGCTCGTATTCGCTCACCCGGCCCACGCTCGTGCACTTCATCGCCGCCCGGCACGAGCTGCTGGAGCGCGCCGGGACACTGTTCGGGTGGATCACCGACGGGGTGGTGGACGTCGCCGTGACGAAGAGGCACCCGCTCGACGGCGCGCGGGACGCCTACACCGAGCTCGAAGGCCGCCGGACGACCGGGAAGCTGCTCATTATTCCGTGATCGTGATCTCAAGCGGCGGGCCTGCGCGAACCCCGGAAATGTTCCCCGACTAGACCTTTCAATGGTCGAAGGAGGGGATCGCGCATGAGCCACGTGGCGACGGAACATCACGGTAAGCACGAGCTGCGGGAAACGGTGCCGCTGCACGCGCATCCCCGCCGGTGGCTCGCGCTGGTGATCATCGCGGTGGCGCAGCTGATGGTGGTGCTGGACGCCACCGTGGTCAACGTCGCCCTCCCGCACGCCAAGGCCGACCTCGGCATCAGCGACGCCAACCAGCAGTGGGTGGTGACCGCGTACACGCTGACGTTCGGCGGCCTGCTGCTGCTCGGCGGCCGGGTCGCGGACTACTGGGGCCGTAAGCGCACGTTCGTGGTCGGCATCCTCGGCTTCGCGATCGCCTCCGCGCTCGGCGGCGCCGCCTGGGACGAGACGTCGCTGTTCCTGGCCCGCGCCCTGCAGGGGGTGTTCGGCGCGCTGCTGGCGCCGGCGTCCCTGGCGCTGCTGAGCGTGCTGTTCGTCGACGCGAAGGAGCGGGCCAAGGCGTTCGGGGTCTACGGCGCGATCGCCGGCGGTGGCGCCGCGCTCGGCCTGGTCCTCGGCGGGGTGCTCACCGAGTACGCGAACTGGCGCTGGTGCCTGCTGGTCAACATCCCGGTGGCGGTGATCGCGATCGTCCTGGCCGTCCGGATCGTCCCGGAGAGCAAGGCGCAGGGCAACACGAAGTACGACATCCCGGGCGCGGTGCTCGCGACGCTGGGCCTGAGCCTGCTCGTGTACGGCTTCACCAAGGCCGGCGAGACCGACGCCCGGCAGCAGCTCAAGTACGGCTGGACCTCCCCCGTCACGCTCGGCCTGATCGGGGTGGCGCTGCTCCTGCTGGCGCTGTTCGTGGTCGTCGAGACGCGGATCAAGAACCCGCTGCTGCCGATGCGGGTGGTGCTGCAGCGCACCCGTGGCGGCGCGTACCTCGCCTCGACCCTGATCGGCGCCGGGTTCATCGGTGCGGTGTTCTTCGTCAGCCTGTACTTCCAGCTGGTGCTGCACTACACGCCGCTGCAGTCGGGGGTGCGGACGCTGCCGATCAGCGTCGGTGTGCTGATCGCCGCCGGCCTGTCCAGCGGGCTGCTGCCGAAGATCGGACCGAAGCCCATCATGGCGACCGGCGGGGTCGTCGCGGCGATCGGCATGATCCTGCTGACCCGCATCGGCGTGGACACCGCGTACGCGACCCACGTCCTGCCCTCGATGCTGATCCTCGGTTTCGGTCTGGGCTGCACGTTCGTGCCGCTGGGCAACATCGCGCTGGTCGGCGTCGACGAGCACGACGCGGGCGCGGCGAGCGCCGTGGTCAACGCCAGCCAGCAGGTCGGCGGGTCGCTCGGCACGGCGCTGCTGAACACGGTGGCGATCACCGCGGCCACCTCGTACTACAAGGACCACGCGCAGGCACCGAACCCGCAGGCCACCCAGCTGGAGTCGATGGTGCACGGCTACGTGACGGCGTTCTGGTGGGGTTCGGCCCTGCTGGTCGTCGCCGCCGTGATCGTCATCGTGTTCGTCAAGGCAGGCAAGGACGACGTGCCCGCGGAGGGCGCCGTCCACATGGGCTGAGGCCCTCGTGAACTGAGCAAGGTAGAAACCCTGCACAGACGGAAGCGGCGGACCGACCCTCCCCGCCGCTTTCACCCGCGGCCCGCCCGGCCACAACACCGGGCGGGCCACGCTGGTGCTCAGACCCGCATCCCCGCGTCGTGCAGCAGCTCCACGATCAGCGGCTCCGGGTCCACGGTGAAGCCCTTGCCGGTGAACCATTTCGCCATGTTGGCGACGTCGCGGGCCAGGAAGTCCGGCCCCTTCGGGTTGATCACCACGTCGACGATCTGCGGCAGGTCGATGATGACCAGCCGCCCCCCGTGGACGAGGGTGTTGTACGGCGACAGGTCACCGTGGGCGACCCCGGCGCGGGCGAGCACCCGCAACCCGTCGACCAGCTGCCACCACAGGTCGGCCAGGAGGTCCTGGTCGGGCCGGGTCTGGGCGAGCCGCGGCGCGGCCGTGCCGTCGGCGTCGCCGATGAACTCCAGCATGACCTCCGTGCCGAGCAGCTGCACCGGGTACGGGACGCTGACGCCCAGCTCCCACAGCTGCGCGAGCGCGCCGAACTCGGCTTGCGCCCACTGTCCCGCGATCGCCTCCCGGCCGAACGCGGTGCGCCCGGCCATCGCCCGGGTCACCCGGGACTCGCGGACCCGGCGGCCCTCGAGGTAGCCGGAGTCGCGGTGGAAGAGGCGGTGCTCGGAGGACCGGTAGCGCTTCGCGGCGAGCAGGACCCGCCGGTCGGTGTCCGGGATGCCGCGCTCCACCAGGTGGACGTCGGCTTCCTTGCCGGTTTTGAGCACGCCGCGGTCGGTGTCCTTGGCGGCGTGTTCGGTGATCACCCAGTCGGGGATCGGGGCGGGTCCGTGCTGCACGCCGGGCGCGCTCCACGAGGACCAGCCGGTCTCCTCCTCGACCTCGTCCCAGACGGGATCGGTGGACGGGGAGAAGCGCTTGACGAAGGTCGGGTCGTCGTCGTCGAACTTGCGACGGCGGCGGTTCAGTGGTGCAGACGTGCCAAAAGAGTCGTTGTCACGCAACGCGAGGTCTCCAGGACTGAGAAGGAAGCGGAAGTCGGCATGCGGAATCGCGCCGTGACGGCAGTCATGCTTACCCACCCCCCTCTCTCAGTCCGACCCTCGCGAAGATGCGAAGCTCCCAAGCACTCTCGCGCACCCACCCGGGAGCGTCAAGCGATTTACCGCGAGGCCATGACCTCGGCGATCGCGGCGATCACCCCGTCCGCGGTCCGGGTCGGCGCGTAGCGGGGCTCGGACCACCGGCGGCCGCGGTGCAGCCAGACGCTGCGCATCCCGACGCCCGCCGCGCCCCCTATGTCCGCTTCGGGGCTGTCACCGATCAGCCACGCCCCACCGAGCCGCATCCGCGCCCGTTCCGCGGCGATCGCGAAGATCCGCGGATTGGGTTTCCGCACCCCCACGTCCTCGGAGATGATCCAGTCCGCGAGGTACCGGTCGAGCCCGGTCTTGCGCAGCTTCTCCTCCTGCTGCCGGGTCTCGCCGTTGGTCACGACCACCGGCACCCAGCCGGCGTCCTCGGCGATCGCGAGGGCGCACGCGGTCAGCGGGTCGAGACGGACCCGGCCCATCAGCTCGCCCCGGATCTCCTCGACCAGGTCGATCGCCGCCTCACGCAGGCCGTAGCGCTCCTTGATCGCCTCGGCGACGTCCCAGGTGGACCCCATCCCGTCGGCGTCGACGGACAGCAGCCAGTCCAGGTCGTAGGCGGGTGCGCCGACCCGTCCCAGGAAGTCGGTCGCCCATGCGCGGAACGCCCCTGCCCTGTCCAGCAGGGTGTCGTCCAGGGAGAGCAACAACAGGGGCACGCGGGCAGGTTACGTGACCCGAATGACAACGAACAGATGCTGTTTCCACAGGATTGGCTCAACGTGCCGTCCCGGAGCGTGCAGCGATGTGCCAAACCGTATGTACGGCTTGCATAATCAGTCTCGTGCCCAGGGTGAGCCAGGACCAGCTCGACGCACGCCGGAAGGAGATCCTCACCGGCGCGCGGACCTGTTTCGCCCGTCACGGCTACGAGGGCGCCACCGTGCGGCGGCTCGAAGAGGAGATCGGCCTGTCCCGCGGCGCGATCTTCCACCACTTCCGGGACAAGGACTCGCTCTTCCTCGCCGTGGCCGAGGACGACGCCGCGACCATGGTAGCCACGGTCGCCCAGCACGGCCTCGTCCAGGTCATGCGGGACCTGCTGCACCGGGCGGCCACGACCACCGACGACGGGGGCGACGTCGCCGGCTGGCTCGGCAGCCAGCTGGAGGTGTCCCGCCGGCTGCGCACCGACCCCGAGTTCGCGAAACGCTGGGCGGCCCGTTCCGAGGCCGTCGCCGAGGCGACCCGCGAGCGGCTCCAGCGCCAACGGGAGGCGGGAGTCCTGCGCGCCGACGTGCCGATCGGGATCCTCGCCCAGTTCCTCGAGCTCGCATACGACGGCCTCGTGCTGCACCTGGCCACCGGGCGCCCGGTGCACGACCTCGAGGCCGTCCTCAACCTGGTCGAGGGCGCCGTCCGAAGGTCGTGACGACCCGGTCACAAGGTTTCCTCAAGTGTCCATCCGGTGACGGGCGCTGCTGGACAACCGGACCCACACTGACCCCATGAGGACATCGATCGTGGCGGGAGCCGGTGACACCTGGGGCATCGCCGGCCCGGACTTCCTGTGGCTGTATGCCGGGCTCGCCGTGCTCGCGATCATCACCGCGTTCATCTGGCGCCGCGCAGCGCTGCGCGGGCCTTCGATGCGCCGGGCCCGGGACCTGACCCCGACCCAGGCCGCACTGATCACCGGCGACCGGAAGCTGGCCGTCTACAGCTCCCTCGCCGCCCTGCGCGCCGCCCGCGCCATCGACGCGGACAGCCGGGGCACGCTGCGGCAGACCGACCGCACGCCGGCCGGCGCCAACGAGCTCGACCGGGCCATCATCGCCGCCACCGGCCGGGGCGTCACCGCGCGCACCGTCCAGACCGACGCCGCCGTCATCGACGTGCTCAACCGCGCCGAGGAGCAGCTCAAGCTGGCCGGCTGGCTGCTCGACGAGGACCGGCGCCGGGCCGTGCGGACCGGGTCGCTCATCGTGTTCGCGGCCGTCGCGCTCGGCGTCGCCCGGATCGTCGCCGGCGTCCTCAACGACCGCCCGGTCGGCTTCCTGCTGATGCTCGTGCTGCCGGTGCTGTTCATCGCGCTGCTCTTCCTGCGGGTGCCGCGGGTCGCCACCAACGCCAGGCGGCTGCTGGCCCGGATGCGGATGCGGGCGCACCACCTGTCGCCGCGACAGTCGCCGTCATGGCGGACCTACGGCCCGGAGGCTGCGGCGCTGAGCATCGGGCTCTTCGGCGCCGGCGCGTTCTTCCTCGCCGACCCCGAGTTCGCGGAGGCCGCCGAGCTGCAGCGGCACGTCGCGGCCAGCGGCGGCGGCGGTGACTTCGGCGGCTGGGACTCCGGCTCCAGCTCCGACTCGAGCTCCTCCAGCAGCAGCTGCTCGTCGAGCTCCAGCTCGTGCGGCGGCGGGTCCAGCTGCGGGGGCGGCGGCGGAGGGTGCGGGGGATGACCGGCGTCGGCATCGGCTGGCGACCCGAGATCGCCGGCTACGTCGCCACCCTGCCGGGGCTGCGGTTCACCGAGGTCGTCGCGGAGTCCGTACACCTCCGGCATCCGCCGGAGCTGCTCATGGACCTCGTCGAGCGGGGCGTCCGGGTCGTGCCGCACGGCGTCAAGCTGTCCCTCGGCGGGGCCGAACCCGTCGACGACGCCCGGGCCGCGCACCTGGCGAGGTGCGCCGAGCTGCTGCGTTCGCCGCTGGTCAGCGAGCACATCGCGTTCGTGCGGGCGGGCGGCGTCGAGGCGGGGCACCTGCTGCCGGTGCCCCGCACCCGGGAGGCCGTCGACGCGATCGTCGCCAACGTCCGGCGCACCCAGGCCGCGCTCGGCGGCGTCGCCCTGGCCCTGGAGCCGATCGCGGCCCTGTTCGACTGGCCCGACCCGGAGCTGACCGAGGCGCAGTTCCTCACCGAGATCCTCGACCGGACCGGCTGCCCGCTCCTGCTGGACGTCGCCAACGTCTACGCCAACGCCCGCAACCGCGACGAGTCCCCGACCGACCTGCTCGACGCGCTCCCCCTCGACCGGATCGCCTACGTGCACGTCGCGGGCGGTGCCGAGCACGACGGCCTCTACCACGACACCCACACCGACGCGACCCCGCCGGAGGTCCTCGACCTGGTCAAGGAGCTGTGCGCGCGGACCACCCCACCGGCGCTGATGCTCGAACGCGACGGCCGCTACCCACCCGCCGCCGAGCTCACCCGCGAGCTCGACGCGCTCAGCGCCGCCGCCGGCCTCCCCCGGATCACGGCATGACCCTGGCGGACGAACAGCGGGCCCTGGTCGAGGCGCTCGTTGCCGGCGGTGACGTCCCAGTGGGTTTCGCTGCGGCGGGTGTACTGGCAACGCGCGCCGCCCTCCGCCGCAAACGGGCCGGCGAGGTGGCCCGTGCCTGGCCGTTCCTCGCCGCGTCGTTCGGCGAGGGCTGGCACGCGACCTTCGGGCACTGGGCCGAGGGCCGCCCACCGCAGGGCTCGCTGCGCGACGGCTGGGACCTCGCCCGCGCCGTCAAGGACACCCTGCCGCCGCTCGCCCGTGAAGAGCTCGCCGAGCGCGAGGCCGCCTTCACCTACGACGGCGTCACCGCCCCGGTCCCCCGCAACCGGCTGGCCGCCCGGCTCCGCCGCCTGCCGTCGCGCCTTCTACCCGCACGCCTCCTGCCCACACGCCTTCTGCCCACACGTCTTCTACCATCACGGCATGGATCTGGGCCTGCGTGACCGTGTCTACGTCCTGACCGGCGCCTCCCGGGGACTCGGCTTCGCCACCGCCCAGGCCCTCGTCCGCGACGGCGCCAAGGTCGTCGTCAGCGGCCGCACCGCCGGCACCGTCGAGGCCGCCGTGGCCGCGCTCGGCGAGGACCGCGCCGCCGGGATCACCGGCGACCTCGGCGACCCCGGCACCGGCCCGCGGCTCATGACCGTCGCCCGGGAGCGCTTCGGCCGGCTCGACGGCGCGCTCGTCTCCGTCGGCGGGCCGCCGCGCGGCACCGCGACCGGCACCGGCGAGGACGCCTGGCTCGCCGCGTTCCACACCATCTTCCTCGGCACGGTCCGGCTCGCCCGGCTCGTCGCCGAGACCATCGGCACCGTCCCGGACGGTGCGGACGCCGCCATCGGCCTCGTGCTGTCCACGTCGGTCCGGGTCCCCCTCGACGGCCTCGCGATCTCCAACGGGCTGCGACCCGGCCTCGCCGGGTTCGCCAAGGACCTCGCCAACGAGCTCGGCCCCCGTGGCATCCGGGTCGTGTCGCTGCTGCCCGGCCGGATCCTCACCGACCGCAACCTCGCGCTGCTGGACAGCCCCGCCGCGCAGGCCGAGGCCGCCGCGGCGATCCCGCTGCGCCGGCTCGGCGACCCGGCCGAGTTCGGGCGGGTCGCCGCGTTCGCGCTGTCGCCGGCGGCGAGCTACCTGACGGGCGTCGCCGTGCCCGTCGACGGCGGCGTGACCAGCGCTTTCTGAGGCAAATGCATGCCTTCTGAATTTCCTGTATCAGAAGTCGTTCGGGTCCCCTCTAGTCAGGTGAGACGGCGCTGTCATCAGTCGGGCGGCGCCCCGCGGGGACGGAGAGCCACATGCAGTTACGCTGCCGGCGAATGACGGGGGACGCGCAGGCCGACCTCGGCGATGACAACGGCGCACCACCGTCGACGCCCTGGCTGCCGTCGACGGCAGTGCTGCGCCGCCACGGCGCGCGCGTCCTGGAGTCCGGCGACGGCGCGTCCGCCCCGACGGTCTACCGCGCGGGCGTCCTGCTGTCGACCGAGCCGGCGGCGGAGCAGCCGGAGACGCTCGAGCGATGCAACCGGACCCTGGCCGCGACCGGCATGCGCCTCGCCGCCTCCGCGCCCGGCGACCACGACCACGGCCACCACCACGGCCACGGCCGCGACGGCCACGGTCCGGACGGGCCGGTCCGGGAGCGGGCCGCACGGCGGCGGGTGCGGGCGGTGCAGCTCGTCGCGGCGCACGGCGGCGACCCCGAGTCCATCGACGCGTGGGCCGCGCTGAAGGCACTGCGGGCCAGCGGCCACGGCGCGCACCTGTCCCTCGACCACCTGCTGTTCGGCGCCTCCATCGGTGGGGTGCCGATGACCGAGGGGTCCCCCATGACGGAAGGCTCTCCGATGACGGAGGGTTCACCGATGACGGAGGGCTCCCCCATGACGGAGGGGTCCCCGATGACCGAGGGCTCCCCCATGACGGAGGGCAGCGCCTGGCGCTTCGCCGGCGGCGCCGGCCGCCAGCCGGTCGACCTGGTCCTGCAGCCGCCCCGCCGGCGCACCACGGCCGAGCTCGGCGACCGCCGGCCCGTCGTCGCGGTCCTCGACACCGGCATCTCCCCGCACGAGTGGCTGGACGTGCCCGCACCGGCCGGTTCGGCGCTGCCCGAGGACGGGTTCACCGCCGTCGACGCCGAGCTGCAGGCCTCGATCCTCGCCGCGCAGGAGCAGCTCATCGCCGCCGGCCACTCGCTGCAGCGGATCCGCGACGCGTGGGAGCGGCAGATCAGGACCGGCTCCGTCGCCGGCGAGCTTGGCAGCCACACCGGCCACGGCACGTTCATCGGCGGCCTCATCCGCCAGGTCGCCCCCGACGCGACCGTCCTGCAGATCCGGGTCATGCACAGCGACGGCGTCGTCTACGAGAGCGACCTGCTCATCGCCCTCGACCGGCTCGCCGACCAGGTCGAGGCGGCCCAGGCCGGCACCGGCGGCAGCATGGTCGACGTCGTGTGCCTCTCACTCGGCTACTACCTGGAGAACGCGGCGGACGCCACGTACACCATCCGCCTCCAGGAACACGTCGACCGTCTCCTCGCCGCCGGGGTCGTCGTGGTCGCCGCCGCCGGCAACCACGCCACGTCCCGCGAGTTCTACCCCGCGGCCCTGCGCTGCGACGGGGACCTGCCGGTGATGAGCGTCGGCGCGTTCCAGCCCAACGACGCCAAGGCCATGTTCAGCAACGACGGTCCCTGGGTCCGCTACTGGGCTCCCGGTTCGGCGCTGGTCAGCACGTACCCGAAGATCCAGGGCAGCCGCGGCGCCGCCTACACCACCCCGGCCGGCAACGCCGGCGGCCGGCCCGCCCGCCGCGAGACCCTCGACGCCGACGACTACACCCGGGGGTTCGCCTCCTGGAGCGGCAGCTCGTTCGCCGCCGGTCTCGGCGCCGCCGAGGTCGCCGCGCTGCTCCTCGCCAACGCGGCCGAGGACCCGCAGCTGCGCCTCGACCACCTCGACGCGAAGTCCACCGCGCAACGGGCGCTCAAGGCCCTCGACGGATTCCCCGGGTAGGCCGCGATGGACGACGACGACACCCTCCTGGCCGAACTGCGCCGCATCGCCGGCATCGTCGACCCGGTCCCCGCCGACCTGCTCTTCTCCCTCAGCATCACCGGCTTCGACATCGAGGTCTGCCGTCTCGTCCCGCAACCCCCCGCCGGCCTGCTGGCGGGGGTCCGCGGCGACGAGGAGACGACCCGGGCCACGTTCGAGTCCGCCAGCCTCACGATCATGGTCGAGTGGACCGCCGGCACCAACGGCACCGTCCGCCTCGACGGCTGGCTGGCCCCGCCCGTGGCCTGCCGCATCGAGCTGCGCACCGTCGACGGCCCGCAGACGATGGACACCGACGAGGGCGGCCGCTTCGCCGCGGCCCGGATCAGCCGGGGCGAGGTGCAGATCCGGGTGCATGCCACGACCGACCAAGTAGCCGATGGCGTCCTGACGGTGGTGACGCCATCGTTCGTGGTGTAGCCGACGAACCGCCCGGCCCGTCCCACCCGCGCGAACCCGCGCGGGCTATACGCATACCCGGAAACGGCCCTCCCGAGCCCCAGCTGGTGACCCGGGCGGTGCGGCTGCACCGTTCCGCGGTGAAGGCGGGCGCCGCCGGAAAGCCGGCGACCGCCGCGCGGCACGCCGCGGAGGCGCTGCGGCTCCTCGGGTGGCCGGACGGCGAACCGTCCGCGCCCGCGCTCGCCGCGAGGCTCCTGCTGACCCTCGCCCACGCCGAGGCCGAGCAGGGCCGCACCGACCGCGGCCTCGAGCTGCTCGACCGCGCCGAGACCCTCGCCGACCTCGCCGACGTCGGCACCGTCCTGCAGCAACGCGGCCTGCTCCTGCTGCGCCGCGGCGAGATCGACGCCGCCCTGAAGCTGCTCGACGCCGCCGTCCCCGTCCTGCAGGAGCACGGCGAGCCCACCGTCCTCGCGCGCACCCTGCTCAACCGCGGCGTCGTGCACCTCACCGCCGGTCGGGTCCGTCTCGCCCGCGCCGACCTGCGCCAGTGCCACGACCTCGCCGGCACGCACGGCCTGGACCTGCTCGCCGCCAAGGCCGAACACAACCTCGGCTACTGCGCCCTCGCCGACGGCGACGTGCCCGCGGCGCTGCAGACGTTCGACACCGCGGCCGACTCGCTGCGCCGCCTGCACGCCGACGGGTTCCTCGCCATCTCCATGCTCGACCGGGGCCGGGCCCTGCTCGGCGCCGGCCTGGACACCGCCGCCGCGGAGGAGCTCGACCAGTCGATCGAGCTGCTCAAACGCCACCGCCTCAGCCAGGACCTCGGCGAGGCCGAACTGGCCCGGGCCCAGGCCGCCCTCGGCAGCGGCGACCTGGCCGCCGCCGCCCTGTGGAGCGCCCGCGCCCGGGCCCGCTTCACCCGCCGCCACAACCGCGCCTGGGCCGCCCTGGCCGCCTCCCTCCAGGTCCGCGTCGACCTCGCCGCCGCCGCGCGGGTCACCGCCGGTGCGGATCACGCGCCGGAGGCGACGACGCGGCGTAAACTCCTCGCCGTGGCCAGGCAGGCCACCCGGCTCGCGGCGACACTGCGGGACCTCGGCCTGCGCCACGACGCCGGCGGCGCCGACCTGCTCGCCCTGCGGGCCCGGATCGCCGCGGGCGACACCCCCACCGCCGAGCAGCGGGTCGCGGCGCGGCGGGTCCTGCCGGCCGACGTGCCCCTCGACACCCGCCTGCTGCGCCGCCTCACCCGGGCCGAGCTGCACCGCGCCGACGGCAATCCGCGCCCCGCCCTCGACGAGCTGCACAAGGGGCTCGCCACGCTGCAGGAGCACCGGCGCCGGTTCGGCAGCCTGGAGCTGCAGAGCAGCGTGGCCGCGCTCGGGGCGGACCTCGGCACGGTCGGGCTGGACATCTCGTGGTCGCTCGGCCCGCCCGGCCTCGTCTTCAACTGGTCGGAGCGGTCCCGGGCCCAGTCGTTCCGGACCCGCTCGGTGCTGCCGCCGCAGGACCCGCAGGTCGCCGACGCCCTCGCGGAGCTGCGCCAGCTGCGCCGGGCGGTCCGCCTCGCCGAGCTCGAAGGCCGCCCCGAGCCGCTGCTGCGGGCCCGCTGCAGCGAGCTCGAACAGGGCATCCGCCGCCAGGGCTGGTGGGCCGCGGACACCGAGGAGGGCCACGGCGCCGCCACCGACGCCGAGGTCCTGGCCGAGCTCGCCCGCGCCGGCCAGTCGATGGTCACCTACCTCGTGCGCCGCGACCAGCTGCACGCCCTCGTCCTCGCCTCCGGGACGATCACCTCGGTCGAGCTCGGCGCGTACGCCCCCGTCGCCGAGTCCGTCCGCCGCCTGCTCAGCGACCTCGACACCGCCGCCGACCGGCGCCTGCCCCCGAAACTCGCGGCGGTGGTCCGCGCCAGCGCCGACCGGCAGGCCACGACCCTCGACCAGGCGTTGATCGCTCCGGTACGGGCAGCGCTCGGCACCCACGACGTCATCCTGGTGCCCACCCGGCAGCTCGCCGTCCTGCCCTGGGGCCTCCTGCCCAGCCTGCGGGGACGCCCGGTCTCGGTGGCGCCGTCGGCTTCGGTGTGGCTCGCCGCGCGTACCGCCGACCGGACCGCGACCACCGGCTCGCCGCTGCTGGTCGCGGGCCCCGACCTCCTGCACGCCGACGCGGAGATCGACGCGATCGCGGCCCTGTATCCCAGAGGCCGCGTCCTGCGTGGCGCCGCCGCCACCGCGACCGACGTCCTGGCCGGCATGGACGCCGCACCGGTCGTCCACGTCGCCGCGCACGGCCACCACGACACGCAGAACGTCCTGTTCTCCCGGCTGGAGCTGGGCGACGGCCCGCTGCTGGCGTACGAGCTGCAACGCCTCGGCACCGCCCCCGGCCAGGTCGTCCTGTCCGCCTGCGACGTCGGCCGCGCGGTGGTGCGGGCCGGCGACGAACTGGTCGGGTTCACCGCCGCCCTCCTGCACGCCGGCACCGCCAACGTCGTGGCCAGCGTCGCCCGCATCCCCGACGAGCTGGGCCCCAAGGTCATGGCGCACTACCACCGGGCCGTCGCCACCGGCGTCACCCCCGCCCGCGCCCTGGCGGACCTGCCGGAGGCGACCCCGTTCGTCTGCTTCGGCGCCGGCTGAACCTTCCCCCGTCCCCACGGCGCCTCTACTACGTCCATCTCTTTGTTTCGACGCGTGTTCACGGGGGACACCATGAAACTCGCACTCTGCATCGGCATCAACGACTACCCGGGCGTCTCGAACGACCTGTACGGCTGCCGCAACGACGCCGCCGACTGGACCGCGGCGCTGTCCGCCCGGGGCTTCGACGTCCGCACCCTGCTCGACAGCGCCGCGTCCGGCACCGCGATCCGCACCGGCATCGCCGACCTGCTCTCCCGCGCCGCCACCGGCGACGCGGTCGTCATCACGTACTCCGGCCACGGCACCTGGGTCCCGGACCTCGACGGCGACGAGCCCGACAACCGCGACGAGGCCATCTGCCCGCACGACGTCGCCGCCAACGGCCCGCTGCTGGACGACGAGCTGTCCACGCTGTTCAGCGCGGCGGACCCCGGTGTGCGCACCGTGCTCATCTCCGACTCCTGCCACTCGGGGACGCTGGCCCGGCTGAGCCGCCCGCTCGGCGACGATCGCTGTTCGAGCCGCTTCCTTGCCCCGTCGACGTTCCTCCCGCCGCCCGCGGGGTTGCCTGCGGGGTTGGCTGCGGGGTTGCCTGCGGGGTTGGCTGCCGGGTCGGCTGTCCGTGGCGGGGCGCGGTCCCGTCCTCGCTCCGCCGCGCTGCTGCTGTCCGCCTGCCGGGACACCGAGTACTCGTACGACGCCACGTTCTCCGGCCGCCCCAACGGCGCGTTCACGTACGTGGCGCTGACGGCGCTCGCGGAGCTGCCGCCGGGCGCCACGTACCGCGACTGGCTCAGGGCGATCCGGGCGCAGCTGCCGAGCCAGAACTACCCGCAGACCCCGGCCCTGCAGGCCAGCCCGGCGCAGCTCGCCTGGCCCCTGCTCGCCTGACCCCGCCACCGCATTTCGAAAGGCCTTGACCGCCGGCTCACATTGACCGACGTCAACGGCAACGGCCTTAGTCAATCACCGGCGCCGCACGCCCGGAAACGCCGGAACACGCCCGACAATGCCCATCACCACCGATTTGCCGCCAAGCCGCGATCGACGGAAAGCCACTCCCCCGAGCCACGGCACCGGCGGCCATAGACGGCGTGCGATCCACAGCGCAACCTGCGAGCGGATCGCACGCCGCCAATCCCACAAAAGCCACAACCCGGCCATCGACCACCACCCTGCCCGTGATCGAAGCCGCCCCACCGCCACCCGGACGACCCACCAGCGACTCCGACCACGGCGACGCGAGCACGCGACGACCCGGCCGGCATGGTCGCAGCGCTTTCCGGCGACCGCCTCCGCGGAAACACGCGACGCCCCGACCAGGACTTCACGCCGACACCGGCAGGCGCCCGGTCGCGCAGCAGTGCCCCGGCACGGACTTCACGCCGCCCCGCCGCCGCCCGGTCACAGATCGAAGTGCCGCACGGTCACCCAGATCGACCGGTCCGCGACTTCGTTCACCGGCGCCGTGATCGAAGTCGTGCACGGGCCGCGCTGACAGCCAGCCGGCGACGTCGATCACCGGGAACATCCACCACCGGCACAGCACAGGCCGACAAAGAGGCCGATCCGGACACCGACAGCGCCGGACCGGAGGCCGGAACACGCGGCGACATCGCCGGATCCCCACAACCCGAACGATCCCGGGCACCTGACCCCAGCGATCCTTCGACCTGTCGCACCACCAACCGGCCGACAAGATCATTTCACGGTCGCGTCCACGGAAGGTGGTGTACGGCTGGCGGGCCCGCCCGCTTCGGCAGCCACGGTTGCGGAGTGATGGCAGACCCGCTGCACTTCGGCCACACCGCCGTTCCGTGCTGTGGGCCGCGCACGCGGCCGTGACACCTGCTCACGGCTGGATCGAAATCGTCTCGTGGCCCGCCGGGACGGCCGGTCCGCAGCGTCGTGCCGTGCGGGGCCTTGCCCAGCGGGCGGTGACGCGACAAGCGGAACGATGTCCGGGGTCAGGGGCCCGGGGATCCTTCCGGTTGTGGAGAAATCCGGCAACGACGCCCGGCCCACGATCCGGCACTGCCGAGGCCCCGGATCAGCCCGTTCGCCTGCTTGTTCCCCCGCCGGGAGCGGACCCTCCTGATGATCGAAGCCGCGGGCCGGCTGTCCGCATCACCCATGCACAACCTCGATCTGCCCGCCCGACCGCTCGACCCCGCGCGCCAGGCGACGGTCTGGGCGACGCACGTCGCGAGCGGTCACCGTGCCGGCATCGACCGAGGGCCCGGGACGGGACGTCGCGCGGATGTCCGCCGGAAAGCGTGAAAGGGGCGTGCGGACGCCTCCCGCGCTTCACCGAGACGCGGCGGCGGATGCGCCGGATCGTTCGTGATCCAAGGCGCTACATCCAAGGCGCCACCCGGCCACTCGAACACCACGACAGCGGACACGACCCGCGATTGCGGCTGCCCGAAGGTGGGTCGCGAGGAGCGCAAGGGCAGGCCAGCGGCCGCACACAACGCCGGTTAGGACACCACTCGCGGCACCGAAATCGAACACGACCCACGCACGATCACGACCACGACCACGACCAGCGCACAACCAATGACCCACGACCCACGCACGACCAACGGCCCACGCACAACCAACAACCCACGCACAACCCACGACCCACGCACGACCAACAACCCCACGACCAGCGCACAACCAACGACCCACGACCCACGCACGACCCACGATCCGCGCATGACCCGCGGGCATGCGCCGATCAACGGCTGGGTGGGGTTGGGGGCGGGGCTATGGGATCGGGGTTGGGAGGGGGTCGGGTGGAAAGGTGGTGGCGTCGGGCAGTGGGGAGTCGATGACGGCGAACTGGGTCCGGTACAGCTCCGCATACAGGCCGCCCGCCGTGACCAGGGAGTCGTGGGTGCCGTGCTCGACGATGCGGCCGCCGTCGACGACGAGGATCTGGTCGGCGTCGCGGATGGTGGACAGGCGGTGGGCGATGACGAGGGCGGTGCGGCCGGTGAGGGCCTCGGCGAGGGCGCGCTGGACGGCGGCCTCGGACTCCGAGTCGAGGTGGGCGGTGGCCTCGTCGAGGATGACGATGGAGGGGGCCTTGAGCAGGAGGCGGGCGATGGCGATGCGTTGCTTCTCGCCGCCGGAGAAGCGGTAGCCGCGCTCGCCGACGACGGTGTCCAGGCCCTCGGGGAGGGAGTCGACGAGGTCGCCGACCTGGGCGCGGCGCAGGGCGGTGCGGATCTCGTCGTCGGTGGCGTCCGGTTTCGCGTAGCGCAGGTTGTCGGCGATGGTCTCGTGGAAGAGGTGGGAGTCCTGGGTGACGACGCCGATGGTGTCGCGCAGGGACTGCAGGGTGGCGTCGCGGACGTCGACGCCGCCGACGAGGATCGCGCCGGCGGTGGCGTCGTAGACGCGCGGGACGAGCATCGCGGTGGTGGACTTGCCGGCGCCGGAGGGGCCGACGAGCGCGACCATCCGGCCGGGCTCCACGGTGAAGGAGACGCCCTTGAGCACCTCGTCGGTGACGGTGCGGTCCAGCGACGCGACGTCCTCGAGGGACGCGAGGGAGACCTCGGCGGCGCTCGGGTAGCGGAAGTGCACGTCGCGGAACTCGACCTTCGCGGCGCCGGCCGGCAGCGGGCGGGCGTCGGGGCGCTCGGCGATGCCGGGGGCGAGGTCGAGGACCTCGAAGACCCGCTCGAACGAGACGAGCGCGCTCATCACGTCGACGCGGACGTTGGACAGCGCGGTCAGCGGACCGTAGAGCCGGGTGAGCAGCAGCGCGAGGGTGACGACGGTGCCGGCGGTGATCTGGCCGTGCACGGCGAACCACCCGCCGAGGCCATACGTGAGGGCCTGCGCGAGCGAGGCGACGAGCAGCATGCTGACGAAGAACACGCGGCTGTACATGGCGGACTGGATGCCGATGTCGCGGACCCGGCCGGCCCGGTCGGCGAAGCGGGTCGCCTCGGTCTCCGGCCGGCCGAACAGCTTGACCAGCAGCGCGCCGGCGACACCGAAGCGCTCGGTCATCGTCGCGTTCATGGTGGCGTCGAGCTGGTATGCCTCGCGGGTGATCGCGGCGAGGCGCTTGCCGACGCGGCGGGCCGGGAGGATGAAGACCGGCAGCATGACCAGCGACAGCAGGGTCACCTGCCAGGAGAGGGTGAGCATCACCGCGGCGGTGAGGACCAGCTGGATGACGTTGCTGACGACGCCGGACAGGGTCGAGGTGAACGCGCGCTGGGCGCCCTGGACGTCGTTGTTGAGCCGGCTGACGAGGGCGCCGGTCTGGGTGCGGGTGAAGAACTGCAGCGGCATGAGCTGCACGTGGCCATACACCTGGGTGCGCAGCGACAGGATGATGCCCTCGCCGATGCGGGCCGAATACCACCGCTGGACGAGGGACAGCAGCGCGTCGACGACGGCGAGCGCGCCGATGAGCAGCGCGACCCGCACGACCGCCGTGCCGGCGTCGGGACCACCAGCGTTGATCTTGTTGATGACGTCGCCGGCGAGATACGGCGTGGCGACGCCGATGGCCGCGCCGAGGACGACGGTGACCAGGAAGACGCTGATGTCACTGCGATAGGGCCGGGCGAACGCGAGGATCCGCTTCGCCGTGCCGCGGGCCAGTCGCTTGCCCGCCAGCTCGTCGGCCTTGCGCAGGGAACGCAGCGTCTCCCAGCCCGCCATGCTGCTCGGCGACGTCATCGCTTACCCCCGGGTTCGGTGAAGTTCACCCAAGCATGCCCGGGGGGTACGACAAAACTTATTCGCCGAGACCCGAGAGGTCCTGGATCCGGCGGACCTGCGCGGCCCGCTCGACGGCCTCCTGCTCGGCGAACGTGTGCCCGCCGGCGGCCGCGATCAGCGCCTTGATCTCCACGACCGCGTCCCGCGAACCCGCGAGGACGGCCGCGGTGAGATCACTCACGGCGTCGGACAGTGCCGAGGCGGGCACCACCACGTTGGCGAGACCGATCTGCGACGCCTCCGGCGCCGGCACGCGCCGGCCGGTCACGCACAGCTCCAGTGCCCGCGCGTAACCGACCAGCTCGACGAGCCGCTTCGTGCCGCCGAGGTCCGGGACGAGTCCCAGCGTGACCTCGGCCATGCAGAACTTGACGTCCTCGGCCACGACGCGGAAGTCGCAGGCGAGGGCGAGCTGGAAGCCGGCGCCGATGGCGTGGCCGTGGACCGCCGCGATCGAGATGAGCGACGGCTGCCGGAGCCAGGCGAACGCCTCCTGGTACTGCGCGATCTGCGCTTCGGAGACGCCGCCGAGCATGGTCGCGGCGACCGAGGTGTCGAGCCCGGCTGAGAAGGCCCGACCGGATCCGCGCACGATCACCACCCGCACGTCGCCCGGCAGTGACCGGCCGAACGCCCGCAGGTCGGCCCACAACGCGGGGGTCTGCGCGTTGAGAACCTCGGGCCGGTCCAACGTCACCGTCGCGACCGGCCCATCGACGTCGAAGCGTGCCTCTGTCGAGGCCCCGCCGAAACGCGCCTCTCCCGGAGAGGGAGTGGCGGTCACGCCTTCTTGCGGCGCCGGGCACCGCCACGCTGACGAAGCTGAACGCCAGATTCGGTCAGCACCCGGTGCACAAATCCATAGGAACGACCGGTGGAAGCGGCGAGCGCGCGGATACTCTCACCGTTGGTGTACCGCTTCACGAGGTCCTTCGCCAGTGTCTGCCTTTCGGCGCCGACGATCCGGCGACCCTTCTCGGTGCTGGTGGTGGCGGTGGCTGCCATGCTGATCCCTCACGTCCCAGACAGAGCGGTTGGTGCGGTCCCACCTATTAGACCGCCTCGAACGATCATGCGCTAGATATCGACGGCACGCCAACCGACACGCACAGCATTGTCGCCTACCCGATACCGTGATGCGCCGTGATGAGCGAACCCCCCACCGACCGACCTTGGACTGCGCATCGTGAGCGTCGCGATGCGCTCCGTTGGGTTGTCCTCGGCCTGTGCGGCCTCGCGCTCGCGGCGCTCGCGGTGCAGCTCGACGCCCGTCTGGGCACCGCCAGCGCCCCCTTCCTCGGCAGGTACAAGATCAGGGTCGGGCCGGGGAGCGTACTGGCGCCGCTGGTGGCCGCAGCGGTACTGTGGTCCGCATCACAGACCCCCCGAAGGCAGCGATCTTGGCGAAAAATTCAGCTTTTCGGGTACATCGCCGGCCTGACGTGGGCTATCGCTTTGGCGCTTGTCGATGGATGGTCGGGCCTTACGAAAGCCTTGGGCTCGCCGGAGGAATACCTGGGTGATGTAAGGCGGGTCGGTGCCGATCCGCTGGCATACCTCAGACATTTCACCGCCGACGCGCCGGCGCACTCGGTCGCGTCCCGGGGCCATCCGCCCGGCCCCGTACTGTTTTTGTGGTTGGCCGACCAAATCGGTGTCGACAACCACGTCGTCCTCGGATTCCTGATCACCGCCCTATCGGCGCTGACGATTCCGTTGGTGTTGTCGGCGGTCCGTGACTCGGTCGGCGAAGCGGCCGCGCGGCGGTATCTGCCGGTGCTCGTGCTGGCCCCGTACGCGATCTGGGTGGCGGTCAGCCTGGACGGCCTGGTGGCCACCCTGGGCGCGGCGGCCATCGTGGCGGGGCTGCGGGCCAGCCGCACCAAGGTCCGCGGGCTGAAAGCCACCGGCTGGGCGCTCGCCGCCGGCCTGCTGACCGGGATCGCGGCGCTGTTCTCGTACTCCGCGCCGTGGCTCGGCCTGTCGATCGTGTTCATCTACTTCGCCCGCAGACGGGCGTTCCTCAACGTGGTCACGGGCATCGGCGCCCTGGCCCCCGTGCTGACCGCGCAGCTGCTCGGCTTCAGCTGGGCGGACGGCCTCGTCACCGCCGAGACCGACTACGCCAGCCGGGTCGCGCCCTACCGGTCGGTGCTGTGGTGGAGCGCGATCAGCGTGGTCGTGCTGCTGCTCGCCACCGGCCCGGCGATCGTCGCCAGCGCGCGGAAGGTCCGCAACACCGCCGCCTGGCCCTTCCTGGTGGGCGCGGGCGCGGCAGTGGTGTTCTCGATCGCGGCGGGCCTGGCCCGCGGTGGCGTCGAGCACGCGTGGCTGCCGTTCTTCCCGTGGCTGACCGTCGCCGCGGTCGCGCCGGAGAAGCCCGGCGGCGAGCTGCCCCCGACCCCGCTGCTGCTCACAGCGGTAGGGGCGGCCCTCGCGATCGTCGTGGAAGCCGCATTGATCACCCCATGGTGATCAGGCCAGCTCCACCAGCTCCAGCAGGTCGTCGCTCCACGCGTCCTCGACCCCGTCGGGCAGGAGGATCGCCCGGTCCGGCTTCAGCGCGGTCACCGCGCCCGGGTCGTGCGTGACGAGCACGATCGCCCCGGGATACCGCGCGATCGCGTCCAGGACCTGCTCCCGGCTGATCGGGTCGAGGTTGTTGGTGGGCTCGTCGAGCAGCAGCACGTTGGCGCCGGAGCAGACCAGCGTCGCCAGGGCCAGCCGGGTCTTCTCCCCGCCGGAGAGGACCCCGGCGGGCTTGTCGACGTCGTCGCCGGTGAACAGGAACGCACCGAGGATCTTGCGCAGCTCGGTGTCGTTCTGGTCCGGCGCCGCGGAGCGCATCAGCTCCAGGATCGTGCGGTCGACGTCGAGCTGCTCGTGCTCCTGGGCGTAGTAGCCGCGCTGGAGGCCGTGCCCCTCGTGCACCTCACCGCTGTCCGGGGTCAGCTCGCCGGCCAGCATCCGCAGCAGCGTGGTCTTGCCGGCGCCGTTGAGCCCGAGGATCGCCACCCGGGAGCCGCGGTCGACGGCCACGTCGACGTCCATGAAGATCTCGAGCGAGCCGTAGGTCTTCGACAGCCCGGACGCCGTCAGCGGGGTCTTGCCGCACGGCTTCGGGTTGGGGAAGCGGACCTTCGCCACCTTGTCGGAGACCCGGACCTCTTCGAGGTCGCCCAGCATGCGCTCGGCGCGGCGGGCCATGTTCTGCGCGGCGATGGTCTTGGTGGCCTTGGCCCGCATCTTGTCGGCCTGCGCGAACAGGGCGCCGGCCTTCTTCTCGGCGTTGGCCCGTTCCCGCTTGCGGCGCTTCTCGTCCGTCTCGCGCTGCTGCTGGTACAGCTTCCAGTTCAGGTTGTAGAAGTCGATCGTGGCGCGGTTGGCATCCAGATACCAGACCTTGTTGACGATCGCGTCCAGCATCTCGACGTCGTGGGAGATCACCACGAGGCCGCCCTTGTGGCTGGACAGGAAGTTGCGCAGCCAGGAGATGGAGTCGGAGTCGAGGTGGTTGGTCGGCTCGTCCAGCAGCAGGATGCCGCCCCCGGTCGCGGCCGCGTCGCGGAACAGGATGCGCGCCAGCTCGATGCGGCGGCGCTGACCACCGGACAGCGTGCCGATGGTCTGCGCGAGGACCCGGTCCGGCAGGCCCAGGTTGGCGCAGATCCGGGCGGCCTCGGCCTCGGCCGCGTAGCCGCCCAGGCCGGCGAACTGGTCCTCGAGCTGCCCATACCGCCGGATCAGCCGCTCGTCGTCGCCGAGGCGCTCCTCGAGGGCCTTCATCTCGGCGTAGATGGTGTCCAGGCCACGGGCGGACAGCACCCGGTCCCGGGCGGTGACCTCCAGGTCGCCGGTGCGCGGGTCCTGCGGCAGGTAGCCGACCGGCCCGCGGCGCTCGACCGCGCCCGCGTGCGGGGTGCCCTCGCCCGCGAGGACCTTCAGGGTGGTGGTCTTGCCGGCACCGTTGCGCCCCACCAGACCGATGCGGTCGCCGGGCTGGATGCGCAGGCTGATGTCGCTGAGGAGGATGCGCGCACCCGCGCGCAGCTCAAGACCCGTGGTCGTGATCACAGGAAAGACTCGCTCTCGCAATATTCAAGGGGAAGATGGACAGACTCCAGGTGCGGGACCGGGGTCACTCCCTCTGAGTGCGAGGCATGCAAGTCACCCGCATATCGTACCGTGCGCACCGCGCGAGCCCGCCACACGATTACGTCACAAGATCATCGGGTACCGCTCGAAGCAGACACCGGTCGATCCCCGCAAGGTCCCCCCGTACGAAGAGGTGTGCCATGGAGTTCAACGACGATGCCGACCTCGACAGCAGCCAGGTCAACGACCTGCGCGGCTCGACCAGTGGCGGCGGTGGCGGTGGCGGTGGCCTCGGCGGCATCCCGATCCCCATCCCGGGGGGCGGGGGCGGCAAGATGGGCCTCATCATCACCCTGATCGTCCTGGCCCTGGTGGTCTGCGGCGGCGGCGGGCTCTTCGGCAGCGGCCTGCTCGGCGGTGGTGGCGGCGGCGACCAGCAGGCCGACAACAGCGACATCGAGAAGCGCTGTGACAAGTCCAACAAGGACCGGTTCAACGACGCCGACTGCCGCAACCTGCTCTACATCAACTCCGTCCAGGCGTACTGGAAGACGGAGCTGCCGGAGGCGTTCGGCAAGCAGTACCAGCCGGCCAAGACGAACTACTTCAACGGCGCCGTCAACACCGGCTGCGGCCAGGCCGACTCCGGCGTCGGGCCGTTCTACTGCCCCTCGGACAGCCAGGTCTACATCGACCTGACGTTCTACAACGAGCTGTCCAGCCGCTTCGGGGCCAAGGGCGAGTTCGCCGCGCCCTACGTGATCGCCCACGAGTACGGCCACCACATCCAGAACCTGCTCGGCACCAACGCCAAGGTCCAGCCGGGCGACACCGGCCCCACCTCGGGCTCGGTGCGCCTGGAGCTGCAGGCCGACTGCTACGCCGGGACCTGGGCCTTCCACGCCACCGAGACGAAGGACAAGGAAGGCGACGCGGTCCTCTTCAAGTCCATCACCCAGCAGGACATCGACGAGGCGCTCGAGGCGGCACAGGCGATCGGCGACGACACCATCCAGAAGAAGTCCGGCAGCGGCGTGAACCCCGACGCGTTCACCCACGGCACGTCCGCGCAGCGCCAGAAGTGGTTCAAGATCGGCTTCGACAAGGGCGACCCGAAGCTGTGCGACACGTTCTCCACCAGCAGTCTGTGACCGAAATCGACGACATCGCCGCGGCCTTCCGGGAGCACGCCGCCCCCGGCCAGGCCGCGGCGATGCGCGCCTACATGCGGGACCAGTTCGAGTTCCTCGGCCTCCCCAGCCCGCTGCGGCGGCAGCTGTCCAAGCCGTTCCTCAAGGACGAGCACCCCCTGCGAACAGCGCAGGCCTGCTGGGCGATGCCGGAGCGGGAGTTCCAGTACTTCGCCTGCGACCTGCTGGCCCGCCACGCCAGGACACTGACCCCCGACGACCTGCCCGCGCTGAAGACACTGATCACCACGAAGCCGTGGTGGGACACCGTCGACGCGCTCGCCGCCAACGTCGTCGGGCCCGTGGTCCGCGCCGACCAGACCCCGATGGACGCGTGGATCGGCGACGACGACCTGTGGGTCGTGCGCACCGCGATCCTGCACCAGCTGCGGTACAAGGCCGCGACGGACAGTGCGCGGCTCTTCGCGTACACCGGCCAACACCGCCATCACAAGGACTTCTTCATCCGCAAGGGGATCGGCTGGGCCCTGCGCGAATACGCCAGGACGGACCCGGCCGCGGTCCGCCGCTTCGTCGCCGACCACCCGGACCTGTCCGGATTGTCCAAGCGGGAGGCGCTGAAGAATATCGGTGGCGACCCGGCGGACCCGTCGGCATGATGCTCGCCATGACCAGATGCCGCCCCGCAGTCCCCGCCCGCTCCGGCGACGGGACCAAGCGACAGGCCGGCGTCCTGACGGAGGCGAGCCGCAAGCAGCGGTCGTGAGCGCCGGGCTCGGCGAGGTCGTCCTCTCGGGGATGCTCGCCGGCTACGGGGTGGCGGTCCCGGTCGGCGCCATCGGTGCCCTGATCGCCGGCCTCGCCGCCCGCACCGGCTGGAGGACCGGCGCCGGCGCGGCGCTCGGGGTCGCCACCGCCGACGGGATCTACGCGGTGGTCGCCGTGCTCGGCGGCGCCGCCCTCGCGGGGCTGATCGAGCCGATCTCGACTCCCTTGCGTTGGATCGCGGCGACGGTACTGGCATTGCTCGCCATCAAGACTGCCGTAGCCTCGCTCAGCCACCGGCACGACGCTGCGCGCGCTCACGAGGCCGACGGCAGGATGAGCCGCCCGGCCGGCGCGTACTTCGCCCTGCTCGGCCTGACCCTGCTCAACCCGGCGACGATCGTCTACTTCGGGGCGTTGGTCCTCGGCCGGCGCGCCGACGACGGCCTGTCCCCGGCCGGCGAGACCGTGTGGGTCCTCGCCGCGTTCGTGGCGTCGGCGAGCTGGCAGCTGCTGATCGCCGGCGGCGGCACCCTCCTGGGCCGGGTCCTGACCGGTCCGCGCGGCCGGCTGTGGACGGCGCTGACCTCGAGCGCCGTGATCGCCGTCCTCGCGGTGGTCCTGGTCGTGTGACCTTGGCTGTGACCTTTCGACGGCGTCAGGCGTGATGTCTGCATGAGGGATGCCAACGGGTTCGCCGAGTGTTACGCGCTGCAGTTCCGGCCGATCGCCGCACAGCTCAGCGTGTACCTCGGCGACCTCGACGAGGCCCGGGACCTGACCCAGGAGGCGTTCGTGCGCGCCTGGCAGCGCTGGGACCGGATCAGCCGCTACGAGGAGCCCGCCGCCTGGATCCGCCGGGTCGCGTGGAACCTCGCCACGTCGCGGCTGCGCCGCCTGCGCGTCGCGCTGACGCACCAGCGGCTGATCCTGGTCGAGCCGGTATCCGCGCCGGGCGAGCACCGGATCGCGATCCGGGACGCGCTCGCGGAGCTGCCCGACGGGCAGCGCCGGGCGGTGGTGCTGCACTACCTGGTCGGGCTGCCGGTGGCCGAGGTCGCCGACATCTGCCGGGTCCGTGAGGGCACCGTCCGCACCTGGCTCTACCGGGCCCGGCACACCCTCGCCGCCAGTCTCGACGACTTCCGAGAGGTGCCACGATGACAGACGATCTCCGGTACGCGCTGCGTGCCGAATACGAACTGGCCCATGAGGCGATCCGGCCGGACGGGGTGGCCGCGGTCCACGCGACCGCGTCCCGCAACCGGCGCCGGCGGGCCTTCGCGGGCGCGGCCGTGCTGGCCGTCGCGCTGGCCGGCGGCGGCGCGGCCGCGTGGCGGCTGGCGCCGGGCGACGCCCCGCCGCAGATGGTCGGTGGCGGCGGCTGCGACCGGCCCGGCGTCGACGTGTCGGTGTTCCTGCGCGAGGGCCGCACCGACGAGCAGACCGCCGAGATCGACCGGGCGCTGCGGGCCTCCCCCGAGGTCTACTGCCTGGTCTTCGAGACCAAAGAGGTGGCCTGGGAGCGGTTCAAGCGGGACTTCAGCGACGCCCCGGACCTCGTCGCGGCGACAAAGGTCGACCAGCTGCCGGAGTCGTTCCGGTTCCGGGTCGCGAAGCGCGCCGAGGTGGACGTGGTCGAGCACCGGGTCGGCGGCCTCAACGGCATCACCGACTACATCTGCCAGTGCCCGACCAAGTCCGCTAGACGTTGAAGCCGAGGGCACGCAACTGGTCGCGGCCCTCGTCGCTGATCTTGTCCGGGCCCCACGGCGGCAGCCACACCCAGTTGATCCGGATGTCGCTGACCAGGCCTCCACCCGGGCCGGTGGTCAACGCCTGACGGGTCTGGTCCTCGATGACGTCGGTCAGCGGGCAGGCCGCGGACGTCAGCGTCATGTCGAGGGTCGCGACGTTGTCCTCGTCGACGTGGATGCCATACACGAGGCCCAGATCGACGACGTTGATCCCCAGCTCGGGGTCGACGACGTCCTTCATCGCCTCTTCGATGTCGGCGAGCACCGCGGTCATGCCTTCTCCTCTTCCGGGACGGCCCTGGCGAGCGCGTCCTTGTACGCCATCCACGGCAGCAGCGCGCACTTGACCCGCGCGGGGTACCTCGCGACGCCGGCGAACGCGACCGCGTCCTCCAGCACCGCCTCGTCCGGCTCGACCTGACCGCGGCCGCCCATGAGCTCGGCGAACGCCTCGTGCCGGCGCAAGGACTCCTCGACCGTGCCGCCCTTGAGCAGCTCGTGCAGGATGCTCGCGGAGGCCTGGCTGATCGAGCAGCCCATGCCCTCGTAGGAGACATCCGCGACGGTGTCGCCCTTGATCGACACGCGGAGGGTCACCTCGTCACCGCAGGTCGGGTTGACGTGGTGGGCCTCCGCGTCGAACGGCTCGCGCAGGCCACGGCCGTGCGGCCGTTTGTAGTGATCCAGGATGATCTCCTGGTAGAGCTGGTCGAGCTTCATGCGAAGACCTTCCGCACCCGCTCGAGCCCCCGCACCAGCGCGTCGATCTCGCTGATGGTGGTGTACAGGTAGAACGACGCCCGCGTGGTCGCCGGCACGCCGAAGCGCACGCAGGTGGGCCGCGCGCAGTGGTGCCCGACGCGGACCTGCACACCCTCGTCGTCGAGGATCTGCCCGACGTCGTGCGGGTGGATCCCGTCGACGGTGAAGGAGATCGTCGCGCCGCGGTCGGCGGTGTCCGTCGGCCCGATGACCCGCACGTCCGGCGTCGCCGCGAGCGCGTCGAGGGCATAGGCGGTGAGCTGCTTCTCGTGCGCCTGGATCGCGTCCATGCCGACGGCGCTGAGATAGTCGACGGCCGCGCCGAGACCGACCGCCTCGGCGATCGGCGGGGTGCCGGCCTCGAAGCGGGCGGGTGGCGGCATGAACGTCGAGCCGGTCATCGCCACGGTCTCGATCATCGAGCCGCCGCCGAGGAACGGGGGCATGGCGTCGAGCAGTTCGAAGCGTCCCCAGAGCGCGCCGATGCCGGTCGGGCCGAGCATCTTGTGGCCGGTGAACGCGACGAAGTCGGCGCCGAGCGCGGTCACGTCCACCGGGATGTGCGGCACCGACTGGGAGCCGTCCAGCAGCACCAGCGCGCCGACCTGCCGGGCCCGCGCGACGAGGACGTCGACGGGGTTGATCGTGCCGAGCAGGTTGGAGTAGTGCACCACCGAGACGAGCTTCGTGCGCTCGTTGATCAGGTCCTCGAGCCGGGACAGGTCGAGCCGGCCCTCGTCGGTGAGGCCGAACCAGCGCAGCGTCGCGCCGGTGCGCTGCGCGAGCAGCTGCCACGGCACGATGTTGGAGTGGTGCTCCATCTCGGTGATGACGATCTCGTCACCGGGTCCGAGGCGCAGGCGCGGGTCCTGCGCACCGGCGGTGAAGGCGTGCGCGACGAGGTTGATCGCCTCGGTCGAGTTCTTCGTGAACACGATCTCGGCCGCGGTGCCCGCTCCGACGAACGCCGCGACCTTCTCGCGGGCGCCCTCGAACGCCTCGGTCGCCTCGGTGCCGAGCGTGTGCACGGACCGGGCGACGTTGGCGTTGTGCAGCTCGTAGTGTTCCCGGACCGCGTCGATCACCTGGCGAGGCTTCTGCGACGTGTTCCCGGAGTCGAGGTAGACGAGCGGGTTGCCGTTGACCTCCCGATCCAGGATCGGGAAGTCCTTGCGTACCGCGTCAACATCCAGCGCGTTCATGATTCCCCTATGCGTGCGTCGCGGAGTCCGCACCCGCCAGGTAGCGCTCGTAGCCTTCGGCCTCGAGCTGCTCGGCGAGCTCCGGCCCGCCCTCTTCGACGATGCGGCCACCGACGAAGACGTGGACCTGGTCAGGCTTGATGTACTTGAGGATCCGGGTCCAGTGGGTGATCAGCAGCAGGCCGGTGTCGCCGCCCTCACGGACCCGGCCGACGCCCTCGCTGACCACCCGCAGCGCGTCGATGTCGAGGCCCGAGTCGGTCTCGTCGAGCACCGCGATCTTCGGCTTCAGCAGCTCCAGCTGCATGATCTCGTGGCGCTTCTTCTCGCCGCCGGAGAAGCCCTCGTTGACGTTGCGCTGGGCGAACGCCGGGTCCATGTGCAGCTTCTCCATGGCGCCGCGCAGCTCGCCGGACCAGGTGCGCAGCTTGGGCGCCTCGCCGTCGATCGCGGTCTTCGCGGTGCGCAGGAAGTTGGCGACGGAGACGCCGGGCACCTCGACCGGGTGCTGCATGGCCAGGAACAGCCCGGCGCGGGCCCGCTCGTCGACGGTCATCGCGAGCACGTCCTGCCCGTCGAGGGTCATCGAGCCACCGGTGACCTCGTAGCGCGGGTGGCCGGCGATCGCATACGCCAGGGTGGACTTGCCGGAGCCGTTGGGGCCCATGATGGCGTGGGTCTCCCCCGCCCGGACGGTCAGATCGACCCCGGCGAGGATCGGCTTCAGCTCGCCGTCGGGCAGCTTCACCGACACCTGCAGGTTGCTGATCTCCAGCGTGCTCACTTCGTCACTCCGTTACTGGGATTCAAGTCGATGTACACGTCGCCGTCGCGGATCTCGACGGGGTAGACCGGGACCGGTTCGGTCGCCGGCAGGCCGCTCGGCTCGCCGGTGCGCAGGTCGAAGCGCGAGCCGTGCAGCCAGCACTCCAGGGTGCAGCCCTCGACCTCACCCTCCGACAGCGCGACCGAGGCGTGCGAGCACTCGTCGTAGGCGGCGTAGAAGTTGTCGTCGTCGGCGTGGACGAGCGCGATCTCGGTCCCCTCGACCTCGAACTGCTGCACCGTCCCCTTCGCCACGTCACCGACCGCGCACACCTTGATCATGCGCCGGCCGCCTCGAGCCGGGAGTCGATGACCTCACCCAGCCGGTCGCGCAGCGACTCGACCGGGATCTTGTGCAGCAGCTCGGCGAAGAAGCCGCGGACCACGAGCTTGCGGGCCTGGTCGTCGGGGATGCCCCGGGACATCAGGTAGAACAGCTGCTCGTCGTCGAAGCGCCCGGTGGTGCTCGCGTGGCCGGCACCGACGACCTCGCCGGTCTCGATCTCCAGGTTGGGCACCGAGTCGGCACGCGCCCCGTCGGTCAGCACCAGGTTGCGGTTGATCTCATACGTGCTGGTGCCGGTCGCCTCGGCCCGGATGAGCACGTCGCCGACCCACACCGTGTGCGAGTCCTGGCCCTGCAGCGCCCCACGGTAGGAGACGAAGCTGCGGCAGTCCGGCACCGAGTGGTCGACCAGCAGCCGGTGCTCCAGGTGCTGGCCGGCGTCGGCGAAGTAGAGCCCGAACGCGTCGATCTCGCCGCCCCGGCCGGTGTAGTCGACGCTGGTGTACTGGCGCACGACGCCGCCGCCGAGCGTCACCTGGACGTGCGTGACCGCGGCGTCGCGGCCGATCAGGAAGCGGACGTGCTGGGCCTGCACCGCGTCGGCGTCCCAGTCGGTGACGGTGACCAGCGTGAGCCGGGCCGCGTCGCCGACGATCACCTCGACGTTGTCGGCGAGGGTGACCGTGCCGACCTGCTCCAGCACGACGGTCGCCTCCGCGAGCCGGCCAACCTCGACGACGGTGTGGCCGAACGCGACCTCCGTCGTCGAACCGACCAGCCGCACCACGGCCGCGGTCTCCGGCACGGCGTTCGCCGCGACGGCGACGACCAGCGACTCGGTGGCCCCGCCGGCGGCGAGGGCGCTGATCCGGTCGAACGGCGTCAGCGCGGCGCCGATCCGCAGGTCGACGCTGTCGACGGTCACTCCCGCCGGCAGCTCACCGACCTCGACCTTCGGCGCCGACGCGCCGGCTCCGGCGACCTCGGTCGCCAGGCCGCGCAGGCGCTTGAGCGGGGTGAACCGCCACTCCTCCTCCCGGCCGGTGAGGGCCGGGAAGTCGGCGATGTCGAACGAACGGACCTGCTGCGCGCGGGTCTTCGGTGGAACGAGTGCAGGAGCGCTCATGCCGCCGCCTCCGCTGCGCTCCAGCGTCGGCCTGAGCCGAAACTGACACACGATGCGCGGCCCGAGCCGCTTCGCTGGCCGCTCATCCGACAGCGCCCTCCATCTGCAGCTCGATGAGCCGGTTGAGCTCCAACGCATACTCCATGGGCAGTTCCTTGGCGATCGGCTCGATGAAGCCGCGCACGATCATCGCCATCGCCTCGTCCTCGGTGAGGCCGCGGGACATCAGATAGAACAGCTGGTCGTCGCTGATCTTCGAGACCGTCGCCTCGTGCCCCATCGACACGTCGTCCTCGCGGATGTCGACGTACGGGTACGTGTCGGAGCGGGAGATCGTGTCCACCAGCAGCGCGTCGCACTTCACCGTCGAGCGGGAGTGGTGCGAGCCCTCGAGGACCTGGACCAGGCCACGGTAGGAGGTGCGGCCGCCGGCCCGGGCGATCGACTTCGACACGATGGTGCTCGACGTGTGCGGGGCGGCGTGCACCATCTTGGCGCCCGCGTCCTGGTGCTGGCCCTCGCCGGCCATCGCGACCGACATGACCTCGCCCTTGGCGTGCTCACCGACCATGTAGACCGCCGGGTACTTCATGGTGACCTTGGAGCCGAGGTTGCCGTCGATCCACTCCATGGTCGCGCCCTCGTGGCACACGGCGCGCTTGGTGACCAGGTTGTAGACGTTGGTCGACCAGTTCTGGATCGTGGTGTAGCGGCAGCGGGCGCCCTTCTTCACCACGATCTCCACCACCGCGGAGTGCAGCGAGTCCGAGGAGTAGATCGGCGCGGTGCAGCCCTCGACGTAGTGGACGTACGCGTCCTCGTCGACGATGATCAGCGTCCGCTCGAACTGGCCCATGTTCTCGGTGTTGATCCGGAAATACGCCTGCAGCGGGATCTCCACCTTCACGCCCTTGGGCACGTAGATGAAGCTGCCGCCGGACCACACCGAGGTGTTCAGCGCGGCGAACTTGTTGTCGCCGACCGGGATCACGGTGCCGAAATACTCCTTGAACACGTCCTCGTGCTCACGCAGCGCGGTGTCCGTGTCGAGGAAGACGACGCCCTGCTTCTCGAGGTCCTCCTGGATCTGGTGGTAGACGACCTCCGACTCGTACTGCGCGGCGACGCCGGCGACGAGGCGCTGCTTCTCCGCCTCGGGGATGCCGAGCCGGTCATAGGTCGCCTTGATGTCGTCGGGCAGCTCTTCCCAGCTCGCCGCCTGCTTCTCGGTCGAGCGGACGAAATACTTGATGTTGTCGAAGTCGATGTGCGACAGGTCCGCGCCCCACGCCGGCATCGGCTTGCGGTCGAACAGGCGCAGGCCCTTCAGGCGCAGGTCGAGCATCCACTGCGGCTCGCTCTTCTTCGCCGAGATGTCGCGCACGACGTCCTCGTTGAGGCCGCGGCGTGCCGAGGCACCCGCGCTGTCCGAGTCGGCCCAGCCGTACTCGTACCGGCCGAGGCCGGCAAGCTGATCGGCAGTGGTCATCTCACGTTCCTTTGCCTATCGGGACGGGCACCGGGAACCGGTGCCGGAATGTGGGTGGTGCAGATGCCATCGCCGTTGGCGATGGTCGCGAGGCGCTGGACGTGCGTGCCGACCAGGCGGGAGATGACCTGGGTCTCGGCCTCGCACAGCTGGGAGAACTCGGCGGCGACGTGCGCCACCGGGCAGTGGTGCTGGCACAGTTGCCCACCGGTCGCGATGGTCGTCGCGCCGGCAGCGTAGCCCTCGGCGGTCAGCGCCTTGGCGAGGGCCTCGGCCCTGGCGAGCGGGTCGTCGCCGGCCTCGGCCATGGCCGACTTGCAGCGCTCCTCGAGCCCGGCGACCTGCGCCATGGCGAACGCCGCCACCGCCGAGGGCCCGTGGTGCTCGGCGATCCACCGCAGCGCCGACGTGGCAAGATCGTCATAGGTGTGCGGCAGCGACTCGCGCGCCGCGGCGGTCAGCGTGAACACCCGCGCCGGCCGGCCACGCCCCCGGCGCCCGCGATCGGGGCGCTCCCGGCTCTCCACGAGCCCCTCGGCGAGCATCGCGTCGAGGTGCCGGCGGATCCCGGCCGCGCTCAGCCCGAGGGCGAGCCCGAGCTCGGTCGCCGTGGCGGACCCCTGCTGCAGCAGCAGCTCCGTGACGCGGTCACGGGTGCGCACGTCAAGCGGCGGGCACGCGTCAGCGGCAGCAGACCCCTGCGCCACCTCCACGTTTTTCACAACACCAACGTTACGTAATTCCCCCGACACTGGCAAACCGCCCCACGGGTGATCCAACGCACGGAAGGTAAGCCTCGCCTTACTAACCCAACCAGCACAAACGCCCCAGCCGCCCCGTTGACCAAAGTCGCCCCACGGCCGCCCGGACGACCACGACACGACTTCGATCACAGCAGCATGGCTTGTGGTGGAGGATCTATCTCGCCCGGCCGATGCGAGCCGCCGAGCGCGGCTTCTGGCTGAAGGAGACCCCATGAGCCTGCCCGACTTCACAGCCATGACGCACGACGAGATCGCCGACTGGCTCATGCACAACGACACCGTCGAGTTGATGCGGCTGGCATCGGCGATGCCGGCGGACACGCGCATCGCCGTGGTCGACGCGCAGGGCGACGAGATCATGAAGACCACGGCGTTCCGGATGCCGCCCTCACTGCTGGCGGAGATGGACGAGGTGGCCGGCAACGACAGGGAAGGCCGGTCCGGCATCGTGCGCAGGGCAGTGCGCGAATACCTCGACCGGCACGGGCAGAGCGGGCCCGCGGCGGCGTGAGCGACCGCGGCGGGGCGGGATATGTAGCCGCGCGTAGTATCGGCCGCGTGCTGGGGATGTTGTTGTCGCTGCTCGATCGGCCTGTGGTGCTGCGCCGGGCGGCCCTCGCAACGCTGGTCGCCAATGTCGGGATCGTCTGCACCGGGGGCCTGGTCAGGTTGACCGGGTCCGGGCTCGGCTGCCCGACGTGGCCGCGGTGCACCGAAGAGTCCTACGTGACCACCCAGGAAATGGGGCATCACGGGCTCATCGAGTTCGGCAACCGGACCCTGACGTTCGTGCTCGGGCTGATCGCGGTCGTCGCGCTCGCCGCCGCGTGGCGGCAGCGGCGCCGGGTGCCGGGGCTGCTCAAGGCCGCCGTGTGGATGATGGCCGGCATCGCGTTCCAGGGCGTCCTCGGCGGGATCACCGTGCGGATGGCGCTCAACCCGTGGACGGTGATGGCGCACTTCCTCGCGTCGATGGTGCTGATCGCGCTGGCGTACGTGTTCTGGCACCGCACCCGTGACGTCCCGCCGCGCTGGACCGCGCCGGCCGCGATGCGCACCGGCGGGGTCGTGGTCACCGCCGTGTCCGCCGCGGTGCTGGTGCTCGGCACGATCGTGACCGGCAGCGGGCCGCACTCCGGGGACACCAGGGCCGCCCGGACCGGGTTCGACCCGGAGACGGTCTCCCAGCTGCACGGCGACGCCGTGTTCGTGCTCGTCGGGCTGACCCTGGCGATGTGGTTCGGCCTGCGCGCGCTCGGCGCGCCGCTGCGGGTCACCCGGGCCGCCGCGGTGCTGCTGCTGGTCGAGCTGGGTCAGGGGGTCGTCGGGTTCGTGCAGTACTTCACCGGGCTGCCCTGGCCGGTCGTGCTGCTGCACATGCTCGGCGCCTGCCTGGTCTGGACCGCGACGCTGGGCCTGCTGCTGTCCGTGACACCCCGGGTGAAGGACGTCGAACAGAGCGAAAGGACCTACGCGCCCCACTCCGACGCCAGCACCGCGTAGAGCAGGTCGTCGGTCCACTCGCCCTTCCAGTAGCTCGCCCGCACCTGCAGGCCCTCGCGGCGGAAGCCGAGGCGCTCCAGGAGCCGGGCCGAGCGCTCGTTGCGGGCGTCGAGGGACGCGTGCACCCGGTGCAGGCCCTCCTCCACCAGCAGGTGCCGCACCACCCGGCCGACGGCCTCGGTCGCGTAGCCGCGGCCCTGGAAGGCGGGTGCGAACGTGAAGCCGATCTCCGCCTGCCGGCCGCCGTCGCCCCGGTTGACGCCGACGTCGCCGAGCAGGAGCCCGCTGTCGCGGCCCTCCACCGCGTACTGGAACCAGCCTTCCCGCTCCGGGTCCAGGCGCGCGGTCTCGGCCACGAACGCGAGGGCGTCGCCGAGCGGGTAGGGAGCGTCCCACGACTGGTACCGGGCGACGTCCGGATCCGAACGGTAGGCGGCGAGTGCGGCGGCGTCACCCGCGTGGAACCGCCGTAACAGCAGCCGGTCTGTCTCCAGGAGCACGCCCGAAGTGTAGTGCCACGGACGCCGCCAGCAGAGCGATGACCGCCGATACGATCAGCCGCACGATGAACACGTGCGGACCGCAGTAGTCCAGCGTCGCGGTGACGAACGCGCCCGCCGCGAACGCCTCGACCGCCACCGACCAGAAGAGCATCGGCCGGCGCGGGACGGCCGGGGCGGGGCCGTGCCAGGTGCGGACGAGATGGCGGCTTCCCACGTGCCAGAGGAACAACGGCAACAGCAGCAGCGCGGCGTAGTCACTGACGTCGCGGACGGCGCGCCACGACGCGATCACGCCTGGGTTCGGGTGGCTGACCAGGTCCCACAGCAGGTGGCTGGCGTCGCCGAGCAGCGCCGAGACCGCGGTGACCCACCACGGGTGCCGCACCCCGCGGAGCGCGCCGAACTCGCGCAACGACCCCGGCAGGTGCGCCGCGACGATGGGCGCGCCGAGGCGGATCAGCCGGCTGACGAGCACCGTGACCGGTAGCCCCCACCAGAACATCGCGGCGACCGTGTGGCTGCGGACGATGAAGGCGTTGCCGAGGGCGTAGGCGATGTCGGGGGCGGTCGCACCGACGGCGAGGGCGACCCCGTCGAACCAGCGCGGCCGCCACAGCTTCAGCGGCAGGACGGCCAGGGGATGCGTCGGCAGGGTCGCGGGCACGCCCCGACCCTGCCGCAGCCGGCGCCGGATCCGCACCGCCCTGCACCGGACCCGCACAGGATCTTCACGACGCGGCGGACCGGGTGACGCAGAACTCGTTGCCGGCCGGGTCGAGCAGGACCGCCCACCCGCTGCCGTCGGCGTTGCGATGGTCGGCGGCGAGGACGGCGCCGAGCGCGAGCAGCCGGTCGATCTCGGCGTCGCGGGGACGGTCGCCGGGCTGCAGGCACACGTGCACCCGGTTCTTCAGCGTCTTCGGCTCCGGCACGGCCTGGAAATACAGCCTGGGACCCTCGGACGGCTCGATCACGACCTCCTCGTCGCCCGGGGCACAGTCGGGGTGGACGGGGTGGCCGACCACGCCCGCCCAGAAGGACGCGAGGGCGTAGGGATCGGCGCAGTCGAAGGAAACGTTGCGAATGAACGACACCATGGTCTGCACCTTAAAGGCACAAAACACACATTGCCGGGTTGTAAATTCATCTGCACGATCTTTGGCCACAGATATTTTATGTGTAACTCTTCTGCAATGGGGCAACAGGAACCGCTGATCATGCAGATCTACTGCCGCCTGGAAGTCGCGGTCAATGACCCTGACGTCATCGCCAAGCTGGCCGGACAACAGCTCCGCGAGGCGGATATCGACTGGTCACGCAAGGAGGAGGACCTCGAAGAGGCGGTCCACCAGCTCGAGTCGGACCTGCAAGAGGCATTGGCATGTGTCGTTGAGCAGAACCGCATGACGGAGCACCTGTCCGGGGTCGAGCCGCGGGGTGGGCTGGTGTTCACCGCGTTCGGCAAGCCGGACGACCGCTTCCGCCCCGGCTTCACGGACTTCTTGTAACGATCCTCCTGTAACGGTCAGAACGGGTAGGGGGCGATCGTGCCGCGGACCGTGATCCACCGCAGGTCGGTGTATGCGTCCGCGTTCGATCCGCCCCCGGCCCGGGAGCCCGTCCCCGAGTCGCGGACCCCGCCGAAGGGCGCGACCGCCTCGTCGTTGACCGTCTGGTCGTTGACGTGCACGATGCCGGTCGGGATCCGTTCGGCGAGGGCGAGCCCCCGCATCGGGTCGCCGGTGAGGATGCCCAGCGACAGCCCGTAGCCGGAGTCGGCGGCGAGCGCGACGGCCTCGTCCTCGCTGCTGAACCGCACGACCGGCGCGACCGGCCCGAAGACCTCCTCCCGGTAGGCGGGCGCGTCGACGCGGACCTGGTCCAGGACGGTCGGGCGGTAGAAGAGCCCGTCGTAGGTGCCGCCGGCGGCCAGCCAGGACCCGTCCGCCACGGTCGCCTCGACGAGGCGGTGCACCTTGTCCCGCTGGCCCGCGTCGATGAGCGGGCCGAGCGCCACCTTCCCGGTGAACGGGTCACCGACCGGCAGGGCGTCGGCGTGCGCGGCGAGGCGCTCCACGTAGTCGTCGGCGATGGACGCGTGCACCAGGTGCCGGCCCGCCGTCATGCAGATCTGCCCCGAGTGCAGGTAGGAGCTCCAGGCCCCCGGCGGAGACCGCGAGGTCCAGGTCGGCGTCGGGCAGCACCACCAGGGCCGAGTTGCCGCCGAGCTCCAGGTGGACCCGTTTGAGGTGGCGCCCGGCGAGCTCGGCCACGGCCCGGCCGGCGCCGGTGGAGCCGGTGAACGCGATGACCCTGGTCGCCGGGTGCGCGACCAGCGCGGCGCCGACGTCGGCGCCGCCGGGCAGGACGTGCAGCAGCCCGTCGGGCAGCCCGGCCTCGCGCAGCAGCGCGGCGATCGCGAACCCGCCGCCGACGGCCGTGCGCGGGTCCGGCTTGAGCACGACCGCGTTGCCGACGGCGAGCGCCGGCGCGACCGCACGGATCGCGAGGATCAGCGGGAAGTTGAACGGGGCGATGACGCCGACGACCCCGACCGGTGACCGGCGGGCCAGGCTGAGCCGGGGCAGGGCGCTGGGCAGGATGTCACCGAGCGGGCGGGACGCGAGCGCGGCGGCCTCGTAGCACTCCTGCGCCGCGACGTGCGTCTCGACGGCCGCCTTCGCCGGCACCGAACCGGCCTCCCGGACCAGCCACTCGTCCACGTCGGCGGCCCGCGACTCGAACAGCGCGCCGGCCCGGCGCAGCACCCCGGCCCGCTCCTCGAAACTGGTAGCGGCCCAGGCGGGCTGGGCCGCCGTGGCCGCCCGGCAGGCCCGGTCGACGTCGGCGGTCGAGGCCAGCCCGACCCGGCCGAGGACGGCACCCGTCGCCGGTTCGACGACGTCACGGAGACCGGCGCCGAGAGGGCGCGGGTCAAGCAGTTCGGTCATGATGTCCTCGCCTGTTGGATGTGGGTGTACACACGGCCGCGCAGCTGCGTGAACCGCGGTGCGGCCCGGGTCGTCAGCTGGTCGCGTCCGGCCGGCAGGTCCACGTCGAGGGTGTCGAGGATCGTGGTCGGCGACGCCGACAGCACGATGACCCGCTGCCCCAGGTAGACCGCCTCGTCGATGTCGTGGGTGACGAACAGCAGCGTCACCCCGAGGCGCCGCCACACCTCGCGGATGAGGTCCTCGAGGTCGGCGCGGGTCTGCGCGTCGACGGCCGCGAACGGCTCGTCCATCAGCAGCACCTTCGGCTCGAACGCGATGGCGCGGGCGATCGCGACCCGCTGCTGCATCCCGCCGGACAGCTGCCAGGGGTAGGCGTCGCGGGCCTCGGCCAGCCCGACCGCGGCGAGGGCCTCCTTGCCCAGGCCCGGCTTGCGGGGCCCGGACAGCGGCAGCCCCACGTTCTCGTGCACGCGCAGCCACGGGAAGAGGCTGCGGCCGTACTCCTGGAACACCACGGCCAGCCCGTCCGGCGGGCCGGTGACGAGCCGGCCGGCGACCCTGACCTCGCCGGCGGTCGGCCGCAGCAGCCCGGCGACGCACCGCAGCAGCGTGGTCTTGCCGCAGCCGGACGGACCGACGAGGCACACGAACTCGCCGTCGTCGAGCTTGAACGTCAGGTCGGCCAGGGCTTCCACCCGCCGGCCATGCCCGTCGTACACCTTCCGAAGCCCGTTGACCTCCAGCATCACCACTCCTTCTCAGTGCTGCTTCTCGGCGGCCCGCTGGCCGTGGTACCAGCGCAGGACCGAGCGTTCGACGAGCCGGAACAGAGCAGCCAGGGCGACGCCGATCAGGCCGAGCAGCAGCACGCCGCTCCACATCTCGGGGATCTGGAACCCGCGTTGGAACTGCACGACGGTGAACCCGAGCCCGCTCCGCGCGGCGAACATCTCGCTGATCACCATGAGGATCACGCCGATCGACAGGGCCTGCCGGGCGCCGGTCACGATCTGCGGCGAGGCGGCCCGCAGCACCATCCGCCGCACCGGCGGGACGCGGTAGACCGCGCAGGTGTCGGCGAGCACACCGTCGACGGCGCGCACCCCCTCGACCGTGTTGAGCAGGATCGGCCACACGCAGCCGGACACGATGACGAGGACCTTCATCAGGTCGCCGATCCCGGCGACCAGGATCAGGATCGGCACCAGCACCGGCGGCGGGACCGCCCGCAGGAACTCCAGGACCGGCTCGACCGTCTCGCGCACCGCCGGGTGCCGGCCGATGACGACGCCGGCGGCGATGCCGAGCACCAGCGCGACGGCGTAGCCGGCGCCGAGCCGGGCGAGGCTCGGCAGCACGTCGTCGGCGATCCGCGCGCCGAACCAGGTGTCGGCGAACGCGACCAGGATGGTGCGCAGCGGCGGCCGGTAGAAGTCCTTCGAGCCGGCGGACAGCACCCACCAGCCGGCGAACAGCACCGCCGGCAGCGCGATGACCTTGAGCGCTTTCACACCGCCACCCGCTGGGACGGGTGCCAGCGCAGCAGCCGCCGCTCCCCCGACCTGGTGGCGAGGTTGACCGCGACGCCGAGCAGGCCGGTGACCACGACCAGGGCGTACATCGCGGGGACGGCGCCGCTGCTCTGCGCGACCGCGATCTCCTTGCCGAGGCCCGGGGTGCCGATGATCAGTTCGCCGGTGATGGTCAGGATCAGCGCGACCGACGTGGCCAGCCGGATCCCGGTGACCGTGTACGGCAGCGCCGTCGGCCACACCAGCGTCCGCAGCCGCTGCCACGGCGACAGGCGCAGGCTGTGGGCCGTGTCGCGGGCGACCGGGTCGACGTCGGCGACCCCGTGCAGGACCTGGACGAGCACCTGCCAGAACGACGCGTACACGACCAGCAGCAGCGTCGCCGTGCGGCCGGTGCCGTACAGCAGCACCGCGAGGGGGATCAGCGCGACGGACGGGATCGGCCGCAGGAACTCCACCGTCGAGGAGGTCAGCACCCGCAGCAGCGGCACCGAGCCGATGAGCATCCCGGCCGCGACCCCGCAGACCACGGCGACGGCCAGGCCGTACGCCCAGGTCTGCAGGGTGTCCAGCAGCGCGACCCAGAACGTCCCGTGGCGCACCTCCTCGCCGAGGGCGGCGGCGATGCGGCTGGCGGGTGGCAGGTACGCGGCCGGGACGAGCCCCAGCCGTGGCGCCGCCTCCAGCAGCGCCACGAACCCGGCGGCACCGAGCAGGCCCCTCACGGCAGCAGTTCGTCCAGTGCCGGCGCCTTCTCGAGGAGCTTGTCCTGGACGGCGAGGTCGGTCAGGGTCTGCACCGACGCCTTGTTGATCTCCGCGGGCCAGGCCGGCAGGGTGATCTTCGTGGTCACGTCGGCGGCGATCTGCGTGTAGGTGCCGATGATCGCGCGGACCTCGTCGGGGTGCGCGGCGGCGTACGCGAGGGACTCCGCCATCGCCTCCTTGAACCGTTTGACCAGGTCGGGGTTCTTCGCGATGAGCTCCTGCGAGGTGAAGTACGCCGCCACGGTGAGGTCGGGCGCGGCGTCGACGTAGTTGGAGGCGACGAGGCGGGCGCCCTGCGCCTTCGCGGCGGTGACGAACGGCTCCACGACCCAGATCGCGTCGACCCGGCCGGCGGCGAGGGCGGCCGGCTGGTCGGGGAAGGCCAGCTCGACGAACTTCACCGACGCGGGGTCGCCGCCGGCCTTGCGGACCGAGGCGCGCACGGTGGTGTCGCCGATGTTCTTCAGCGTGTTGACGGCGACGGTCCTGCCGGCCAGGTCCTTCGCGGACCGGATCGGGCTGTCGGCCTTGACGAGCACGCCGCCGAAGTCGGCGCCGTCCTTGCCGGTCGAGGCGACGCCGTTGCTGACCATCCTGATCGGCAGGCCCCGCGACTTCGCCAGGATCAGCGACGTCACGTTGCTGAAGCCGAACTGGAACTGGCCGCTGACCACGCCGGGCACGATCGCCGCGCCGCCCTGGCTGGTCTGCAGGTCCAGGTCGATGTTGCGGCCGCTGAAGAAGCCCTTCTGCTTGCCCAGGTAGATGGGGGCGACGTCGACGATCGCGATGACCCCGGCGGCGACCTTGTCGGGCTGGCCCGGCGCGGCGGGGGTGGGCGTGGGGGTGCCGGAGTTGCCGCCGCAGCCGGCGGCGAGCAGCAACACGGCGAGGGGTATGGCGAGGCGGCGCATCGAGGCTCCATCCGGATATGGGGTGTTCGGATGACGAACTTCTGTGCGTTGGTCGAACCTGGTGCCGACCGTAGAACGCTTGACGGTGGACGCGCAAGGTTCCTAGGCTTCCGTTCTGAGAACATCTGTTCGCTGTGCGAACTTTCCGCAAAGGGGTGGGTGTGGCCGACCTGATGGCGCTGCCCGAGGCGGTCGCCGCACTCGTCCGCGACGGCGACACCGTGGCCCTCGAGGGCTTCACCCACCTCATCCCCGTCGCCGCGGGGCACGAGATCATCCGGCAGGGCCGGCGCGACCTCACGCTGGTGCGCATGACGCCCGATCTCGTGTACGACCAGCTGATCGGCGCCGGCTGCGCCCGCAAGCTGGTCTTCTCGTGGGGCGGCAACCCCGGCGTCGGCTCGCTGCACCGCTTCCGCGACGCGGTCGAGCGGCAGTGGCCCCTCCCCCTGGAGCTCGAGGAGCACAGCCACGCCGGGATGGCCAACCGCTACGTCGCCGGCGCGTCGGGCCTGCCGTTCGCGGTCCTGCGCGGGTATCACGGCACCGACCTGTCGTCGCACACCGTCGTCCGGCCGATCGAGTGCCCGTTCACCGGCGAGGTCCTCACCGCCGTGCCGGCCCTCAACCCCGACGTGACCGTCATCCACGCCCAGCGCGCCGACCGGCGCGGCAACGTGCAGCTGTGGGGCATCACCGGCGTGCAGAAGGAGGCCGTCCTCGCCGCCCGCCGCAGCCTCGTCACGGTCGAGGAGGTCGTCGACACCCTCGACCCGCGGCCCGGCGCCGTCGTCCTGCCGTCCTGGGTCGTCACCGCCGTCGCCGCGGTGCCCGGCGGCGCCCGCCCGTCCTACGCGCAGGGGTACTACGACCGCGACAACGACGCGTACCGGGCCTGGGACGCCGTCAGCCGCGACCGGGCGGCGTTCACGGCCTGGTTGGAGGCCCTGTGACCGGCCCTGTGACCGGCCCTGTGACCGGCCCTGTGACCGGCCCTGTGACCAGCAGCCCGGTGAGCCCCGACGAGATGATGACCGTCGCCGCCGCCAGGGCGCTGCGGGGGCGCACCGCGTGCTTCGTCGGCATCGGCCTGCCGAGCGTCGCGGCCAACCTCGCCCGCCGCACCGGCAGCCCCGACCTGGTGCTCGTCTACGAGTCCGGCACGATCGGGGCCCGGCCGACCCGGCCGCCGCTGTCGATCGGCGACGGCGAGCTCGCCGAGACCGCCGACGCCGTCGTCAGCGTGCCCGAGATGTTCAACTACTGGCTCCAACCGGGACGCATCGACGTCGGGTTCCTCGGCGCCGCCCAGATCGACGAGCACGCCAACATCAACACCACGGTCATCGGCCCCTACGACACACCGAGCGTCCGGCTGCCCGGCGCCGGCGGCGCACCGGAGATCGCCGCGTCGTGCCGGGAGGTGTACGTGGTGCTCCGCCAGACCAGCCGGACGTTCGTGCCACGGGTCGCCTTCCGCACCTCCGTCGGCTACGGCGACGGTCCCGGCAGCCGCGCCGCGCTGGGGCTGCCGGGCCGCGGGCCGGTGCTGGTCATCACCGACCTCGGGATCCTCGCCCCGGACCCGGCGACGTGCGCGCTACGGCTGACCCACCTGCACCCCGGGGTCACCGTCGAGCAGGCCCGCGCCGCGACCGGCTGGGACCTGGCCGTCGCGCCGGATCTGGCGGACACCCCGCCGCCGAGCGCGGTGGAGCTCGCGGCGCTGCGGGCCCTCACGGCTCGTGGCCCTGCGGGCCCTCACGAAGGGAACACGTGACACATCCGGCGATGTCGGAGATCATCGGCGGGCAGCTCGATAGAGTCGGACCGGTCCACACCCCCACCGTCAGGGCGAGCATGAAACCGCATACCTCCAGCTTGTTTGACGGCGTCCTGGCCCGCGGCGAGGTCGCCGCGGCCGTCGGCGACGACGCGTGGCTGACCGCGATGCTCCAGGTCGAGGCCGCCCTCGCGCAGGTCCAGGCGTTCAGCGGGCTGATCCCGCAGGCGGACGCCGACGCGATCGCCGGCTGCGCCCGACCCGAGCACTTCGACCCGGCCGACCTCGGCGCGCGGGCCGCCGCCAGCGGCAACCCGGTCGTGCCCCTGGTCGAGACGCTGCGGGCGCTCGCCGGCCCGGCCGGCCCTTCCGTCCACCTCGGCGCCACCAGCCAGGACATCCTCGACACCGCCGGGATGCTGGTCGCGTCGCAGGCGCTGCGGCCGCTGCTCGCCGACCTCGCCGCGTGCGCGGAGCTGGCCGCCCGCCTCGCCCGCGAGCACCGCGACACCCGCATGATCGGCCGCACGCTGCTGCGGCAGGCGGTGCCGACCACGTTCGGGCTGAAGGCCGCCGGCTGGCTCAGCGGCCTCGACGCCGCCCGCTGGCGCCTGGAGCAGGTCCGGCGCGAGCGGCTCGCGGTGCAGTTCGGCGGCGCCGCCGGCACCCTCGCCCCGTTCGGCGACGACGGGCCCGACGTCGTCGAGGGCCTCGCCACGCTCCTCGGCCTCACCGAACCGGTCCTGCCCTGGCACACCGAACGGACCCGGGTCGCCGACCTCGCCGGTGCCCTCGGCGCCGCCGCCGGGATCGTCGCGAAGGTCGCCCGGGACCTGACCCTCATGGCACAGGACGAGGTCGACGAGGCCTCCGACGGCAGCCCCGGCGGCTCGTCGGCGATGCCGCACAAACGCAACCCGGTCGCCGCCGTCTGCGCCCTCGGCAGCGCCGGCTCGGCGCCTGGCCTGGTCGCCAGCCTCCTCGCCGCGATGGCGCACGAACACGAACGCGCCGCCGGGGCCTGGCACGCGGAGTGGCGGCCGCTGCGGGAGCTGCTCGTCTGCACCGGCTCCGCGGCCGCGTGGCTGCGGGCGGCCCTCGAACGGCTGCTCGTGCACCCCGACGTCATGCGCGCCAACCTCAGCCGCACCACCAGGTCGGATGAGTCCCCCGATGCCGCTGGTGTACTGGTGGACCGCGCACTCCAGGCGCACGCGAAGGGCCCGTGATGGAGCCTTCCGCGCCGCGCCCGGATTTCGTCCAGTCGCTCGAACGCGGGCTGGCCGTCATCCGCGCCTTCAACGCCGCCCGGCCGGAGCTGACCCTCACCGAGGTCGCCGCCGCGACCGGCGTCACCCGGGCCGCCGCCAGGCGGTTCCTGCTGACCCTGAGCGAGCTCGGCTACGTGCGCAGCGACGGCCGGCAGTTCTCCCTCACCCCGCGGGTCCTCGAACTCGGGTACGCCTACCTGTCGGGCCTGTCGCTGCCCGCCGTCGCCGAACCCCACCTGGAGTCCCTCGTCGCCGAGGTGAACGAGTCATCGTCGGTCTCCGTCCTCGACGGCGACGACATCGTCTACGTCGCCCGGGTGCCCACGTCCCGGATCATGACGGTGGCGATCAGCGTCGGCACCCGTTTCCCCGCGTACGCGACGTCGATGGGGCGGGTCATGCTCGCCGGACTGCCCCCGGAGGAGCTCGACGCCTACCTGGCGAAGGTCCGCCTGGAACGGCTGACCGCCCGCACCGTCGCCACCGCGGCCGCCCTGCTCACCGAGATCAACCGGGCCCGGTCGCAGGGCTGGGCGCTCGTCGACCAGGAGCTCGAGGAGGGGCTGCGGTCCGTCGCCGCGCCCATCCGGGACCGGACCGGCCGGACGGTGGCGGCGCTGAACATCTCCGCCGCGGCCAGCCGCAACTCGATCGAGTCCATCCGGCGTTCGCTGGTGCCGCCGCTGGTCGCCACCGCCGCGCGCATCGAGGCGGACCTGCCGGCCCGCCGCTTCTGACCTGTGTTCGGCCCGTGCCGGCCGTTCAGGCGGGCCGCCCGAACACCCGGGTGGCCTGTTCGGCGGCGGCGATCCCGTCGAGGTGGGCCGGGTCCGTGCACAGGATGATCGACGCACCCACGGACAGCGGGGCGAGGAGCCACTTCACCGGGTGCTCGTGCTCGGTGGCGTCGATGACGATCCGGTCGCCGGCACGCAGGTCCTGCCGCTCGGCGATCTCCCGGGCGATGCTGCCCCACTGCCCGTAGGTGGTGCCGTCGCCGCTGGCCGCCGACCCGGTCCGCACCAGCGCGGGCGCCGGCACGGCCATCGGGTGCCGGGCCGCCTCCGCCTCGAAGTCGCGCCAGCCGATGACGTCGCGCGGGTCACGGGCAGTGTCGGTCCCGACGACGAACCGGTGCGGCGCCTCGGGGATGTCCTCCAGCCACGAGCCGAGCCGCTCCCGGGCGGCGAACACCACGTCGAACGGCACGCCCGCGTCCGGGCCGGCGGCCGGCAGCCCCGCGGTCGCGGCCAGGTGGAACGACACCGCCACCCCCAGCGACCACGTGCCGAGCAGGGCTGCGGCCGTGCGCCAGTGCGGCGGCAGCAGGACCGCGGCGCGGCTGCCGGAGCCCAGGCCGCAGTCGTGCAGCAGACCGGCGGTGCGGGCGGCCCAGCCACCGAGCTCGGCGGCGGTCAGCGCGGTGCGCCGGCCGTCCGGGTCGTAGTGGGTGAGCAGCGGCAGGTCGATGCCGGCCACACCGGCGGGTCGGACCAACTGGGGAACGTCACGCACCCGACCACGGTAGCGGGGGTCAGAGCATCCGCACGGATTCGGAGCGGGCGATCTCCGGCGCCGTGGGCGGCAGCGACTCGTACTTCCTCAGCAGCGCGTGCACGACGAAGACGTACGGGGTCTGCGAGATCAGCCCGGTGACCGTCGCCGTGACCCGCGTGCAGCCCTTCCCCACCGGGACCGACTGCCACGTCCAGCCCGGCTGCGGCCCGGTCAGCAGCTCCTGCGACATCCACGTCAGCTGGTACTCCACGACGTTGGGATCGCCGACGTTCCACCAGCTGACGGTCGCGGACGTGGTGTTCGGGACCACCGACGCGCCGTTGATGACGCCGGGGCGGACCACGCCGGTGCACTCGGTCGGGCTCATGCTCGGCGTCGGGTAGCTGCGGCTGACCTTCGGCAGCGGCGAGATCGACGCGAGGGGGCCGCGGACCGGCGCGCCGGTGGTCATCCCGGCGGACGGGTCGACGGCGTCGCCCTTCGAGTACACCGTCTTCTGCGGCAGGTCGAGGACCTTGCCGCCCTTCTTCGCCCCTGAGCCGGCACCTGAGCCAGCCCCTGAGCCGGCCCCTGAGCCGCCGAGGCCGGGCAGCACGCCGCACCCGGCGACGCCGGCCAGCAGTGCCGCGGCCAGGACGAACGCCGCACCGAGCCGCCGTTTCACATGAGGTACATCGGCGGCCCGGAGCGGGGGTTTAGGGCGGGTCTCAGGTGGCTTCGATCGTGCCGGTGCCGACGAGGACGAGCAGGAGGGTGCCGAGGGCGACCCGGTACACGATGAAGACGGTGTAGGTGTGCCGCGCCACGAACTTCAGCAGCCACGAGACGGCCAGGTAGCCGACGGCGCCGCTGACGAGGGTCGCGGTGATCGTGGCGGGCCAGCCCACGCCGGAGGCGATGTTGTCGTGCTCGTCGGCGATCTGCAGGACGCCGGCGGCGAGCAGCGCGGGGATGGACAGGAAGAACGACAGCCTGGTGACGGTGACCCGGTCGAAGTCGCGCAGCAGGCCCGCCGACATCGTCGCGCCGGAGCGGGAGATGCCGGGGATGAGGGCGAGGGCCTGGGCGGTGCCGATGATCAGGGTGTCCTTCCACGTCACCTCGGCCTCGTGGCGCTGCTGCGTGGCGGCCCGGTCGGCGAACCACATGACGCCGGAGAACGCGATGAGGGCGCCGCCGACGAACCAGAGGCTGCGCAGCGTGGTCTCGATCTGGTCCTTGAACAGCAGGCCGATGACCGCGACGGGGATCGAACCGAGGATCACCGACCAGGCGAAGCGGTAGTCGGCGTTGTCGCGGCGGGTCTTGTCGAACAGCCCGCGGAAGAACGCGGGGACGATCCGGGCGATGTCGCGGCGCAGGTAGATCGCGGTCGCCAGGACGGCACCGGTCTGGATGATCGCCGTGAACGCGGTGATGTCGGGGTCGTCGATCGAGTAGCCGAGGAGCTTCTCCAGGATGGTGAGGTGGCCGGTGCTGGAGATCGGCAGGAACTCGGTCAGGCCCTCGACGAAGCCGAGGAGGACCGCCTCGAAGATGTTCACCGGCGGGCCGCGGGGAGCAGGCCGGCGATCGCGGCGGCGAGCCGGTCGGGGGCGCCGGCGGCGGTGGTCAGGAACAGCGACGGCTCGGTCAGCTCGACCTCGATGACGACCGGGTCGCCGGAGGGGGTCGGCAGCAGGTCGACGCGGGCGTAGAGCAGCGCGGACCGGTCGAACGGCAGGGCGTCCAGGACCCGTTCGGCGAGGGCGTGCTCGGCCGGCGACGGTGTTCTCGGCGTGATGGATTCCTCCTGGTACAGGGTGTCGACGCCCTCGTCCGGGCCGGTGAGGATCGGGCCCTTGCGGATCGCGTGGCTGAACACGCCCCCGATGAACAGCAGGGCCGTCTCGCCGGCGGTGTCGACGTCGGCGAGGTACGGCTGCACCATGACCAGCCGCCCGGCGTCCTGCAGCCGGCGCACGTGCGCGACCGCGAGGTCTTCCTGCTCGGGCAGCCGGTAGCGGCCGGTGTCGACGCTGCCGACGCTCACGGCCGGCTTGACCACGATCTCGCCCTGGGTCTCGCCGTCTTTTTGCAGGTCGACCGGGTCACCGGGGTCGATCCACGTCGTAGGGACGATCGGGATGCCGGCCTCGGCGAGCTCGCGCAGGTAGCGCTTGTCGGTGTTCCAGGCGATGACGTCGGCCGCGTTGGCGAGCTGCGGCACGGATCCGGCCCAGGCGGTGAACTCGGCCCGGCGCCGCGGGTAGTCCCAGGTGTTGCGCACCACGGCGAGGTCGTACCCGGACCAGTCGACGGCGGGGTCGTCCCAGACGGTGGGGACGGCGGTGATGCCCGCGGCCGCGAGGGCCGGCACCAGGCTCTGGTCGTCAGGGTCGAGGTCGGGCAGCTTGGCGCAGGTAACGAGAGCGACCCGGGCACCGGCCCGGGTCGCGGAACATGACTGTTCGATGATCACGCAGCGAAGATACCGACCTCAGCGGGAAAGGACACGCCGCCCCATGGAGCGCCAGAGGTCGTTGCTGGGCCGCATCTGCTCGAGCAGCTCGCGCTCCCAGCCGTTCTCGATCTTCACACCGGCCTGCACGCAGGCGGATCGTGCAATGTCAGTGCCTTCGGCCATCTGGTCGCCCCAGACGCCGTCCTCCCCGACGAGCACGATGCGGGCACCGCGCCGGCCGACGTACTCGATGACTGCCTTGGCGCCGCCGTGGTCGTCCGCGAAGGACTTGATGCCGGAGATCAGGCTGCCCGGCACCGGGCGGCTCAGGGTCATCGTCGTATCGGAACCATCTGCCATGACGGCCACACTAAAGGGGTAACCCGCCACTCGTGGGTGAACCACGGTCCTGGTGTGACCGTAGTTACTGACAGGTTTAGTTCATCTGGGGTTCTTTTTGCCCCGACAGAACCCGTTAAAACCGGATATTCAGGCGCCTGTTTTCATGACCCAACGAGAGACATGCATCACGTGAAGTAGGCCGACGCGCGGTGTGCCAAGAATTCGGGCGTTTCTGGGTTAAGTCCCGCTTAGGTCGGCATTTCGCAGCGGTCAAGTCGCCCCCGGCGCGGATCTGATCCGGCCCGGGGTGCAACGAAATCACTGGATGAAGACGTCTACTCCGATCGCCACGCACAGCAGCGTGAGATACGTGACCGACCAGTGGAACAGCCGCATCGGCTTGAGCGGCTCGCCGCGGCGGGCCCGGCCGTCCAGCCGGTGGGCCTCCAGCAGCAGCAACGCGCCCACGACGACCGCGACGACCCCGTAGACGGCGGTCATCCCGAACGGCCACAGCGCCACCGAGGCGGCCACCGTCAGCCAGCTGTAGATCACCGTCTCCAGGCCGACCCGGCGCATGCTGGCCACGACCGGCAGCATCGGGATGCCGGCGCGGGCGTAGTCGTCCTTGAACTTGATCGCCAGGGCGTAGAAGTGCGGCGGCTGCCACAGGAAGACGACCGCGAACATGACCCACGCCGGCCAGGCCAGCCCACCGGTGACCGCGGCCCAGCCGATCAGCACCGGCGCCGCGCCGCACGCGCCGCCCCAGACCGTGTTCTGCGGGGTGGTGCGCTTCAGCCACAGCGTGTAGACGAGGTCGTAGTAGGCGATGGCGCCGACGGTGAGCAGCGTCGCCAGGAGGTTGGTGAACGTCGCCATCAACACCGTGGACAGCGCCGCCAGGGTCAGCCCGAAGATCAGCACCGCCCGCGGCGTGATGCTGTGCGTGGCGAGGGGGCGGCGCGAGGTCCGCTTCATCAGCGGGTCGATGTCGCGGTCGATGTAGCAGTTGAGCGCGTTGGCGGCGCCGGCGGCCAGGGAGCCGCCGATCAACACCACGGCCATCAGCCACGGCGACGGCACGCCACGCTCCGCGAGGAGCATCGCCGGGACGGTCGTGATGAGCAGCAGCTCGACGATGCGGGGCTTGGTCAGCGAGACATAGGCCTTGACCACGGCGCCGAACCCGGCCCGGCGGTCGGCGGCCTGCTCCTGCTGGGCCCGGGCCAGTGCCGCTGCCGTCGTGGGGCGGACCGGGCCGGACGCGCTCTGGCTCTGGGGGACCGCCGTGCGGTCGACGAGCTGCGTCACGTCTGGATAGCCACCTTCCGGCTCGGCCACACCTGGCCCGCCTGCCGCACCGGCCGCGGCCGGAATACGGCGCGGCAGGGGTAGGGCGGAACCGAGGGTCCCGCCGAGACCGGCGGGCTCTCGCATCCTAGAACAGGATCAACGCAGGCCAGAGCGGGACCCCACCACATCGGCGGACGCCTCCGTGCGACCGGGGGACGGCGGCCGTGTGGCGGCTGCGCGGCGGGTGGCCGTGCCGTCCCAGCAAAAGTTTCGCGCAGGGCTGAACCGATCCGGGTTTGCCGCCGACATCACACATCCGGGCAGTCGCGCAGCGGTGAACGGACATGCGGCCATCGACTACCGTTGCCGCAGGCAGTATCTCTGGCAGTGTCGCCGATGTCCGAAACATGGTCGACTGCGCGTGGGGCTACCCGTTCGTGGGTAGGGTCGATCTGAACAGCCCTGCTATCCCTCGTTCGACAGGAGCAGCACAGCCGTGAGCGCTGAAGAGGTCAAGGGTCCTGAGATTTCCCGGTCGGGGCTTTCCTGGTCCGACGTCGACCGCCGAGCGGTCGACACGGTGCGGGTCCTCGCCATGGACGCCGTCGAGAAGTCCGGCAACGGCCACCCCGGCACGGCGATGAGCCTGGCACCCGCGGCCTACCTGCTGTTCCAGAAGGTCATGCGGCACGACCCGACCGACCCGAACTGGATCGGCCGCGACCGCTTCGTGCTCTCCTGTGGACACTCGAGCCTGACGCTGTACATCCAGCTGTACCTCTCGGGCTACGGCCTGAGCCTCGACGACCTCAGGTCGCTGCGGCAGTGGGGCTCGCTCACCCCGGGGCACCCCGAGCACGGGCACACCGCCGGTGTGGAGACCACCACCGGCCCGCTCGGCCAGGGCATCGGCAACGCGGTCGGCATGGCGATGGCGGCCCGCCGCGAGCGTGGCCTGTTCGACCCCGAGCCCGCCGTCGGGGAGAGCCTGTTCGATCACCACGTCTACGTGGTGGCCTCCGACGGTGACATCGAGGAGGGCATCAGCCACGAGGTCAGCGCGATCGCCGGCCACCAGAAGCTGGGCAACCTCGTCCTCATCTACGACGACAACGAGATCTCGATCGAGGACGACACCAAGGTCGCCAAGAGCGAGGACGTCGCCGCGCGGTATGCGGCGTATGGCTTCCACGTGCAGACCGTCGACTGGCGCGCCGGCCACGACGCGGGCGACGGCGTCTACGCCGAGGACGTCGAGGCGCTGTGGGACGCGATCCAGGCCGCGAAGGCCGAGACGGAGCGCCCGTCGTTCATCGCGCTGCGCACGATCATCGGCTGGCCCGCCCCGAAGAAGCAGAACACCGGCAAGATCCACGGCTCGGCGCTCGGCGCCGACGAGGTCGCCGCGACCAAGCAGATCCTGGGCTTCGACGCGCAGCAGACGTTCGAGGTGTCCGACGACGTCCTCGCGCACACCCGCGCCGCGATCGAGCGCGGCCGCGAGCTGCACGCCGAGTGGGACAAGGGCTTCGAGGCGTGGAAGGACACCGCCGGCGACCGCGCCGCGCTGCTGGAGCGGCTGTTCTCGGGCCAGCTGCCGGTCGGCTGGCACAAGGCGCTGCCGGAGTTCCCGGCCAGCGAGAAGGGCATCGCCACCCGCAAGGCCTCCGGTGACACGCTCGGCGCTCTCGCCGCGGTCCTGCCGGAGCTGTGGGGCGGCTCCGCCGACCTGGCCGAGAGCAACAACACCACGATGGAGGGCGAGCCGTCCTTCCTGCCGCCGCAGTTCGCCACGAAGGCGTTCCCCGGCAACGAGTACGGTCGCACGCTGCACTTCGGCATCCGTGAGCACGGCATGGGCGCGATCCTCAACGGCATCAAGCTGCACGGCCCGACCCGGCCCTACGGCGGCACGTTCCTCGTGTTCTCCGACTACATGCGGCCCGCGGTGCGCCTCGCCGCGATCATGAAGCTCCCCGTCGTCTACGTGTGGACGCACGACTCGATCGGCCTCGGCGAGGACGGCCCGACGCACCAGCCGGTGGAGCACCTGACCGCGCTGCGCGCGATCCCCGGCCTGTCCGTGGTCCGCCCGGCCGACGCCAACGAGACCGCGTGGGCGTGGCGCCGGGCCCTGGAGGTCACCGACCACCCGGTCGCCCTCGCCCTGAGCCGGCAGAACCTGCCGACGCTGGACCGCACCGAATACGCGTCGGCCGAAGGCACCGCCAAGGGCGGCTACATCCTCAAGGACGCCTCCGACGGGCAGCCGAAGGTGATCATCATCGCCACCGGCTCCGAGGTGCAGCTCGCCGTCGGCGCCCAGCGGCGCCTGGAGGCCGAGGGCACCCCGACCCGGGTCGTGTCGATGCCCTGCCAGGAGTGGTTCCAGGAGCAGGACCTGGCCTACCGCCAGCAGGTCCTGCCGACCGGGGTCAAGGCCAAGGTCACCGTCGAGGCCGGCATCGCCATGTCGTGGCAGCACATCCTCGGCGACTACGGCGTGGCCGTCAGCATCGAGCACTACGGCGCGAGCGCCCCCCACACCGTGTTGTTCGAGCAGTTCGGCTTCACCGTCGACAAGGTCGTCGCGGCCGCGCACGCCTCGCTCGCCAAGGTCGGCGTGATCACCGGCACCACCACCGGCACCTGAGCATCGGCACCTGAGCATCGGCAATCTGAGACACCGGCATCTGAGTTAGAGGAGCATAGCGATGAGTTCCGATCGGCTGGCCGAGCTCTCCGCCGCGGGTGTGGCGGTCTGGCTCGACGACCTCTCCCGGGCGCGGCTGAGCACCGGCGGCCTCGACAAGCTGCGCCGTGAGCAGCACGTCGTGGGCGTCACCACCAACCCCACCATCTTCGCCAAGGCGCTGACCTCCGCCGAGGACTACGCCGGCCAGGTGAAGGACCTCGCCCTGCGCGACGCGCAGGTCAACGAGGCGATGCGCACGCTCATGACGTATGACGTGCGCTGGGCCTGCGACGTCATGAAACCCGCCGCCGACGCCAGCAAGGGTGTCGACGGCCGGGTCTCCATCGAGGTCGACCCCGGCCTCGCGGCCGACACCGCCCGCACCGTCGCCGAGGCGAAGGCGTTGTGGTGGCTCGTCGACCGCGACAACCTGTTCATCAAGATCCCCGCGACCCGGGAAGGCCTGCCGGCGATCACCGCCGTGCTGGCCGAGGGCATCAGCGTCAACGTGACCCTGATCTTCTCCCTGGAGCGCTACGAAGCGGTCATGAACGCGTTCTTCGCCGGCATCGAGCAGGCCAAGGCCAACGGCCACGACCTGTCCAAGATCGGTTCGGTCGCGTCGTTCTTCGTGTCGCGCGTCGACTCCGAATACGACAAGCGCCTCGACAAGATCGGCACCGACGAGGCGAAGGCGCTCAAGGGCAAGGCCGCGATCGCCAACGCGAAGCTCGCGTACAAGAAGTACGAGGAGCTGTTCTCCTCCGAGCGCTGGCAGACCCTCGCCGACGCCGGCGCGCAGCCGCAGCGGCCGCTGTGGGCGTCGACATCGACGAAGAACCCCGAATACCGCGACGTCATCTACGTCGAGGAGCTGGTCGCGCCGGGCACGGTCAACACCATGCCCGAGTCGGTCATCCACGCGTTCGCCGACCACGGCGAGGTCCGCCTCGACGCGATCACCGGCTCCTACGCGGAGGCCCAGCAGGTCATGGACGCCCTCGCCGCGGTCGGCATCGACTACGACGACGTCGTGCAGGTCCTCGAGCGCGAAGGCGTCGAGAAGTTCAGCGTCAGCGGCAACGAGATGATCGAGACCGTGAAGTCCGCGCTCGAGGCCGCCAAGTAAGGCACGTTTTTGTAGTCTGGTGATCTTGCAGGTCATCTCCAGGGGGTGCGGGTGCCTGATCTTCTCGACGACGTCACCGCGGCGGCCGGACTCACGGTGTTCGGCGCCGCGGCCGTCGCCGGTGAGATCGACACCCGCACCGCCCTGCCCGACTGGTCCCCCGACTACGACGTGGTGCCGCGGGTCACCGCGCTCCGCACCGAGCTGCGGGCCGTCGGCCTCGACCACGTCGTCCTCGTCGCCGGCGACCTTGCCGGCAACCTCGGCGGCGACCTCGCCGGGGCCCGGGCGGCCGAGGCGATCACCCGCACCCTCGGCATGCCGCTGACCGTCCTGTCCGGCACCGACCCCCAAGGCGTCGCCGCCGCCGTCGCCGACCGGTTGCAGCGCACCGTCGTCGTGCTGACCTCGACGTCGCCCACCTCGACGCCCCTGGCGACGGACAGCCACCGGCGGGCGTACCTGCAGGCGTTCGAGGACCACGGGATCCACGACCTCGGCCGCCGGTTCGTCTTCGTCACCGTCCCCGGCTCGCCCCTCGCGACGACCGCGCTGGAGATGGGCGCGCAGCTGTTCCTCGCCCAGCCGGGTGCGCTGTCCGCGTTCTCGCTGGTGCCGGCCGGTCTCGCCGGCGCCGACATCGGCGACCTCGTCGAGCAGGCGTTCGCCCTGGCTGAGCCGCCGCGGCGCGCCGCGGGGCCGGCCGGGTTCGCGTTGCCGCCGGCCGGGTTCGCCCCGGCCGTGTCGTTGCCCGCCGCGGCCCCACGTGCCGGGTTCTCCGCGGGGTTCTCTGCCGGGTCCGCCGCCGGGTCCTCTGCCGGCTCTCACGCCGGTCAGCTCGGGCATCCGGCCGTCGCGCTCGGGTCCGCCCTCGCCGCCGCCGTCGACGCAGGGCGGAACAAGTTCGCCCTGGCGCCCGACGGCAGCGGGATCGTCGGGCTCGGCGAATGGGTGGCCGCCCTGCTCGCCGCCTCGGGTCCCGCCACCTCAGGGCCCGCCGGCTCAGGGCCCGCTGCCTCAGGGCCCGCTGCCTCAGGGCCCGCCGGCTCAGCGCCCACCGCGTCGGGACCTGCCGGCTCAGGATTCACCACGCCGGGGCCTCCCGGCTCACGGGTTCCCGGCTCGGGGCCCGCCACGACAGGGGGCGCCGGCTCGCGGGCCGTTGCGGTCGTGCTGGAGACGCCGAGCAGCTGGGGGCACGAGGGGCCGGACGTGCTCAGCGTGACCATCGGCGGGGCCCTCGTCCCCGGGATCATGCCGGGCGGCGGCATCGCCCCCGACCTCGCCGTCAACGGGCCGCTCGGCGCGCAGCTGCTCGCCTGGGAGCAGGCCCTCACCGTCGCCGGCCTCATCGCCCCCGCAGGGCCCCCCGGCGCGGGGCCCGCCGGCACCGGTCGTCCGTCCTCGCAGGAAGGGGTGCTCCGGGTCCTCGACACGGGGCTGCCGCCGCAGGTGCCCAGGTTCGTCGACGGGGCCGTGGAGGTGCACGGGGCCGTCACCGCGACGACCCTGATCGGTGCCCTCGACGAGTTCGCACAGGCCGTGCCGCCCGGAGCGATCCTGGCGGTGCACGCGTACCTCGACAGGATCGGCGATGCCGCGGCCCTTTCCGTGCGGACCGGACTCGCCGGCCGGGTCAATCGCGCCGTGACGTTCGCCTGGGGCGGTGGAGCCGTCCAGCCCGCTGCGGGCGTCGGCGGCGCTGCCGGTACCCCTGCCGAAATGACGATCCAGATCACCGGCGCGGTCACAGCGGACCTGCGGGTGCCCGGGCGTCCTTATACGTTCGGCGAACTCCAGGCCGCCGAGGCCGCGGACGACCGGCAGGCCCTGCTCGACCGGGGCCGGCCGTTGCTACGACTGCACCTGACCGACCGGACTTCCGGTATCGACCAACTGTTGGCCGCCCTCGGAGGGTGAGTGTGATGACCAATCCCTTGCGGGACCCGCAGGACCGGCGACTGCCTCGGATTCCCGAGCCGTGCGCGCTGGTCATCTTCGGTGTCACCGGTGACCTTGCCCGCAAGAAGCTCATCCCGGCGGTCTATGACCTGGCCAACCGGGGTCTGCTGCCGCCAAGCTTCGCGGTGCTCGGCTTCGCCCGGCGCGACTGGGGCGACGGCGACTTCGAGGACCTCGCCCGCAAGGCCGCGCAGAGCGGCGCCCGCACCGCGTGGCGGGAGGAGGTGTGGTCCCGGCTGGCCGGCAACATCAAGTTCGTGCCCGGCTCGTTCGAGGACGACGCCGCGTTCGACCACCTGGCGCAGACCCTCTCCGACCTGCACGACGAGTCCGGCATCCCCGGCAACGCGGCGTTCTACCTGTCGATCCCGCCGTCGGCGTTCCCGGTCGTGCTCAAGCAGCTCGAACGCACCGGCATGTCCGACAACGCGAAGTCCGGCGGCTGGCGGCGCGTCGTGGTCGAGAAGCCGTTCGGCTACAACCTGACCACGGCCCGGCAGCTCAACGACCTCGTCGACGACGCGTTCACCGCGCAGGACGTGTTCCGCATCGACCACTACCTGGGCAAGGAGACGGTCCAGAACATCCTGGCGCTGCGCTTCGCGAACAACCTGTTCGAGCCGGTGTGGAACTCCAACTACGTCGACTCGGTGCAGATCACGATGGCCGAGGACGTCGGCATCGGCACCCGCGCCGGGTTCTACGACACCGTCGGCACCGCCCGCGACGTCGTGCAGAACCACCTGATGCAGCTCCTCGCGCTCGTCGCGATGGAGGAGCCGACCGCGTTCGACGCGACCGCGATCCGCACCGAGAAGCTCAAGGTCCTCAATGCGATCACGGTGCCCACGGACGTGTTCACCAACACGGTTCGCGGGCAGTACCTGACCGGTTGGGTCGCGGGCGAGCGGGTCCCCGGCTACCTCGAGGAGAAGGACGTCCCCGAGGAGTCGAAGACGGAGACGTACGTGGCGATGCGCCTCGGCGTCCAGAACCGCCGCTGGGCCGGGGTGCCGTTCTACGTCCGGGCCGGCAAGCGCATGCCGCGCCGGGTCACCGAGCTCGCGATCTCCTTCAAGAAGGCGCCGCACCTGCCGTTCCACCAGACCGACGTGGAGATGCTCGGGCACAACCAGCTGGTCATCCGGGTCCAGCCCGACGAGGGCGTGATGCTGAAGTTCGGCTCGAAGGTCCCCGGCACGACGATGGAGGTCCGCGACATCGCGATGGACTTCCAGTACGGCGAGGCGTTCACCGACGCCAGCCCCGAGGCGTACGAGCGGCTCATCCTCGACGTCCTCGTCGGCGACAAGACGCTGTTCCCCGACTCGGCCGAGGTCGAGGCGAGCTGGAACGTCATCGACCCCCTGGAGGAGGCGTGGGCGGGTTCGACGCCCGAGCCGTACCGCGCGGGCGAGTGGGGTCCGCGAGCAGCTGACGAGATGCTGGCCCGCGAGGGCCGCGCCTGGCGCCGGGCCTAGTGGGGGGATTCACGTCATGATCGGACTTTGGGACACCACCGGTATCGAGGTCGTCAAGGCCCTCGCGAACGAGCGCCGCAGCGCCGGGGGCCTCACCAGCGGCCTCGCGCTCACGCTCGTCGCCGTCGTCGACGAACGGCAGGTCCGGGAGGCGGAGGCGGCCGCGACCATCGCCGCGTCCGCGCACCCGTGCCGGCTGCTCATCATCGTGCGCGCCGACGTCACCCAGCAGCGGTCCCGCCTCGACGCGGAGATCGTCGTCGGGGGCCGCCTCGGCCCGTGCGAGGCGGTCGTCATGCGCATGCAGGGCCGCCTCGCGCTGCACGCCGAGTCGGTCGTCATGCCGCTGCTCGCCCCGGACGTGCCGGTGGTGACCTGGTGGCAGTGCGCCCCGCCGGAGCGGATCGCGTACGACCCGCTCGGTGTCGTCGCGGACCGCCGCATCACCGACAGCGCCCAGGCCGCGGACCCCGTCGGCAACCTGCGCATCCGCGCCGACGACTACGTGCCCGGCGACACCGACCTGTCCTGGTCCCGCATCACCCCGTGGCGCACGCTCCTCGCCGGCGCGTTCGACGCCACCAACATCGGCGTCAAGGCGGTCGAGATCATCGCCCCGGACACGGACCCGACCGCGCCGCTGCTCGGCGGCTGGCTCGAGGCCCGGCTCGGCGTCCACCCGACCCGCCGCAGCGGCCAGGGCAAGATCATGGAGGCGGTGAACCTGGAGCTCGCCGACGGCAGCACCATGAACCTCATCCGCGACCTCAACGCCGGCATCGCCACCCTCCAGCGCACCGGCCAGTCCGACCGGATCCTGCCGTTGAGCCGCCGTCCGCTCGGCGAGGAGCTCGCCGAGGAGCTGCGCCGCCTCGACCCGGACCAGCCCTACGCGGCGGCGCTCGCGGCCGCGACCGGCCGGAGCAGCCTCGACGAGCGGCTCGCGCCGCGGGTGCACATCTGGAAGGACCCGGCACTCGCCGAGCGTCCCGAGGCCACTCCCCTGGAGCCCGTCGCTTCATGACCGCCGTCGTACACAACCATGCCAGCCCTCAGCTGCTCGCCGAGGCCGTCGCCGCCCGCCTGATCGTCCGGCTCTCGGACGCGCAGGCGGAGCGGGGCGTCGCATCCGTGGTCCTCACCGGTGGCCGCATCGCCGCCAAGATCTACGCCGCGGTCCGCGACAGCCCGGCCCGCGACGCCGTCAACTGGTCCCGGGTCGAGTTCTGGTGGGGCGACGAACGGTTCCTGCCCTCCGGCGACCCCGACCGCAACGAGACCCAGGCCCGCGAGGCCTTCCTGTCCTCCCTGCCGGTCGACCCGGACCGGGTGCATCCGATGCCCGCGGCCGACGGTGTCGACGCCGCCGCGGCGGCGTCGGCCTACGCGGACTCGCTCGCCGCCGCTGTTTTTGATGTCGTCCTGCTGGGCGTCGGCGAGGACGGCCATGTGGCGTCGCTCTTCCCGGGGTACCCGGCGCTCACCGACCCCCGGCCGGTCGCGGACGTCCACGACAGCCCGAAGCCACCGCCGGTCCGCCTCACCCTCACGCTGCCGACCCTCAACACGGCGGCCGAGGTGTGGCTGCTGGCGTCGGGCGCCGGCAAGGCGGACGCGGTGCGCGAGGCGCTGAACGGCGCGGCGTCGCTGCCCGCGGCGAAGGTGCACGGCCGCGAGCGGACGCTGTGGCTGGTCGACACCGACGCCCTGGCGCCACGCTCGTAGCCCGCGCCGCGCCTTCCTCCGGTGGTCCTTGCGCACCACCGGCCGCGGAGGTGACGCTCCGGGCCGGCCGCCAGGGGGCCGCGTGGACGACCAGCGAAGTCCTGCGATCTTGCCGCCGTGGTCGAAGGACGGCCGGCCCGCGGCTTCGATCACCAGGAAGATCCGCTCCGAGGGCTGGACGAAGTTCGCAGAAAGGCTTATCCGGGGACGCGGGAACGCCGGGACAGGCGTTCCCGCGTCCCCGGCTCTTTGACGAGCAGTCGGGAGTCTTCGCTCCGCGACTCCTGGCCGCTGCCCGAACCCTTCCGGATCATGGAATCCGAGCGCCCGCTGGAATCGGCCGAGGGCGGACTGCGTGCCTGCAGCTCCCGCGGCAGCCGTGCCGCCTTCGATGCGCCCCGCGGCCGTGATCGAAGGACAGCTCTGGCCATCCACACGACCGGGACACGCCTTCGATCGCCAGGCGGATCAACGGGCGAGCGGACGGAACCGAAGACCCGCCCTCGTGGACAGCCAGCGGGCGCCCGCGGCTTCGGCGGGCGGGCCGGGCTTCGATCCGCGTTGGATCCCGGCTGGGGTCGCACAGACGGCGTTGCCGGCGGTTGATCAGGGCGGCACCCGTCGGCCGGCCCGACGGGTCGGCCGACGAACCGGGTGCTGGGCTAGTTGCGGCGCTGGCGGAGGCGGGCGAGCGCCTCGGCCAGGATCGCCTCGCCGTCCTCTTCGGAGCGGCGTTCCTTCACGTAGGCCAGATGGGTCTTGTACGGCTCGGTGCGGGGGCGCTCCGGCGGGGCCTGCTCGTCCTGACCCGCCGGAAGTCCGCACCGGGGGCAGTCCCAGGTGGCGGGGGGCGTGATCTCGGCGGCGAAGGCGGGCTCGGTCACGTGCCCGTTGGCGCACCAGTAGGTGATGCTGCGGCGGGGGGCCTGTTCACCGCGTTCGGCCCAGCGCATCGGGCCGGAACCGACTCGGGTCCCGCGGATGGCGTTACCAGCTGCCACGGCTGCTCGCTCCTGTTCGTCGGGGGGTGCGACGTCGTGCGGAGGCAGGAGTGTGGGCGAAAAACACCTGCGCGCGGGCCGTCGACCGGACCGCGCGCATGAGTGTAGAACGCGGAGCGTGTTCAGACACCAGCATTCTGGACAATTTTCAGCCAGAGGCCAAGTCCGATGATGCAGGCGAACCAGATGATGCCGACCAGCAGCGTGTAGCGGTCGAGGTTCTTCTCAGCGACCGAGGAGCCGGCCAGGCTGGATGAGACACCACCGCCGAACATGCTCGACATGCCACCACCCTTGCCGCGGTGCAGCAGCACGAGCAAGGTGAGCAGGACGCTCGTGATGAGGAGCAGCACGATCAGGGTGTAGGCGAACGCCGTCATGGCGCGGTCGTCCTCTCGGTGGGCGGAAAGCTACCGCCGAAGCTTACTGGATTAGACGAGGCCCAGGGCACACAGGTCGGGCTGGCCGAACTGCGGGTGGATGAAGCCGCCGCGGACCTTGTTGCCGGACATCCGCAGGGCCTTCATGTAGATGATCGGGATGGAGACGGCCCGGCTCGCGATCTTCTCGTCGAGCTCGCCCCAGAGCCGGTACTGCCGCTCCGGCACCGACTCCTCCAGGGCCGCGGTGATGTCGTTGTTGATCTCGGGGTCGTTGAGCAGCGCGTAGTTCTGGTTGTTGGTGGCGTTGGCCTTGGTCGGGATCAGCCGGCCGTCGAACAGCGGCGGGATGACGGCGGAGCCGTTGGCCCAGTCCGGGATCCAGCCGGCCCACAGCAGGTCATTGGCGTTGGCGGGGTTGCCGATGACGTCGAAGTACGTCTCCGGGTCGATGCCGTTGACCTTGATCTGGATGCCGATCTGCTGATACGTCTCGACCATGGTCGTGGCGAGGCGCCGGATGTCCTTCTGCTCCGGGATGGCCAGGGTGAGCGTCGTGGCGCACGGCTTGCCCTTGTTGCGCTGGTCGTCCATCAGCTTCATCGCCACGTCGGGTTTGCCTTCGACGTTGGCGGTGCTGTCGTACAGGTCGAAGTCCTTGTGGGCCTTCAGCTGCGGGGCGATCATCGTGTTGGCGTAGTCGCCGAAGACGGAGCCGCCGAGGGCCGCGCGGAACTTGCGCTTGTTGAAGGCGAAGACGAGGGCCCGCCGGCAGTCCAGCTCGGGCATCCGCTTGGTGTTGAGCGACAGGTACCGGATGCCGCCGTAGCTGCCCTGGACCGCGCGGGCGGACAGCGCGGCGTCGTTGACGACCTGCTGGACGAAGTTCGGGGCGACGTTCTTGTCCAGGTCGATCGTCTCCGCCCAGTCGCCCTCGCTCTGGATCAGGTTCGAGGTGACGGTCGGCAGGTCGCCGTTGGCCTCGATCACGATCTTGTCGGGGTACGCCTTGCGGACGCTGTCGGTCTTGCGGTCCCAGTACTGGTTGCGGACGTAGACGAGCTGCTGGTCGGAGTTCTCCTGCAGCTTGTAGGGCCCGTTGGAGAACGGCTTCTTGTCGTATTCACCCTTGGTGTCCTGCTTGGCGAGGACCGGCGCGAACACGGACATGGCGGCGGTGTAGCCGAAGTCGCCGACCGGCTGGGACAGCGTGAACTTGATGTTGCGGTTGTCGACGCACTGCACGGACTGCAGGCCCTTGCCGTTGTTGTTGCCGCCGACGAACGGGCCCGCGTAGTTGTCGGTGCCGGCGAGGTACGTCTTCGCGTACGGCTGGGCGACGCTGAACAGGCTGGAGAAGCTGCGCTCCACGCCGTACTTCACGTCGGCGCAGGTGATCGGGGAGCCGTCCTCCCAGCGGATGTCGTCCTTGAGCTGGAAGTCCCAGACCCGGTTGCCCTCGCTGGGGCGGCCGGCGTCGGTGGCCAGGTCGCCGACGATCTCGCTGGCGGCCTCACCGGGCTCGGAGCGGAACGTGGTGAGGGTCCGGGTGGTGAGGCGGCTGACGTTGGCCTCGGTCGCGGTCGCGATGCGCTGCGGGTCCAGGTGGGCCGGCTTGGCGCTGACGACGACGCGGAGGGTCCCGCCGGTCTTCGGCGGCTGCGGCTGGTTCTCGGCGCCGGCGTCGCTGCACCCCGCCGTGGCGAGCAGGGACAGACCGACCAACGACGCAACGAAACGCTTGCCGTGCATGCTCGTCCCCACTCGTCATGGTCGACCCGTTCGTGGCGGGTGGCCTTGGCTTGAATCCCGCGCGAGCTGGTGCGCGGGTACGTCCGGCAACCCGGTGTCGGGGCTGCGGACCAGGCCACTTTAGGCGGCGTTCACACCGTGCGGAACGTGGGGTGGGATACAAAACAGCGTCGCGCGGCCCGAATCCGGACCGCGCGACGCTGCGTTGAGAAGCGGTTACTTGCCGAGACGGCAGATGCGGACAAAACCCTCCGCATCGATGCTGGCGCCACCGACGAGCGCGCCGTCGATGTCGGGCTGCTCGATGATCGAGGCCACGTTGTCGTGCTTGACCGACCCGCCGTAGAGGATGCGGATCCGGTCGGCGGTGCCGCCGGTGTACTTCTCCGCGAGGCGGGTCCGGATCGCGCCGATGACCTCCTGCGCGTCCTGCGGGGTCGCGACCTTGCCGGTCCCGATGGCCCAGACCGGCTCGTACGCCACGACGATCTTCTCGACCTCGTCGGTCTTGATCTTCTCGAGCGCGGCGTCGAGCTGCGCGAGGGTGTAGCCCACGTGCTCGCCGGCCTCGCGGACCGCCAGGCCCTCGCCGACGCACAGGATCGGGGCGATGCCGTTCGCGAGCGCCGCCTTCACCTTGGCGTTGACGAGCGCGTCGTCCTCGTTGTGGTACTGGCGGCGCTCCGAGTGCCCGACCACGACGTACTGGCAGCCGAGCTTCGCCAGCATCGCGCCGGAGATCTCGCCCGTGTACGCGCCCGACTTGTGCTGCGACACATCCTGCGCGCCGTAGCCGATGAGCAGCTTGTCGCCGTCGGTCAGCGTCTGCACGCTGCGGATGTCGACGAACGGCGGCAGCACGACCACCTCGACGTCGGTCAGCTGCTGCTCGTTGAGGCTGAACGCCAGCTTCTGCACCAGGGCGATGGCCTCGAGGTGGTTGAGGTTCATCTTCCAGTTGCCGGCCATGAGCGGCCGGCGGCCTGTCGCTTCCGCCATCGCTCAGCCCTCCAGTGCCGTGATGCCGGGGAGTGCCTTGCCCTCGAGGAACTCCAGGGACGCACCACCACCGGTCGAGATGTGGCTGAACCCGTCCTCCGGGATGCCGAGCGCACGCACGGCCGCGGCCGAGTCGCCGCCACCGACCACGCTGAAACCGTCGATCTTCGTGATCGCCTCAGCGACGCCACGGGTGCCGGCGGCGAACGGCGCGAGCTCGAACACGCCCATCGGACCGTTCCAGAACACGGTCTTCGCGGACTCGACGGCCTGCGCGAACAGCACCACCGACTCCGGTCCGATGTCCAGGCCGAGCTCGTCGGCCGGGATCGCGTCCGCGGCGACGACCTGGGTCTTCGCGTCGGCCGCGAACTTGTCGGCGGTCACCACGTCGACGGGCAGCACGATCTTGTCGCCGCCCCGGGCGAGCAGGTCCGCGCAGGTGGCGACCATCTCGTCCTGCAGCAGGCTCTTGCCGACCTCGTGGCCCTGGGCCTTGAGGAAGGTGAAGCACATGCCGCCGCCGATCAGCAGCTTGTCGACCTTCGGCAGCAGCGCCTCGATCACGGCGAGCTTGTCCGAGACCTTGGAGCCACCGAGGATCACGACATACGGCCGCTCAGGGTTGCCCGTGAGCTTCGACAGCACGTCGAGCTCTTTCTGGACGAGGCCGCCGGTGTACCGCGGGAGCAGCGCAGCCACGTCGAACACGCTGGCGTGCTTGCGGTGCACGGCACCGAACGCGTCGTCCACGTAGACGTCGGCGAACTGGGCCAGCTGCCCGGCGAACTCGCCGCGCTCGGCCTCGTCCTTGCTGGTCTCGCCCTTGTTGAAGCGCAGGTTCTCCAGCAGTGCCACGTCGCCGTCACCGAGCCCGGCCACCGCGGCCCGGGCCGTTTCGCCGACGGTGTCGGTGGCGAACGCGACCGGCTTGCCCAGCAGCTCGCCGAGCCGGTTCGCGACCGGCCGCAGCGTGTACTTCGGGTCGGGCTCGCCCTTCGGGCGGCCCAGGTGCGACACGACGGTGACCCGCGCGCCGGACTCACGCAACGCGTTGAGCGTCGGCAGGACCGCCCGGATGCGCCCGTCGTCGGTGATCTTTTCTCCGTCGAGCGGAACGTTCAGGTCGGCGCGCAGGAGCACGCGCCGACCCGCGACGCCCTCGCTCAGGAGGTCGTCGAGCGTCTTCACAGGCCGGTGCCCACCAGCGTGACGAGGTCGACGAGGCGGTTGCTGTAGCCCCACTCGTTGTCGTACCAGCCGACGACCTTCACCTGGTTGCCGATGACCTTGGTCAGGCCCGCGTCGAAGATGCACGACGCCGGGTCGGTGACGATGTCGCTGGAGACGATCGGGTCCTCGGTGTAGACGAGGATGCCCTTGAGCGGGCCGTCGGCGGCGGCCTTCATCGCGGCGTTGACCTCGTCGACCGTGGTCTCACGACCGACGGTGACGGTCAGGTCGGTGGCCGAGCCGGTCGGGATCGGCACCCGCAGCGCGTAGCCGTCCAGCTTGCCCTTGAGCTCGGGCAGGACCAGCGAGACCGCCTTGGCGGCACCGGTCGAGGTCGGCACGATGTTGAGCGCGGCGGCGCGGGCGCGACGCAGGTCCTTGTGCGGGGCGTCCTGCAGGTTCTGGTCCTGCGTGTACGCGTGGATCGTGGTCATGAGGCCACGCTCGATGCCGAACGTGTCGTTGATGACCTTGGCCATCGGCGCGAGGCAGTTCGTGGTGCACGACGCGTTGGAGATGATCGTGTGGTTCGCCGCGTCGTACTTGTCCTCGTTGACGCCCAGGACGACCGTGACGTCCTCGCCCTTGGCCGGCGCCGAGATGATGACCTTCTTGGCGCCCGCCTCGACGTGCACCCTGGCCTTGTCGGCGTCGGTGAAGATGCCGGTCGACTCGATCACGACGTCGGCGCCCAGGTCGCCCCACGGCAGCTTCGACGGGTCACGCTCGGCGAGCGCCTTGAACGTCTTGCCGTTGACGGTGATCTCGTCGGAGGTCGCCTTCACCTCGTAGGGCAGGCGGCCCAGGATGCTGTCGTACTTGAGCAGGTGCGCCAGCGTCGCGTTGTCGGTGAGGTCATTGACGCCCACAACCTCGATGTCAGCGCCCTTGGCCAGCGCCGCACGGAAGAAGTTGCGGCCGATGCGGCCGAAGCCGTTGATGCCAACCCGGATGGTCACTTCGACACATCTCCTCGCCTCGTCGCGGCCGGCCGTTGCCGATGCCGGTCGCCCGTGAGTGATCATGGCTCGCCCGGTCGGGGGCCTGATCGCTGAGGCCCATGAGCGGGGAGCGGCCGCGTGGAGCGGCATACGGACGGCTTCGTCGCCGAACAGGAAAACCCTATCGCCTTGGGGCCGCCGGATTGCCGTCGGGGTGTCTGAGCACACAGCCCGGGGCCGTTCCGACCGACCGGCACCACGGGCAGGCACCCACCCGGGCGACGACTCGATCTTGGCGCCGTGACGGTTGTGCCCCTTGGGACGGAACGCACCTGTGGCATGTCCGCTTTGCGGCCGAAAATACGATTATCGGCGTGAGAACTGGGCGCGGTTTCACCGGCCGGCGGGCCGTACGGGAGCGCCGCCATGATCGAAGGCGCGCACCGGCTGTGTGGGCAGTCACCCGCACGACCACCAGAAGACTTCGATCAGCCGCCCACCGTCAACCCGGCGGCAATCCAGGGGATCAACGCCAGGTGACACGCTTCGGATCGCTCCGCCCACCCACCGACCGGCCACACGCGACGCCGCCGTGATCGAAGGCGCATGCCGATCGCGCGGACGACTGTCCGTTTCGGGGACAACCACCAGACGATTCGATCTGCCCATGGTCAACCTGGCGGCAATCCCAGGGATCAACACCAGGTGACACGCTTCGGATCTCGCGACTCACCCACTTGACCGGCGGACCACACGCGACGCCGCCGTGATCGAAGGCGCACCGGCCGCCCGGACAACCGCCAGACGACTTCGATCTGTGAACCGCCCACCGTCAACCCGGCGGCAATCCAGGGGATCGACGCCAGGCGACACGCTTCGGATCTTGCCCGGCGTGATCGAAGTCGTCACGCGGTCGCGCCGGCGACCCGACCGCGAGCGTGGGGTTCATGATCGAGACGGCACGACGCGGACGGCACGACGCGGACGGCACGCCCGGCCGCAGGCGCGGACGGCCAGGGTCCGGGCGGGCGCGGATGCGGCCGCCCGGCGGCTGCGTGCTTGTCACGACCGCAGGTCGTGGCTGCGCGACTGACCGCGGAGGTGGCAGGGAGGCCGTTCACGGCCGACCGGTGGCTGACGGGAGCGGCGGTCGCGCCCACGACGGACCGGAGCCGTCCGGATCGGTCAGCTGACCAGCATCTCCGGGGTGACGGCGGATTCGGTGTCCGGGATTCCGAGGTCGCGGGCGCGCTTGTCGGCGAGGGCGAGCAGACGCCTTATGCGTCCGGCGATCGCGTCCTTCGTGAGCGGCGGGTCCGCGAGGGCACCCAGCTCCTCCAGGGAGGCCTGCCGGTGCTCCAGGCGCAGGGTGCCGGCGCTGAACAGGTGCTCGGGGGCGTTCTCGGCGAGGATCTCCATCGCGCGGGCGACCCTGGCGGCGGCGGCCACGGCGGCGCGGGCGGAGCGGCGCAGGTTGGCGTCGTCGAAGTTGGCGAGCCGGTTGGCGGTGGCCCTGACCTCGCGGCGGACCCGGCGTTCCTCCCACGTGAGGACGCTCTGGTGCGCGCCGATCCGGGTGAGCAGCGCGGCGATCGCGTCGCCGTCCTTGACCACGACGCGGTCGACGCCGCGGACCTCGCGGGCCTTCGCGGTGATGCCGATGCGCCGGGCGGCGCCGACGAGGGCGAGCGCGGCCTCGGGGCCGGGGCAGGTGATCTCCAGCGCGCAGCTGCGGCCCGGCTCGGTCAGCGAGCCGTGCGCCAGGAACGCGCCTCGCCAGGCCGCGACGGCGCAGCACATGTTCGCCGAGACGACGTGCGGCGGCAGGCCGCGGACGGGCCGGCCACGGACGTCGAGCAGGCCGGTCTGCCGGGCGAGCGCCTCGCCGTCCTTGACCACCCGGACGATGAAGTGGCTGGCCTTGCGCAGACCACCAGAGGCAAGAACGTGAATTTCGCTCTGGTACCCGTAAACCTCGGAAACCTCCCGCCGCAGCCGGCGGGCGGCCGCGTTGGTGTCGAGCTCGGCCTCGACGACCACCCGGCCGGAGACGATGTGCAACCCGCCCGCGAAGCGGAGCAGCGCGGCCATCTCGGCGCGCCGGCAGCAGGGTTTGGCTACGTCCACCCTGCTCAGCTCGTCCTTGACCGCAGCGGTCATCGCCATTCTGTCGTCACCTCGCGGGGCTCAATCGAACTGTCGGTCGTGCTGCTCAGCAGTGGTTCCAAGGCTGTCGCCAGCGCGTGCGGGTCGTGCAGCGGTGCTCCGTCCGCGACGGCCACCGGCGCGAGCACCAGACGGGCACCCAGCGATTCTGCCGCACGATGGACCGGTTCGGGGTCGCCTACGGCTTTCCCGTCGGCAAGAACTACATCGACATGTAACCCAGGTAGGTAACGACGCAGGGCGGCAAGGTGTTCCGGCAGGGTCAATCCAGTCGTTTCACTGTCGGGTGCGAGGTTCAGTGTGACCAGGCGCTTCGCTCCACTCATGGAGATCGCTGCGGCGAGCTGCGGCACCAGCAGGTGCGGAATCACGCTGGTGAACCACGATCCGGGCCCGAACAGCAACCAGTCCGCGTCGGTGGTCGCCCGCACCGCCTCGACGCAGGCCTCGGGCGTCGCCGGCACCAACCGGACCCGGTCGATCGTCTTGAGGGTGACGGCGACGGCGTGCTGACCGCGTACGGTGACGACCTCGCCACCTTCGGACAGGTCCGCCTCGATGTGCAGCGGCTGCCGGGACATGGGCAGGACCCGCCCGTCGCAGCGGAGCATCTCGGCCGCCTGGTCCAGCGCGACGACCGGGTCACCGGCGAGCTCCATCAGCGCGCACAGGACGAGGTTGCCGACGGGGTGCCCGGCGAGGTCATCGCTGCCGGCGAACCGGTGCTGGAACACCTCGGCGATCGCCTCCTCGTCGGCGAGCGCGGCGAGCGCCTGCCGCAGGTCGCCCGGCGGCAGGATGTCGCGGGTCGCGCGCAGCCGCCCGCTGGACCCCCCGTCGTCGGCGACGGTGACGACGGCGGTGATGTCCAGGGGCATGTCCTGGTGGATGAGGCGGAGCGCGCGGAGCGAGGCGGACAGGCCGTGGCCCCCGCCGAAGGCGACGACCCGCACCGGCCGCCGGGCCGCGCCGGGGGTTGCGACGGCGGCGTGGCGGCCAGCGGGTGTCACGCGGCCGGCTGCCGGCTCGTGACCGGCCGCTGTCGCGTGGGCCAACGGCGTCGCGTGGCCCGAGGGCGTCGCATGGCTGGCCGGCGTCGCATGGCCAGCAGGCACCGCGCGGCCGGCTGCCGTCTCGTGACCGGCCGGTGTCGCGTGGCCCGAGGGCGTCGCGTGGCCGGCTGCCGACTCGTGGCCAGCCGACGTCGCGTGGCCCGAGGGCGTCGCGTGGCCGGCTGCCGACTCGTGG
>NZ_BONQ01000117.1 GCF_016862795.1 Dactylosporangium siamense | reverse complement strand
GGCCGGCTGCCGACTCGTGGCCAGCCGACGTCGCGTGGCCCGAGGGCGTCGCGTGGCCGGCTGCCGACTCGTGGCCAGCCGACGTCACGTGGCCCGAGGGCGTCGCGTGGCCGGCTGCCGCCGTGAAGGGTGCTGGCGGCGCGGGGTCGGTGGGCGCGGCACGATCAGCGGGCGCGGAGCGGCCGGCTGCCGACGCGTCGTGGGCGGCCGCTACGAGCGGTGCCACCGGCGCGGCGTTGGCGGGCACGGCGTGGCCAGTTGCCGTCGCGGGGCCCGTCGGGGTTGCGTGGTGGGCAGCCGTCACGAAGGGTGCCGCTGACGCGGGGTCGGCGGCCGGGGCGGCCGGCGTGTCGTGGTCGGTGGCTGCGCCGTTCTCGTGGCGCCGCGCAACACTCATTCGCGCCCCAGGTCGCGGTGCTGCGGCGCGGCGGCGAGGCGCATCTCGCGGAGGCGGCGGGCGAGCTCCTCGGCGATCGCGACGCTGCGGTGTTTGCCGCCGGTGCAGCCGACCGCGATCGTGAGGTAGCGCTTGCCCTCGCGTTCGAAGCCCGGGGCTGTGGCGTTGATCAGCCGGGCGTACGTCTCCACGAAGGTGACCGCGCCGCGCTGGCCGAGCACGTAACGGCTGACGTCGGTCTCACGGCCGGTGTGTTCGCGCAGCTCCGGCACCCAGTACGGGTTGGGCAGGAACCTCGCGTCGAGGACGAAGTCGGCGTCGGGGGGCAGCCCGTACTTGAACCCGAACGAGAGCACCGTGACCCGGATCTGGGTGGTGTCCTCCTCGCCGAACATCTCCTCGATGCGGCCGCGGAGCTGGTTGACGTTGAGGTGGCTCGTGTCGATGAGCACGTCGGCCTGCTCGCGAGCCTCCTGCAGCAGCTTGCGCTCGGCGGCGATGCCGTCGGAGAGCCGGCCGCCGCCCTGCAGCGGGTGGGACCGGCGCACGCTCTCGAACCGCCGGATCAGCACCTCGTCGTCGGCGTCGACGAACACCATCCGCGGGTTGAACCCGCGCTCCCGCAACGACTTCACCGCACCCGGAAGGTCGGTGGAGAAGGCATGGCTGCGCACGTCGAGCACCATCGCGGTCCGCCGCGCCGCGCCCCGCGCGGCGAACGCCAGCTCCGCCATGTCGAGCAGCAACGCCTGTGGAAGGTTGTCCACGACGTAATACCCGACGTTCTCCAGAGCCCGGGCGACCGTGCTGCGGCCGCCGCCGGAGACCCCCGTCACGATGACCAGGTCGGTCGCCGTGCGGTCGGGCGCTGCCGGCGCTTCTTCGCTCACCACGTCGACGAGTTTATGTCGTGCCGTCCGCCGGTCTGGCGGCTCGGTCGGTTTGTACCTTTTCCGGGTCGTCGCCGGAGCCGTCCGGTGCCGTGGCGGCGGTGTCCGGTGCGGCGGGGCCGGGGATCGCGCCGGCGGCGTCTTCCGGCCCGACCGGTCCCGACGGCGCAGGTCGCGTCGTGGCTGCCGCCGGATCGGCCCGGCCTGGCTCCGCGTCGCCGGGGTGGGATTCGCCGGCCGCCGCCTCGCCGGACATGAGTTCGATCACGACGACCGGGGTGCCGATGTCGGCGACCGCGACCGGCGCCTTGACCGTGCCGCCCGAACGGGACGCACCGCCGTTCGCCGCCAACCCCTCGGAACCCGGAACCACTGCCGCCGGACTCCCCGACCCGGCACCGACCGACGCAGCACCGACCGGCCCAGCACCGGCCGACGCAGCACCGGCCGGCACAGCACTGACCGACGCAGCACCGACCGACGCTGAACTGGCCGACGCTGAACGCTCAGACGCTTGGCCCTCGGGCGACGGGAACCTGTCCGTTGGAAGCACCTGAGCGGGCAGCGCCGCGGGTGGGGCTGGTGGGCCGTTGAGGGCGGTGAGGATCGCGTCCGCGGTGCGGCGGCCGATGCCGGGGACCTCGGCGATCTCGTCGATGCTGGCCGCTTTCAGCCGCTTCAGGGAGCCGAAGTGCCGCAGCAGGGCCTTGCGGCGGATCTCGCCGAGACCGGGCACGTTGTCCAGCGTGGAGGCGATCATGCGCTTGGAGCGCTTCTGCCGGTGGTAGGTGATGGCGAAGCGGTGGGCCTCGTCGCGGGCCCGCTGCAGCAGATAGAGGCCCTCGGAGGCGCGGGGCAGGATCACGGGGAACTCGTCGTCGGGGAGCCAGACCTCCTCGAGGCGCTTGGCCAGGCCGCAGATGGTGATGTCGTCGATGCCGAGGTCGAGCAGGACCTGAGCGGCGGCGTTGACCTGGGGCTGGCCGCCGTCGACGACGACCAGCTGCGGCGGGTAGGCGAACTTGCGGGGGCGGCCGGTGGTCGGGTCGATGCCGGGGCGGGACGGGTCGACGTCGCCCGCGGAGTCAGCGGCGTCAGCGGCGGCGAGCTCGTCGATCTCGACCTTGGCGTCGAGGTAGCGGGCGAAGCGGCGGCGCAGCACCTCGGACAGCGCGGACACGTCGTCGGTGGCGCCGTTGACGGCGAAGCGGCGGTATTCGCTCTTGCGGGACAGGCCGTCCTCGAAGACGACCATGCTGGCGACGACGTCGGTGCCCTGGATCTGGGACACGTCATAGCACTCGATGCGCAGCGGGGCGGTCTGCATGCCGAGCGCCTCGGCGATCTCCTCCAGGGCCTTGCTGCGCGTGCTCAGGTCGCCGGCGCGGCGCAGCTTGTGCTGCTGGAGGGCCTGCTCGGCGTTGCGGGCGACGGTCTCGGCGAGGGTCTTCTTGTCGCCGCGCTGCGGCACGCGGATCGCCACCCGGCTGCCGCGCAGCTTGCTCAGCCAGTCGGCGAGGGCGTCGACGTCGGCGGGCAGCTCCGGGACGAGCAGCTCCTTGGGCAGGTCGGCGGGGTCGGCACCGGCCTCCGCGCCGTAGATCTGGCTGCAGAAGTGGTGGACGAGGTCGCCGGCGCTGAGGTCCTCGGTCTTCTCCACGACCCAGCCGCGCTGGCCGCGGACCCGGCCGCCGCGCACGTGGAACACCTGGACCGCGGCCTCGAGGGGGTCGTCGGCGAACGCGACCACGTCGGCGTCGGTGCCGTCGCCGAGGACGACCGCCTGCTTCTCCACCGCCCGGCGCAGCGCGCCGAGGTCGTCGCGGATGCGGGCGGCGCGCTCGAAGTCGAGCTCGTCGGACGCGGCGAACATGTCGCGCTCGAGCCGCCGGACCATGGTGTCGGTCTTGCCGGCCATGAAGTCGCAGAAGTCGTCGACGATCTGGCGGTGCTCGTCCTCGCTGACCCGGTCGACGCACGGCGCGGAGCACTTGCCGATGTAGCCCAGCAGGCACGGGCGGCCGATCTGGCCGGCGCGCTTGAAGACACCGGACGAGCAGGTCCGCGCCGGGAACACGCGCAGCAGCAGGTCGAGGGTCTCGCGGATCGCCCAGGCATGCGCATAGGGGCCGAAGTAGCGCACGCCCCTGCGCTTGGCGCCGCGCATCACCTGCAGGCGCGGATACGCCTCGTCGAGGGTGACCGCCAGATACGGATAGCTCTTGTCGTCGCGGTAGCGGACGTTGAACCTGGGGTCGTATTCCTTGATCCAGTTGTATTCGAGCTGGAGCGCCTCGACCTCGGTGCCGACCGTGACCCAGTCGACCTTCGCGGCGGTGGTGACCATCTGCTGCGTGCGGGCGTGCAGGGTCCACACGTCGGCGAAATAGGAATTGAGCCGCTGCCGGAGGCTTTTCGCCTTGCCCACGTAGATGACGCGGCCCGACGGATCACGGAACCGGTAGACCCCCGGCGTGTCGGGAATGGTCCCGGACGCGGGTCGATACGTGGACGGATCTGGCACTCTTCGAGACTATCCAAGGGGTACGACAGAAACAGGGTCGGCCGCCCCCTCCCGGCCGGCCCCGCTCCCGTCAAACCAAGCAAAGGCCGCGGCTGCGCGACCCCACGAGCCACGAGCCGCAGCCATCACGCCAGCGAGATGTTGTCCCCTTCGACCTTCAGGGACTTCTCGGCCAGGCCCTTGGTCGCCGGGCCGTTCTTCACCGAGCCGTCGGCCGCGGAGAACACGCTGCCGTGGCACCTGCAGTTGATCGCGCCGGCGGCGACGTCGGAGACGACGCACGACTGGTGCGTGCAGATCGAGCTGAACGCCTTGAACTTCCCGGCCTCCGGCTGGGTGACGACAACACCGCCGCCGTCCTTGAAGATCTTGCCGCCGCCGACGGGAATGTCGGCCTTGGTTGCCAGGACGCCCGCGGCGGCACCTCCGGTGCTGCTGTCCCCCGTCGAACCGCTGTCGTCACTGTCGTCTCCACAGGCGGCGAGCACCGTCACAGCCGTGATTCCGGCTGCTCCGGCGAGCACCGCGCGGCGAGTCGTGTCACTCATAGGCTCCTCCAAGGTCGTTGGCCTGCTGGCTACGCCAGGAAATACGTAGATCATGGAGGGTACGGTTCAATGCTCAACAAACTCTGAGAATCTGTTACCCGCGCGTGACCTTCAGTGCTGCCAAGATCATCGCAGCGTCACGCCTCGACGACGTACCCGGACTGCACCTTCACCGGTACACCGTTCAGCCCCCGCGTCGCCGGACCCCGCGCGAGGCTGCCGTCAGCGATCTTGAACTGGGAGTTGTGCCCGGGGCACATGATCGTCGTCGCTCCCGCCGACGGAGGGTCGACGAGGACGCCCTGGTGCGGGCAGCTGGCCTGGTACGCCTTGAACGTCCCCTGCTTCGCCTGCACGACGAGGATCGTGTCCTTGGCGATCACACCCCCGCCCACCGGCACGTCCTTCACCGCGACGAGCGCGCCCGCCGGCGGCGCCGCGTCGCTGGGACCGGCCGCGGGCGCGGTGTTGTCGAAGGGGTTGCCCCCGGTGGTCGGCGCCGCCGGCGGCGGCTGACTGCCGGCGGCCGCCGGGGTCTTCTCGTCGTCGCCGCAGCCCGCCAGCACCGTCACGCCGAGCGCACCGGCGCCCAGCAGCAGCGCCCGCCGGGCGGAGCAGGGGTTGAACACGTCCTTGACCGGCACGTCTTCCTCCTGAGGTGAGGCCTCGCCAGCGGCCACCGTAGCAGCGCGCGATCTTCGCCGCCCCTCGGTCCACCGCACCCACGCCACCCCCGCCGGGTGGCCGTCCCGGTGAGCGGCCGCACGGCCGGCGGCCACCAGGCAGGTCGGCGTACACCACCGACCGCCGCCGACGCGTGCGACCTGTGCGGACGGCGGTCGATGGTGCGACGGGTCAGCCCTTGGCCGCCGCCTTCTTCGCGGGAGCCCGCTTCGCGGGTGCGGCCGCCGGGACCGCCTTGGCCGCGGCGCCCCTGGCCGTGGTGGTTTTCGCCGCCGTGGCCTTGGTGGCCTTCGCGGCCGCCGACTTGGCGGGCCGGCGGGACGTGACCGCCGGCGCCGGCTCGTCGGCGGTCGGCAGGTCGTCGGGCTCCACCGTGGTCGCCGTCGAACGGGTCCGCGGCGCCGTCGACCTGCGGGTCGCCGCCGAGCGGGCCGTCCCCGCGCCCGGGCCGTTGGCCTTGGCCGCTCGGTCGCGGGCCACGGTGTCCACGGCGTCGCTGCCGTCGCCCTTGAGACCCAGGACGGGCCGCAGGAACTGGCCGGTGTGGCTCTCGGCGATCTCCGCGACCTCCTCCGGCGTGCCTGCGGCGATGACCATGCCGCCCTTGTGCCCGCCCTCGGGGCCCATGTCGATGAGCCAGTCCGCGGACTTGATGACGTCGAGGTTGTGCTCGATGACGATGACGGTGTTGCCCTTGTCGACGAGGCTCTGCAGCACGATCAGCAGCTTGCGGATGTCCTCGAAGTGCAGGCCGGTGGTCGGCTCGTCCAGCACGTAGACGGTGCGGCCGGTGGAGCGTTTCTGCAGCTCGGAGGCGAGCTTGACGCGCTGGGCCTCACCACCGGACAGGGTCGGCGCGGGCTGGCCGAGGCGCACGTAGCCGAGGCCGACGTCGTTGAGGGTCTTCAGGTGCCGGTGGATCGCCGGGATCGCCTCGAAGAACCCGGCGGCCTCCTCGATCGGCATGTCGAGGATCTCCGCGATCGTGCGGCCCTTGAAGTGCACCTCGAGGGTCTCGCGGTTGTACCGGGCGCCCTTGCAGACCTCGCACGGCACGTAGACGTCCGGCAGGAAGTTCATCTCGATCTTGATCGTGCCGTCGCCGGAGCAGGCCTCGCAGCGGCCGCCCTTGACGTTGAACGAGAAGCGGCCCGGACCGTAGCCGCGCACCTTGGCCTCGGTGGTCTCGGCGAACAGCTTCCGGACGTTGTCGAACACGCCGGTGTAGGTCGCCGGGTTGGACCGCGGGGTGCGGCCGATCGGCGACTGGTCAACGCCGACGACCTTGTCGACCTGGTCGAGGCCCGAGATGCGGGTGTGCCGGCCCGGCACCATGCGGGCGCCGTTGACGACGTTGGCCAGGACCGCGTGCAGGATGTCGTTGACCAGGGTCGACTTGCCGGAGCCGGACACGCCGGTCACGGCGACGAACTGGCCGAGCGGGAACGGCACCGTCAGGTTCTGCAGGTTGTGCTCGCGGGCGCCGACGACCACCAGCTCCCGGCCCGGCGTGCGTGGACGGCGGATCTCGGGGGTCGGGATGCTGCGCCGCCCGGCGAGATACGCGCCGGTCACCGACTCCTCCGCGGTCAGCAGCTCGTCGAAGGTCCCGCTGTGCACGACCCGGCCGCCGTGCTCCCCCGCACCGGGCCCGATGTCGACGACCCAGTCGGCGGTGCGGATCGTGTCCTCGTCGTGCTCGACCACGATCAGCGTGTTGCCGAGCCGCTTGAGCCGGGTCAGGGTCTCGATGAGCCGGTGGTTGTCGCGCTGGTGCAGGCCGATGCTGGGCTCGTCCAGCACGTACAGCACGCCGACGAGACCGGAGCCGATCTGCGTGGCGAGCCGGATGCGCTGCGCCTCGCCGCCGGACAGAGTGCCCGACGCGCGGTCCAGGGACAGGTAGTCCAGGCCGACGTCGACCAGGAACCGCAGCCGGGCGTTGATCTCCTTCAGGACCCGCTCGGCGATCATCTTCTGCCGGTCGGTGAGGGTCATCGCCCCGAGCAGGTCGGCGCAGTCACCGACGGACAGGTTGCAGATGTCGGCGATGCTGTGCCCGGCGATGGTGACCGCGAGGATCTCCGGCTTGAGCCGGGACCCGCCACAGGTGCCGCAGGGCACGTCGCGCATGTATCCCTCGTACTTGTCGCGGGACCAGTCGCTCTCGGTGTCGGAGTGCCGGCGCTCGATCCACTGCACCACGCCTTCGAAGCCGGTGTAGTAGGAGCGCTCCCGCCCGTACTTGTTGCGGTAGCGGACGTGGACCTGGTCGTCCGAGCCGTACATGATCGATTTCTGCGCCCGGCTCGACAAGGCCCGCCACGGGGTGTCGAGGTTGAAGCCCGCCTCGGCGCCGAGGGCTTCGAGGAGGCGGAGGAAGTATTCGAGGGTGTGGCCGGTGGCCCAGGGCGCGATCGCGCCGCCGCGGAGCGTCTGCTCCGGGTCGGGGACGATGAGCTCCGGGTCGACCTCCTTCTTGGTGCCGATGCCGGTGCAGTCGGGGCAGGCGCCATAGGGTGCGTTGAACGAGAACGACCGGGGCTCGAGGTCCTCGATCGACAGCGGGTGCTCGTTGGGGCAGGCGAGGTGCTCGGAGAACAGCCGCTCGCGGTGCTCGTCGTCCTCGGGCAGGTCGACGAACTCGAGGATGACGATGCCGGCGGCGAGCTTCAGCGCGGTCTCGACGGAGTCGGTGAGCCGCTGCTTCGAGGACGCCTTCACCGACAGCCGGTCGACGACCACCTCGATGGTGTGCTTCTCCTGCTTCTTGAGCTTCGGCGGCTCGGTGAGAGGGTGCACCACGCCGTCGATGCGGGCCCGGGCGTAGCCCTTGGACTGCAGCTCCTGGAACAGGTCGAGGTATTCGCCCTTGCGGCCGCGCACGACCGGGGCGAGCACCTGGAAACGGGTGCCCTCCTCCATCGCGAGCACCCGGTCGACGATCTGCTGCGGCGTCTGCCGGGTGATCAGCTCACCGCAGACGGGGCAGTGCGGCTCGCCGATGCGGGCATACAGCAGCCGCAGGTAGTCGTAGACCTCGGTGATCGTGCCGACCGTCGAGCGCGGGTTGCGCGAGGTCGACTTCTGGTCGATGGAGACGGCCGGCGACAGACCCTCGATGAAGTCGACGTCGGGTTTGTCCATCTGGCCGAGGAACTGCCGCGCGTAGGACGACAGCGACTCGACATACCGCCGCTGCCCCTCCGCGAAGATCGTGTCGAACGCGAGGCTCGACTTGCCCGAGCCGGACAGGCCGGTGAACACGATCATCGCGTCGCGCGGCAGGTCGAGACTGACGTCGCGGAGGTTGTGCTCCCGAGCGCCACGGATGATCAGACGATCCGACATGCTTCCCCTTGGCAGTGAATATGTCCGCCAGCAGCGGCAAAGAGTCCGGCAGCAGCGACTTTGTCCGGTTCGGACACCGTCTCGGTGCCAGCCGACAACTCTAGCCAGGGGGTATGACAATTTTCCGCGCCCGAACGGGGGAACACTCCGCGACATTCACGCGGAACTCTCCGTCACGGGCGGGCCAGCCGTCGCCGGTCGCGGCTTTCGCGTTTCAGCCGCCGTACCGATGCAAGCTTCTGCTCTTTCTGCAGTTTCTGCCAACTCGCGAACCGACGGGGGCTGAGCTCGCCGTCCTCCACCGCGTCGCGGACGGCGCAGCCGGGCTCCTCGCCGTGCCGGCAGTCGTCGAACCGGCACAGCGTCGCGAGCTGCGTCACATCCGCGAACGCCCGGTCGAGCCCGGCGACGGTGTCGAACATGCCGACGAGTCGCACCCCGGGCGTGTCGAGGACCGCCCCACCGCCCGGCATCGGAATCAACGCCCGATATGTGGTGGTGTGCCGCCCCCGGCCGTCGCCACGCAACGTCTGCGTCTGCATGACGGGCGCCCCGGCCAGGGCATTGACCAGGCTCGACTTGCCCGCGCCGGACTGCCCGAGCAGCCCCAGCGTCCTGCCGTGCGTGATGAGCGGCCGCAGCCCGTCCAGGCCCATCCCGGTGCGCGCGCTGACGGCGTGGACCTCGACCCCGCCGGGCATCTGCTCGGCGAGCGCCTCGGGATCGGCGGCGAGATCACATTTGGTCAGGACGAGCACCGGACGCGCCCCGGACTCCCAGGCCAGGGCGAGGAGCCGCTCGATACGGCCGAGGTCCGGTGACGGGTCGACCGGCTCCACGACCGCGACCGCGTCCACGTTGGCGGCGAGGACCTGCCCGAAGGACTCCTCACCGGCGACCGCCCGGACGATCGCGGTGCGCCTGGGCAGCACCGCCTCCGCGGTCAACCGGCCGTCCGGCCAGGTCCGCACCACGAGCCAGTCCCCCGCGCACGGCAGCGACTCGGGATCCGCCGCGCCGCGCGCCAGCAGGCCACCTGACAGGCTCGCCCGCAGCGGACCGTCCGACGCGAGCGCGGTGCAGACACCCCGGTCGACGCGGCTGACCCGCGCCGGTCGTTGACCGGGCTGGTCGAACCGGCCGGAGTACAGCGCGGCGTAGGCGTCGTCCCAGCCCAGGGCCGACAGGTCAATAATCATGAACATCCTTCCGAACCCGTGTTCGGAATTCCACGGTAGGTAGCGCGTCCACACCGCGAAACCGAATATCGGAGTTATCGTCGGGTGCGTGCTCCCCTCGCATGTGCTGGCCAGCGCCGTAGGACTGCGCCTGGACCGGGCCGACGTCCAGTGGCACGTCTCACCCGGCCAGGACGACTCGCTCATGCGCTTCTGGCTGACCTTCTCCGGCGTCTCGTACGGTTTCCACGTCGGCGCCGAGGACGAGATCCTCGACGTCATCGTCGAGGAGCGCGGCACCGACGCCGACATGGGCGTCTACGGCCGGCTCGAGGTCAGGACCGCATCCCCGGCGGATCCGGCGGCCGCCGCCGTCGGGCAACGCCTCGTGGTCGTGCACGACCTGTACGCCGGTTACCTGGGCAAACCCATCGGTGCGCGGCTCAGCTTCGAGCACGTCGACCTCAGCGTCGCGGACTGGGAGGACGAGCTGCACTGGGCAGCCGGCGACCTGCCGCCCGCCGTCGGTGTCCGGCAACGCTGAGTGGTTCGCATTCCTGCGGCGTCGGTACGACTTGTGCCGGCGCTCTCGTGCCGGCGCTCTCGTGCCGGCGTTTTGTGTCGGCGTTTTTGTGTCGGTGGCCGGCGGTAGGGTTTGGTGGTGACGGCTGATCCGCTCGTGCTGAGTGCCGAACTCGACCGCGCCACCGCCCGCCTGCTCGACACCGCCCGCACCCTCGACGGCAACGGCCTCACCGTGGCGTCCAGGTGCGACGGCTGGACCCGGGGGCACGTGGTGAGCCACCTCGCCCGCAACGCCGACGCCTACCGCAACCTGCTGAGCTGGGCTCGGACGGGGGTGCGGACCCCGGCGTACGCGAGCCGGGAGGCCCGCGAGGCGGGCATCACCGCCGGTGCCTTCCGCCCGCACGAGGAGCAGCTCGCCGATCTCATCACCGCCTGCGACCAGCTGCGCGAGTCGATCGACGCGATGCCGGCCGAGAGCTGGACCGCGCTAGTCGAGTGGGGCAGCACCGGCCCGGTCCCGGCCGCCCGGGTCGTCTGGTCCCGCGTCTGCGAGGTCGAGCTGCACCACGTCGACCTCGACGCCGGATACGGACCGGCGGACTGGCCGGCGTCGTTCGCGCTGCGCGTCCTGCACGACCCCGCCACCCCGCACGTGGCGACCCTGGTCTCCGACGACGGCACGAAACTGCTGTCCGTCGACGGCGAGACCGTGGTCACGGGGCCCGTGCACCTGCTCGCCGCGTGGCTCACCGGCCGGGGCCCCGGCACCGGCCTCACCAGCACCGGCCCCACCGGCTCTGTCGGCGACCTTCCCAGCCTGGAGGCATGGAAATGAGCAGCCTGACGTTCACCAAGCTGTCCGTCGGCCCGATGGACAACAACGCCTACCTGCTGCGGTGCACCTCGACGGGCGACGGCCTGCTGATCGACGCCGCCAACGACGCCGAGCGGCTGCTGCAGCTGATCGGCAGCAACCCGGGCGGCATCTCGACGGTCGTCACGACGCACCGGCACCAGGATCACTGGTTCGCGCTGGAGGACGTGGTCGCGGCCACCGGCGCCGCGTCCCTGGCCCACGCCGCCGACGCCTCCGAGATCCCCGGCGTCACCGGCACCCTCGCCGACGGCGACACCCTCTCCCTCGGCGACTGCGACCTGACCGTGATCCACCTCGTCGGGCACACACCGGGGTCGATCGCCCTGCACCACGACGGCCACCTCTGGACCGGAGACGCCCTGTTCCCCGGCGGCGTCGGCAACACCTGGGGCGACAAGGCGAACTTCGAGTCGCTCATCAACGACGTGACGACGAAGATCTTCGACCGGTTCCCGGACGAGACCGAGTTCCACCCAGGGCACGGGGCGGATTCGACGCTGGGTGCCGAGCGGCCGTCGCTGCCGGAGTGGCGCGCCAGAGGCTGGTAGCAGACGCACGTAAGCGACGCGGAGGCGTACGCGTCCTTCCGGCGCACCGTTGCGATCCTGACGGTTCCCGCCGACGAGGGACGGCGCCGGTGAGCGGCCCTCTGCTGACGTTCGCCGAGGCGGCCGACCGCAACCTGTTCCAGCTTCCGGACACTCCTTCGGCTGTCATTTCGGGACGCCCGATGGTCGGGCTTGGCGATCAGTTCGACATGGACGCCGCGCAAATGACGTAGGCGCCTGACGACGTCGACTGCTTGACCACCCGCCCGTTGTTGCGTATGGAGCACGTCACGGTGCCACTGTCACCCTGGTTCTGCGCCGACACATAGAGGAAGTCCGAACCGCTGCCGATCGAAAGACTCCAGGGCACACGCACACCACTTTGCTGCGACGCATCCCCGTCTGCGTCCTGGTAGGTAACGTCCACAGTTGCTGCAGACCCTGAGACCACATAGGTGAACGCGTCGGGCGGAGCCGGCGGTCCGGCCGACCCTTCAGGCCCAGCTTCCCCTCGCGGCCCCGGCGGTCCCAGATCTCCAATCGGTCCTTTGGACCCAGCCGGCCCGACACCGACAGGTCCTGCCGGACCAATGGGGCCTCGAGCTCCGTCTACGCCGGCAGCGCCCCGCGGACCGACGCCAGCAACATCCGCCACCGCGATGCCGGCCGCTGCGCCCCAACCAAGAACGAGCAGGATCAGCATCACCACTCGGGTTCCGCTACGCATCGCCCCTCCTAGCCTTGCGGCCCACGAGGACCCGGCGGGCCCTGCGTTCCAGCCGGACCAGACGGACCCGGGTCACCTTTCGGTCCAACAGGACCTTGAGAGCCCGGCGATCCCGGCGTTCCCTGAGGCCCCGAAGGCCCAGCCTGACCAGGACCGCCCTGCGGCCCCTGCGGGCCGTAACCGCTCAATGTCGCCACCACCAGGCCGGCCGTCAGCAACCAACCCGCAACGACCAGGATCACCAGCCGCCGTCCAACCAGCCAGGACGTCCAACCTGGCAAACCGCCGGACATCGGCGCATCGTTTTGCATGGGTCGATCCTTTCGCCGGACCGGCAATCGGACGATCCTTCCGACGAGCGACAAACCGACGCGCCCGGCTGGCAGAGACCACCCAACCCGACCTCCCGACGGACCAACCGGCCGCGGGGCACCCATCTGCCGGACCTCACAACCCTTCCGCCCGGTTAGGACGCAGGATCGAAGAGATGAATGCAGGCATCGATCCGGCCGAGAAACGGAGGAATCACCACGGTGCAAGACCGAGGCAGCCACCAATCACTCGCTGGCGCACTGACCCTGAATTCGCAACAACCTCAGGTGCTGTTGAAGGTGCGGTCGGACGCCAACCGACGACGGACTGGACCCACGTATCGCCGCGTTCACCCGGATCCCGAGGCTCAATCGAGCCTACGGCGGAGCAACGAATGTCCAGCCCTCGACGACCATCCGCGGGCATTTCGCTCCGATAGCCCAGCGGCAACCCGCCTGAGAGCATGGACGACATCGAAGCCAAGATCTTCGGGGTCTTCCCTGATGAGACGGTGATCCATCCGGGGCACGGCAAGGACGCGACGCTGGGCACGGAGCGCCCGTCGATACCGGAGTGGCGCGCCAGGGGCTGGTAGTCGTCGGCTCAGGATTCCCGACCTGGTTCCCGGCTTCCTAGCGTGGGCCGACACGCCTTCGGCGATTACGCTCGATTCTGAGGGGGTGATCTCTATGCCCAGATTCCTTATCCAAGGGACCTTCACGGTCGACGGGCTTCACGGGCTGCTCAAGGAAGGGGGCAGCGGGCGCGTCGAGGCAGTCCGGAAGATGGCCGAAAGCGTGGGCGGGCGACTTGAGTCGTTCGACTTCTGCTTCGGCGACAGCGACACGCAGGTGATCTGCGAACTGCCGGACAACAAGGCCGCCGCGGCCGTCGCTTTCGCGGTTGGTTCATCTGGTGGAGCCACCACCAAGACCGTGGCGCTGCTGACCCCGGAGGAGGTCGACCAAGCGGTTCAGCAGAGCATCGACTACCGCGCGCCGGGCGTCTGATCCGGCCACCGGCGGGCCGGCCCGGTCGCGTTCATGACCTCCATGGCCCCCATGTCCCCATCGATGCACTCGATGCAGACCTTCGGGAGCACGCCGACGGAGTGACCGGCTCGCTCGGCGACCTCCGGCGTGTGGACACCAGCGTTGTGACGACGAAGATCTTCGACCGGTTCCCGGACGAGACCGAGTTCCACCCGGGGCACCGGGCGGACTCGACGCCGAGTGCCGCGCGGCCGTCGCTGCCGGGGTGGCGCGCAGCTGGTGAGGCTCGCGCTACCGCCGGAGCGAATCCAGCGGTACGGCGATGGTCCTGTCACCGCCTCCAGCAGCCGCCGAGATCCGCGAGGTGACGCGCTGCCTCACCGACCTCTGACGGGTGCGGCGGGGAGCGCGAGATAGATTGCGGGCCATGACCGTGCCGGCGAAGCCCGTGTATCTGCTGGACTTCATGCCCGACGACTGGCGGGAGGCGGTCACGCCGTTCGTCGACGCCGCGGTCGTTGCGGCGCTGTCGTCGTTCGTTGTCGAGCAGTACCGGTCCACCGCGGTGTACCCACGCAAGCAGGACATCTTCGCGGCGTACCGGTTGTGCCCGCTCGCGTCGACCCGGGTCCTCATTCTCGGGCAGGACCCGTACATCAAGCCGGGACAGGCCCACGGGCTGAGTTTCAGCGTGCCGCCGGGTGTTGCGGTGCCGCCGTCGTTGCTCAACGTGTACCGGGAGATGCGGGACGACCTGGGCGTCGAGCCGCCGCCGTCCGGCGACCTGACCGCCTGGAGCCGGCAGGGGGTGATGCTGCTCAACGCGGTGCTGACCGTCCGCGCCGGCACCCCGAACTCGCACAAGAGCCAGGGTTGGGAGAACGTCACCGACGCCACGATCCGGGCGCTGAACGCGAAGGCGGAGCGGGTGGTGTTCGTGCTGTGGGGCGCGGCGGCGAAGGCGAAGGCCCCGCTGGTGACGAACGACCGGCACGTCGTGCTGCGGGCCGGTCACCCAAGCCCGATGAACCCGACGGGCTTCCTCGGCAGCCGGCCGTTCAGCCGGATCAACGCCGCCCTCACCGCGACCGGGACCTTGCCGGTGCGCTGGTCACCGGCGATGCCGAGGCACTGACGGCCGGTCAGTGCTGGTCGGTGCCGGTTGAGGCTGGTTGAGGTTGGTTGAGGCACGCGGGTACGGGCAGGCCCAGCGCGGCCAGCAGGGCGCCGAGCTTGTGGTCGAGTTCGATGCCGACCTCGGTGATCTCCGGCCGGCCGAGCGAGGCGAAGTGCAGGCTCGGCTGGTCCGTCGAGAACAGGACCGGTCCGCCCGGCTCCTGTGAGATCACGGTGCGCAGCGGGGCGTACAGCATCGCGGTCGGATCGTGGCGGAACATCCGCTCGGCGATCGTGTGGTTGCCCATGAGGTAGGCGGCGCACCGGGAGGTGTCCCCGGCGACGCGCATGAGCGAGTCGGCCGCGATCTTCCAGTAGATCAGGAACCCGTGCCGGGCGACGGTGTCGGTCAGGTCGCACACCGCCTGCCACCCGGCGTCGTCGGCCACGAGCTGCTCGATGCGCGCGGCTGGATAATCGGGGACGGCGCCCTCGTACCGGGCGACGACGTCCTCGAACGAACCCTCGGCCTCGACGACCAGCCGGCGGGCGGCCCAGTCCACGGCGTGCGATCCGGCCACGGCACCCTCCTGACTCGCTGCATGTGACTCATGCTTCCGGTGCGGCACTCGTACCCACGTTGTCGCGGAGGAATCAAGCGCTCACGGGTCAACTTCGATCCAGAAGTACCTACGCAGCGTGATCAGGGTATTAGCAGAACGTGAGCAACGTCGATAAGCTGCAGCACCATGCCGACACAACTGCACGAGACGGTCATCGCGATGTTCCGAGAGAGACCGGCGCTCGCCGCAGAGCTCCTGGAGGGTCCACTGCACGCCGGCGTGCCCAGTTTCAACGAGGCGCGGTTGTCCCCGGGCGACTTGACCGACGTGGCCCCAGCCGAATACCGGGCAGACGCCGTGGTGACGCTGAGCAATCAGAAAAGGACCGTCCTGGCGGTCGTCGTCGAGGTTCAGCTCAAGGCAGACGCACGCAAACGACGCAGTTGGCCCGTGTACGTGGCGACGCTGCACGCCCGGCTGAAATGCCCGGTCGCCCTGCTGGTTGTCTGTCCCGCTCAGCAGGTCGCGCGCTGGTCTGCAGCGCCGATCTCGATCGGTCCGCCGGGGTCGGTGGTGACGCCCGTGGCGGTCGGCCCGGATCAGATTCCGCTCGTCACCGACCTCACCATTGCCCGGAAAAGTCCGGAGCTGGCAGTCCTGTCGACACTCGCGCACGGCGGCCGAACGGACCCCCAACCGCTCTTCGAAGCGCTGCTCACAGGGCTTCACGTGATCGATCAAGAACAGGCCGACCTGTACACTGACCTCGTACTTACGGTGCTGCCGGCGGCGGCCCGGGCTTACCTGGAGGCACTCATGACCACCACGGCTCACCAGTATCAGAGCGACTTCGCCCGCCGGAATTTCAGCGCTGGAGAAGCTCGCGGGGAAGCTCGCGGGGAGGCCAAAGCGGTGCTGGTGGTGCTCGACGCGCGCGGCGTTACGGTGTCGGAGGAGCAGCGCACCCTCATCGCCGACTGCACCGACCAGGACCAGCTCGAAACCTGGCTCCGCCGCGTCGGCACCGCTGAGAAGATTCAGGACCTCGGCGACCAATTCGCCGGCTGAACTTCGGGATGAGCCGAGCCGGCAACCCTCCCGGACGGCCGCGGCGCGCGGGGAAGTGGAGGGTTGGCGGTGACGGTGGGTGGGGTGTTCACGCATTAGGCTTGGGTGCATGCGAATCCTGATCGTCGGGGGCACCAGGTTCGTCGGGCGGCACATCACCGAGGCGGCGCTGGCCGCTGGGCATGAGGTGACGCTGCTGCACCGGGGGCAGACCGGCCCGGACCTGTTCCCGGCCGCCGTGCACCTGCGGGCTGACCGCAACTCGCTGCCGGACGGGCTGCTGGCGGGCGACTGGGACGCGACCGTCGACGTCAGCGGTTACCTGCCGCGGCAGGTCGACGGGCTGGCCGACGCGCTCGACGGGCGGGGCGGACGGTATGTATACATCTCCAGCGTGTCGGTCTACGACGTGCCGGCCGGCCCGGGGTTCGCGGAGAACTCGCCGCTGCTGGAGCTCGACGACCCGACGGTCGATGAGGTCACCGACGAGACGTACGGGCCGCTGAAGGCCGCCTGTGAGCGGGTCGCGGCGGAGCGGTTCGGGACGTCGACGCTGATCGTGCGGCCGACGTATGTGGTGGGGCCGCACGACCACCTGTCGCGGTTCACGTTCTGGGTCGAGCGGGTCGCCCGCGGCGGGGAGATCCTGGCGCCCGGGCCGCGGGACGCCGCGATCCAGGTCATCGACGCGCGGGACCTGGCGGACTGGACGATCCGGCTGCTCGGACGGCCCGGCGGCGGCGTGTTCCACGCGGTCAGCCCGGCGCCGCCGTTCTCGTTCGAGGAGCTCCTGGAGGCGATGGTCGCCGAGGTCGGGCCGCCCGGGACGAAGCTGACCTGGGTCGACCCGGACTTCCTCGGCGAGCGGGGACTGACCGCGGAGGCGCTGCCGCTGTGGTCGGCGTTCGATGTGGAGAAGGACCTGAACGCGGCGAACCCGGCGGCGGCGTTCGCGGCGGGACTGTCGCCGCGGCCGTTGCGGGAGACGGTGCGGGAGACGTACGAGAGCGCGGTGCGGGACCCGCTCCCGCCGCCGGCGGCTCGGCTGACCGCCGAGCAGGAGACCCGGGTCCTCGCCGAATGGCACCAACGCTGAGGCACTGAGCAGCCAGCCACCAAGGGCGTCGGCGGCGCTGGGCCGCTGAGGGCGCTGAGGGTGCTGCCGGCGCTTAGGGTGCTGCCGGCGCTTAGGGTGCTGCCGGCGCTGAGGGTGCTGCCGGCGCTGAGGGTGCTGGCGGAGTTGCGGACGCTGATGGCGTTGACGTAGCAGCGGAGCTGACGGAAGCTGCGGGCGCTGACGGCGTTGACGGAACTGTCGGGCGGAACGCGGCTCAGGCGCGCTGCGGCTCAGGCGCGCTGCGGCTCAGGCGCGCTGCGGCTCAGGCGCGCTGCGGCTCAGGCGGCTGTTCCGCGGACCGCAAGGGCCCGGGCGAGGAGCGAGATCGATCCGTCCGCGGCTCGGGGCAGGCGCTCGCGGAGCAGGTCGCGCAGCGTGTCGCGGTGCTCGGTGGACAGCGACGCGACGTAGCTCGGGGCGGGGCCGGCGCCGCCGAGGAACGGGGTCCAGTAGTCGTCGAAGTCGGCGAAGACCGCCGTCGTGTCGATCGGGAGGGTCGTGACGTCGGACAGGCCGGCGGTGGACCACAGGTCGCTCAGCGTGGCGGTGTCGCAGATCGAGAAGCGGCGGCCCTCGTCGAGGGCGGCGGCGGACGGGTCGAGGCTGGTCGCGGCGTCCCAGAAGTGGCGCATCATGGCCATGCCGTCGGCGTAGTCCCAGACGTACGCGGCGACGAGGCCGCCGGAGGCGGCGACCCTGGTGAACTCGGCGACCGCCTCGGCGGGGGTGGGCACGAAGTTGAGGGCGAGCCCGCTGACGACCACGTCGACGGACGCGTCCGGGACCGGCAGGGCACGGGCGTCGCCGGTGATGAAGCGCGCGGCGAGCCGCGATCTGGCCGTGGTGAGGAACCCCTCGGACGGGTCGACGCCCGTCACCTCGGCCGGCGCCGCGGCGGACAGGACCGTCCCGGTGAGAGCGCCGGTGCCGCAGCCGACGTCGAGCCAGCGCCGGCCCGGCGGCACGGCCAGCCATCGCAGGAATCTGGCCGCGACGGGACGGCTCCATCGACCGACGTACGCCTCGTAGGCGTCGCCCTTCGCCCAGACCTCGTGCACCATGACCGTCACAGTAGGACGCAGGAACAATGCGGGCCGGCAGCAAGACGGTTGGGCCCGGCAACCACACGGGGAGACATGGGATGGCTGGTGCGGCCGCGGCGTTCGGGGTGCTGCTGGACAGGTTGGTGACGCGGATCGGTGAGCTGGCGGCCGACGCCCGCCGGTTCGACCGGGAGGAGATGGCGACCCTCGCCGACGTCTGGGACCGGCGGGCCCGGACGCTGGCGACGGCCGATGGGACCGGCCTGTCGCCACTTCCCGGCGGCGGCGACGACCAGCACCGCCAGGAGCCGGGGCGGCTGCGGCTGCGGCTCGCGACGATGAGGACCGGCGTCCGCGGCGACCTCCCGCGCGGGTTGCTGCCATAATCCTCCGATGAGTAGCCGGCCGAGCCTGGCACAAGTGGCGGCGCTGTCGGGCGTGTCGGTCAAGACGGCGTCGCGCGCGTTGAGCGGCGAAGGGTACGTCGCGGTCGAGACCAAGGCGCGGGTGCAGAGCGCCGCCGACGAGCTGGGGTACCGGCTGAACCGGACCGCCCGGGAGCTGCGCCGCGGCGGCAACACCTCGACGCTCGTGGGGTTGCTCAGCGGCGACCTCGCCAACCCGTTCTACTCGCGGCTCGCCAGCGGGCTCGAACGGGAGCTGCGCATGCACGGGCTGCAGCTGATCACCGCCAGCACCGACGAGAACCCGGAATGGGAGCGCCGGCTCACGGACTCGCTGCTCGAACGCAGGGTCCGGGGGCTCGTGGTCGCCTCGACGATGGCCGAGCACGGGCACCTGGCCGCGGAGCGGCGGCACGGGAGCCCGTTCGTGTTCGTGGACCGGCCGCCGGTCGACCTGACCGCGGACGCGGTGCTGCTGGACAACCGGGGCGGGGCGAAACGCGCCGCCGAGCACCTGCTCGAGCGCGGGCACCGGCGGATCGGGATCGTCGGGGACCTGTCGCGGTTGAGCACCCACCAGGACCGGGTCGAGGGGTTCGCGGAGGCGATGGAGGCGGCCGGCGTCGCCGACTGGCGCGACTACCTCCTCGAAGACGCGCACGACGTCGACAAGGCCGAGCGGGCGGTCCGGGCGCTGCTGGCCCGGGACCCGGCGCCGACGGCGTTGTTCACCACCAACAACCGGATCACGACCGGCGCGCTGCGGGCGATCGGGCACACGCCGTTCGCCGCCACCAACAAGGACGCCGCCACACACCGGGACACCGCCACACACAGGAACGCCGCCACCGACAAGGACGCCGCCACCGGCAACAGCGCTGCCGGCAACAGCGCTGCCGGCAAAGGCACGGCACTGATCGGGTTCGACGAGCTCGACCTCGGTGACGTGCTCGGGGTGAGCGTCATCGCGCACGACCCGGAGGAGATGGGCCGGCACGCCGCGCGGCTGCTCTTGGCCCGGCTCGACGGCGACGACGGCCCGGCCCGGCGGGTCGTGCTGCCGACCCGCCTGATCGAACGGTCGACCACCGCACTGACGTGACCGACGCTGACCTGACCGACGCACTGACCTGACCGACGCACTGAGCCGACCGACGGACTGAGCGGACCGACGCGTCGGCGTGACCGGAAAAGGGGCGTGACCGGGAAAAGGGCGTGACCGGGAAAGGCGTGACCGCGGAACAGACCAAGAAATGACGCCAGCAAATCCCCGAGGGACAAGATCAATCGATTCACGCCGATAGGATGGCGGGGTCCGGTGAGATCTTGAAACGGGGAGGACCTCATGCACAGACGCACACTGTTCGCCGGCGCCGCCGGTGTCGCCGCCGCGATCGCCCTGCCCGGCACCGCGAACGCGGGCCCGAACACAGCCGGCGGCCCCGCGTTTCCCGAGGTGATCGACCTGCCCGACGGCTGGCAGCCGGAGGGGATCGCCACCGGCCGGGGCACCACGTTCTACGTCGGGTCACTCGCCGACGGCGCCGTGTACCGCGGCAGCCTGGCCACGGGCAGGGGCGCCACGTTCGTCGCCGGCGCGGCCGGGAAGCAGGCGCTCGGGCTCGAACACGACCACCGGGGGCGGCTGTGGGTGGCCGGCGCCGGCGGGGGTGGTGCCACGGTCTACGACGGGGACAGCGGCCGGGTCCTCGCCGAATACGCGTTCGGCGGCACCTTCGTCAACGACGTCGTGGTCACCGGGCGGGCCGCGTACTTCACCGACTCGTACCAGCCGGTGCTCTACGAGGTGCCGCTCGGCCCGCTCGGCAGGCTGCCCGGGCAGTCGGCGGTGCGCACGATCCCGCTGCCGGGTGGGCTCGGCGACGCCGACGGGTTCAACAACGGCATCGAGGCCACCCCCGACGGGCGGCTGCTCGTCGTGCAGATGCTCGCCGACCGGCTGTTCGCGTTCGACCCCCGCCGCGGGACCGCCACGCAGGTCGACCTCGGCGGCGCGAGCGTGCTCCAGGGCGACGGACTGTTGCTGCGCGGGCCGCACCTGTACGTCGTGCGCAACTTCTTCAACGTCATCGCCAAGTTCCGGCTCGGGCATGATCTGCGCGCCGCGACGCTCGTCGAGGAGATCACGCATCCGAAGTTCGACATCCCGGCGACCGTGGCCGGGTTCGGCGGGTCGCTGTACGCGGTGAACGCCCGCTTCAACCTACCCGCACCCGCCCCGACCGACACCTACTCGATCGTGCGGGTGCCGGCCTGATCCGCGCCTGAGCCGGCGGTTGCATCTCCCGAGACGGTGCCTCCCGAAACGGTGCCTCCCGAAACGGTGCCTCCCGAAACGGTGCCTCCCGAAACGGCGGCCTGGTACCGGGCCGCCAGGTCGCGGAGCAGGTCGCGGAGTTCGGGCGGGTCCAGGACGGTGAAGGCGAACCCGATCGAGCCCAGGAATCCTGCCAGGTCGATGAGCTTGTCGGCGCCGGTCTCCAACTCGCAGGTGGCGTCGCCGGTCGGGGTGAGCAACCCGGCCGTCGACGCCAGCCGGGCCGTCACGTCCGCGATCGGCGCGTGCAACCGGATGCGGGCCGGCACCCGCCACGCCGTCGACGCGACCCCCCGCAGCACGTGCGCGACGGCGTCGCCGCCGGGTGGCTCGCGGGGCGCGAACCGCCGTGGCCCGCCCGGTGATTCGCGCAGCACCACGAGGTCGGCGCGGAACGTGCGCCAGTCGCCGCGGTCCACGTCCCAGGCGAGCAGGTACCAGCGCCGGCCCGTGTAGACGAGGCGGTGCGGCTCGGCCAGGCGGCGCCGGTCCTTGTAGTCGAAGGTGATCCGCTCGTGGTCCCGGGTCGCCGCGGCGAGGGCGGTCAGCAGCGCCGCGTCGACCGTCGGGCCTCCCCCGGCCGCCGAGACCGTCGCCGAGCGCAGCGCGTCGACGCGGTGGCGCAGCCGGGGCGGGAGGGTCTGCTCCAGTTTGATCAGCGCCCGCAGCGCGGGATCCTCCAGGCCCGTGACGGACCCGGCGGCCGCCGCGCGCAGGCCCACGGCGACCGCGACCGCCTCCTCGTCGTCCAGCAGCAGCGGCGGTGTCGCGGCCCCCGCGCCGAGGCGGTAGCCGCCGGTCGGGCCGGTGCTGGAGTCGATGTGGTACCCGAGGCTGCGCAGCCGCTCGATGTCGTTGCGGACGGTCCGGGTGGTGACGGCGAGCCGGTCGGCGAGGGCGGTGCCGGACCAGTCGCGGCGGCTCTGCAGCAACGACAGCAGCCGCAGCAGCCGCGCCGAGGTCTCCAACATTGCTCGAAGTCTGCCAGGTATTGCGGAACGTAGCTTTCCGCAATGGCCGATAGCGTCGTACCCATGAGCAACGACACTGGCAACAACACCGGCAGAGCCACCAGCGGCTTCCGCGGTTTCGCCACCCTCAGCTTCTTCGCCGCCGACCACGCCGCCGCCACGCGGTGGTACGCGGAACTGTTCGGGATCGAGCCCTACTTCGAACGGCCCGGCTACACCGAGTTCCGCATCGGCGACCACCAGGACGAGATCGGCATCGTCGACAGCCGGTACGCGCCGCACGACGTCTCGGTCGCTCCCGCCGGCGCCTTCATGTACTGGCACGTCGACGACCTCGAAGGCACCCTGGAGCGGCTCACCTCGATGGGTGCGACACCGTTGCAGCCGATCACCGAGCGCGGGCACGGCTTCGTGACGGCCGCGGTCACCGACCCGTTCGGCAACATCGTCGGCATCATGCACAACGCTCACTACCTGAAAGCCCACTACCTGGAGATCGTGAACGCTTGATGGAACCGGTCCTGTTCGCCGACACGGCCGCGTTCGAGGCGTGGCTCACCTCGTACCATGGCGAATCCCCCGAAATATGGATCCTCGTCGGCAAGAAGGGCAGCGGCGTCGCCAGCCTCTCAGTGGAGGAGGCGCTGGACGTGGCCCTGTGCTTCGGGTGGATCGACGGGCAGCGCAAGGGGTTCGACGATCGTCATTTCCTGCAGCGGTACGTGCCGCGCCGCCCCCGCAGCACCTGGTCGCAGGTCAACGTGGCGAAGGTCGAGGCGCTGACCGCGGCCGGCCGGATGCGGCCCGCGGGCCTGGCCGAGGTCGCGAAGGCCCAGGCGGACGGGCGGTGGGCGGCGGCGTACCCGTCGCAGCGCAACGCCACCGTCCCGCCCGACCTGGCCGAGGCCCTGGCCGCCGACGGCCGGGCCCGGGCGGCGTTCGACGCGCTGCCGGGCACCGAGCGGTACCTGCTGATCCTGAACCTGTTGAAGCTGCGCACGGCGGCCGGCCGGGCCACCCGGGTGAAGGCGATCCTCAAACAGCTGGCGGCGTGAGACGGTGGTCCGATGGAGCCGAGAAGCGTCCTGGACATCGACTTCCGTGCGCTGACCGACCGGGTCTTCCACCCGTCGCCGGCGGCGCGGGAGGACGAGGTGCTGTACTTCCTGCTCGTCGACCGGTTCTCCGACGGGCAGGAGGACGGCTACCTCGACAACGCGGGCTCGCGGGCGACCGGCGGCACCCCGTTGCTGGGCGCCGCCGACCACGGCAACGCGGTGCCGCCGGTCGCCGGCGAGGAGTCGGCGGCGGCGTGGCGGGCGGCCGGGGGCGGATGGGTCGGCGGGACCCTCGCCGGGCTGCGGACCAAGCTCGGCTACCTGCGCCGGCTCGGCGTCACCGCCGTCTGGGTCAGCCCGATCCTGCGCCAGGTGCCGGGCGCCGGCACGTACCACGGCTACGGCACCTACGACTTCCTCGCCGTCGACCCGCACTTCGGCACCGGCGAGGACCTGCGCGACCTGGTCGCCGAGGCGCACCGGCTCGGGATCCGGGTCGTCCTCGACATCGTGCTCAACCACGCCGGCGACGTGTTCGCGTACGAACCCGACGTGGTGCCGCTGTGGACCGGGCAGCCGTACCCGGTGCGCGGTCTGCGTCCCGACGGGGTGTGGCCGCTGGAGCTGCAGCGGCCCGGCACCTTCACCGGCAAGGGGCGCATCGTGGACTGGGACCGGTTCCCGGAATACGTGGAGGGCGACTTCGACGAGCTGAAGGACATCCACCTGGGATCCGGCGACCCCGACGGGTACCGGCCGTCGCCGGCGCTGATCGCGTTGACCCGGGCGTATCAGTACTGGATCGCGTACGCCGACCTCGACGGGTTCCGGGTCGACACCGTCAAGCACATGGACCAGGGCGCGGCCCGGTACTTCGCCTCGGCGATCCACGAGTTCGCGCAGTCGATCGGCAAGGAACGCTTCGCCCTCATCGCCGAGATCACCGGCGACCGCGCGTTCGCGGTGCGGACCCTGCAGTCGACCGGGATGGACGCCGCGCTCGGCCTCGCCGACGTGCAGGACCGCCTCGAGTGGACGGTCAAGGGCGCTCGGGACCCGGCGGAGTACTTCGCGCTGTTCCGCAACTCGCTGCAGGTCGGCGTCGACTCGCACGCGTGGTTCCGGGACCGGGTCGTCACCGGGTACGACGACCACGACCAGGTGCGCAAGGGACCGTCGAAGGCGCGCTTCGCCGCCGACGACCTGGGCCGGCGGCTGGCGCTCGCGGCGCTCGCGCTCAACGCGACGACCCTCGGCATCCCGTGCGTCTACTACGGCAGCGAGCAGCTGTTCGACGGCCGGGGCGGCAACGACCGGTACATCCGGGAGGCGATGTTCGGCGGGTCCTTCGGGCCGTTCCGCAGCCGCGGCCGGCACGCCTTCGACGAGACCCACCCGGTGTACGTGGAACTGGCCAAGATCCTCGCCCTGCGCCGCCGGGTCCCGGCGTTGCGGCGGGGACGGCAGTACCTGCGGGAGATCTCCGGTGACGGGGTCGGGTTCGGGCTGCCGCGGCTGCTCGGAGCCGGCTTCCCCGGGGCGCTGCGGTCGGTGGTGCCGTGGTCGCGGATCTTCGCCGACCATGAGGTGGTGCTCGCGGTCAACACCGACCCGTTCGAGGCGCGGACCGCGTGGGTGACGGTCGACGACGGCCTGCACGCGGAGGGCTCGACGCTGACCTGCCGGTACTCCACAGATGCCGGTGTCGTCGGTGGCACGGTGCCCGTGGAGGCGCGCAACGGCAAGGCGGTGCTGCTCACGGTGCCCGCGGCGGGGTTCGTGATGTACGAGGCTGCGGGCTGACTGCGAGGCCGGCTGCGGGGCCGGCTGCGGGGCCGGCTGCGGGGCCGGCTGCGGGGCCGGCTGCGGGGCCGGCTGCGGGGCGTTTCGGGATGACGGGTGGTCGTTTCGATCATGCGGCTGGCAGCATGGCGGGATGACGACTCTGGGTGCCGTGTTCGTGCCGCAGCTGCCACCCGAGCGGCTGCGCGCCGTGGTCCGCGCCGCTGACGAGAGCGGGCTGGAAGAGCTGTGGCTGTGGGAGGACTGTTTCCTCGAGAGCGGGGTGGCGACCGCGGCGGCCGCGCTCGCGTGGTCGGAGCGGCTGCGGGTGGGGGTTGGGCTGCTGCCCGTCCCGCTGCGCAACGCGGCGTTGACGGGGATGGAGCTGGCGACGCTGTTCCGGCTGTTCCCGGGGCGGGCGCTCATCGGGGTGGGGCACGGGGTGCAGGACTGGATGGGGCAGGTCGGAGCGCGGGCCGAGTCGCCGGTCACGCTGCTGCGCGAATACGTGACGGCGTTGCGGGCGCTGCTGGCCGGGGAGCGGCTCAGCGTCCAGGGCAGGTACGTGCGGCTCGACGGGGTGGCGCTCGACTGGCCGCCGACGGAGGCGTCTGTCAGCGCTGCCCGGGCTGCCGGGTCTGCTGGGTCTGCCGGAGCTGCCGGGTCTGCTGGAGCTGCCGGGGGTGGTGGCGAGGCTGGGGTGGACGGTGCGGTGCTGAACCCGGGGGTGCTGGTCGGGGCCGGTGGGCCGAAGACGTTGCGGCTCGCCGGGGAGGTCGCCGACGGGACGATCCTGAGCGGTGGCACCGACGTCGACACGGTCAGGGCGGCGCGGCGGCTCATCGACGAAGGACGGCAGGCAGCCGGGCGGAGCGCACCGCATCCGGTCATCGTGTACCTGCACGCCGCGACCGGTGACGGCGCCGCCGAGCGGATGGCGGCGGAACGGGTCCGCTGGGGGTATCGCGACGGGCAGGACGTGTCGGTGGTCGGGGACGCGCACGCCGTCGCCGACGCGGTCAGCCGGTGGGCGGACGCGGGCGCGGACACCGTGGTCCTCCAGCCGACCCCGGACGACCCGGACCCCGAGGGGTTCATGCGGTTCGTGGCGGAGCGGGTGCGGCCGCTCGTCGCATAAGGCTGGTCTGGCTCGTCGGGCTGGTCTGGCTCGTCGGGCTGGTCTGGCTCGTCGGGCTGGTCTGGGCGGGTGCGGCGGTGGGCGTACCGTGGCGGACACCGACGAAACGGAGTGCCTGTGTCCTCGAATTCCGGTCCGGAGTCGACGCCGGACCCTGCTGGGACTGCTGGGACTGCTGGGCCTGCTGGGCCTGCTGGGACTGCTGGGGCCGGGAATCCGGCGGTCGCGGCGGTCGAGGACAGTGGGATCGCGTTCCGGGTCGTCGAGCACGGACCGGTCCGCAGCCTCGCCGAGGCCGCGGTGGCGCGAGGGGTGGCGGTCCCCGACGTCGTCAAGACGATCGTGGTGCGGGTCGGCGACGGGGACTACCGGTTCGTGCTCGTGCCCGGCGACCGGGTCATCTCCTGGCCGAAGCTGCGCGGGCTCCTCGGGGTCAACCGGCTGTCGATGCCGGACGCGGCGACCGCCCGCGACGCGACCGGGTACGAGCGCGGGACGATCACCCCGTTCGGCTCGACGACGGCGTGGCCGGTGATCGCCGACGAACGGATCCTCGGACGGGAGATCACGCTCGGCGGCGGGCGGCACGGCGTCGCGCTCGCCGTCGACGCCGCTGCGGCCGTCGGGGTGCTGCGGGCAACGGTCGCGGACGTGTCCGACGCGGAGCTGCCAGTCTCTGGTTGATCGATCCACGCGTTTCCCGGCCGGTCTGGACGGAAAAGTCCGCGCCTATGGCAATTTGCGCAAAAAGCCGGACTCCTCGGGAAACTGTGGGAATGTGGCACTGGCCACCATCATTGCCCGGGTTTCCGGCATGCGCGGCCCGGCGGTTCACCGTCCGGAAGGCGCGGCCCAGACCGTGGCAGCGCACGTGCGACGTGCCTGACGCGGCGGGGTCACCGGAGAGCGCAGGAGAGCCCCGGGCCTAGCGGGGAGTCGCACTGTCCACACATCCATTACGCCGTCCCGGCGCGGCGGTCCGCCGCAGCGTCATCACGGCGAACACATCGAGCGTCAACGGCAGTAGCCACGTCCGGACCAGCTTCCGGACCAGCTTCCGGACCGGCCTTCGGACCAGTCTCCGGACCAGCTTCCGGACCAGCCTCCGGACCAATCTGCGCAGTGGTGTCGGCACCATGCTGTGCGTGGTGCTGTGCAGCGTCGCCGGAAGCGCGCCGGCGCACAGTTCCGTAGAGCACGAGACAACGGGTCACCGCACCTGGGTCAGCACGACCGAACCACCGGTGGGTGTTCATTCGCTCGCGTACCACCGGACTACCACGGTCGACGAGCGCGCCGAACTCCGCGAGATACGGGCCGCGAGCCGGGACGCGCTGCGGGCCCGGATGGCGGTCGCCGGAGCGGCGAACCAGCCCGGTGGCGCCGCGCAACCGGCCGGCAGCGCCGGCAGCAACCAGGCCGAGGGCGTGGGGATCACATCGGCGACCGCCGCGGGGGCGGCCGCCGCACGGACCGGGAAGCGGGCCCGACCGGCGGCGAAGGCCGACCGGGCGCGGCCGGCCACGACCCGGACCGGGCCCGGGCGGCAGCGCACGTCGACCACACGCGCCGCGACACCACGCAAGACACGCGCCACACCGCGTATCACAACACCAGGTGTCCCAGGTATCACGGCGCCCGCCGGGGGCAACGGCGGTGGGTTCGCCGACGGCGGGGGTGGGGTGGTCGGGTTCGCGCTCGCTCAGGTCGGCAAGGGGTACGGGTACGGCTCCGTCGGGCCCGACCGGTTCGACTGCTCGGGGCTGGTCGCCGCGGCGTACCGGCGGGTCGGGATCTCCCTGCCGCACCAGACCGGCGCCCTCGCCGGGGTCGGCCGGCCGGTCGGCCGCGGTGAGCTGCGCCCCGGTGACCTGGTGTTCCCGGCGGCGGGCCACGTCGGCATCTACATCGGCGGCGGGCGGATCGTGCACGCCTCGACCGAGCGCGGCGGCGTGAAGATCTCGCCGATCTACGCGTTCAGCTTCGCGAGGCGGGTCGGCTGACCCAGGCGGTCCACATCAGACGGTCCACATCGGGTAGCAGCATCGTCCGATGTGGACCGTTCTGCGTGGACCGTTCAGCGTCGCGCGCCGACGGTCAGGGTGCCAGGCGGAAGTCGGCGAAGTCGAAGCCGGGGGCGACGACGCAGCTGACGAGGACCGGTTCGATGCCCGTCGGGGTCGCGGCCTGCCACACACCGGCGGGGATCAGCACCTGAGGGCGCTCCCCCGCGGCGACGTCGCCACCCAGCAGCGTGGTCGGGCCGTCGCCGGGGCGGTCACCCGAGCCGCCGAGGCGCAGCGCGAGCGGACCGCCCGAGTGCCAGAACCAGAGCTCGTCGGAGCGGACCACGTGCCAGGCCGACTCCTCGCCCGGGTGCAGCAGGAAGTAGATCGCGGTCGCCGCGTTGCGGGGGCCGTCGTAGCCGTCCGGGGCGAACGTCACCGGGGAGCGCCACGTCTCCCGGAACCAGCCACCTTCGGGGTGCGGCGCCATGTCGAGCAGTTCCGCCAGCCGCGGTCTCGTCGTCATCCCGCCACGGTAGCGGCCGTCGGCGGCTGGGGGTGCAGTCAGGGAGGGCAGTCAGGGAGAGCAGTGCAGCGGTCCGGCCGAACGTCCGGTGCGCTCGGGCTGCTCGCTTGCGATGCTGGCTGCATGCAGGTCGTGAGGTTGAGGTCGTGAAGCTGGAAGCACCGGGCGGCGGCACCGTCGAACTCCGCGTCGTCGACCGCACGACACTGGAACCGGCCCTTGACCCGGCAGTCGACCCGGCACGTGACCCGGTGCCGGCCCCGCAACCGGTGCTGCTGGTGGTCGAGGGGGTCGTCGACGCCGGGGACGGGCGGGCGTGGACGTTCCGTGACGCGTGCCTGACGGCCGCGGAGGCGGCGGAGCTCGGCGGCTGGCTGCTGCGGGCCGCGAAGGGCAGGCTGGAGTTGCCGGACCGGCTGGCGTTCGCGTCGCCGAGCCTCACGTTCACCCTGGAGGAGCACGACCACCTCCAGCCCCGCGTCACGGTCGGGTTCTCCCTGGCGGCGGCGCCGCCGTGGCTCGGCGAGGAGCGCGACCGCACCTACGACTACCCGGTGACGCTCGACCTCGACCCCGGAACCCTCGAAGCGGCGGCCGTGGACTGGGAACGGCAGGTCAGCGGCTGACCGGCACAGGACCGAACGGCAGGGCGCCGTGACAGGCTCGGTTATCTTCGCCGCATGGCGATCGAGTTCGTGCACGACGACCACATTCTCGTCCTCGACGGCCGGGTTCTGGAGATCTTCCGGCGGCACGGTCAGGACGCGCAGCGCTACCACGTCGCGTTCCTCGGCGTCTACGTGAAGCCGAAGGGTGACCGGTTCAAGGTGCAGGTCGGGCTCAGCTACGGCGAGCAGGTCCTCGGCGGCACGACCCTGACCCTGGACCAGGTGCAGTTCGCCAGGTTCCAGGAGTTCATCGGATACGCGACGGCGGCCCGCGACAGCGCACCGAACCCGCCGAGGTAGGGGGCGAGTCGTAGGATCGCCGGATGCGACGACGCACCGCGGCTGCTGCACTGACGACCGTCGTTCTCGCGCTCGCCGGCTGTGGTGGCTCGCCGGGCAAGACCGCGACCACGAGCAGCAGTGCCGCGCAGGCCGCCAGCGGGGCTGGGTCGACGCAGAGCGGTGCGCCGTCCGTACCGGCGACGCAGAACGCGACCACGAGCAGCAGCGCCGCGGCGGCGCCCCCAGCGAACTACGGCAACCCCAGCGGCCGGGCCACGGTCCCGGCGGAGGCACGGGCCGTCGACACGTCGAAACCGACGAGGGTCGTCGGCAACGGCACCCCGGGCAGCTGCACCTCCGAGGCCGTCGTGTCGGCGGTCGCGGCGGGCGGGATCATCACGTTCAGCTGCGGGCCGGAGCCGGTGACGATCACCATGAAGGCCACCGCGAAGGTCAAGAACGTGCAGGGCGCGAAGATCGTGCTCGACGGTGGCGGCAAGGTGACGCTCAGCGGTGAAGGCCGGCGGCGCATCCTGTACATGAACACGTGCGACCAGAAGCAGGGCTGGACCACGTCGCACTGCCAGGACCAGGACCACCCGTCGCTGACGGTGCAGAACCTGACGTTCGCCGACGGCAACTCGACCGGCGAGACCGCGGAGGGCGGCGGGGGCGGCGCGATCTTCGTGCGCGGCGGACGTTTCAAGGTCGTCAACTCGCGCTTCGTGCGCAACCGCTGCGACCAGAACGGGCCGGATCTCGGCGGCGCCGCGATCCGGGTGCTCAGCCAGTTCCACAACCAGCCGGTGTACGTCGTGGGCAGCACCTTCGGCGGCGCCTCCGGCCAGGGCGGCGTGTGCGCCAACGGCGGCGCGCTGAGCAGCATCGGGGTGTCGTGGGTGGTGCTGAACAGCGTGCTGTCGTACAACTCGGCGGTCGGCAAGGGCGCCAACCCGGCCCGGGCCGGCACGCCGGGCGGCGGCAGCGGCGGCGCGATCTACTGCGACGGCAACCTGTTCACCGTCCGGCTCGCCGGGACGCTCGTCGAGCAGAACAAGGCGAACGAGGGCGGCGGGGCGGTGTTCTTCGTCAGCAACGACCGCACCGGCACGATGTCGATCGAGAGTTCGACGCTGCGGAAGAACCCGAGCGCCGGGTTCGAGACGCAGGGTTTCCCCGGCATCTTCTTCCTCGGCGCCCGGCCCCCGTCGGTGTCGTCGTCGTCACTGACCCGCTGAGCTTGCCCGCTGCCTGCTGCTTGCCTGCCGCTTGCCTGCCGCCTGCCAGCCGCCTGCCAGCCGCCTGCCAGCCGCTATGAGCGCAGGCAGGCGCAGAACGGGTGACCGGCCGGGTCGAGCAGGACCAGGTACCGGTCGGGCGCGGGCTGGAAGTCGGGGCGGGTCGCGCCGAGCTTGAGCGCGCGTTCCTCGGCGTCGGCGAGGTCGTCGACGTAGAAGTCGAGGTGGAACTGCTTCGGCACCGGGGCCGCGTCGACCGGGTCGGGCCAGGTCGGCGCGGTGTAGCCCTCGATCTGACCGAACCCGATCGACGTGGTGCCGTCGCTGATCATCGCGTATTCGGCCTGAGTGTGGGTCACGTCCCAGCCGAGGACCTCGCTGTAGAAGGTGGCGAGCACCGGCGGCTCGGCGCAGTCGATGTTGACCATGATGAGCGTGGCGAATCCAGACATGCCCTCATCCTGCCGCGTGATCCTGCCATCCTGTGTCAGGATCACTCGCCCGGGTTCTGAGGTCCGGTCGGTGCGGTCGGTGCGGTCGGCGCGGACCAGTTGCGGCGCAGCGCGACCATCCGCAGGACGAAGACGAGCACCGCGGCCAGGGCGATGCTCACGGGGCGCTGCGTGTGCACCGCGTCCAGGGCTGCGACCGAGGCGCAGCCGAGCAGCCCCGCGACGGCGTAGATCTCGCGCCGCAGCACGGTGGGGATCTCCCCGGTGAGCAGATCCCGGATCAGACCGCCGCCGATCCCGGTGATCATGCCGATGATGCAGGCGCCGACGGGCGGGATGCCGGCGTCGAGCGCCTTCAACGTGCCGGTCACGGTGAACAGGCCGAGCCCCGCGGCGTCGAGGACCAGGACCGTCCAGTGCAGCCGGCTGACCGTCGGATGCAGCCAGAACGTGGCCGCGGACGTGACCACGGCGACGGCCGCATACCGCCAGTCGACGAACGCGAACGGCTGCACGTTGACGAACACGTCGCGCAGGATGCCGCCGCCGAGCGCGGCCATGAACCCGACGAACACCACCCCGAACAGGTCCAGCCGCTTCGCCACACCGGCGGTCGCGCCCGAGGCGGCGAACACGGCGATGCCGACCAGGTCGACGACGAGCAGCAGGCTGAGCTCTGACACGGTTGTGCTCCAGCGGCGCGGGAAGGTGGATCGGGAACGGTTGCCCGGGACGGCTACCCCGGGCAGTGACACGGGCGCGGCGCCACACGGCGCCACGCCCGCTTGATACGGCACGTTCTGTATACGGCACGCCCGGCGTGCTCAGCGTCAGATGTTGTTGATGACCGCCATGTTCGTCTCGTGCTGCATCGCCATCATGTCGGAGACCGCGGCCGCGTCGTAGTAACCGCCGGTCCCGGAGCTCGCGGCGTCACCCGTGTCGGCGGGCTCGGTGTCGGTGTCGGCCTCGGACACGGTGCCCGCCGCCGTGGCCATGCCGCCGCTGACGTCGCCGTCGAGGTTGCCCCCGGAGCCGTCGTAGCCGGCCGTGTCGTACTGGGAGATGTCGCCGTCGAGGTTGCCGCCTGACCCGTCGTAGTCGGCCGTGTCGGTCGGTTCGGCGGTCAGGTCGGTGTACTCGCCGGTGAGGGCGTTGTAGGACTGCTCGTAGACGCCGTCGCCGTCCTCGTCGAGGGCGGCGAAGTCGGCCTCGCCGTTGCCGTCGAGGTCGCCGACGATGACGTTCGCGCCGTCGTCGGTCGTGTAGATGACGGCCTGGTCCTCGACGCCGTCACCGTCGAGGTCGGTGGTGAACGGGGTGTAGTCGTCGCTCATATCTGGTGGCTCCTTCAAAGGCTGATTCAGGTGCTGTGCTGATTCAGGTGCTGTGTCCCGGTGGATCAGGACGAGTGGAACCGTACGAGCAGGCCCGCCGCCCTGACTCCCCCATTGCTGCCAACCGGACAGCGAGGAAGATCACCGGGCGGGTTTGCGTCACAGGGGCTGCGGGGTATCCAACCGTCGATTCGAAGAAGACGAGTTCGTTCGATAGATGGAGGCAGTCCCGTGGGCAGAGGATCCGGTATCGGCGGGGTCATCCTCGTCATCTGGCTGATCATCGGCGTGATCGCGGCAGGGCAACGCGGCTATTTCGACAGCGAGGACACGAACTGCGCGAAGACCGGCACGATCCTCGTGACGATCGTCGCCGGCCCGCTGAACTACCTCGGGGTCAACCCGAAGATCAACTGCGCCCTGCCGGAGCCCTCGAAGTAGCGGCTCCGGGTCAGACGTGAAGCCGGTGCCTCCGTCAGGGCACCGGCTTCAGTGCTTTCTCAGTGCTGTCTCCCGGGTACGACCAGCGGCGGCCCGGTCCAAGCCGGCTCACGGCGTCCTCCCGGTTCACTTCCAGCGGGGCGCGTTAGCTTCGGCGCATGGATGAGCACAAGGCACGGCGGGTGGTCGACACGCTGCGGGAGCGGGGCGTACCCGCGCATCTGGAACTGGCGAAGGCGGGGTTGTCGGCGTTCGGCGTGCGGATCGCACTGCCGGACGGACGCAGCGCCGTCTGGGACACCGACGGCACCGCCGGCCTGGAGGCACAGGTGATGCGGGACGGGATGCTCGTCGGGTACGTGCCGATGATCGAAGGCTCGGACCACTTCACCGAGGCGCAGGTCGTCGACGCGATCGCCCGCACCGAGTACGACCGGCCCGTGGCCCGGCAGCGGCCGGTGGCGCCGCCGCCCGGACCGGCGCTGCCCTACGAAGGCGGGTTCTTCCGCCGGTTCCGGTCCGGGTTCCGCACCAGCTGACACCGCAACACCGGCCGACACCACCGGCCGGCAGCGCTGGCCGGTGCCGCCCGGCCGACCGCGCCGGCTGACAGCGCCGGCCGACAGCGCATGGCGGAGCTCGTTACAGGTCCTGGGTCTGCGCGCGCTCGATCTCGGTGAACGCCGCCTGCAGGTACCGCGGGAACGGCCGCGTCAGCAGCAGGTCGGCGAGCAGCAGCGGGGCGTGCCTCGCCAGGGCCTGCGGTGACGGGCGGCCCTCGTCGTCGTTGTCGTCCTGGACGCCGAGCGCGCCGACCAGCAGCACGACCATGACCTGCGGGTCGACGTCCTGCCATTCGGCCGCGGACCGCACCGCGTGCTCCAGCGCGGCGCGCACGTCGTCGCCGTCGAGGCCGTCGGGGTGCAGGTCCTCGAGCAGAGTGCGCACGACGGCGCCGAGCACCAGGCCGACCTGCTCGCCGTCGAGGGCGGCGAGCTGCTCGACGGCCACGTCGAAGGCCTCCTTGTCGCGGCCCTGGGCTGCCTCGACGGCGGCTGCTGCGGCGGTCGCGATCGCCCGGGCCGGTGGCGGCAGGTGTCGCCAGCCTGACGGGGTGCGGGTGGTGTCCACACCATCGAACCCTAGTGCCTGCCCGATCGCCCACCGGCGACAGTGCCCGCCCGCCGCCCGCCCGCCGCCCGCCCGCCGCCCACCGGCGACCCACCCTGCGACCCACTCTGCGACGGCGGCGAGGTCAGCGGGTCCGTGGCGCACGCCACACCGATGCCGGGACCGCACTTGTCACGTTCCGGGCGGGGTCTGCCGTCGTCACTGTATGAAGCAACGAATGTCGCTCAGCGAAATCAACCCCGACGCGTACCGGGCGGTGCGCGGCCTGGAGCAGTACATCAGGGCACACGTCGACCCGGCGTTGCTGCACCTGCTCAAGCTCCGGGCGTCGATCCTGAACGGATGCTCGTTCTGCGTCGACATGCACAGCACGGAGGCGCTCGCCGAGGGCGAGGACAGCCGGAAGCTGTTCGCGGTCTCGGCGTGGCGGGAAGGGCCGTTCTTCGACGACAAGGAACGCGCCGCCCTCGACCTCACCGACCACGTCACCCGGCTCGGTGAGCACGGCGTCCCGGACGACGTCTGGGACACCGCCGTCGAGCACTACGGCACGAAGGGGGTTGCGGACCTTCTCATGGTCATTGCGACGATCAACGTGTGGAACCGTCTCGCAGTGTCAACCAGGAGCCAACCGCCAGCGACCGCGTGAACGAGGAGTTTCTCGCGCACCGGCGGATGCTGCTCGGTCTGGCGTACCGGATGCTCGGGACGCTGCATGACGCCGAGGACGTGCTGCAGGAGGCGTACCTGCGGTGGACCCGCGCCGACCGGTCCGACGTCGTCGAGCCGCGCCGCTACCTGACCAGGGTGGTGACGCGGCTCGCCGTCGACGCGCTCCGCGCCCGGCAGGGCCGGCGGGAGGAGTACGTCGGGACGTGGCTGCCGGAGCCGATCAACACCGGACCACGGAACCTGGCCGGCGCATCCAACCTGCTCAGCACATCTCACCTGCCCAGCGCATCCAACCTGGCCGGCGCATCCGACCCGATCGACGCGGCTGACCTGATCGACACGTCGGACCTGTCGATCGCGGTGCTGCACCTGATGGAGCGGCTGACACCACCGCAGCGCGCCGTGTACGTGCTGCGGACCGCGTTCGAACTGCCCTACACGGAGATCGCCGCGATCCTGGACCGCAGCGAAGAAGACAGCCGGCAGCTGCACCACCGGGCGGGTGCCGCGCTCGCCGGCCGGGCCAGGTTCAGCGCCGACCCGGCGGAGCACACGCGGCTCCTGGAGGGGTTCGTCGCGGCTGCCCGCGACGGTGACGTCGAACGCCTCGAGCAGCTGCTGCACGAGGACGTGGTCGCCTGGAACGACGGCGGCGGCAGGGTGCGGACGGGACCGAACCCGATCCGCGGCCGGGCGAAGGTGGTGCGGTTCTTCGTCGCCGTCATGCGGCGGCACACCCCGGACGGTCCCCGGCCGTTCACCGCCGTCCCGACCGGGGTCAACGGGCAGTACGCGCTGCTCGTGAACGCGAACTACCGGTACACGATGTGCGTCAACGTCGTCGACGGGCGGATCCAGGACCTGTTCCGAATCGCGAATCCGGCGAAGCTCTCAACCTTTGGCGGGGAACGCTCGTAGTAGAGGGTATGCGCGACTTCGACGAGTTCGCCGCCGCGGCGGCCAAGCCGCTGTTGCGGCTCGGCTGGCTGCTGACCGGCGACGCAAACCAGGCGCAGGATCTCGCGCAGAGCACGCTGATCAGGACGTACGGCGCGTGGCACCGGGTCCGTCACGACGACGCGCTCAGCTACGCCCGCCGGATCATGGTGAACCTGCACACGGACTGGCTGCGCCGGCGCCCGTGGCGGGAACAGCCGCGCGCCGACCTCCACGACGGCAATCACCGTGGCAATCACCGTGGCGATCTCAGTGGTGGTCATGACGGCGGTCATGGTGCCGTGGAGGACCGGGCCGCGCTCGTCGCCGCGTTGCAGTCGCTGACCCGGCGGGAACGGGCCGCGATCGTGCTCCGGTACTACGTCGACCTGTCCGAGCAGCAGACGGCGCAGACCCTCGGCGTCAGCGTCGGAACGGTCAAGTCGGTGTGCTCGCGGGCCCTCGCCAAGCTGCGGGTCAGCCCGGCGCTGCGGGAGGAACGCCCCTTTGTTCGCACTGCCCAGGGAGAACTGTCATGAGCACTGAACCTGGAAACACCGGGCCGGCAAGGAACGGGCCAGCAAGGAACGAGCCGGCAAGGAACGAGCCGGCAAGGAACGGGCCCGTCGATACGCTGCCGTTCCTCGACGAGCGGCTCGCGGGCCGGCTCACCGATGTCGCGGCGGCGGCGCCGGACCGGTTGGGGGTCACGTTTGAGGAGCTCCGCCGGCGGGGGGCACGGCGGCGGCGGACCCGGATCGGGGTCGCGTCCGCGGCGGTCCTGCTCGTCGCGGGCGGCACCACCGGCGGGATCCTCAGTGGGGCCCTCGGTGCAGGCCTCAGCGGCGGGTCCGGCAACGGGTCCGGTGGCGGGGCGACGGTCGGTGCGCCACCGGCGACAGCCGGAGCCGCGGGCCGGCCCTCAGCGGGCGCGTCGAGCGAGGGCTACCCCGGGTACGCCGTCGTCGGGCCGGTGACCACGATCGACACGGGCGAGGCGGTCGCCGGTGGGACACTCGCGATCTGGTTCGCGGTGTACGACAGCCGGTTCGTGCAGGCGGTCGGGCAGCGCGGGCCGGACGGGAAGCTGGACCTCATGGGCATCACCAACGACCCGGACGTGACCGGGACCGGGCCCGGGGACGTCGGCTTCCACGCGGGCTGGGATGTCGGCTCCCATCCGGACCGGTTCTTCACCGGTTACGTCGTCGGGGACGTCACGGCCGTGACCCTGACCATCGACGGCGTCCCGACGAAGGCGAAGGTCGCCGCGTGGCCGGAAAACCCCGCCGTGCACGCCTGGTGGCTGCGGGTACCCGCGGTATCGCCGGTGGACGTGCGGAACCTGGTCGCGACCGACGCGGCGGGCACGGTCGTGGCGTCGCTGCCCGAGGGCGGCGTTGGCCCGGGATGACGGCGCGCAAGGGCCGGGCGCGGACCAGCGGGTAGAAAGCTGGGCGCGACCCAGGGGGTCGGAGCAGCACACGAACAGCGGGTGATCGGGCCTCCCCCGGAGGGTGAAGTCGGCGTATGGTCGGTTGCCAAGGAGGCCCGCCATGCCTGCTGAGGACTTCGAACGGACCGCGTTCGACTATGTGATCGTGGGGGCCGGTCCGGCCGGCTGTGTGCTGGCCAACCGGCTCTCCGCGGACCCGGGCACGACCGTGCTGCTGCTGGAGGCCGGTGGGCCGGACAAGGCCAGGGAGATCCGGATCCCGGCGGCGTTCAGCAAGCTGTTCGCCACGCCGTACGACTGGAACTACCGCACCGTCAAGCAGCCACGGCTGGCCGACCGGGAGCTGTTCTGGCCCCGGGGCAAGACCCTCGGCGGGTCGACCTCGATCAACGCGCAGATGTGGATCCGTGGCTGCGCCGCGGACTACGACGGGTGGGGCGTCGAAGGTTGGTCCTACGCCGAGGTGCTGCCGTACTTCCAGCGGATCGAACGCCGCGTCGGCGTCAAGAGCACCGACGGCAGCGGCGGCAGCAGTGGCGCTGAGAGCGGCGCTCACGGGACCTACGGCACCGATGGTCCACTGTGGATCGACGAGCTGCGCAGTCCGAACCCGATCACGGCCGCGTTCCTTGAGGCCTGCGTCGCCGAGGGGATCCCGGCGACGGCCGACCTCAACGGTCCCGACAACAGTGGCTGCTCCCGCACCCCGGTGACGCAGCACCGGGGTGCCCGGTTCAGCGCCGCCGACGCGTACCTGCGACCGGCGCGGCGGCGGCCGAACCTGACCGTGCGCACCGGCGCGATCGTCGACCGGTTGCGGCTGTCCGAGCCGGCCAGGGCGGCGACACCGGCCAAGACACCGGCCAAGACGCCGGCCAAGACGGGCGAGGCGGCGAAGCGGCGGGTGATCGGGGTGTCGTACCGCGATCACGATCGTGGTGGCGCGGTCAGGGAGGTGACGGCGCAGCGGGAGGTGCTGTTGTGCGCCGGCGCCGTGAACACGCCGCAGATCCTGCAGCTGTCCGGCATCGGCGACCCTGACGTGTTGCGGGCCGCCGGGGTCGAGCCGCTGCACGAACTGCCCGGCGTCGGGACGAACCTGCAGGACCACCTGTCCACCGGGGTCGTCGTCACGTGCCCGCAGCCGATCACGATGTTCGCGGCCGAGTCGCTCGGCAGTGTCGCCCGGTACCTGTTCGGGCGGACCGGGATGCTGTCGTCGAACATCGCGGAGGCGGTCGCGTTCATCGCCCCCGACCCCGGTACGCCACCGGAGATCGAGCTGATCTTCGCGCCGGTGCCGTTCGTCGAGCACGGGATGGTGCCGCCGCCGGCGCACGGGTTGACGATCGGGGTCGTGCTACTGCAGCCGCGCAGCCGCGGGACGGTGGGGATCGCCGGTCCGACAGCCGCGGAGCCGGTGATCGAGCCGGGCTACCTCGGCGACGAGGCCGACCTGCGGCGGTTGATCTGGGGTGTACGGGTGGCCGAACGGATCGCCCGGTCCTCGGCACTGGCGCCGTTCGTCGGTGCGCCGATGGCGCCGTACACGGGGGTCCTCGACGACGACGGGCTGGCCGAGTCGATCCGGCGGCACTCGGAGACCCTGTACCACCCGGTCGGCACGTGCCGGATGGGCACCGACGACGGGGCCGTGGTCGACCCTTCGCTGCGGGTGCGGGGGCTGGCCGGGCTGCGGGTGGTGGACGCCTCGGTGCTGCCGGCGATCAACCGCGGGCACACGATGGCGCCGGTGTACATGGTCGCGGAGAAGGCCGCCGACCTGATCCTGGCGGGCCAGTGAGCAGCGGCTGAGCAGCGGCACGCCACGGGCTGTGACACGTCATGAACCGCAGAGCCACGAACCACGGAGCCACAAACCGCGGAGCCACGAGCTGCAGAGCCACGAACGCGGCAGGCCACGAAGCAGCAGGGGCAGGAGTCAACCGGCGCGAGTCAGTCCCAGGGCGGCACGGGTTCTGGGATGGAGAGCGAGGACCGTTGCCAAAGGCCAGAGCGACTGGGCGCCGGCGGCTGCCCGTTCGGCGAGCCCTACCAGTACACCGGCGGCGAGCGCTCCGCAGAAGATCACGACGAGCGTGACCAGCACGCCGGTCGCGACCCGCATCAGGACCGGCGGGACCGGCTGGGGTGCGCTGCCCGGGACGCGGCTCAGCGCGGGCCAGAGCGCGAGGCAGGCGAACGCGACCGTCGCCGCCAGTTGATGCGCCCCGGACGAGCCGGTCCGGGGCAGCGGGAACGCGGCGACGAGGACGGTGGCGGCACCGCCGGCGGCGAGCATGGCCCTGGCCGGGGTCGCGACGGTGCGCAGGCCCAGGGCCGTGACGCAATGGCAGACGCCGAGCCCGAGCAGCGCGAGCGTCATCACCCACCGGTGCGAGGCGCCGTGGCCGGCGAGTGCGCTGATCGTGTCCCTGAGTGCGTCGAACCCGGACGGTTGGAGTGCGGCGGCGACCGTCCAACCCCCGATGAGCAGGACCGGTGCGGTGGCCGCGGAGACCACCGCGAACCACCGCACCGAACCGTTCGAACCACGCATGCCCAGGAGTATGCGCGCCAGTCGCAGAGGTGCCAGCCTCAGGTGCCAGCCTCAGGTGCCAGCCTCAGGTGCCAGCCTCAGGCGTCAGGAGCCGAAGGCCTCCAGTTCCCAGAGCGAGTAGCCCCACTGGGTGCCGCGCTGGGTGCCGTTGACCCGCAGGTACCGGCCGGAGCCGGTGACCGTGAGGTCGTCGATGCCGCCGTCGCCGGTGGTCGTCGTGTAGATGTTCGTCCAGGTGTTGCCGTCCGGCGAGGTCTGGATCTGGTACGCCTTGCCGTACGCCGTCTCCCAGTTGAGCCGGACCCGGGTGATGGACCTGGTCGCGCCGAGGTCGAGCCGGATCCACTGCGGGTCGGCGTAGGCGCTGCCCCAGCGGGTCGCGGTGTTGCCGTCGACGGCGTTCGCGCCGGTGTGTGCGCTGCCCGACTCGACCGACGACACCGTCACCGGGCAGTTGCGGCACAGCGACTGGGGGCCGGTGACGGGCGTGCCGTACACGTTGAGGTCCCAGATCGAGTAACCCCACTGCGTGCCGCGCTGGGTCTGGTTCACCCGCACGTATCTGCCGGTGCCGGTCAGGGTCACGTCGTCGACACCGCCGTCGCTGGTCGTCGTGGTGTAGACGTTGGTCCAGGCGCTCCCGTCCGGTGAGGTCTGGATCTGGTACGACTTCGCGTACGCGGCCTCCCAGTTGATCCGGACCCGGTTGAGGTTGTACGAGGCGCCGAGGTCGACCTGCAACCACTGCGGGTCGGCGTGGACGCTGCCCCAGCGGGTGGTGGCGTTGCCGTCGACGGCGTTCGCGGCGACGAGGGTGCTGTTCGGCTCGACGGACGACGCGGTCGCGGTCTTGCCAAGGGCGATGTCGGTGGCGGGTGGCGTGCCGTCGGTCTTGATCCGGATGTTGCGGTAGAAGATGTCGGCGCCGGCGCCGTCGTTCTGCACGCCGATGTAGCCGGACTGGATCGCCCGGGTGCTGGTGTAGTCGTTGATCTTCACGCCGTTGAGCCAGATCTCGACCCGCTGGCCGTGGAGGCCGACCTCGTACGTGTTCCACTGGCCGGGCGGGTTGAGTGCCGCGGCGCGCAGGGCCGTGTCGGGCGCCTTGAAGCTGTACACGCTGCCGGTGGTGCGGGACGGGTCGGCGTCGGTGGCGTCGATCTGGATCTCGTGGCCGGCGTTGACCGGGCCCCACGGGTCACCGTTGGGGTCGGGGAAGCCGATGAAGACGCCACCGTTGTCGTCGCCGGGCATCTGCCAGTCGAGCTTCAGCGAGTAGTTGGAGAACTGGCTCACCGGGTACCAGAGCAGCCCCATCCCACCGAACGAGGTGAGCGTGCCGTCGGCGAGCGTGAACCCGCCGGGGCCGGCCTGCCGCCACTGGTTGAGGCTGTTCTGGCTGCCGTCGAAGAGCGCCTGGTAGCCGGTTTCGGGGCGGCAGTCGGCCTGGGCCTGGCCCGCCGCCCACTTGATGCCGCCGAGGAGGTGATTCGTGAAGTTCGCCTCGGTGTAGGACGCCTCGGTGTGGCCGAGTCCGGTGTACCAGGAGCGGCCGCCGTCGAACTGCTTGCACCACGAGATCGGGTGGTCGCCGCTCATCGATCCGCCGGAGTACGAGCCCTCGTCGAGGCTCATGAGGACCTTGGCGGTGCTGCGGGGGTTGGTCTGGTAGTTGTACCACTCGTCGGTGCGCGTCCAGGTCTGCGGCAGGTGCGCGGTGGCGGGGTTCGCGCGGTCCTCGACCTTGATCGTCGCCTGCTGCTGCGCGGGGTGCGAGCTGAACCAGGCGCCGACGAGGTTGCCGTACCAGGGCCAGCTGTACTCGGTGTCGGCCGCGGCGTGCACGCCGACGTAGCCGCCGCCCGCGCGGATGTAGGACTCGAACGCGGTCTGCTGGGTGGCGTCGAGGACGTCACCGGTGGTCGAGAGCCAGACGACGGCCTTGTACTGGGCGAGGTTCGCCATGGTGAACGCCCCCGCGTCCTCGGTCGTGTCGACGGCGAAGTTGTTCGCGGTCCCGAGGGCCTGGACGGCGGCGATGCCGTTGGGGATCGAGCTGTGGCGGAACCCCGCCGTCTTGGAGAAGACGAGGATCTTGTACGCGGGGGCGGCGGTCGCGGGGGTTGCCGCGCCGCTCGCGGCGACGATCGCCGCGACGGCGGTCGCGGCGATCAGTTTCCAACCGGGTATACGCACGTGACGTGCTCCTTCCGACTGGATCGCGGGTCTGTGCGGGACCATCGCGATCACGGGAGAGGAGGAGCGCGCCGAACGCACCTTCCGCTGCTTCAAGCAGAACTTTGCCGCTTACCAACAAAAGTGTCAATGCCTTCGGGTTTGATCGAGCGTTAGGTCGTGCACGACTTAATCGTGTGCTATGTTCTGAGAGTGAGGGATGTCCTGGCGCTCGACCAGCAGGTCTGCTTCGCGCTGTACACGGCTTCGCGGGCCGTCACCGCGCGATACCGTCCGCTGCTCGACGAACTGGGCATCACATACCCGCAGTACCTGGTGCTACTCGTGCTCTGGGAGCAGGACGCACGGACCGTCAAGGAGCTCGGCACCGCACTGCGGCTGGACTCCAGCACCCTGTCCCCGCTCCTGAAGCGCCTCGAGGCGGCCGGCCTCGTCACGCGCGCCCGCCGCGCCGACGACGAGCGGTCCGTCACCGTCCAGCTCACCGGGACCGGCGCCGCGCTGCGCGAGCGGGCCCGCGCCGTCCCCGCCAGGCTCGTCTGCGACGGCGGGCTCGGGATCGGCGAGCTCGACGCCCTGCGCGAAACCCTGGTGCGCCTCACGGCGACCCTCACCGACATCGCAGCCACCGACGCTGCAGTTACCGACGCAGCGCTCACCGACACGGCGTTCACCAACACGGCGCTCACCAGCACCGCGCTCACCAACGCACCACTCACCGACCTGCAAGGAGATGCTCCTGATGGCAGTCCTGTACACCGCTGACGTCACCGCCACCGGCGACGGTCGCGACGGCCACGTCACCAGCACCGACGGCATCATCGACGTCGACGTCGCCGTGCCGAAGGAGATGGGTGGTGCCGGCGGGGCGACCAACCCCGAGCAGCTGTTCGCGGCCGGCTACGCCGCCTGCTTCCACAGCGCGCTCCGGCTCGTCGCCCGCCGCGCCAAGGCGTCCGTCGACGGCAGCGAGGTCAACGCCCGGGTCGGGATCGGTCCCAACGGCAGCGGAGGGTTCGGCCTCGACGTCACGCTGACGGTCACCCTGCCCGGCGTCGACCCGGCCGTCGCGCGCCAGCTCGTCGACGCGGCACACCAGGTCTGCCCGTACTCGAACGCCACCCGCGGCAACATCGACGTCAAGCTGGAGCTGGCATGACCGGCGACAGCACCGCCAGCAAGGTCTGGCACCTCGCCGCCCGGCCGGACGGGTTCCCCACGTCGGAGCACTTCCGGCTGGTGACGGAGGAACTGCCGGCGCCGGGTCCCGGGCAGGTCCTCGTCCGCAACGACGTGATGTCGGTCGACCCGGCGATGCGCGGGCGGATGAACGACGTGCCGTCCTACGTGGCGCCGTTCCAGGTCGACGAGGCCCTCGAAGGCGGCGCGGTCGGCACCGTCGTCGCGTCCGGCAGCCCCGATGTCGCCGTCGGTGACAGCGTCCTGCACGGGCTCGGCTGGCGCGAGTACGCGCTCCTCGACGCGAAACACACCCGCGTCGTGGACACCACGATCGCGCCCGCGTCGGCGTATCTCGGCGTGCTCGGGATGCCGGGCCTCACCGCGTACGCCGGGCTCCTCGACGTCGCGAAGATGCGCCCCGACGAGAACGTGTTCATCTCCGGCGCCGCCGGGGCGGTCGGGACCCTCGCCGGTCAGATCGCCCGGCTGCGCGGCGCGCGGCTCGTGATCGGGTCCGCCGGCTCCGCGGAGAAGGTGCGCTACCTTGTCGACGAGCTCGGCTTCGACGCGGCGTTCAACTACAAGGACGGCTCGATCCGGACCCAGCTGAAGCAGCTGACCCCGGACGGCATCGACGTCTTCTTCGACAACGTCGGCGGCGAACAGCTGGAAGCGGCGCTGTTCCGGATGAACCTGCACGGGCGGGTCGCCGTCTGCGGCGCGATCTCGCAGTACAACAAACCCGACGCGACCGGGATCCGGAACCTGACGCTGCTCATCAGCAAGCGCATCACGTTGCAGGGGTTCCTGGTCCTGGACCACTGGGGCCGGCGGCAGGAGTTCGTCGAGGAGATGGCCGGCTGGCTGCGGGAGGGGCGGGTGCAGGTCGCCGAGACGTTCGTGGACGGGATCGACCACGCCGTCGACGGCTTCCTCGGCATGCTCCGCGGGGAGAACCTCGGCAAGATGATCGTCCGCCTCTCGTGAGCCCTGCGGGTGGGCGCCGATCCGCGTTCGCGTTGGCGGGCGTGCTGGCAGCGGCCGGGGTGACGCATCTGGTCAATCCGAAGCCGTACGACCGGATCGTGCCCCGCGCCCTGCCCGGATCGCCGCGGACCTACACGTACGTGAGCGGGGTCGTGGAACTGGCGCTCGCGGCGGGGCTGGTCCACCCGCGTACCCGCCGGGCGGCAGGGCTCGCGTCGGCCGGGTTCTTCGCGGCCGTGTTCCCCGCCAACGTGAAGATGGCGATCGACTGGCGGCACGCGCCACCGGCCCGCCGGGCGATCGCCTACGGGCGGCTTCCCCTGCAGCTGCCGTTGGTCCTGTGGGGGCTGCGAGTCGCCCGGGCGGGCTCACCGCGGGTTTAATGGCTGGATGCTGCGAACTTCACGGTTGGTGCTGCGGCGGTGGCGGGACGCGGACCGGGCGCCGTTCGCGGCACTCAACGCGGATCCTGAGGTCATGCGGTTCTTCCCGCGCCCGCTGACCAGGGCCGAGAGCGACATGATGGTCGAGCGGATCGAGGCGTCGTTCGACGAACACGGGTACGGGCTGTGGGCGGTCGACGTCGTCCAGGCCGATGCCGGGGTCAGCGGCTTCATCGGGTTCGTGGGGCTGGCCTGGCAGCGGTTCCCGGCGCATTTCACACCGGCGCTGGAGATCGGGTGGCGGCTGGCCCGGCACGCGTGGGGGCGCGGATACGCGTCGGAGGCGGCGGTGGCGGCGCGGGACTTCGCGTTCCGCCCCGCCGCTGCCGGTACAGCTATCACCGGTACCCCCAGCACCGATACCTCCAGCACCTTTACCCCCAGCACCGACACCCCCGCCACCGACACCCTGGCCGGTGCCGCCGCAGGTACCGCGGCCGCCCCAGACGAGACATGGGGCGCGGGGATGGACGAGATCGTGTCCATGACCACGCGGACCAACGAACCGTCGCAGGCGGTGATGCGGCGCATCGGCATGACCCGCGACCCAGCCGACGACTTCCGGCATCCCAACCTGGAGCCGAACCATCCGCTGGTCGAGCACGTGCTGTACCGGCTGCGCCGTCCCGCCGCCCCGGTCTCTTCCTAGACCACTCCTAGACCATTCCTATGCCACGGCTGCCACGTCCTGTGCCACGGCGCGCGGGCGTCAGCGGTACAGCTGCAGATGCAGCTGGAACGCCACTTCGGTGTAGCGGATTGTCGGCGGTCGCAGGGCGAGCAGCTGCCGCTCCAGCACGACCTGCAGCTCACGGGGTGGAGCCTCGGGCCGCGCCATGATCCGCACCGCGACGGGGCGGGACGGGCCGAGGTGGAACTCGACCATGAGTTCCTCGGTGCCGTGCCGTACCCCGGTGAACGCCCGGTCGACGATGCCCCTGGTCCGGTCGATGAAGTCGCCGAGTTCGGCCGCGGTCGTGGCCCGGCGGAGCTGCTCCTCCGAGGTGAGCAGGACGATCCGGCCGCGATCGACGTGCCGCAGGGCCCTGCCGTCGGCACCACGGCTCGACCGATCGGTGTCGTCGGCCTGCGGGGGGTGGTAGATGGTGAGCTCGCCGGTGCGGTACCGCTCGGTGGACGGTCGTACGGAGGCCGCACCGGAATGCCCGGATCCGGCATCGGGGTGGGTGCCGCCTGGATATGCGGAGCCGGAGGCGGGGTGAGTGCCGCCGGGATGTGCGGACCGGGTGCCGTCGCGGAGGGACCCCGGACCGGGGGGATGGACCGCAGCTCCGGAACGCCCGATGCGAGTGGACTGATCCGGGTCCACCGGCAGGCCCGCATCCGCCGATCCGCCCGGCTCCACAGACCGGCCCGCGTCCGGGGTGCTGTTGGGGTCAGGCGTGCGCCCCTCATCGCCGACCAGGCCGCCGTTCTGGTTCGCGTCCTCGGGACGGCGTGCGGCCGGAATCCGCTCGGTGTCGCTGGAGCGACTCGCGGCGCCGGATGGGCTCCGGCCGTCGGCCATGGCACCGATGCCCGCCGTATCCCCGCTGTTCCTATCCCCACTGTTCCTATCCCCGCCGCCCCCATCCCCACTGCCAGGCGCGCGCCGGCCGCCTTCCACGGATCGCACTCCCCCGGCGGGCAGGCCACCGTGGCCGTCGAGATGGCCTTCGGGGTGACCGTCGCGATGGCCGTCACGCCGAAGGTCGTCGCGATGGCCGTCGGCGTCGCCGGAGCCGTCGGCGTGGCCGTTGGTCGGTGTGGGCTCGGACCGGGCGCCGGGGCCTTGGCGTACCGCCTGCAGCGGTCGCGTCGCCGGGCCGGGCCGCGGGTCCAGTCGGAGCGCGAGGGTGCTGACCGCGCCGGCGGGCAGGCCGATCTCGATCGGGCGGCCGGCCTCGACCGCCTGGCGGAGACGGGCGTACATCGCTCCCGTGAGCAGGACCGCGAACCCGTCCTCGACCTGGCGGGCGGTCGGCTCGGCGGTGCCGCGGACCAGGAGCAGGAAGTTGCAGCCGATCCGGGTGGAGCGTTCACCGCCGGGGGCGACGATCGCGGCGGGACCCTGCTGGCCGGGCGCCCACACGTACGTCTGCGGGACGTCGGCCAGACCCGGCAGGAACGCGCACACGTCGTCGGCCTCGCGCAGGGCCTCCTCGAACGCCTCCAGTTCCTCGTCGGCGCCGCCGATGTACGACGTGGCGTCGCCCGCGGTGATCGTCAGCTCGAGACGGTCGCCGATGTGGACGACCCGCAGGAACGGCAGGTTGTACGCGGGTGCCTTCGACAGCATCGTCGCGGCCCGGAACTCGGCGTCGTCGACGACCGGGGCCCGACCGGGACGGAACCACCATGGGTGGGGGTAGTACCGCTCCTGCGCGCCGAGCAGTGACAGCACCCGCGCGTGTCCGAACCGCTGCACGACCGCGGTCTCACCGGCGAGCAGCGGCAGCGCCACGAGCGGGGGCCGCTCGAACCGGACCGTCGACGGGATGTCCTCGGGGGCGGCGGCGTACACGAACCCGGTCACCCGGCCGTCGATGTCGATGCCGGGCTGGCCGAAGACGCTGACGTCGCCCGCCTCCACGAGACGCCCCTCGGCGGCGAGCTGGTGGACGGTGCGGGCCATGGTGAGCGGGTATCCGGGGGCCGGCGCACCGGTGCGGATCACGGCGAAGACCATCTCCCGCTGACCGTGTCGTTCGAGGCCTTCGGTGGTGTACAGCAGTGCGGGCAGCATGCCGGAAGCCGTGCGGATGCCACCCTCGTCGATGGCGACCGACAGCTGCCGGGGGATGAGGACCTCCCGGCCGACGGGTAACGCGGAGCCCACGGGGCCGATCATCGCATCCGGACGCAACAGTTGACCTTGGATGACCGGTTGCCGCTGGTACCGGCGACGCCGGCCGCACCCACGAACGGCGCTCGTCACGTCAGCACCGCTGTGGCAGCACCCGCTGCGAGACCGGCGCGGTGAGGCCGGCGCTGTGAAGACGGTGCTGTGTAGACCGGCGCTGTGAGGGTGGGCGCGGTGAGGGTGGCGCTTCACGGTGCGGGCCGCGACGATGGTGTGATGCGGATGACGTCCGAGCCGCCCGCCGAGTACGTCGCATTCGTCTCCCGGCACCTGGAGCCGTTGCGCCGGGACTCCGTGCGCGTCGTCGGGGGCGAGGAGGACGCGGACTGCCTGTACGTCGACGTCCTCACCGACGTCGCCACCCGGTGGAACTGGCTGGAGCTGCAGCGCACCAGGCTCGGACACCAGGACGCCGCCGACGACTTCCTCGGCCGGGTCTTCGCCCGCCGCTCGGAACGGTTCTACCTCGCCGAGGACGGATTCGGCGACGACGACCTGCAGATCCAGGTGACGCCGTGGTACCCGGACGAGCCCCCACCACCGCGCCGCGTGTACGTCAGCACCGCGGTCCGGCTCGCCCCGATGCTCGTGCCCCGGCGCAGGAGCAGCGTGTTCGTCGCCGGTCCGGCATGCGAGGCGGCGATCGCCTGGTGGCACGCGTACGAGACGCTCCGCCGCCGCCGACTGGTGTACGTCGGGTTCGTGGCGATCCTGCTCCTGATGGCACTGGCAAGCGTCACCGCACCACCCGCGGTCTGATGGTTCCCGCTCGGCCGACCGCGCCGAACTTTCACCGGGCGTGGCTTCGCCCGCTACTACCGCCTTGAACGAAGCAGGCGTGACGCAAGCCACGATCGGAAGGCACCAGACCGTACGTCCGTCCGGACCCGCTCGCCCCAGACGGCTGTTGCACCTGCTCCGACCGGTCCATCGATTATCCGGCACCGGACCGGTCGTGCAGCGCGGACCGCGGGCCGGGGCCGGGGTCAAGGTCGAGGGGACCGGCGTCCGGCACGACCGTTGACGGATCCTGCTAGTGTCCGCCGAAGGCCGGTTGGGGGTGACATGAGCACGACGACACGCGGCACAGAACGCTGGGCGGCACGCTCGGCGGGGCGACTCTCGGGATTCGTCTCGAGTGTCCTCGCCGTGACCTCTGCAGATCGCACCACAGGTCGCACATCTGACCGCACCGCCAGCAGCACCGCCAGCAGCATCTCCGGCCGTGTCTCCCGCGGCGACACCCGCCGCGTTTCCCTCAGCATCTCGTGCAGGCTCGCGGCGGCCGGGATCGCCGCAGCCCTCGCCTCCGGCGGGTTCGGCGCACTCGTCATCGCCCAGCCCGCGCATGCCGCGACGACCCCCGCGACCGACATCGAGACAACGGTCGACAACGGCAACATCCAGGGCAAGGCCGGCGCGAAGACCGCCGTCGGCTTCGAGGTGTCCAACCGCGGGGACATCAAGGTGGCGGTCGGCATCACGATCCGGGTGCCGGGGAACACGCAGATCGAGTCCGCCGGGGACTGCACTGTCGTCGGCGGCAACCGCACCGCGGCGACCTGTACGAAGGCGCTGGACGCCAAACAGTCCTTCAAAGGCTCGATCCAGGTCGTCCTGCGCACCGCTGGGGAAGGCAACGGCGGTGTCGACGCCAGAATCACCACCCAGAAGGTCAACGACTCGAAGCCCGGTAACAACGCCGCCCAGTTCAAGATCCGGGTCACGGGTGCGAGCGCCACGCCGAGCGCGTCGAAGTCCACCCGCGCATCACGCAGCGCCTCCGCCGACCCCGCCGCCACCTCCGACGAGATCATCGCCCCGCCGGAGGCCGGCAACGGCGCCATCCCCCGCGACGACCCGAAGACCACCGTCAGCAAGGACAGCGGCGGCCTTTCGTTCGGGTTCTGGATCGGCGTGGTCGCCATCGTCGCGGCGCTCGGACTCGTCGGCAGCCTCTTCTATTTCCGCCGGAAGGACCGCCTCGAACCGGACACGGGCGTGTTCAACCTGCCCGCGGCCGGACACGACCAGGCCACCTCGGTGATCACCCCCGGCGTGTACGGGTCGCCGGCCGCACCCGCGGGCGCCGCCTTCCAGGGCGGTCAGGGCTACGGGCAGGGCTTCCCGCCAGGCCAGGGCGCACCCGGAGGGCCGAACGTCTACGGCGGCCCACCCGCCGCCCCGCCCGCCGGTCCCCCAGCGGCTGGCTTCCCGCCGGCCGGCGGCCCGCCGGCCCCCGCGCCCGGCGCGAACGACCAGACCATCATCATGCGCAGGCCCGACGACCTGTGATGTGACGCCGCCCGTCCCGCACGGGCAACGCACGCGCAGCCAGCCGGCTGTCCGCGGGCGGCTGTCCGGCCATGCGGCGATCCGAATGCCCGTCGGGTCCATGTCCGGGATCGTCCACAAGTCCACCAGAACGGCTGCCAATGCGGCGTGCCGCGACCTCGCATCGTGCCAGCGCCGCTCCGGAACCGCTGGCATCGGCGGTCGACAGCCAGGGCCGGGAGGACCCGATCCCGATCAACCTGACCGACCTGCGGGACTGGCTCGGCACAGCGAGGCTCCGCGTAGCCAGCCTCGGCACAGGTACCCGCACGGGCACAGGCGTCGTCGGCATCGGTAGCGGTAGCGGCGTCGGATGGTCGGATCGGACCGCGACAGGCACGATGGAGTGATGCCCAGCGAGCGGTCCACCTCGATGCGACGGGCCGCGCTCGGCACCGCGCTCGTCTTCACCGGTAGCGGTGCACTGCTCGGCACATGGGTGTCGCGGGTACCGGCAATCGTCGCCCGGCACGACCTCAGCCCGGGTGAGCTCGGACGGGCCCTGCTCGCGCTCGGCGTCGGGTCGCTGCTGTCGATGCCGCTGACCGGTCACGTGTGCCGGCGGGTCGGCAGCCGGGCGTGGGTCGCGTTCACGTCCGTGGTCACCGCGGCGGCACTGACCTGCGTGGGTCTGGCCACCGACGTCGTCCAGTTGTCGGCCGCGCTGTTCGCGCTCGGCATGGTCTACGGATCGTGGGACGTGGCGATGAACGTCCAGGGCAGCGCCGTCGACCAACGGGCGGGACGGGAGTGGATGCCCCGGTACCACGCGTGCTGGAGCCTCGGCTCGATCATCGGCGCGGCGGCCGGCGCGCTGGCTGCCCGCGGCGACGTCGCGATCGGCCTGCACTTCACCGTGGCCGCGTGGTGCGTCACCGGGGCGACGATCGTGGGCCTGCTCTGGTACATCGACGAGCGGGGCCCAGCCAGCACCGGGTCGACGGTCGCGTTGACCGACCCACCCATGGCAGGTCGCACGCCGGAGGGCCGCGAGCAGGACCCACAGTCGGCGCCCCGGCAGCGTCAGCCGCTGACAGCCGAGCCGCCCGTCCGGGACGACCCGCGGCACGCCGGATCAACGCCGGCTGGACCAACGCCGGCTGGACCAACGTCCGCCGTGGTTGCGTCAGGTGCGGCGCGGCGCGGCTGGCGGGAACGGCTGACCGGCAACCGGGCGCTGCTCCTCATCGGCCTCCTCACGCTCTGCGCGACGATCATCGAGGGGGCGGCCGACGACTGGTTGGCGTTGTACCTCCACGCCGGCCGGGGACTGTCCGAGGCGTCAGCCGCGCTCGGCTACACCACCTTCGCGACCGCCATGACCGTTGTCCGGTTCGCGGGCACGCCGGCCGTCGCCTGGCTCGGCCGGGCCGGAGCGGTACGAGCCGGCGGTGTCCTCGGCATCGCCGGAGTGCTCATCACCGTGCTGTCGCCGTGGACGCCGGTGACGTTCGCCGGGGCGCTGTTGTGGGGCGCCGGGGTGTGCCTGGTGTTCCCCGCCGCCGTGAGCGCCGCCGGCGAGACCGACCGGCCGGCGGAGGCGATCGCGTTGGTGACCAGCATCGGGTACGGGTCGATCCTGATCGGACCGCCACTCATCGGCGCGCTCGCCGACGTGATCGGGATGGGTCAGGCGCTGCTGACACTGGCGGCGCTGGCCGCAGGAGTAATGGCGCTGGCACCGGCCGTCCGGCAAACCCCCAGCACCACACCCACACCCACGTCCACACCCGAGTCCGCGTCACCGCCTGCGGCCGCGTCACCGCCCGCGGCCATGTCACCGCCCGCGGCCACGTCCACAGCCGCGGCCACATCCACACCTGCGGTCGGGGGCGCTCCCGGCAGCCGGGACGGCGATCAGTCCGGCAGCGCGTCCATCGCCCGGTAGATGCGGACATCGGAGATCGGGTACGCGGTGCCGAGCGCCTGCGCGAACAGCCCCACCCGCAGCTCCTCGATCATCCAGCGGATCTCCCGCAGCTGAGGGCTCATTGTCATGCTGGCCACCAGCTGGTCGTACTCCCGCTGTACCTCCTGCACGGTCAGCATCCGCTCCCGGTCCCGGCCGGTGTCCGTCGGCACCTTCTCCAGGCGCCGTTCGATGCCACGCAGATACCGTTCGAGATCCGGCAGACGCTGCCAACCGGTGTCCGTCACGAACCCCCGGTACACCAGCCGCCCCAGCTGCCCACGCATGTCTGTGAGCGCGGGCAGCAGCAGCGGGTTCTTCGTCCGGGCCAGGCGCTGCTCAACGTCGTACGAGGCGGCAAGGATCCGTTGGGCGTTGCCGACCACGTCGAGGGTCAGGTCGACCAGGTCGGCGCGGACCTTGTCGCGGAGCTTGGCGAACGCCTCGCCGTCCCACACCGGCCCACCGGCGTCGGTCATGAGCTGGTCGACGGCGCACGAGGCACAGTCGTCGAGCAGGTCGACGGCGTTACGGTGCGGGTTGCGGCTCAGGGCGAGCTTCGCCTCGTTCGACAGGCGACCCTGGACGAACTTCGCCGCGGGCGGCAACGTCAGCAGCAACAACCGGCGGGTGCCGGCCCACATCTCGTGCCGCTGCCGGGCGGGCAGGTCGAACGCCTTGACCGCTACCGATGTGCCCTCGTCGACGATCGCCGGGTAAACGGTGAGGGTGTGCCCGGCGACGGTCCGTGACAGGCTGCGCGGCAACGTGCCGAAGTCCCAGGTGGTGCTCCCGGTCCGGGTCACGTCGGTCGCCGCCTCCGCGACCGTCGCCTGCACCTTCGGCGCCAGCCGGTCCCGCAGGTCGGTGAGGCTCTTGCTCTCGGCGAGGACCGCACCACCGTCGTCGACGATCCGGAACGACATCTTCAGGTGCTCCGGCACCCGCGTCAGGTCCCAAGCGTCGCGGGGCACCGCCACGCCCGTCAGCCGGCGCAGCTCCCGCTCCAACGCGTCAAGAAGGTGCCCGTCCCGGACCGGCATGCCGATGAGCGCGTCGCGGGCCGTGTCGGGCGCCGGGACGAAGTTGCGCCGCAGGGCCTTCGGCAGTGACTTGATGAGGGTCGTGACGAGTTCCTCGCGCAGGCCGGGCACCTGCCAGCTGAAGTCGGCGTCCCGGAGCCGGCCGAGGAGCGGCAGCCCGATGTGGACGGTGACCCCGTCGGCGTCGGCGCCCGGCTCGAACTGGTACGTCAACGCGAACCGCTGCCCGTCCTGCTCCCACGCATCGGGGTACTGGTCCTTCGCGACGCCGCCCGCCTGGTCGTTGACCAGCATCGCCGGATCGAACGTGAGCAGCTCGGGCTGGTCGCGGCGGGTCTGCTTCCACCAGCTGTCGAAATGCCGGCCGGAGACGACCTCCTCGGCGATCCGCTTGTCGTAGAACTCGAACAGGGTCTCGTCGTCGACGAGGATGTCGCGGCGGCGGGCCCGGTGCTCGAGCTCCTCGACCTCATCGAGCAGGCGGCGGTTCTCGGCGAAGAACGCGTGGTGCGTCTCCCAGTCACCCTCGACCAGCGCATGGCGGATGAACAGCTCCCGCGACAATGCCGGGTCGATGCGGCCGTAGTTGACCTTCCGGGAGCTGACGATCGGCACGCCGTACAGCGTGACCTTCTCCATCGCCATCACGGCCGCGGCTTTCTTCTCCCAATGCGGCTCGCTGTAGTTGCGTTTGACGAGATGTTGAGCGAGCGGCTCGATCCACTCCGGTTCGATCCGAGCGGCGACGCGGGCCCACAGCCGGGTCGTCTCGACGAGTTCGGCCGCCATCACCCAACGGGGCGTCTTCCGGAACAACGCCGAACCAGGGAACACCGCGAACTTCGCGCCGCGCGCACCGAGGTACTCGCTCTTCTCGGCGTCCTTCAACCCGATGTGCGACAGCAGCCCGGCGAGCAGCGAAACGTGGATGTTGTACGGCGCGGCAGGTTCCTCGTTCGGAACCACGTCCATGCTCCTGAGTACCGACCGCAGCTGGCTGAAGATGTCCTGCCACTCACGGACCCGCAGGTAGTTGAGGAACTCGGCCTTGCACAGCTTGCGGAACTGGTTGCTGGACAGTTCCTTCTGCTTCTCCTGCAGGTAGTTCCAGAGGTTCACGTACCCGAGGAAGTCCGAGTCCTTGTCGGCGAACCGGGCGTGCTGCTGCTGAGCCTGTGCCTGCTTCTCGACGGGACGCTCCCGCGGGTCCTGGATCGACAGCGCGGCGGTGATGACCATGACCTCGCGGACGCAGCCGTTGCGTTCGGCTTCGAGGACCATCCGGGCGAGGCGAGGGTCGACCGGCAGCTGCGACAGCCTCCGGCCGAGGGCGGTGAGCCGCTGACCGCTCTCCAGCGCACCGAGTTCCTCCAGCAGTTGCACGCCCGAGCTGACGTTGCGGCGGTCCGGCGGGTCGATGAACGGGAACGCGGCCAGGTCTCCCAGCCCGAGGGAGATCATCTGCAGGATGACGGAGGCGAGGTTGGTGCGCAGGATCTCCGGGTCGGTGAACTCCGGCCGACTGTCGAAGTCCTCCTCGCTGTACAAGCGGATACAGACGCCGTCGGAGGTACGGCCGCAGCGTCCCTTCCGCTGGTTCGCCGACGCCTGCGACACCGGCTCGATCGGCAGGCGCTGCACCTTCAGCCGGTGGCTGTACCGGGAGATGCGGGCGGTGCCGGGGTCGATGACGTACTTGATGCCGGGGACGGTCAGCGACGTCTCCGCGACATTCGTGGCGAGGACGACCCGGCGGCCCGTGTGCGACTGGAACACCCGGTGCTGCTCGGCAAACGACAGCCGGGCGAACAGCGGCAGGATCTCGGTGTTGCGCAGGTCGAGTTTCGCCAGCGCGTCGGCGGTGTCCCGGATCTCGCGTTCACCGCTGAGGAACACCAGCACATCACCGGGGCCTTCGGCTTGCAACTCCTCGACGGCGTCGCAGATCGCGTCGGTCTGGTCCCGCTCCTCCTCGCCCTCGTCGGGTGCCTCGATCGGGCGGTACCGGACCTCGACCGGGTATGTCCGGCCGGAAACCTCGATGATCGGGGCGTCACCGAAGTGCCGGGAGAACCGCTCCGGGTCGATGGTTGCCGACGTGATGATCACCTTCAGGTCGGGGCGCCTGGGTAACAGCTGCCTGAGGTACCCGAGGATGAAGTCGATGTTGAGGCTGCGTTCGTGTGCCTCGTCGATGATCAGCGTGTCGTACTGCCGCAGGAGGCGGTCCGTCTGCATCTCCGCGAGCAGGATGCCGTCCGTCATCACCTTGATCATCGTCTGGTCGCCGGACTGGTCGGAGAACCGGACCTTGAACCCGACCGTCGCGCCGAGTTCGGTGCCCAGTTCCTCAGCGACGCGCTCTGCCACCGTCCGCGCTGCGATCCGCCGCGGCTGCGTGTGCCCGATCTGCCCGGTCACCCCACGGCCCAGCTCAAGACAGATCTTCGGCAGCTGCGTCGTCTTTCCCGACCCTGTCTCACCGGCGACGATCACCACTTGGTGATCGCGGATCGCGGCGAGGATGTCGTCCTTGCGCTGACTGACCGGCAACTGCTCCGGGTACGTGATCTGCGGCATCCCGGCGCGGCGGGCGGCGACCCGCTGCTCGGCGCGCTCCACGTCGGCGCGGATCGCCTCAGCGACCGCCTGCGCGTGCGGGGACTTCTTCGCCCCTTCGATCCGCCGTCGCAGCCGATGCTGGTCCTGCGGCATCAGCCCGGCCAGGCGCGAGCGGAGCTCACGGAGGACGGCGAGATCAGGTACATCTCCCCGCTCCTGCGACACAGCGTGATCCGCACCGGAGCCTCGCCCGGTCCGCCGGTTCTGTCCCCGGCCGGCCTGCCCGTTGCCGTCCTGGCCTCTACCCTGACCCCTGCCCTGGCCTCTGCCGCCCTGACTTCTGCCGCCCTGGTCCCTGCCGCCTTGGCCCGTACTGCCCTGACCACTACTGCCTTGGCTGCTACTGCCTTGGCTGCTACTGCCCTGACGGTTGCCGTCCTGTCTCCGGCCGTCCTTCCGGCCATCCACCGGTCCGGACGCCGACCGTGCTGTCGGCGCGGTGTCCAGCGTCGCGGGGGCCACCGCCGCTGGGGTGGCGCTCGCCGGATCGGCTGCCTGCCGATCGGCCGCCGGGTCGTTGTCGCCGGCCTCTCGGGCAGTGCCGCGAACGCCTCCGGCCTGCTCCGGGCCATGATGGGCAGACGGTTCGGCGGAAGGCTGGTCGGCGGAATTGCCACCGGACCTGGTACGGGACCCGCCCCCGGCCTCGCTGCGGGGCTCGGTCAGGTCGGTGGGCTGGGGCACGTCAGACATAACGCTCGCAAGAATAGGCACGCGTCGCCGCGATTGCCCGGTGATTTTCCGCTCCGTGGATTTCCTGGACGGTGGAATTCCCCCGTCGAAGGCCGGAGAGCTCTCGGCAGATCGTCACTCCTGCCACTAACGTCACAACCATGCCCTCCCCGAGCAGACCCTCCGTACCCGCGAAGCCCAGGCCACCGAAAGCGCTGGAGCTGGCGACTGTCGACGAGGACGACCTTCGCGACGAGGGCGCCTACACCGGGCTCGGCTTCTACGACCTGGACCTGACCGGGCGAACGGTCAAGGGTGCCGAGTTCAACCAGTGCCGGTTCAACCGTACCGACCTCAGCGGCACGTCGTTCGTCAAGGTGTCGCTGACCGACTGCCTGGCCGAGAGCTCGAACCTCGCCAACCTGCACGGTGACCAGTCGTCGCTGCTCCGGGTGGCGATCAAGGACGCACGCCTGACCGGTCTGCACTGGCTCGACGGGGTGCTCCGCGACGTGACGCTGCGCGACTGCCGCATCGACCTGTCGGTGTTTCGCGCGACCAAGTTCAGCGCGGTGCACTTCGAGGACTGCAACCTGGCCGGCGCGGATTTCACCGGGTCCGACCTCACCGGCGCCACTTTCGCCCGCTGTGATCTGACCGGCGCGCAGTTCTCCGCCGCGACCATGGACGGTGCCCGGCTGACCGACTGCGCCCTCTCCGGCATCGGCGGGGTGACCAGTTTCGCCGGCGCCACCATCAGCACCAACGACCTGATCTCGCTGTCGCACACGCTCGCCGCCGCGTTGCACATCAAGATCTCAGACGGCCGCGACACGGACGACGCCACCGGCCGCACGGCGTAGCACGACACGACACGACACGACCCGGCGTCGCCGGCGGCCGACACCGGCATCAGACACCGGCCCGCCCTCCCGCGCAGCAATCTCGGCACCCCGACACACCCCGGCCCCGCTCGACCCGCGCCGACCCGACGCAGTCCGACCTGCCAGGCACAGCCCCAGCCCGGGCACAACCCCAGCCCGGGCACAACCCAGCCCGGGCACAACCCAGCCCGGCACAACCCAGCCCCGACCTGGCCTGAGCCGGGTCCGAACCTCGGCAGCACTCGCAGTGGCGCTCCGGCCCTACCTGGGCCAGCCCAAACCTGGCGCGACGCGACTGCCTGACCGGCGGGCGGTCACCTCGATCTCGATCCGCATGCGGGGGTCCGACAGCCCGCACACCTGCATCGTCGCCGCGGGACGCACCTCACCGAGCCACTCCCGCAGCACCGGCCAGCAGGGCTCGAAGTCGGCGGCGTCCGGCAGCAGGTACCGAACCCGGACGACGTCCTGAACGCTGGCACCGGCCTCCCGCAACGCCGCGTCGATGTTGACCCAGCACTGCCGTGCCTGCACCAATACGTCGTCAGAGATCGTCATCAGCGCATAGTCGAACCCTGTAGTCCCCGAGACGTGGACCCAGTCACCGTCGACGACCGCCCGTGAGTATCCGATCTCCCGCTCGAACGTGGAACCGCTGGAGATCAACCGCCGCTCACCCATGCCGCCAACGGTAGTGGATCGCCCGTCGGTAGAACCGACGACCGTCAGAGCAGGCCGAGTTGGCGCATCAGGTCGACGTCGTCGGACATCACCCAGATGTCGGTGATCTTCCCGTTCTCGACGGTCAGGATGTCGTTGACTCGGATCTTCAGCTGGCGGCCGGTCGCTTCGACCCGGCCGAGCGGCGTGACGTACGGGCCCACGTGCCTGACGTGCATGTAGAAGCCGATCACCAACCTTCCGGCGGCTTCCACCCGATGCACCAGTTCGGTGCGCCGGTCCGCGAACGCGACCTGCAACGCCCGGGCACGGGCCACCAGGTCGTCGGCCGTCATCGGGGTGCCGTTGACCGGCACGGGGTCGGCGTAGAACCGTCGGAAGTCCGCGGCAGGATCGGCACGGCCGTCTACCGGCTGGTCCCAGAGCGAGAGCACGGCATCAAGGTCCATCGACGGGTACGCAATCTCCACCGTTTCACTCTGCCTGGCGGTAGAAGCTCTCCTGGCATCCTTGTCCGCATGGCGTCGACATTGAACCGGGATGCCCGGCCGAGCCGTGCGGACCTGGCCGCCGCCGCGGACAAGTTGCTCGAGGACGTCATCGCGCCCGGTCTCGATGTCCTGCTCTGCGGGATCAACCCCGGGCTGTGGTCCGCGGCGACCGGGCACCACTTCGCCCGCCCCGGCAACCGGTTCTGGCCCGCGTTGCACCGCAGCGGGTTCACCCCGCGACAGTTGCGCCCGGACGAGCAGGGCCTGCTGATCGGGTACGGGCTGGGCATCACCAACCTGGCCGCCCGGGCCACCGCACGGGCCGACGAACTGACCCGGGACGAGCTGACCGCCGGCGGGGTGATCCTGCGGGCGAAGGTGGAACGGTTCGCGCCCGCCTGGCTGGCGGTGCTCGGAGTCACCGCGTTCCGAACGGCGTTCGGCACGCAACGGGTGCAGGTAGGTCCGCAGGAGCAGGAGTTCGGTGGCGCGCGGCTGTGGATCCTGCCGAATCCGAGCGGTCTCAACGCCCACTTCACGCTCGACCGGCTCGCCGAAGAGTTCGCGGCGCTCCGGCAGGCTACGGACCACCCGAGGATCAGGGGAGCCACCGCCGACGCGGCGGACCCGGACAGCCCGGACAGCGCAGAGGACACTCAGCTACGGCGGTGATCGCTCCCAGCGGCCATGTCCAGGTGACAAGACCCGACCACGACACCAAGGCACCAAGGCACCAAGGCACCAAGGCACCAAGGCACCAAGGCACCGAACCGCAGGAGGTCGACGATGATCCCCCAACCGCACGGTCCCGTAATCTCGCTGATGCTCGCCGTGCCCGATGCCACCGAGGCCGCCCGGTGGTACGCGCGGGCGATGGGGGCCACCGAGCTGTGGAACCTCGGCGGAGTCGTCGGGTTGACCGTCGGTGGGGCGCCGTTCTTCCTTGGTGAGCCGGAGAACAACGGTTGGGACACGCCGGCCGCCGCCCGTACGAGGACGGCACGGGTCGAGGTGTTCGTCGACGACCCGGACGCTTTCATCGAACGCGCAGTGGCCGCGGGTGCTGACGGCAGCGTCGATGAAATCCGTGACCATGAAGCGCCGTGGGGCGTCCATCGCCAGGGCGGGTTCCTCGACCCGTTCGGCCACCTGTGGCTGGTGGGTGACCGGTCGCCGCTGTACGCGCATCAGCCGCCTGGCCCGGCCGCCTCACCGGACATGACGAACGACATGCGCAACCCGGGCTGACCGATCTGCGGGGCAAGCACCCAACCAGGTCATGGCCGCGGCGTTGACCACACGACCCGAGCCAGATTGCCAACGCGACCCGCGCGATGTCGACCTGGCGGCCCGCACGACGTTGCATTACGCGGCCCGCACGACGTTGCCTTACGCGGCCCGCGCGACACCGGTCAAGAGGTTCGCGACGTCCACCGTCACGCCACCCGTCCACGTTCGACCCGCTCGTCCACCTGATCGTCGTCTTCGAACAGGTTGGCTGTCCTGGCCGACCCGTTCATCGGACCGTGCTGCACCCGAGTTCGGACGCGGACCGCAAGCAACCGACCGCGCGCCCCGCTCTGCCGCGCGACCCCGACCCGGGCCGGCGTCACCCGCCCAGTCCGCCACCAAGCTCGCCGGCCGGTCCCTCATACCTGGCCGCCCGTTCCCGGAGCAGCTGCCCGAACAGTCCGCTCGGCTGGCCGCAGTCCGCGCAGATGAAGTTGTCGTCGAGCCTCGGTCCGCCGCAGTGATCGCAGGATCCACGGTCTCTCGGATCCTGATACGCCCGCAGCGCCTCCACGAACGCGCGCGCCACCCCCGGCGAGAGCAGCACCACAGCCCCACCGTCGACCCGCACCTCGACACCGGCAGCGCCACTATCACCGCTGCCGCTATCACCGCTGCCGCCAGCACCGCCGCCGCCAGCACCGCCGCCGCCAGCACCGCTAGCACCGCCGATGGAGCCGCTCACCGGGTCGAACACCCCGATCCTGCGGGCGAACGCCTCCAGGGCGGCGGTGACCTCACCGGCCGACGAGCCTGACCACCGCGTCGTCATCCCGCGACCCTAGCCCGCGTGCACCGTCATTCCGGTGGCGGGTCTGGGGCTCCGGCGTCCTGACCTGGTGGCGGCCTGCCGCCGCCACGCCGGAACCCGTCGATCTTCGGCCGGCTCGGTCCCAGCTCATACGGCCGACCATCGGGCCGGGTGATGGTGATCCATCCGGTCGCCGGGTCACGGTCCATCGCCCACCCGCGCTCATGCACGCACACGTGGTGATACCGGCACAGGATGACCAGGTTGCCGATGTCGGTGTCGCCGTGGTGGCGGACCCACTCGCGCAGATGGTGCGAGTCGCACCAGCTCGCGGGGATTCTGCAGCCGGGCCACCGGCACTCGGGATCCCGTGCCGCAAGCGCCCGCCGGAGCGCCGGTGGTGTGTTGCGGTAGGCCCGGCCGAGCTTCAGGGGAAGCCCGTTGTCGGGGTGCAGCAGCAGCTGCTGGAGGATCGCGTCGCAGCTCAGTCTCGCCGCGAGGCCATCGGGGATCGGGCCCCACCCGGTCATGACGGCGGGCTCGTTGCCGTCGTCAGGCACCGGGAAGAACGGCACCTCGTCACTGCCCGCCGACGGCCTGTCGTGCATCGCCCGCGCTGCGTCAGCCTCATCCGACGTGGCGGGCGCACCGGTGTGATCATGGAGGTCGACATACCGACGCACCGGCATCAGCAGCCCGATGTGTGGGCGCATGCCGCCGTTCGCCGGGGCCTTCCCGTCACGGACGACGGTGTTGAGCAGATCCGCGAGCGCGTCGTGCCGGCGTTGTGCCGGGCTGCGGTCGTCGCCCTGGATCGGCGCCGGACTGAACGCGTCGAGCGCTTCGCGCAGCAGCGTCCCGGTCTCTGCGTCGAGCAGCCCGGAAAGATGCCACATGTCGTTGATCCTGCTGACGGTGACACCACGGCGCCCATATTGCCGCTCCGGCGGCGTCGACTTGTCCCGCAGTGCCTCGTCGCGAAGGTAGTTGCACGCCGACCGGAGCGTGTCGGGGTCGACGATCTTCGCGAGCGGAACAAGGATGTCCTCGGCCTCCTGCACCACGTCCGCGCCGACCCGATCGGCGGTCAGACCGATCCTGTTGACGTGTTCGGCGTCGACCTCTCCGGCCACGAACGCCGCTTCGAGCGACGGCAACAGTCTGGTGATCCCGGCGGCACGGACCCGGGCGCTCGCGGCAGGCCCCGACAGCCGTGCATACGCCTCGAGCCACAGGGTGGTCTTGTTGTAGCCGTCCTCGTGGAACAGTTTCCTGTCGTCAAAGGTGCGGGTGAACCGGGCGATGACGGCGTCGAGGGTGTTGGCGCACTCGAGCATCGCCAGCACAGAGCCCCGCACCGACTGGTCGTCGAGGGTCTCAGGATCCAGGACGGCCAGCGATGCGAGGACCCCGGTCAGCGGATCGACCACCCCATTCGCACCCACCCCCCGAACCTAACCCCACCCCCCGACACAAACCCCCGCCCATCACTCACCGCAACAACAGGTTTACATCTCCGAATTCGTGCCACAGGTACCCATCGCGGACCGCCTCGGCGTAGCAGCGGGCGAGCAACTCCCGGTCGACGACCGCGGCGAGCAGGTCCAGGTGGGACGCCTTCGGCTCATGCAAGCCGGTGAGCAGCCCGTCGACGGCCCTGACCCCGCGGTCCGGCGTCACGATCAGGTCGGTCCAGCCTTCACCGGCGACGACCCGGCCGTCGGCCCCGGCAACCGTCTCCAGCGCCCGGACCGCCGTCGTCCCGACCGCGACGACCCTGCCACCGGCCGCTCGGGCGTCGTTGACGAGCCGCGCGGTGCTTGACGGCACCCGGAACCACTCCGGATACGGGCGCTCGTGCGCCTCGGGCGACGCCACCCCGGTGTGCAGCACCAGCGGCGCGATCTGCACGCCCGCCGACACCAGCCGGGCCACGACGCGGTCGGTGAAGGGTCGCGCCGCGCTCGGCATCTCGGCGCTGCCCGGCTGCGTCGCGAACACCGTCTGGTACGCCTCGAGCGGCCACTGCCGTCGCACGTACGGGTAACGGATCGGCTGCCCGTACCGGTGCAGGAACTCGAGAACTGGAGTACCGGTGTGGACCGACGCGAACCACAGCCTGCCCCGCGAGTACGGCTCCTCGAGTGTGACGGTGCCGCCGCCGGGCAGGCGCAGCGTCCCGGGCCGGCCGGGGTGGGGGCTGAGGTCGGCGCCGCGTGTCTCGACGAGCCAGCGCCCGTCAGCGAGCAGGGTCGAGAAGTGGACCCGCAGCGGAGTACCGACGACCGGCACGGACGCGGGCAGCGTGCCGGACGTGTTGACGACCAGCAGGTCACCGGGGCGCAACAGGTCCGGCAGGTCGGTGAAACGGTGATGGGTGACGGCGGCTCCCTGCCCGACGAGCAGCCGCACACCGTCGCGGGCGATTCCTCGCGCCTCGGGCGGTTCGTGCGCCTCCAACGCCGCCGGCAACACAAAGTCCAGCCGCCCACCATCCAGCCGCCCACCAGCCAGTGACTCAGACAGTGACTCAGACAGTGACTCAGACAGCGACTCAGACAGCGACTCAGACAGCGGCCCAGTTGGCAGCGGGTCGGACGGTGACCGGCCGGCATGGTTCATCGCGAGGTCCAGCGCCGTCACAGCCGCACCCGCCCCGACGCCGGTCGTGCGGTGACCAGGTCGAGGAACGCCGGCGTCACCGTCTCCGGCAGCGGCCGGTCACTGATGTCCTCGCCGGGAAAGGCCTCGGCATGCATCTGGGTGCGCAGGTCGCCGGGGTCGACCCACCACACCCGCAGGTCCGGCTCCTCGACCGCGAGCACGTGACTGGCCTGCTCGGCGGCCGCCTTCGCCGCGCCGTAGCCGCCCCAACCGGCGTACGCCTCGATCGCCGCGTCGGACGTGATGGTGACGACGGCCCCGTCATGCTTGCGCAACGCCGGCAACGCGAGCTGTGTCAACGCGAGCGGGGCGACGACGTTGACCTCGAACACGTCGCGGAGTGTCGCGAGTGGATAGTCGGCGAGCGGCGGCTGCGGGCTGGGGCCGAGGATGCCGGCGTTGTTGACGAGCAGGTCCAGCCGGCCGGTGGCGAGCGCCGCCTCGACGAGCGCGACCCGGTGGTCCGGGTCGGTGACGTCGCCCGGCACCGGGATCACGCCGGGCTCGGCCGGTGCGGCGGTCAGGGTCCGGCCGTCGACGACGACGGTCCAACCGGCCGTCGCCAGGGCCGACGTGAGCGCCCGGCCGAGTCCGCGGGAGGCGCCGGTGATGATGGCAGTTGGCATGTCTGCGACGCTATGCAGCGCGACGTGCACCGCCATCGGGCCGCAGACGGGTGGCCGCCCAGGACTTTGGTCCTAGGTCCAGGAGCCGAAGTGCAAAGGCCCTCGGCCTCGGTACTGTCGGAGCATGGCCGCCTGTGACCGCGACGAACTGCGTGAGGTCAGCGCGGCTGTCCTGGCCGTCACGGCGCACCTGTCGGTTCGCGAGGTCCTCCAGACGATCGTCGCGGCCGCCCGGCGGCTCCTGGACGCCGAGTACGCGGCGCTCGGCATCCCGGACGGCAACGGCTCGTTCCGCGAGTTCCTGGCCGACGGTCTCTCCGACGCGCAGTGGCGGGCGATCGGCCCGCTCCCCCGCCAGCACGGCCTGCTCGGTGCGATGCTCCGTGACCCGAACCCGGTCCGCTCGGCCGACATCCGCAGCCATCCCCGGTTCGAGGGCTGGCCGGCCGCCCATCCGGAGATGGTCGACTTCCTCGGCATGCCGATCGTCGACGGCGACGAGATCCTCGGCGAGATCTTCCTCGCCAACAAACGCCGCCAACCGGCAGCGCCGACCGCTCCTCCACACTCGGCGGCCGCTCCCCCACCATCGCCGGCCGCTCCTCCACCCTCGCCAGCCGCTCCCCCACCCTCGGCGGTTCGCGGCGGGTTCGACGCCGACGACGAGGAGCTGCTGCGCCTGCTCGCCACCCACGCTGCCATCGCGATCGTCAACGCCCGCCTGTACGAACGCAGCCGCGAACTGTCCATCGTGGAGGAGCGGCAGCGGATCGCGCGGGAGCTGCACGACGCCGTCACCCAGAAGCTCTTCAGTCTCCGGCTCACCGCCGAGGCGGCCACCGCCCTGGTGACCCGCGACCCGCAACGGGCCGTGGCCGAGCTGGACACGGTGCGCCGGTTGGCCGCCGACGCGACCGCCGAGCTCAAGTCCATCGTGGTCGGCCTGCGCCCCGCGGACCTCGCGGGCGACGGCCTGGCGACGGCGTTGCAGCGGCAGGCCGAGTTGCTCGACCGCGTCCACGCCGCCCGGATCCGGTTCACCGGCGACCAGGTGCCGAAGCTGTCCGAGGAGCGCCAGGAGGCGGCGTACCGGGTCGCCCAGGAAGCCTTGCACAACGCCCTCCGGCACGGCGACCCCCGCCACGTGGACATCCACCTCCGCCGCTCGGGTCGCGGCTTCACCCTGAGCGTCACCGACGACGGCACCGGCTTCGACACCGCCCGCCCCGTCAAGACCGCGCAGCGCAGGCTGGGGCTCGCGTCCATGCGGGAACGCGCCCGGAGCGTCGGTGGCCGGCTGACGGTGGCGTCGAAGCCGGGCGCCGGCACCACCGTCACCATGGAGGTCCCCGGTGGCTGCTGACCCGCCCGCTGTCCCGCCCACTGTCCCGCCCGCTGACCAGATCAGGGTGCTCGTGGTCGACGACCATCCCGTGGTACGGCAAGGCCTGCGCACCTTCCTCGACCTGCAGGACGACATCGTGGTCGTCGGCGAGGCCCACGACAGCGCCTCCTGCGTCGCGGCCGCGGACGCGACCTCCCCGGACGTGATCCTCCTGGACCTCAAGATGCCCGGCGGCGACGGCGTCGAGGCGCTGCACGCCCTCCACCGGCCGAGCGCCGTGAAGGTGCTCATCATCACCAGCTTCACCGACCCGTCAGCGGTCCTTCCGGCGATGCGGGCGGGTGCCGCCGGGTACGTCTACAAGGACATCGACCCACCGGCTCTGGCTGCCGCGATCCGCGCTGTGCACGCCGGGCACGTGCTGCTGCATCCCGACGTCGCGCGCCTGCTGGCCGACAGCGGACCGCCGCCGGAGTCCGCGCATCTGACCGCGCGGGAGCGGGAGGTCCTCGCCGAGGTCGCCCGCGGCCGCTCGAACCGCGAGATCGCCCGCGGGCTCGGCCTGGCGGAGAAGACGGTGAAGACCCACGTCAGCGCGATCCTGATGAAGCTCGGCGTGCAGGACCGCACCCAGGCCGCCCTGTACGCCGTCCGCTCCGGCCTCGACTGACACAGAGCTCGATCGGCAGCCTCTTGACGGGCGGCCTCTCGACCGGCAGCAGCCCCCTCAACCGGCAGCAGCCCTTCAACCGACAACAGCGCTCGGCCGACAGCAGCCCTTCGGCTCAGCCCGCGCTGACGTCGCCGATGGCCTGGTCCAGCATCTCCAGCCCCAGTCCGATCTCCTCGTCCGTGCTGGTCAGCGGCGGCGCGATCCGGAACGTCCCGCCCATCCCCGGCAACTGCACCACGTTGACGTGCAGCCCGAGCTCCAGGCACCGCCGGGTCACCGCCGCCCCGATCCGGTCCGCGCCTGCCAACGCAGGCGACCCAGGCGACCCAGGCAACCCAGGCGACCCGGTCCCGGTTCCCTGGTCTCGCAGCTCGATCCCCTGCAACAGGCCCCTCCCTCGGACGTCCCCGACGACCGGGTGGCGACGCTGGATCTCCAGCAGCCCCTCCCGCAGGCGCCCGCCGAGCACCCCGGCCCGCACGTCGAGCTGGTCGCGTTCGAGCACGTCGAGCACGGTGTTGCCGACCGCTGCGACGAGCGGGTCGGAGACGTGCGTGGTGTAGAACAGGTAGCCGCGTTCGTGCGCCCGTTCCTCGATCTCCGCGCTGGTGACGACGGCCGCCAGTGGCAGCCCGGCGCCGAGCGTCTTGGACAGGGTGAGGATGTCGGGGACGACGCCGTCGCGTTGGAACGCGTACCAGGTCCCCGTCCGGCACAGCCCGGTCTGCGCCTCGTCGAGGATCAGCAGCATGCCCCGTTCTCGGCACTTGCGCAGCAGCGCGGCGAAGTAGCCGACCGGCGGCTCGATGACCCCGCCGGAGCTGAGGATCGGCTCGACCAGGCAGGCCGCGAGGCTCCCGACGGACTGCGCGTCGACGAGGTCGAAGGCAAGGTCGAGCTGCCGCCGCCAGTCATGGCCCCCGTCGGGAGTGGTGAAGTCCGGCCGGTACGCGTTCGGCGTCGGGATCGCGATGTTCCCCGGCGCGTTCGGCCCGTACCCCTTCCGCCCCGCGCTGTACGTCGCCGCCGCGGCGGCCTGTGTCATCCCGTGCCACGACCCGGCGAACGACACGATCTCGTGCCCGCCGGTGACCAGCTTCGCCATCCGGACCGCGGCCTCGTTGGACTCCGCCCCGGTGGTCAGCAGCAACACCTTCGTCAGCGGCCCGCCACCATCGGGAGCGACACCAGCAGCACCGTCCGGGGAGACATCGGCGGCACCGGCCTCGATGCCGGCCGCCGCCTTGTCGAGAGAGGCGGCGAGGCGGCGGCTCAGCTCGACGACCGGCCGCGACAGCATCCCGCTGAACAGGTGGTCGAGGGTCCCGACCTGCCGCCGCACGGTGTCGACGATCGCCGGGTGCGCGTGGCCGAGGATCGCGCTCATCTGCCCGGACGTGAAGTCCAGGATCCGTCGGCCGTCCTCGGTGTACACGTAGCTTCCCTCGGCCCGGTCGATGATCTCCGGGGTGAACGCCCCTCCGTACCGCACCACGTGCCGCCGCACGTCCTGCCAGAACTCCGTGTCAGCCACACGTTCGTCAGCCATGCGATCGTCAGCCATGCGATCGACGGTAGGCGAGGCCGTTGTCAGGTTCCAGCGCATCATCCCGCACATACTGTTCGGGACAACCGCACAAGACGACCACACAAACCGACCGCACAAACCGACCGCACAAACCGACCACAGCAGACGGCCGTACAAGACAGCCGCATACGACACGGCAGGGAGCGCACCACATGCTTGATCCGTGGCGGCTCCGGCTGCTCACGCTGCTGGAGAGCCTGGGCACCGTCCGGGCCGTCGCCGAGTCGGCCAGGCTGAGCCCGTCCAACGTGTCCGAGCAGCTGTCCGTCCTCGAACGGGAGGCCTCGGCCCGACTGTTCGAACGCGCCGGCCGCCGGCTGCGGCTCACGCCCGCAGGCACGGCCCTGGTCCGGCACGCACGGGTGATCCTCGACCAGATGGACGCCGCCCACGAGGAGCTCGCCGCGTACGACGCCACGGAGGGCGGGCTGGTCGGCGGGGTGCGTCTGGGTGCGTTCACCAGCGCGCTCAACACGTTCGTCCTGGACTCGGTGCGGAACCTGACCCGGGACCATCCGCGGCTGCGGGTCACCGTGCGGGAGCTGGACCCGGCCGACAGCGTGGCGGCCCTGCAGCGCGGCGAGTGCGACGTCGTGGTGACCGCCGAACTGAACACCGGCTCGACCGGCATCTCGACCAGCGTCTCGGCCGACAGCTCGACTGGCATCTCGACTGGCATCTCGGCTGACAGCTCGACCAGCAGCCCGACCAGCAGCCCGACCAGCAGCTCTGTGTACGGTTCGGCGCCGATCCCGTCGGACGTCGTCCACACCCCGCTCGCCACCGACGAGATCATGCTCGTCACAGCGCAGCCGCCCCCGGGCGAGGAGCCCCCGCAGGGCCGGGCACCCGCCGACCTGGCGGACTTCGCCGCCCGCCCGTGGAGCGCGGAACTGCCCGGCACCTGGACGTTCGACCTGGTGACGACCGCCTGCCGGCGAGCCGGCTTCGAACCCGAGGTCGTCGGTCTCTTCGCCTCCTACGGACCCTTGCTGGCCCATGTGGAAGCCGGCCTGTCGGTGACCCTGCTGCCCGAGCTCGCCGTCGACCGCCGGTACCGGGTGACGGCGCGACCGATCCTCGATCCGATGCGCCGCCGCATCACCGCCGCCGTCCGCCGGAGCGCCGCGGAACGCGCCTCGATCGTGGCGGTCGTCGACGCCCTCCGCCGTTCCGTCCAGCAACGCGGTTGACCCCGCCCACAAAGCGCCCGACCACAGAGCTCCCGACCACAAAAGCGCCCGACCACAACAGGCACCAGACCGCAACCTGCACCCCGGCCGCAGCTGCATGCCCGCCCCGCCGCCCACCCCCGACCGCGGCTGCGGCACGGCGTCAGTTCGCGGTCACGTCCGGGGTGGCCGCGCGAAGATGGGCCAGGACGAGCGGGTCGACCGCGCCCTCGACGAGGCGCTCCTCCAGGTTCTCCACGCCAGCCCACCCCGCCAGGTCGGCGAAGCCGACGGACTCCAGCCGCTGCGCCACCTCCTCGGCGAGCGCGCCGGTCAGTGGCAGGAGCGTCGCCGGGTCGGGCTTCTGGAAGTACAGCTCCCACAGTTCCACCAGCTCGCCGAGCCGGGTCACCGGGTCCGGGTCGTCGTCGACGCGCAGGTCGACCTCGACGTCGCTGAGCCCGCCGTACCCGGCGGCGCGGCGCACCACGAACAGCGCGGCACTCTGCCGCCCGCGGCTGTCGCCACCGGCCCGGTCCCCCGCGGCGAGGGCGGCAAGCAGGCGCCTCGCGAGGGACGCGCCGCCCGACGGCTCGGCGCTGGCGAGCCAGGCGGCCTCCATGTCGTGCACGACGTCGGCGCCGGTGAGGATGTTGCCCTGGATCGCGTACCCGTCGCCGGCGACGCCACCGGCCCACGCGAAGCACTCGTCGCCCGTGAACGTGGCCCCGGCGCCCTCCCGCCCGACGACGCCGAGCTGCCGGGTCGCGCGCCCCGGGTCGGCGGCGGTGAGCCCGGCGATCGTGTCCGCGGCGGTCGTGCCGGTGCGCAGCATCGCCAGCCCCTGGACCCGGTACGCGAGGTTCGCGTGCGACTGTGTCGCGACCGCCCCGACGTCGGCCTCGGCCGCCGGCACGGCGGCACCGACAGCGAGGAACTTGCTGGCCACGGCGACACCGAGGGACAGCCCGTCAGCGGATCGCCCGACGATCGAGAACGTCATGGCGCCCACCGTAACGGAAACCGCGACCTACTCAGGACGGCAGCGCGCTCGGCGGCTGGGACAGGCAGACGAACGGTCCCCGCACCCCGGCGCTGAACCGCTCCGCCGCCCGCAGCGCGACCTCGACGCGCCGCTGCGGTGCCATCCGCGACCCCGCCGTCGCGAACAGCGCCCCGAGCGCGATCTCGTCGCCGACGCCGACCGCCGCGTACCCGTCGGCCGCCTCGGCGACCTGGTAGTCGTCGTGGACGGTGAACAGCCGCCCCTTCACCCCGACGAGGAACGTGCCGCCCTCCTCGCGTTCGCTGTCCCGGCGCGCCCAGCCGCCGGCCTTCAACGCCTCACGGACCGAGTCGATGAACCTGGTCGCCATGAACCGTTCGATGTCGCCGACGGGTTTCGGGGGTTTCAGCGCGTACCGGATGAGCTGCCCCATCCGGAACGACGTGGTGAACCCGAAGAGGTAGCCGTTGTTGTGGAACACCTTGCTGTCGGCCCGCACGGTGAGGCTCCAGCCGGATGCTCCGGCGCTGTCCCCACCGATGTACACGGTGCCGGTGTGCACCAACCCCACGATCGCCGTCATACCCCGTCCCCGTCCGCAACAGACCCAGCAACCACCGACGCAGCCGCGCCAGACACAGCCACATCAGACACAGCCACATCAGACACAGCAGCATCAGATACCGCAGCATCAGACACAGCCGTACCGAACACAGCCACACCCGACTCAAGCACAACCGCTCCGGCGCCCCGCCCGCTGGTGGCCCCCGTCCCACCGACGTACCGTGCGAGCCCGTCCACCATCAGGTCGATCGCGAACGCGAACCGTTCGTCGCCGCTGCCCTCCGTCATCGCCGGTGCCATCGCCACCAGGTTCGGGAACCGGTCGGCGGGCAACGCCCCGAAGTACTCGCGGACCTGCGCCAGGTAGGGCTCGGCGTCGGCCTCCGTCTGCCGCCCGCGGCTGGCGTGGATCGCGGACTCGACGGCGTCGGCCACGATCACCAGCGACATCTGGTCCATCCCCCACGCGGCGATCCGGTCGGGGATTCCGGCGCCGCGGAGCACCGCGAGCATCGCTTCGATGTACCGCAGCGAATTGGGTCCCACGGGGATGCTGGCCCTGGCGACCTTGACGAGGTCCCGGTGGGCGAGGAACACCGCCCGGCTCTCCCAGCAGCTGCGCTTGACCACCGCCGCCCAGTCCTCCGCCGGATCCAGGGAAACGACCGGCAGCGGGATCTCACCGATGATCCGGTCGAGGAGCTGCTCGAGGAGTTCGTCCTTGTTCGCGAAGTACGCGTACAGCGACGCCGCCCCGGTCCCGAGCTCCTGCGCCACCCGCCGCATGCTCAGCGCGTCGAGCCCGTCCCGGTCGACGAGCCGCAGGGCGGTTTCGATCACGGCCTCGGCGCTCAGCGGCTGCCGGGCGACCGGCGCCTTCCGCCGGGTCCGCCACGGCGGCTCCGGCAGCCGTGACTCGGGCGACGGGGACTCGGGCGAAGGGCCGGCCTGACCGGGCGAGGCGCTGACCTGGCTGGGCTCGGAGACGGCTCGGGCTGTCACCCGCCAATCCTACTTGACACGAACAGTGTTCGAAAGTAGAACAGTGTTCGTGACTAACGAACAGCGTTCGACCGGCGCTACACTCACCACCCACGACCACCCCGGCACCAAACCCCCCGACCCGCACCGATGGCGGTGGGCGGTCCTCGCCGTGGTCCTGGCCGCCGAGGTCATGGACCTCCTCGACGCCACGATCATCGCCATCGCCGGCCCCTCGATCCGAGCCGACCTGATCGGGCCCGCCGGCGCCGGCGGTGCTGGTTCAGGCGCCGGTCCAGGCAGTGGCACCGCGTTCCTGCAGTGGCTCGCCGCCGGATACACCCTCGCCTTCGCCGTCGGCCTGGTCACCGGCGGCCGGCTCGGCGACATCTTCGGCCGCCGCCGCATGTTCCTCACCGGCGCCGCCGGGTTCACCCTCATGTCGCTGCTGTGTGCCGTCGCGCCCGGCCCGGTCTCACTCGTCGTGTTCCGGATCCTGCAGGGGCTGGCCGGCGCGGTCCTCATCCCGCAGGGCCTCGGCCTGATCAAGGCCGCGTTCCCGCCGGAGAAGCTCGGTGCCGCCTTCGGCGCGTTCGGCCCCGTGATGGGCCTGTCCGCCGTCTGCGGCCCGATCCTCGCCGGCGTCCTCGTCGACGCCGACCTCTTCGGCACCGGCTGGCGAATGATCTTCCTGATCAACCTGCCCGTCGGGGTCGCCGCCCTGATCGGCGCCTGGCTGGTGCTGCCCCGACCCACACCCGCCAGCACCGTTCGGGGCGGCACTCATCAGGCCGGCGCTCATCAGGCCGGCGCTCATCAGGCCGGCGCTCATCAGGCCGGCACTGACGACCGGCTCACACTCGATCTCACCGGCACGGTCCTGCTCAGCGTGTCCCTGCTGCTTCTCGTCTTCCCGCTCGTCCAGGGCCGCGAGCTCGGCTGGCCCTGGTGGGCGTGGACCATGATGGCCCTGTCCGTCCCCGCGTTCTGGTTGTTTCAGCGGTACCAGCAGCGCCTGCACCGCACGGGCCGGAGCCCGCTCATCGAACCCAGCCTCCTCGCGAAGCAGCGGTTCACCGCGGGTCTGCTCGTCGGCCTGATCTTCTTCGCGGGACTGATGGGCCTGACCCTGATCCTCAGCGTCTACCTGCAGCTCGGCCTCGGCTTCTCCCCGCTGCGGGCCGGCCTGACCCAGTCGCCGTGGGCGTTCGGCACCGCCGTAGGCGCGATCGCCGGGCACGTGCTGAGCGCCAGGTTCGGTGGCCGGCGCCTCCTCGTCGGCGGCACCGCCGTGCTCGCCGCGGGCGTCGTCGCCCTGCTCGTCACCCTCACGGTCGCCGCCGGTCCCGTCTCGTCCGGCGCCCCGTACGCCGCCCTGCTGGCGTCGCTGCTGGTGCTCGGTATCGGCATGGGCTGCTCGATGGCGCCGTACTTCGACATCGTCCTGGCCTCGGTCGACGAGCACGAGGTCGGCTCGGCGTCCGGCACGTTGACCGCCGCCCAGCAGGTCGGCGGCGCGATCGGTGTCGCCGCGCTCGGCACCGCGTTCTTCGCCTGGGCCCAGCCACGGCAACTGGAGCGGGCCTTCGACGCGAGCCTGCGGCACGTGCTGTGGCTGGAACTCGGCCTGCTCGCCCTCGCCGCCGCCCTGTCGTTCCTCCTACCGAAACGCGCCCGCGACGAACCCGCCGCGCCCACAGCCAACACGGACACAGTCGGCACAGACACAGGCACAGTCGGCACAAACACTGCCAACACAGGCACAGCCGGCACCTCCTCGGCCGGCACCGACGCAGCCGCGACGCCCGCTCCGGAGGCGTCCGCACCAGTGGCGTGACATGGGTTAACCCGGGCGTTCGCGGGGAAACAGGTACACGCGGGCGAGAGGAGAAGCCATGACGTACACCGTGAACGACCGGCCGGCCACCGCGCCGCGCGTGCAGCCCCCTGCGGTTGCCAACCCCGCGGTTGGGGGCGCTGGGGTTGCGGGCCCTGCGGTCGGGGGCACAGCGGTTGGGGGCACTGCCACCTCGGCCAACGGCCACCGCTCCACGGCGGAGCTGGTCAAGCTGGCCGCCGAGCAGGTCTCGACCCTGGTGCGCGACGAGCTGAAGCTTGCCCAGGTCGAGCTGGCCCAGAAGGGCAAGCGGGCCGGGCTGGGCGTCGGCATGTTCGGCGGCGCCGGCGTCGTCGCGCTGTACGGCGTGGGTGCTCTGATCGCCGCGGTCATCATCGCCCTCGCAGCGGTCATGCCGGCGTGGTTGTCGGCGCTGCTGGTCGGCGTGGTCCTGCTGGCGGTCGCCGGGATCCTGGCGCTGCTCGGCAAGTCACAGGTCAGCAAGGCCGTGCCGCCGGTGCCGCACGACGCGGTCGCCAGCGTCAGGGCCGACATCGACACGATCACCAACTCCGTGAAGGACCGGGGGCACCGATGACGGCGACCGGCTCGAAGAACGGCCACAACGGGCACGCCGCACCCACCGACCCCGAGGCACTCCGCCAGGAGATCGCGCGGACGCGGGCCGGGTTGGGCGAGACCGTCGAGGCCCTCGCGGCCAAGGCGGACGTGAAGACCCGCGCGCAGGACGCCGTCTCCACCTCGGTGACGGCGGCGAAGCTGCGGATGCGGGAGGGCGTGGAGCAGGTCGCGGTGAACGCCGCGTACGCCGGCCGGGAGCTACGGACCCACCCGCGCCAGGCCGTGCAGCACACGCTGCAGCGGATGGTGCAGTCGGTCCGGGAACGCCCGGCACCGTGGGTGGTGGCCTCGGGGCTGCTGATCATCGCGGCGCTGGTCGGATACCGGAAGGGACACGAGTGAACAAGATCCTGTACAAGCCGTTCAGCATCGCGTTCAGCGTGGCCGGTGGCGTCGCGGCCGGGATCGTATTCAAGCAGATCTGGAAGCGGCTCTCCGGTGAGGAAGAGGCCCCGCAGGCGACGTCGCAGGAGTACGGCTGGGGCGAGGTCCTCGCCGCCGCAGCCCTCCAGGGCGCGATCTTCGCCGTGGTGAAGGCCGCGATCGACCGCGGCGGCGCAGCCGGCGTCCGCCGCGTCACGGGCGACTGGCCCGACTGAGCGGAGCGACCGGCCCGACCAAGCGGAGCGACCGGCCTGACCCAGCGAAGCGACCAGCCTGACCCAGCGAAGCGACCAGCCTGACCCAGCGGAGCGACCAGCCTGACCGAGCGGAGCGACCGGTCGCGCTGCGCTGAGCGACCGGCCCGACAGCGCCGAGCGACTGGACTCACAGCGCCGAGCCGGCCGTAACGATCGTGAGAAGGGTCTCCCCCATGCGGGGCGGCCCTTCTTCATGTCCGCCGACCGGTGGACACGATGTCATCCGGCCTGCCCCGGCAACGCACGCGCTCCCGTCCCGGAACCGTCCCGCGCAACACGACCGGCCCAGAGTCTGTTCTGCAAGCGTGATCCAGCGCCGGCACCGCACGAGGGAGCGGGACCGGCGCGCGGGAGTCCGGTGTCGGGCCGTCGGGCGGACGGCCCGGCACCGGAACCCCAGATGCCGCGCTGACCCATCGGAACCCGCCGACCCAGACCGGGTCGGGCCGGGTCGGGGGGCTCGCCTCGAGCGCGGGCGGACGAGTTGAAGCCCGCCGACCGCACCGACGACCAGCAGTTCCATACCGGACCGGATCAGGGTCCGGGCCGGGACGCCCCAACAACATCCCGGCCCGGCCACCGCACCGGGCGCCTCACCAACGCCCGTGGGCAGTCCACCCCGAATCCCGATCCGCTACTGCAGCAGCGCCTGCGCCCGGTCGCGCACGTCGGCGTACACCTTGCGGGTCTCGCCGATCTGCGGCACCGAGATCTGCGGCACCGAGATCTGCGGCCCCGAGGTCTGCGCCGCCGGGGCGGTCCCGGGCACCCGCCACGCCGGCGGTTCCGCGCCGCCGTCGAGCACCCATGCCGCCTGCCGGGCGGCACCCAACGCGACGTACTCGCCCGGGTCCGGCACGCTGACCGGCACTCCGAAGAGGGCGGGTGCGACCTCGCGTACCGCGGCGGAGGCGGCGGCACCACCGATGAGCAGGACCCGCTCGACCGGCACACCCAGGCCCCGGACCGCGTCGATGCCGTCGGCGAGCCCGCACAGCATGCCCTCAACCGCCGCCCGGGCCAGGTTCGCCGGGGTGGCGTTGCCGCGGGTGATGCCGTTGAGCAGGCCGCGGGCGTCGGGCAGGTTCGGGGTGCGTTCCCCGTCGAGGTACGGCAGCAGCGTCAACCCGCCCGCCCCCGGCGCCGCCGATCGCGCCAGCTCGTCCAATGTGGACAGGTCGACCCCGAGCAGCGCGGCGACGGTCGACAGGACCCGTGCCGCGTTGAGGGTCGCGACGAGCGGCAGGTGCCGGCCGGTCGCGTCGGCGAACCCGGCGACGGTGCCGCTGGGGTCCGTGACCGGCCGCTCCGACACGCCGAAGACGGTGCCCGAGGTGCCGAGCGACACCACGACGTCGCCGGCCCGCAGGCCGAGGCCGAGGGCGGCGGCCATGTTGTCGCCGGTGCCCGGCGCAAGAAGGGCACCGGCGACGGTCTCTCCCACCACCTCGGCCGGACCTGCGACCCGCGGCACCGCCAGGTCCCGCCCGAACGCCAACCGCAACAGCTGCGGCTGGTACGAGCCTGACGCCGGCGACCAGTACCCCGTCCCCGACGCGTCACCACGGTCGGTGGTCGGGCCGCCCGAGGACGCGCCGGCCGCGTCGGATCGGTCGGCGCGCAGCAGGTGCGTGATCCAGTCGTGCGGCAGCATGACGCTCGCGGCGCGGGCGGCGTTGTCCGGTTCGTGCTCGGCGACCCACCGCAGTTTCGTCACGGTGAAGCTGGCCACCGGCACGAGCCCGGTCGCGGCGGCCCAGGCCTCGGCGCCGCCGGGCAGTTCGGCGATGAGGTCGGTGGCGGCGCCGGCGGAGCGCGTGTCGTTCCACAGCAGCGCGTCGCGGACGACGTCGCCGGCCTCGTCGAGCAGCACCATGCCGTGCTGCTGCCCGCCGACACCGATGGCCGAGACACCGTCGAGGAGCCCGCCAACTTGCGTGTCACTGCCCCGGCTGTCACCGGTCGCTTCGCCGAACGCCCGCCACCAGTGGGCCGGGTCGACCGCGGTCGCGTCGGGGTGTCCGGCGCGCCCTTCCCGCACGACCTCACCGGTGTCGGCGTCGCACACGAGCACCTTCGTCGACTGGGTCGACGTGTCGACACCCGCGACGAGGCGCCTGGTCACGAACGGACGCCCAGCAGGTGCTCCATCGCCAGCTGGTCGAGGTACTCGAACGCGCCACCGCGGGCGGCGAGCTTCTCGACGTCGAACTCCTCGGCGCGCAGCGACTCGATGGTCTCGCCCTCGGAGAGGGTCGGCTCGTACAGCTCGTTGACCCGCGCCGCCTCGAGCGCCGCGGCGACCTCCGGGTCCGCACGGAACGAGGCGACCCGCTCCTTGAGGATCAGGTAGTTGCGCATGCACGCCCGCGCGGTCTCCCACACGCCGTCGTAGTCCTCGGTCCGCGGCGGCTTGTAGTCGAAGTGGCGGTAGCCGGTGTACCCGCCGGTCTCGAGCACGTCGACGGTCCAGAACGCGCCGCGCAGGTTACCGGCGCCGAAACGCAGGTCCTGGTCGAAGCGCGGGCCGTGCTGGCCGTTGAGGTCGATGTGGAACAGCTTGCCGTGCCAGAGCGCCTGGGCGATGCCGTGGGCGAAGTTGAGCCCGGCCATCTCCTCGTGCCCGACCTCGGGGTTGAGGCCGACCCGGTCGGGCTCCTCGAGGGTCGAGATCAGGGCGAGGGCGTGGCCGATCGTCGGCAGCAGGATGTCGCCGCGGGGCTCGTTCGGCTTCGGCTCCAGCGCGAAGCGGATGTCGTAGCCCTGGTCGCGCACGTACGCGCAGAGGAGGTTGAGCCCTTCGCGGTACCGGTCGAGCGCGGCCGCCACGTCCTTGGCCCCGCCGGACTCGGCGCCCTCGCGGCCGCCCCACAGCACGTAGGTCTCGGCGCCGAGCTCAGCGGCGAGGTCGATGTTGCGCAGCACCTTCTTGATCGCGAAGCGGCGGACCGCACGGTCGTTGGAGGTGAACCCGCCATCTTTGAAGATCGGGTGGCTGAAGAGGTTGGTGGTGACCATCTCGACGCGCACGCCGGTCGCCTTGAGCGCGTCCTTGAAGCGGGAGATCAGGTGGTCGCGGGTCGCGTCGTCACTGCCGAACGGGAACAGGTCGTCGTCGTGGAACGTGACGGCGGCCGCGCCGAGGTCGGACAGGCGGTGGACGGCCTCGACGGAGTCGAGCGGGGCGCGGGTGGGGCCGCCGAAGACGTCCTGGGCCTGCCAGCCGACGGTCCACAGCCCGAACGAGAACTTGTCGGCGCGGCTGGGCTGGTAATCGTTCATGAAGTTACCTCTTAGCGGGGTGTTCGTTGGCGGACGGTTAGCACCCTACGCCGCCAGGCGGGGTTAGTTCAATATCAGAACTAACCAGCTTGCACCTACCCACGTATCCTGAAATATCCGGCCCGATCAGGACGTAGCGTTGCGAGAATCTCCAGCCCAAGCCCACCCGGAGCGCCGAACGACCGAGCCGGAACCGCGAGCCGGCGCCGGCGGATCGTGTCGCTCCACCGCAGCCGAGTCGCGGCACCGCCCACGAACCGCGCGCCGGACCTGCGCACGCGACGTCCGACCGCAAGTGCGACACGGCACCGTCAGGCGCAGCACAAGCCGAGCGCAGCACAAGCCGAGCACAGCACAAGCCGAGCACAGCCAGCACGGCACCGTCAGGCACGGCACCGTCAGGCACGGCACCGTCAGGCACGGCACCGTCAGGCACGGCACCGTCAGGCACGGCACCGTCAGGCAC
>NZ_BONQ01000116.1 GCF_016862795.1 Dactylosporangium siamense | reverse complement strand
CAGGCACGGCACCGTCAGGCACGGCACCGTCAGGCACGGCACCGTCAGGCACGGCACCGTCAGGCACGGCACCGTCAGGCACGGAAGACGACCCGGTAGTACGTCTCGGAGTGCTGCAACGCCAGCAGCACCGCCCCGCGCACCTCCGCGTCCGGACCGAGCACCGACGCACGGATCTCGACGCCGCGCAGCGCCGGCGCCAGGGCGTGCCGCGCCACCGCGGCCCGCAGCGGGTCCAGCAGCAGATCCCCGATCGGCGCCAGCCCACCGCCGACCACGACGACCGCCGGGTTGTACGCATTGATCAGCCATGACGCGGCCAGCCCCAGATGCGCACCGACCTCGGCGATCGCGGACGCGGCAAGGGTGTCCCCGGCCCGGGCCGCCGCCGTGACGTCCCGCGCGTCGAACGTCTCGAGCGCCGCCAGGCTCGACGTCTCCCCCGCAGCAAGGGCGCGGCGCACCGCCCGCACGATCGCCGGCCCCGACGCGACCGTCTCCAGGCAGCCGACCTTGCCGCAGTTGCACGGCTCCTCGTTGCCGGGGACGGCGTTGTGCCCGATCTCGCCCGCGGTCCCACCGACGCCGTGGAACACCCGGCCGTCGGACAGGACGCCGGCGGAGAGGCCGGTGCCGGCGTACAGCAGCGCCAGATCCCCGACCCGGCCGCCGGCGCCCTCCAGGTTCTCGGCGACGGCGGCGGCCTGCCCGGCGTTGTGCACGTAGACGGGGGCACCGAGCTCGGCGGCGAGGATGTCGCGGACCGGCACGTCCCGCCAGCCCAGGTTCGGCGCGAGCAGGCACACGCCGGTGTGGAAGTCCGTGAGCCCGGGCAGCACGGCACCGACCGCGGCGAGCCGGGCGGTCGGCAGCGCCGTGCTCTGGATCGCGGCGCGGGCCTCGGCCGCCACCATCCGCAGCGCGTCGACCGGCGACACCCCCGTGAGCCCCACCGCACCCGCAGCAGCCGCGCCCCCCGCGGACAGCGCGCCGCCCGCAGCGGATGCGGCACCCGCACCGGGTGCCGCCCCCGCTGTGCCCGCTGTGCCCGCTGCCCCGGCGGCGAGCGCGGTCGGCGTCGGGAACTCGCGCCGGGCGATCTCCTCACCCGCGGCGTCGCCGATCGCGACCGTGGTGCGCCGGGCGCCGATGTGCGCGCCGACCACCAGTTGGGAGCGGGCGTTGAACTCGAGCAGGATCGGCGGCCGCCCGCCACTGACCGCGGTCGAACCGGGCCCGAGCTCGCGGACCAGACCGTCGGCGATCAACTCGTCCACGATCGCGGACACCGTAGGCTTGGCCAGGGTCGTCGACCGGGCGATGCTCGCGCGGGAGACCGGCCCGCCCTCCTTCACCAACGCCAGCACCAGCGAACGGTTGACCTCCCGCATCACATTGTGATCGGCGCCCCGCCGAGGTTCGGGCGAGCGGGGTTCGGGTGACCGCTCACCCAGGCGTTCGTCTGGTCGCATAATCCGACAACGCTACCCCGGCGATCACCCGTGAGCGCGCACCCTACATTGGTATCGGACATTCCCCATCGGCTAGCTCCAAAAGCTAGCCCCTTGGCGGGCCCCACGGCCCGTCATGGGTACGGCGACGCTCTCTGCGGGAAGGCAGTCTTGCCATGCACATCTCGGCACGCGGCGACTACGCGGTGCGCGCCTCGCTCGGTCTGGCGGCCGCCTACCCCGCGGTCGTGTCGGCCGCCGGCCTCGCCGACGAACAGGAGATGCCGCGCAAGTTCCTGGAGGCGGTCCTCGGCGACCTGCGACGGGCCGGCCTCGTCCGGGGCCAGCGCGGTGTCGACGGCGGCTATGTCCTGACCCGCCAGCCCTCGGAGATCATGGTCGGCGACGTGCTCCGCGCCGTCGACGGCCCCCTCGCCGAGGTTCGCGGCGTGCGCCCGGAGGAGGCGATGTACTCCGGCACCGCCGAACACCTGCAGCAGCTGTGGGTGGCGGTGCGGGCCGCGGTACGCAACGTCCTCGACGAGGTCAGCCTCGCCGACGTGGTCCGCGGCCGGATGCCGGCACATGTCCGGCGGCTCACCACACCACCCCAGGCGTGGCAACCCCGCTGACCGCAGGCACCGGGAGCCGGCGCTGCGAGCCGACCCTGCGAGCCGACCCTGCGAGCCGACCCTGCGAGCCGACCCTGCGAGCCGACCCTGCGAGCTGACCCCTGGGAGCCGGCGCTGACTGCTGACGCTGAGGGCCGGGCCTGAGGGCGGGCGCTGCGGGCTGACGCTCAGGGCTGGCGCCGACTGTCAGTGCTGGCGGTCGTCGGGGCGTCCGCGCCGCGGGTCGGGAGCCAGGCCGAAAGTCCCGAACCGGGGGTGAGCCGCCTGTTCCGGACCTACGCTCAGGTCATGTCTAAGGCGCACGACCCGTACCTGCAGGCGGCCGAGGGCTTCCTGCACGCCATCCGCGACGAGCTGGACATGGCCGACGACCTGCAGATGGATCGCACGCTGCAGGTCACCCAGACCTATGCGCTGGTGAGCATCGCCCGGTCGCTGAACGTCCTCAGCGACCAGGCCGACGGCGCCGACGACTCACCCCTCGCCATGGCGGGCAACCTCACGGGCCGCTGACGACGGAACCGTCACCGCCGGCTGGAGCGCGCCGGAAACCCGGAGCCCGGACAGCGGGCTCAGACCGCGACGTTCAGACCGCGACGTTCAGACCGCGACGTTCAGGCTTTGGCCTCGGCAGTGAAGGCGTCGCCGACCTGGGCGACGTACTCGGCCGCGGCCGTCCCAGCGTTCGCGAGCTCCGACTCGACGACGGCCAGGCCCGGGGTCACCGGCACCGCGCCGAGCTCACCGAGCAGCTCGCGCAGGTGCCGTTCGGTCGCGTCGGCCTGCGGGCGGATCCCGGCGGTCACCACGGTCACCGCCGCCACGTCCTTGAGCCCTTCGGCCGGCAGCTGGTCCAGCAGGACCTTCAGGACGCCCGTGTACGTGCCCTTGTATGTCGGCGTCGCCACCACCAGCACGCTCGCCCGCCGGAGCCGGCCGAGGGCATCGGCAACCGCGCCGTCGCCGGTCTGCAACAGCCGCGTACCGAGCGCGGCCACGTCGATGGTGTGCGGCACCGGCTGGCCGAGCCGGTCGGCAAGCGCGGCGCCGACCTCCTCCGCCAGATGCAGGGTGCGGGAGTGCGGACGCGGGTTGCCCGAGAGCACGACGATCATGTGCTGATCCTATCTCCTATTGACCCGGTCGGAAATAGCGCCAACGTGACCTCGGAGACCACCGTCAACGGGCACGGGGTAGACGCGACCGTGCGCTGCGACCGTTGGACGCGGCTGCGTAGTGGCCGTT
>NZ_BONQ01000115.1 GCF_016862795.1 Dactylosporangium siamense | reverse complement strand
GTGCGCGACTGCGTGGTGGCCGTGGTGTGCGACCGTGCACCGTGACCAGGTGTGCGACCGCGCACCGCGACCGCCAGGTCGCGTCGTGGCCGGGGCGGTCGGGCCGCGGCTGCGGGCCGGCCGGCAGGCCGCGGGGCTTGTCGCGACCGCAAGGTCGCGGCTGCGCAACTGTCCGCGGAGGTGGCAGGAAGGCCGCCAAGGCCTGACCGGTGGCTGAACGGGAGCGGCGGCCGTGCCCACGACGGACCGGAGCAGGCAGCACGTCGAACGAATCGACCTGTCACCATCCGCCCGAACCCAGACGCCCCAGACCGAACGAGAGCACCTCGGGGTCGACGCGAACCCATCACGGCCGAGACAAAAGCGCCGCCGGGCCGAGCGGAGGCGCCACGAACCCGCACGGCAGCGCCACAAACCGACACGGCAGCGCCACGAACCGACACGGCAGCGCCACGAACCCGCACGGCAGCGCCGCGGGTCGGGTCGGAGCTGCCCGCGGTCAGACCCAGGCGCGCGGGTCGGCGACCAGGTCGCGCACGCGCTCAGGCAGTTCGCCGGTGACGACGTCCTCGATGGTGACCGTCTCGAGGATCAGCCGTTCGTTGGCGCGCAGGGCGATCCACACGTCCTGCAGCGAGGACGCGGCGCCGTGGTAGCCGAGGTCCTCGGGGCGTTGGCCGCGGACGTTGGCGAGGGGACCGTCGATCACGCGGATGATCTCGGCGAGGCTGATGTCGGCGGCGGGCCGGGCCAGCCGGTAGCCGCCCTCCGGGCCGCGCTGGGCGACGACGACGCCGCCGCGGCGCAGCTGGAGCAGGATGCTTTCGAGGAACTTCGGTGGGATCTGCTGGGCGGACGCCAGGCGGTCGGCGGTCACCAGCTTGCCGTCACCGGCCGATGCCGCCAGCTCCGCCACCGCGCGGAGGGCGTAGTCGACCCGGGCTGAAAGGCGCATGACTCATCCTCCCACGCGTCGCAACAGGCCCTCTTGCACAGCCGTCGCTATGTGTCGCCCATCGCGGGTGAACATGCGGCCGGTCGCCAGGCCGCGCGCGTCGGAGGCGGAGGGGCTGACCGAGTCGTAGAGGAACCACTCGTCGGCGCGGAAGCCGCGGTGGAACCACAGGGCGTGGTCGAGGCTGGCGCCGACGAAACCGCCGGGGCCCCAGACGGCGCCGTGGACGGCGAGGACCGAGTCGAGGAGGGTGAGGTCCGAGGCGAACGTGAGCGCGCACGCGTGGACGAGAGGGTCGTCGGGCAGCTTGCCGTCGATGCGCATCCAGACCCGCTGGGTCGGCGACGCGGGCCGGTCGCCGGGGCGGACCCAGCCGGGCTCACCGACGTACCGGACGTCGATCGGGCGCGGGATCATCGACCAGATGCCGGCCCGCTCCGGATACTTGGCCAGCCGCTCCGCCATCGTCGGGACGTCCTCCGGCGGGGGGATGTCCGCCGGGGCGGCCTCGTGGTGGTCCAGGCCGTCCTCGGGGACGTGGAACGACGCCGACATGAAGAAGATGACCTTGCCGTGCTGCTGCGCGACGGACCGGCGGACCGAGAAGGAGCGCCCGTCGCGGATGTTCTCCACGGCGTACGTGATCGGCACCGTCGGGTCGCCGGGCCGGACGAAGTACCCGTGCAGCGAGTGCACCTGGCGCTCCGGGTCGACGGTGCGGCCGGCGGCGACGAGCGCCTGGCCGGCGACCTGCCCGCCGAAGACGCGCTGGGGGCCGACCGGCGGGCTGATGCCCAGGAACCGGTCGCCCCCCAGCGCTTCAAGATCAAGGAGTCGGACGAGGGCGTCTACCGCCGCCTGTCCACTTGCGAGCTCGTCCACTCCTGCAATCTAGAGGTAATCACTCGCTGTGTTCGTGTGACAGTGCTCCCAAAGTGTGGACGCGGAGCGTGTTGGTCGAGCCGGGCGTCCCGGGCGGGGAGCCCGCGACGATGACGACGTCGTCGCCGGCGCTCAGCCACGGCAGTCCGACCATGGCGAGGTCGACCTGCTGGAACATCTCATCGGTGTGCTGCACGAACGGCACGTCGAACGTCTGCACGCCCCACGACAGGGCCAGCTGGTTGCGGACCGTCGGCTCGGGCGTGAACGCGAGCAGCGGCAGCTCGCAGTGCAGGCGGGCGAGGCGGCGGACCGTGTCGCCGGTCTGCGAGAAGGCGACGAGCGCCTTCGCGCCGATGTTGCGGGCGATGTTGGAGGCGGCCGAGGTGAGCGCGCCACCGCGGGTGCGGGGGTCGTGCTGCAGGCGCGGCACCGACAGCGAACCGCCCTCGGTGGTCGCGATGATCCGGGCCATCGTGGAGACGGTCAGGATCGGATACCGCCCGACGCTGGTCTCGCCGGAGAGCATGACGGCGTCGGCGCCGTCGAGCACGGCGTTGGCGACGTCGGACGCCTCGGCGCGGGTCGGGCGGGCGTTCTCGATCATGGAGTCGAGCATCTGCGTGGCGACGATGACCGGCTTCGCCGACTCGCGGCACAGCTGGACGGCCCGCTTCTGCACGAGCGGCACCTGCTCGAGCGGCATCTCGACGCCGAGGTCGCCGCGGGCGACCATGACGCCGTCGAACGCCGCGACGATCTGCTCGAGGGCGGCGACCGCCTCCGGCTTCTCGACCTTGGCGATGACCGGGCGGTGCACCCGCTCCTCGTCCATGATCTCGTGGACGAGCTTGATGTCGTCGGGCGAACGCACGAACGACAACGCGATCCAGTCGGCGCCGAGCTGCAGCGCGAACCGGAGGTCCTCGGCGTCCTTCTCGGACATCGCGGGCACGCTCACCGCGACGTTCGGCAGCGAGACACCCTTGTTGTTGGAGACCATGCCGCCCTCGGTGACGAGGACGGAGATGTCGTTTCCTTCGACTCCGGTGACCTCGACGGCGACCTTGCCGTCGTCGATCAGTAGCCGGTCGCCGGCTTTCACTTCCTGCGGCAGCTTCGTGTACGTGCACGACACCCGGTCGGCGGTGCCGACGATGTCGTCGCTGGTGATGACGGCCGTGTCACCGGTGCGCCACTCGTGCGGCCCGTTGGCGAAGCGACCGAGCCGGATCTTGGGACCCTGGAGGTCGGCGAGGATGCCAACGGAACGGCCGGCGGCAGCGGCGGCCTCACGGACGAGAGCGAACACCGCGGCGTGATCCGAATGGTCGCCGTGGCTGAAGTTGAGCCGCGCGACGTCCATCCCGGCGTCGACGAGGCCGCGAATCCGCTCGGGCGACGATGTGGCGGGTCCGAGCGTACAGACGATTTTTGCGCGTCGAGTCACACCCTGAGGCTAGCCCCTCCGCGCCGTGACGATTCGGCCGACCCAGGGTGGCGCCATCAGTTGAGACGGTGTCCACCGGCCGTTTCCCTCATAATCGTGCGATGTCATCCAGCCCAGCCGCGGGCGGTCAGTGGCGCCTGCCGATGCGCACTCGCGACACCCGCGAGCCGCACCGCGTCGCGACGCCGCTCGAGCTGCTGTTCGACCTGTGTTTCGTGGTCGCCATCGCGCTCACGGCACAGCTGCTGCACCACGCGATCACCGACGGTGACGTGACACATGGGATCGTGGCGTACCTGACGGTGTTCTTCTCCGTGTGGTGGGCCTGGATGAACTTCACCTGGTTCGCTTCGGCGTACGACACCGACGACGTCGCGTACCGGCTGACCACTCTCGTGCAGATCGCCGGGGTCCTCGTCCTGGCCGCCGGGGTCACCGACGCGTTCCACGGCCACTTCGGCACGGTCACCGTCGGCTACGTGATCATGCGCGCCGCCCTGGTCACCCAGTGGCTGCGGGCCTCGTCCGGTGACGTCGCGAGCCACCGCACCGCCCGCCGGATGGCCATCGGGGTCTCCGCCTGCATGGTCGGCTGGGGCCTGATCCTGCTCACCCACGGCACCCCGCACCTGGTGCTGTTCCTCGTCATGATCGCCGCCGAGCTGGCGGTGCCACCATGGGCGGAGCGAGTCCACCCGACGCCGTGGCACCCGCACCACATCGCCGAGCGCTACGGCCTGCTGTTCATCATCGTCCTCGGCGAGATCGTGCTGTCCACGACGCTCGCCGTGCAGGCCGGCTTCGTGCAGGACCGGTTGTGGTGGGTGGCCGCGAGCGGCCTGGCGATCGTGTTCGCGTTCTGGTGGCTGTACTTCGACCAGCCGGCCCATGAGCTCCTGGTGGACAACCGGCACGCGTTCGTGTGGGGCTACGGGCACTACGTCGTCTTCGGGTCCGCGGCCGCGGTCGGGGCGGGGATCGCCGTCATCGTGGACCGCCCCGACCTGTCCGGTGCCCCCGTCACCATTCCGGTGGCGCTGCTGCTGATGGCGCTGTGGGTCCTGCACCTGCGCCCTCGCACCTGGCTCGAACCGGCCGCGGCGGCCCTGGTCCTCGCCGCGACCTTCGTCGGCCCGTCGCTGATCGTGACTGCGGGGATTCTGTCGGTACTGGTGGCAGCCCGCCTCGTGGTCACCCGCCGGCGGCCCGCTGCCGGCTAGCGCTTCTGGCCGGTCAGGGCTTCTGGCCGGTCAGGGCTTCTGGCCGGTCAGGGCTTCTGGCCGGTCAGGGCTTCTGGCCGGTTAGCGCTGGGTCCATTCCGGCTGCGGCAACGGTGTCGTCGGCGACCGGCCTTCGGTGCTGCGTTCGCCGCCGGTGAACGCCTCCGCCCGGGCCCGCCCGTCGACGCTGTGACTGAACACCCGGGCGTCGCTGTCCGCCGTGTGCGTCTGCCCGGTCAGCGTCGCGTGCAGCGGCATCGCGGACGTCACCTCGGCCCGCGTCCGCGGCAGCGACGACGGGTGCGCGTCCCGCAGCCACGTCACCATGTGCTCCCGGATGAAGCACCGCAGGTCCCACAGTTTCGGCGCGTCGGTCGCGCTGACGAGCGCCCGCAGCCGCATCGCGTTGCCGGTCGCCTCGACGACCTGCAGCACCGACACCCGCCCGTCCCACAGGTCCGTCGACTCCAGCGCCCGCCGCAGCTCCTCCCGCGCCTCCGGCACCGGCAGCCACCAGTCGACGTCGAGCATCACGTCCCCGAGCAGCGCCGCCTCGTTCCGGGTCCAGTTCTGGAACGGCTTCTCCGTGAAGTACGACGTCGGCAGGATCAGCCGCCGGTCATCCCACACGTGCACGACCACGTAGGACAACGTGATCTCCTGGATGCGCCCCCACTCCTCCTCGACGATGACCACGTCCCCGAGCCGCACCGCGTCACTGAACGCCAGCTGCAACCCCGCGAACAGGTTCCGCAGCAGGCTCTGCGCCGCCAGACCAGCGATGATGCCGACGAACCCAGCACTGGCGATCACGCTCGTGCCCAGTATCCTGGCCTGCGGAAACGTCATCAGCATGACCCCAGCGGCCAGCACCGCGACCGTCGCGACCGTCACCCGCCGGATCATTACGACCTGCGTGTGCACCCGCCGCGCCTGCCGGTTGTCCGGCACGTCCGTCCTGAACCGCGCCAGCGCCGCGTCCTCCGCCACCACCAGCAACGCCGCGACGAGCCACGCCACCGCCCCGATGATGATGAGCTGCTCCACGTGCAGGAACGTGTGCCGCCAGTCCGCCTCGTCCGCCGTGTCCCGGATCGTGAAGTACACCGCCGACAGCACCACCACCCACTGCGTCGGCCGATGCGCCCTGTTCGCCAGCTCGGTCAACAACGCCGACCGCCGCCCCGCCCGCAGCAGCATCACATGCACCGTCTGCACCAGCAACAACGCGACAAGCGCGGCCCCGAGCGCAATGCCGAGCGGCTCCAGCGTGTCGATGAGCGTGTCTCGCATTCGGCGCTAGGTACCCGCGCCCCCTGGCCTCCTAACGTGTCCTGCGTCGCAGCCACCAGACCGCAACCGCACCAACCACCCCAACCCCCACCACCACCCACCCGACGCCCACTCCCCCGGTACCGCGCCCCTTCCCCGCACCCCCAGGACTCGCGCCGACGGTGGGTGCCGGCCCGGGAAGCTCCGCGGTGAGGGCAGCGACGGGGTTGACGATGCCGTACCCGTATTCGTCGTCCCGCCCCGGCTTCCCCCGATCAGTGGCGGTGGCAGTCAATCGTCGGATCACCTCGACGGCGGAGAGGTCGGGGAACTTCGCCCGCACCAACGCCACCACCCCAGCCACAATCGCCGTCGAATTACTCGTGCCCTCACCTGAGACGTACTTGCCGAACGCACCGGTCGAAACAATGTCAACCGCTGGCGCAGCCAGCACAACCTCCGGCCCAGTTGCCGAAACCGCTGCGTGGTCACCGTTCTTGTCAGTCCCGGCAACCGCCAAAACACCTGGCAACTTCGCAGGAAAACCCACCTGCTTGTTCTTCGGAGCATTGCCAACCCCCGCGACGACGATCACATCCGCCCTGATCGCAGCCGCAACCGCATCCCTCACCTCGGGATACTCGGTAGTGACAGCTGCAACGCAGATGACCTTCGCGCCTTTCGAAACCGCCCAGGTGATACCCGCTGCCAAGTTTGTCGGAGATCCGCCGAACTCGCTGTGAATTGTCTGCGCTGGCAGGATGGTAGCTCTCGGCGCGACACCGAGCACCCCAGCACCATTCGGAAGGCCGCGACCGGCTATGAGGCCAGCCATTGCCGTGCCATGCCCGTCTGTATCGTCCTTTCCGTCGCCAGACGCGCCCTCGCCGAATTCCTTTCCTTCGACGACAGCGCCAGCAAGTTCACCGTGGCGGTCGTCGACTCCAGTATCGGTGACAGCGACGAGCACTCCGTCGCCCATGCTCAACTCCTGTGCCCGTGACACCCCAAGCGACGCCAGGTGCCACTGCCGTTCGCGAATGACGTCCGCGGACGCCGCAACTGGCAGCATCTGCACCGAAACGACTGTCGCCGCCACGGCCAAGGTGATTGAACTGGGGGCGTGCCTCAACGATCAAGTCCGATTACGCCGGGGCCTGGGTCGTGAGCACGTGCGGGCTGCAATGCTTCAAGCAAGGGCCTCACGCCTTGATTCACCGTCCACTGCTCGCCATGCTCGTTGCGCCGCTCACGGCGACGTGAGACGTACTCCTCGAACGAGCGGTCCTGATATCCGCTGGCGCCGGCAATCGGGCGGCCGGTTGAAGGTGCAGGGCGCGGCGTTGCGAGAGGCGTCTGCGTTAGGCGGCCACGCGCCGCACTGCCTGACGACGCCATCGGCGGACCACCGATCACACTGCCTGGCGTACCTCGCATGGCCCCCGCGCCGACGCCCCGAACCACCTCATCCGTCCCGGTCACGTTTGTTGCACTTGAAGGTCTGACACCGAGAACTCGACCGATGCCGCCAATCGACTCCTGATACCCGAGCGGCGATACGCCGCCCGCCTGAACAGCTCCGAGGTCACCAATCCGTGAGCCGATGGAGTTGGTCCCGAGCTGTCCCTCTGCCAGCACGACTTCATCGCCGACAACGTCGTCGAACACAGGCGCAGGTGAGTCGAATCGCGGCGGCGAGAATTCGATCTGGCGCGCAGCGCCACTCTTCGTGCCACTGTTTCCGGCGGTTCCGCCGGTCGGGTTGTTCCCACCGGTCGCAGGTGGCACGTCGGTCTGCAAACTGATCCGAGCGTAGCCGGGAAGCGCCACTGTAAACTTCGAGGTCGCATCGCGCACCGTCACGTCAGCCGCCATGAGAACTCGACGAGCTTCTTGATCCAACATCTTCTGCGCCTGCCGACCAATACGCGGGTCGGGCAATGATTGCGCCTTGGCGTACCGCTCAACCAACGGCGCGAGTTGCTCGCGAGCGCGGTTGATGGCGTCAGTAACCAGGTCCGCGCCGCCGCGCACTTCCGCAGCGCCCAACGCGGTCACCGTCAACGCTTCAATCATGTCGTTGAGTCGCTGAATGAACATCTTGGCCGCTTCGCTTTTCTCTGGCGGCCATGCCTCGGCGAGTTGGTCTCGCAAAACTCGGAGCCGGTCGCGTTGCGTCTCCAAGGCGGTCTGTTGGCGGCGCAAGGTCGCCAGGTGCAGGTGGGCATCCGCGGCGTCGTCGGCGGCGACCATCTCCCACAGCTCCGGCAACCGCCACCGCCGGTACGACTCCGCCATCAGGCCGACCTGCCCGTCTTCGGGTCATGCTGAGCAGCCCAGATCGCGTTGTCCACCTTCGTCGACGCGACCGCCAGCCGCGTCTTGAACTGGTCGCCGCTCAACATGTCCGCCTGCGCGTAAGCCGCCACCACCTCCTCAGCGGCCTGCACGAACACGGCACCGTTGTGGACGAACGCGTCCATCAGGTCCAGCAGTTCGATGAGCTTCCGGTGGTACAACGTCGCCGCCGCCTGAACGTCCGGGCTGGCTGTACGGGTGCCGAACGACGGCGTGTCGACGAACGTGCGCAGGATCTGGTCATGCTCGGGTGACAGGTGTGCGGTCAGGTCGGCGTGGAGCCCGGCACCGAACGAACGGACCGCTTCCAGGTCGACCGTGAAACCCTGATGATCACTCACCGCGTCCTCCCCGCCACGATGTGCAATAGACAGACGTGACGGTACCGCAAGTTCGAAGCGCCGTGACGCCCGGAATTGCACCAACCGCGAAGCGTGACGAAGGCTACCGGGACTGTCGGCGACGCCATGCCAGCAACCCGGCGAAAGCGACCACTGTCCCGCCGCCGACCAGGGCCCAGACCATCGGGCCCGGCGCGAATACATTCTGCCGTTCTGCGCGATCCGATGGAGGAGACGAGGCGGTCACGGGCGGCCCGATCGACGCCGTCAACGCCGCGACGGGGTTGACGATGCCGTACCCGTACTCGTCATCCCGCCCCGGCTTCCCCCGATCAGTGGCGGTGGCAGTGAGCCGCCGGATCACCTCGACGGCGGAGAGGTCGGGGAACTTCGCCCGCACCAACGCCACCACCCCAGCCACAATCGCCGTCGAATTGCTCGTCCCCTCGCCGGTGACGTAGGTCCCGAACGCCCCTGTGGACACCACGTCCACCGCGGGCGCCGACAGTGCTATCTCTGGCCCGGCGACAGAGATCCGCGCATGATTCCCGTCCTTGTCCGTTCCCCCGACGGCCAGCACCCCGGGCAACTTGGCCGGAAACGCGACCTGCCTGGCCTGCGGCGCGTTTCCGGCGCCTGCGACGACCACGACGTCTGCGGCGATCGCCGCAGCGACCGCTGCCGTCACCTCCGGATACTCGCTCGTGCCCGCCGCCACGCAGATGACCTTCGCGCCACGGCCGACCGCCCAGGTGATGCCTTCGGCCAGGTCGATCGGCGACCCACCGAATTCGCTGTGCAGCGTCTGCACAGGCAGGATGGTTGCCTTCGGTGCGACACCGAGAACGCCGCCGCCTTCCGGAAGGCCACGTCCTGCGATAAGGCCTGCCATCGCCGTGCCGTGCCCGTCTGTGTCGCTCCTCCCGTCGCCGGTCGGCTGCTCGCCGAACTCCTTGCCAGGCAGCACCGCGCCGGCCAACTCGCCGTGACGGTCATCGACGCCGGTGTCGGCGACTGCGACGATGACGCCGGCCCCTTGCGTGATCTGCTGGGCCTGCGCGATCTGCAACGCGTCGAGGTGCCACTGCCTGTCCCGGATGCCGTCCGCGCTGGCGGCGCAAGGAGTCCAGATGATCGCAGCCGACAACGTTGCGGCAGCGAGGACCGTTGGACGAGTCAGGTTCAACGGTCGATTCCGATGACGCCTGGTCCTGGATCATCGGCACGGACCGGTGGGACGTCGATCAGCGGTCGCACGCCCTGCTGCACCGACCACGGTTCGTCGCTGCCTTCCCGCGCGGCGCGCCGACGGTTCGCATGGACTCCGAACGAACGGTCGCGATAGCCGGTGGCACCACCCGTTCCCCGCGCAGCCGTCGCACCAACTCCTGGCGTGCTGATCGCAGGCCTGGCACCTGACCCTCCACCGCCGATCACGCCGCGCATATCCACGGCGACGTTCGCTCCAGCCGAGCCGGGCGGAGCGACGCCACCCGGGACCAGGATTCGTCCCGGGCCCAGCACGGAGCGGTCGGCGGCACCGCCGATGGACCCGGCCGGGTCCATCGCAAGCCCGATTGAGGGCACCGGGCGCGCGGTGTCCAGGTCACCAGCGGCCAGCCCGAACTCCGCGTTCGGTGACTGGGCTGCGGGCTCCGGCGGATCGAAGCGCGGCACCGGAACGAGACCGCGCCGACCGGAACTTCCACCGGAGTTACCACCCGTGGGATCGCCGCCGCCGACCGGTGCCGCCACGGTGGTCTGCATGCTGAACCGCTCATATGCGGGCAGTTGGACGTTCAGTGCCGCCGCAGGGTCGACCACCGCCGCGTCGGCCGTCATGAGAATGCGGCGAGCGCGCTCGTCCAGGAGCTTCCGCGCTTGCTTACCCACCCGCTGGTCGGGCAGGTCCGCCGTCCGCTGGTACTGCTCGATCAGCGGCGCCAACTCCGTGCGAGCCTGGTCGAGTGCCTCGACGATGAGACTCACCCGGCTGCGCACTTCGGCTGCGCCGCTCGCAGTCAGGGACATCGCGCGGATCATGTCGTTGATGCGTTGGATGAAGGCGGTGGCCGCTTCGCTCTTCTCCGGGGGCCAGGCCTGAGCGAGCTGGTCCCGCAGTGTTCGCAGGCGGTCGCGCTGAGCTTCCAAAGCGGTCTGCTGGCGGCGCAGGGTGGTCACGTGCAGGTGGGCGTCGGTGGCGTTGTCGGCGGCGAGCATCTGCCAGAGTTCCGGTAGCCGCCATCGGCGATACGATTCGTGATCACTCATCGCGTCCTCCCCGCCACGATGTGCAATTGACAGTCGTCACGGTACCGCAGGTTCAGCCGTGGTAGGTGGAGGGCATGTCGCAGGCGTCGAGGCTCTGCTCGTAGCCGTCGAAGAAGGCGCCGGTGCGTTCGGCGGCTGAGCCGTGGGCGCCTTCCTTGAACCAGGGTTCGCCCTCGGGGTCGGCGACGGAGAAGAGGCCGGACTTGAGTTCGTCGAGGTCGCCGTCTTCGAGGGTGAAGTCGCCGACCTTGATGGAGTCGCCGATGTAGGCGCCGGCGAAGCAGTCGGCCTGCAGTTCCTGGTAGATGGTGAACTGGTAGTTGATGCCGAGGCGTTGCTGGATGGCGTGGCCGTACTCGTGGCCCAGGAGGTAGAAGACGAACGCGTCGCCGAGTTTCTGGTAGACGTCTTCGGACCAGTTGACGTCGTACGCGATGAAGTCACCGACGGGGCAGTAGGCGGCGTTCTGGGTCGGGATCGGCTGGGTGCCGCACATGACCTCGCCGTCGATGCGGTAGGGCACGATCCGCGACACGGGCCGGAAGCCGACGATGCGGGCGCTCCAGTACCGCTCGACGACCCGCAACGCGATGCTGACGTCGCTGGCGAAGGTCGAGTCGGATGGTGCGGCCGCGTGGGCGGAGGCGGAGGGACCCGAATACGAGGGCGACGACCACGAAGGAGGGGACGAGGTGCGCGGCGTGGGGGTCGGCGCGGCCGGGATGGTGGGCGCCCAGAACGGTGGAGGGTCGGCCGCGTGCGCCGCGTTCGAGGGCACGAGCCACACCGTGAGAACGAGCGACGCGAGCAACGGGAGGCGTTTCATGGCCGAGGGGTACCCGGGGAGCGGCCCCGCAAGAGAGCCGCTCCCGATTCGCAACTCTAGGCGGTGAGGGCGACCGCGGACGGTTCGACCGGTGCGGGCAGGGCGCCGTCGCCGCCGAGGTAGGCGTGGATCGACGCGGCGGCCGAACGGCCCTCGGCGATCGCCCAGACGATGAGTGACGCGCCCCGGTGCATGTCGCCGGCGACGAAGACGCCCGGCGCCGACGTCTGCCAGTCGGCGTCGGTGTCGACGCCGCCGCGGCGGTTGCGGGTCAGGCCGAGGTTCGTGAGCAGCGGCCCGGGTTCGGTGCCTTCGAAGCCGATGGCGAGCAGGACGAGCTCGGCGGGGTAGAGCCGCTCGGTGCCGGGGATCTCGGCGACGACCCGGCGGCCGTCCACTTTGGACACGGTGACCTCGGCGATGCGCACGCCGGTGAGGTCGCCGTCGTCGTTGCCCTCGAAGGCGGTGACGGCGACGGCGAACGCGCGCTCGCCGCCTTCCTCGTGGGCCGGGTAGTCACGCAGGATCCACGGCCACGTCGGCCACGGGTCGCGGGCCTCGTCGCGGGAGGCGGGCGGGACCGGGTACTGGTCCAGTTGCAGCACCGACGCGGCGCCCTGCCGGTGGGCGACGCCGAGGCAGTCGGCCGCCGTGTCACCGCCACCGATGATGATGACGTTCTTCCCGTGAGCGGAGATCGACGCGGAGGGCACCCGGCCAGCGACGACCCGGTTGGACTCGACGAGATGCTCCATCGCCAGGTGTACGCCCGACAAGGCGCGCCCTGGCGTCGTCGGCACGTCGCGGGCCTGCAACGCACCGCAGGCGAGCAGCAGCGCGTCGTGGCGCGCCCGCAGGTCGGAGACCGAGACGGAGACGCCGACGTTGATGCCGGTCTCGAAGCGGACGCCCTCGCCGCGCAGCTGGTCCAGGCGCAGGTCGATGTGCCCCTTCTCCAGCTTGAAGTCGGGGATGCCGTATCGCAGGAGGCCGCCGAGGGCGTCGTCGCGCTCGTACACCACGACGTCGTGACCGGCGCGGGCCAGTTGCTGCGCGGCGGCGAGGCCGGCGGGGCCGGAGCCGACGACGCCGACGCTCTTGCCGGTCCGCTCGGGTGCGGGGCGGGCGGTGACCCGGCCCGCGGCCACGGCCCGGTTGATGATCTCGACCTCGACCTGCTTGATCGTGACGGGCTTGCCGCCGGCGATCGACAGGACGCACGCGGCCTCGCACGGTGCGGGGCACAGCCGCCCGGTGAACTCCGGGAAGTTGTTGGTCGCGTGCAGGGCCTCGATCGCGAAGTCCCAGTTGCCGGTGCGGACCAGGTCGTTCCAGTCGGGGATGCGGTTGCCGAGCGGGCAGCCGTCGTGGCAGAACGGGATGCCACAGTCCATGCAACGGCTGGCCTGCTCGGCGATCAGTTCGTCGGACGCGGGTGGGTACACCTCGCGCCAGTCACGCAGCCGGACCGGGACGGGACGCCGAGCGGGCAACCGCCGCTCGTAGCGCAGGAAACCGTTCGGGTCAGGCACGTGCAACCTCCATGACAGCCGCGTCGACATCGCGGCCGGCAGCCTCGGCGGCCCGCATAACCTCCATGACGTGCCGGTAGTCGCGCGGCACGACCTCAGTGAACGAAAGAACCGATTCGTCCCAGTTCTCCAGCATACGTGCGGCGACCGCGGAACCGGTCTCGGCCAGGTGCTGCTCGACCAGCGCGCGCAGCGTGGCCGGGGACGACACCGGCTCCAGGTCCACCAGCTCGGTGTTGACGAGCGTGCGGTCCAGGTTCCAGACGTACGCGGCACCGCCGGACATGCCCGCGGCGAAGTTCCGGCCGGTGGGGCCGAGCACGACGACGGTGCCGCCGGTCATGTACTCGCAGCCGTGGTCACCGACGCCCTCGACGACGGCGACGGCGCCGGAGTTGCGCACCGCGAACCGCTCCCCCGCCTTGCCGCGCATGAACAGGGTGCCGCCGGTGGCGCCGTACAGGGCCGTGTTGCCGCCGATGATCTGCTCCTCGGCGACGAACGGGGCCGCCGGGTCGGGGCGCACGACGAGCCGGCCGCCGGACAGGCCCTTGCCGACGTAGTCGTTGGCGTCGCCGACGAGCCGGAGGGTGACACCGTGAGGGACCCAGGCGCCGAAGGACTGCCCCGCGGTGCCGTGCAACGTAACGTCCACCGTGTTGTCGGGCAGGCCCGCGCCGCCGACCCGGCGGACGATCTCGCCGCCGAGCATCGCCCCGACGGACCGGTGCTCGTTGCGGACGTCGATCTCCAGCTTGATCGCGGTGCCCTCGTCGAGGGCGGACGTGACCGCGGCGATGAGCTGGTTGTCCAGCGACCGCTCGAGGCGGTGGTCCTGCTTGGTGGTCTGGCGCCGCGCGGCGTCGTCGGCGAGGGGAGGAACGTGCAGCAACGGGGTCAGGTCGAGACCGCCGGCCTTCCAGTGGTCGACGGCCGAGCGGACGTCGAGCAGCTCGGTGTGCCCGATCATCTCGTCCAGGGTGCGGAAGCCCAGCTCGGCGAGGTAGCCGCGGACCTCCTCGGCGAGGAACCAGAAGAAGTTCTCGACGAACTCGGGCGTGCCGGTGAACTTCTTGCGCAGCGCCGGGTTCTGCGTGGCGATGCCGACCGGGCAGGTGTCCAGGTGGCAGACCCGCATCATGATGCAGCCGGACACGATGAGCGGCGAGGTCGCGAAGCCGAACTCCTCGGCGCCGAGCAGCGCCGCGATGACGACGTCCCGGCCGGTCTTGAGCTGCCCGTCGACCTGGACGCTGACCCGGTCACGCAGCCCCGACAGCAGCAGCGTCTGCTGGGTCTCGGCGAGGCCGAGCTCCCACGGGACACCCGCGTGCTTGAGCGAGTTCAGCGGCGAGGCACCCGTGCCACCGTCGTGACCGGAGATGAGGATGACGTCGGCCTTGGTCTTCGCCACACCGGCGGCGACGGTGCCGACGCCGACCTCGGAGACCAGCTTCACGTGGATGCGGGCCGCCGGGTTGACGTTCTTCAGGTCGAAGACCAGCTGCGCGAGGTCCTCGATGGAGTAGATGTCGTGGTGCGGCGGCGGGGAGATCAGCCCGACGCCGGGGGTGGCGTGGCGGGTCTTGGCGATCCACGGCCACACCTTGTTGCCGGGCAGCTGGCCGCCCTCGCCGGGCTTGGCGCCCTGCGCCATCTTGATCTGCAGGTCGTCGGCGTTGACCAGGTATTCGGTGGTCACGCCGAAGCGCCCGCTGGCGATCTGCTTGATGGCCGAGCGCCGCCGCGGGTCGTGCAGCCGCTCGGGGTCCTCGCCGCCCTCGCCGGTGTTGGACTTGCCGCCGATGTTGTTCATCGCGATCGCGAGGGTCTCGTGCGCCTCCATGGAGATGGAGCCGTACGACATCGCACCGGTCGCGAACCGCTTCACGATCTCGGTGGCCGGCTCGACCTCGTCGATCGGCACCGCGGCGCGGACCCCGGTGCGCAGCTCGAAGAGCCCACGCAGCGACCCGGCCTGCCCGGCGAGCTCGTCGACCTTCGCGGTGTAGCGCTGGAAGACGTCGTACTGCTTGGAGCGGGTCGCGTGCTGGAGCAGGAAGACCGTCTCCGGGTTGAACAGGTGCAGCTCACCCTCGCGGCGCCACTGGTACTCGCCGCCGACCTCGAGCCGCCGGTGCGCCCGCTCGGCCTCGTTGGCCGGGTACGCCCGCGCGTGGCGGGCGGCGATCTCGGCGTGGACCTCGGCCAGGCCGATGCCGCCGATCTTGCTGGGCGTGCCGGTGAAGTACCGCTCGACCAGGCGCGGGTCCAGCCCGACGGCCTCGAAGACCTGGGCGCCGCAGTAGGAGCTGACGGTCGAGATGCCCATCTTCGACATGATCTTCAGGACGCCCTTGCCGAGCGCCTTGACGTAGTTGTAGACCGCCTTCTCCGGGTCGACGCCGGGCAGCCCGCCGGTGGCGATGAGGTCCTCGGCGCTCTCGAAGGCGAGGTACGGGTTGACCGCGGACGCGCCGAAGCCGGACAGCAGCGCCACGTGGTGCACCTCGCGGCAGTCGCCGGACTCGACCACGAGGGACACCTGCGTGCGGGTCTGCTCGCGGACCAGGTGCTGGTGCACGGCTGCGGTGAGCAGCAGCGACGGGATCGGCGCCAGGTCGACGGTCGAGTCACGGTCGGACAGGACCAGGACCCGCACGCCGTCCTCGATCGCCTCGGACACGCCGCGCATGATCTCCACGAGCCGGCGCTTGAGCCCGGTCGCGCCGTCACGGATCGGGTACAGGCCGGAGACGCGCACGGCCTTGAAGCCGGGCAGGTCGCCGTCGTCGTCGATGTGCAGCAGCTTGGCGAGGTCGTCGTTGTCGATGACCGGATACGGCAGGGCGATCTGCCGGCAGGACGCGGGGCCCGGCTTGAGCAGGTTGGCCTCGGGGCCGATGGTGGCGGCGACGCTGGTGACGATCTCCTCGCGGATGGCGTCCAGCGGCGGGTTCGTCACCTGCGCGAAGAGCTGGGTGAAGTAGTCGTACATGAGCCGCGGGCGGGTCGAGAGCACGGCGACGGGGGTGTCGGTGCCCATGGAACCCAGGGGCTCGGCACCGGCCCGCGCCATCGGCCCGATGAGGATCTTGAGCTCTTCCTCGGTGTAGCCGAAGGTCTGCTGGCGGCGCTGCACGGAGTCGTGCGTGTAGACGATGTGCTCCCGCTCGGGCAGCTGCTCGAGGTCCATGAGCCCGGCGTGCAGCCAGTCCTCGTAGGGCTCGGCCTGCGCCAGCTCGGACTTGATCTCGTCGTCGGTGCGGATCCGGCCGGCGGCGGTGTCGACGAGCAGCATCTTGCCGGGTGCCGAGCGACCCTTCGCCACGATCGTCGCCGGGTCGAGGTCGAGCACGCCGGCCTCGCTGGCGAGCACGACGAGCCCGTCGGCGGTCTGCCACCAGCGGCCGGGGCGCAGCCCGTTGCGGTCCAGGACCGCGCCGACGACGGTGCCGTCGGTGAAGGCGACGCTCGCCGGGCCGTCCCACGGCTCCATGAGGCACGCGTGGAAGCGGTAGAACGCCCGCCGCAGCGGGTCCATCCGCGGGTCGTTCTCCCACGCCTCGGGGATCATCATGAGCACCGCGTGCGGCAGGCTCCGGCCGGCCAGGTGCAGCAGCTCGAGCACCTCGTCGAAGTTGGCCGAGTCCGACGCCTCCGGCGTGCAGATCGGGAACAGCCGGCGGATGTTGCCCGGCAGGTTCTCGGTCGCCAGCAGCGCCTCGCGGGCGGCCATCCAGTTCCGGTTGCCGCGGATCGTGTTGATCTCGCCGTTGTGGGCGATCAGCCGGTACGGGTGGGAAAGCTCCCACGACGGGAACGTGTTCGTCGAGAAGCGCGAGTGGACCAGGGCGATCGCCGAGGTGACGCGCTCGTCGGACAGGTCGGGGAAGAACGACACGACCTGGTCGGGGGTGAGCATGCCCTTGTACGTGATGGTGCGCGAGGACAGCGACGGCAGGTAGAGCTGGATGCCGCGTTCGCGGGTCTCCCGCTCGGTCTGCTTGCGCACGCAGTAGACGACCCGGTCCAGGTCCAGGTCCGACAGCACGCTGCCGGACTGCACGCTGCCGGACGAGCCGAGCTTCTCGGCGGCGATGAAGACCTGCTTGATGCGGGGCATCGCGGCGAGCGCGGTCGCGCCGAGGTCCGTCGGGTCGGTCGGCACGTCGCGCCAGCCGAGCACGTGAGCGCCCTCGACGAGGGCGTACTTCTCCAGCACGCGCATCGCGCGCTGGGCCGCCTCGTCGTCGTTGGGCAGGAACGCCAGGCCGGTCGCGTAGGAGCCGGCGGGCGGGAGGTCCTCGATGCCGGCGGCCTCCCTGAGGAAGGCGTCCGGGATCTGGATCATGATGCCGGCCCCGTCGCCGGTGTTGGGCTCGGCGCCGCGGGCGCCCCGGTGGTCCATGCGCAGCAGCGCGGACAACCCCTTGTGCACGACGTCATGGGACCGCCGGCCGTGGATATCCGCCACGAACGCCACCCCACAGGCGTCGTGTTCAAAGGCAGGGTCATACAGACCCTGCGGCTGCGGTCCGGGGTAACCCATCGGGCCTCCTGACGTCATCGATTGCGAGTCGGGACAACGTCGGCCCAAAAACAGTCTACGGAGCAGTCTTGCCAGTGTACGCGAAGATTCGGGCGCGATCCTCATGTGCTTTCGCCGCCCGCGTTGTCCGCCGCCCTGTGCGTTGCCGACCAACGTACCGCCTGCACCGCCGCCCGACCTACAACGGGAGATCGTGACAAATCCCACGAGCCCCAGCTAGGGGGCACTGCGGGGGCACTGCGGGGGCACTGCGGGGGCACCTCAGGACACTGCGGCGTCGCCGCGGGGGCACCGCGGGGGCACTGCGGGGGCGGCGCGGGGGCACCGCCGGGATCACTGTAAGGGTCCCTGCGGGGTCGCCGCAGGAGTCACCGCAGTGATCACTGTAAGGACCGTTACCGAACTGGGACGCAACCTCGCGCAGTCTGGAACACGTCCAAGGAGCGGATGGCTCACGCTTTCCGTTACTTCATAGGATGCCCCTGCTCCGGTTCAACGTGTTGAACCGTGTGGCACAAACCCGGGATACACCGGTGTTGTATCCGGTGCATGCTCTAGCCCAACGAAGGAGGTGTGGACATGGGAGTCTCCGCACGCGCACTGGCCACGATCACCGCTCTTGCCGGACTGATCGCCCTCTCTGCTTGCAGCGCTGACGAAAAACCCAAATGGAGTGACAGCGGCAGTGCCGGCGGCCCCTCGGCTTCCGCGTCCGCCGCGCAGCCAACCGCGACCCTTACCGCGCCGGCCGACGGCGCGACCGGCGTATCCACCGCCACCGAACTCGCCCTGCAGGCGGCGCCCGGCGCGAACGCGTCGGTCACGCTGACGGACGCGTCCGGTGCGGCGGTCAACGGCGGCCTGCGCTCGGACGGCACGACCTGGATCCCCGCGACGCAGCTCAAATACGGCACGCAGTACACCGCGACCGTGACCTCCGCCGGCGACAGTGCCGGTAAGAAGGTCACGTTCACGACCATGGCGAAGCCCGGCAAGACGGTCAACGTGTCGACGGCCCTGTCCGACAACAAGGTCTACGGCGTGGCCATCCCCGTCGTCGTCCGGTTCGGCTCCAGCGTCCCGACGGAGCTGCGGGCGAGCGTCGAGAAGCGGCTGCTCGTCACCAGCACACCGCCGCAGGTCGGCACCTGGTACTGGTTCAACGGCGGCGAGGTGCACTACCGCCCGAAGGAGTACTGGCAGACCGGCACCAAGGTCACTGTCCGGCTGGCGACCGGTGGCCTGCAGCTGACGAAGACCGGCTGGGGCACCAAGGACGTCACGACGAACTTCACCATCGGCGACAAGATCATCATGACGACCGACGACAAGACCCACCAGATGACGGTGGAGAAGAACGGTGAGGTCATCAAGACCGTGCCGGTCAGCCTCGGCAAGGCCAAGACGCCGAGCTCCAGCGGCACCATGGTGGTCATGGACAAGCAGCAGTCCGAGCTGTTCGTGTCGACCGACCCGTCCGACCCGTACCGCGAGACGGTGTACCTGACGCAGCGCATGACCAGCGGCGGCGAGTACATCCACGCGGCCCCGTGGTCCGAGGGCGACCAGGGCAAGCGCAACGTCTCGCACGGCTGCACCAACGTCTCGCAGAAGAACGCGAAGTTCCTGTTCGACCTGACGAAGATCGGCGACGTCGTGATCGTCAAGGGGACCCCGCGCAAGCTCGCCTGGGGCAACGGCTGGACGGACTGGGACAAGACCTGGGACGAGTACGTGAAGGGCAGCGCCCTCCCGCCGCCGGCCGCACCGGCCGCCGACCCGAGCGGCAGTGCCCAGCCGAGCGCCACGGTCACCGTTTCACCGTCCGCGTGAGCGATCGGGCACAGTAAGCGAAACAGGGGCCGCTGTCAGACTTCCACCGGACGGTGGGGCTGACAGCGGCCCCTTCCGTGTTCCACCATGGCAGCCGTGCTGGACTGGGTCGACCCGACGTTCCACGCCACCGAGGTCATCCTCACGGCGCTGGTCGTGCTGGTGCTCGCCGTCAGCGTCCTGCGCGCGTCGCCGGCCGGGATGCGGGAACGGATCAAGGCCAAGGGACTGGCCGCGGCGTTCCGGCGGTCCGCGGCCACGAACACCCTCGCCACCCTCATCGCCCTCGAAGCCGTCCTCGTCGGACCCGGCCTCGACCTCGCCGACCTCGGGCTGCGACCCGTCACCACCGGTGACGTCCTGATCGCGCTGGGGTTGCCCGCCGCGGCCGCCGGGACCGCCGCGCTGCTCGCGATCCGCTCGGGCGGGATCAGCCCCGACGACGATCCCCTGGCGTTCCTGCGGCCCGCGACGCCGTCGCAGCGACGCTGGGCGGCCGTCGGGGCCATCGCCGCCGGGACCGGCGAGGAGATCGTCTTCCGTGGGTTGTTCATCGCGGCGGGTACGGGCATGCTCGGGCTCCCCGTCTGGGCGGCAGCCGTCCTCGCGGTGATCCTGTTCGGCGTCGGCCACCGGTACCAGGGCCTCCGCGGCATGCTCACCACGGGCGCCGCGGCGGTCGTGTTCACCGTCCTGTACGCGCTGACCGGCAACCTCATCGTCCCGATCGCCCTGCACATCACCGTCGACCTGGTGTCCCTCCTGCTCGTCCCGGCCCTCCTCGCCCGCAGCGGCGCGCCGGAGACGGCCGCGCCGACCGGGGCAGACACGGCGGCGGCGGAGACCGCATCATGACGGCGTGTTCGATTGGCTTGATCCCCGGTTCGACGTCGCCGCCTCCTCCCTGACGCTGCTCCTCCTCGTGGCGACCGTCGCCGCCGCCGCGTACGGCGCCACGGCGAAGGCCCGCGCCGCCGTGGAGCGCCTGGTGGCAACCCCTGGCGGCAGGATCCGGCTGTACCGCGCCGGCATCAGCCGATCGGTGCTGCTGGCGGTCGCCGCGGTCGCGGTGGTGTGGACCGACGGCATCGACCTCACCGACCTGGGCCTGCGGGCACCGGGGGCCGTCGACGGCGTCGTCGCGGTGCTCGTGTCGGCGGTGCTGGGGCTGTCCGTGGTCGTGAACCACGTGCGGTTCGCCCGCGCCCGCCGCGACGGCGTGCACATCCGTTCCCTGCGCGCCGCTGAGGAGACCCTGGCCCGGGTCCGCTTCCTGCATGCGCGCACGGCGGCCGAACGCGCGCACGCGGGCCTGCTCGCGCTCTGCGTCGGCGTCAGTGAGGAACTCGTCTACCGCGGGCTGTTCATCGCCGCCGGCATCGGGCTGCTCGGCCTGGACCCGCTGGTGGCGGCGCTGCTGTCACTGCTGGTATTCGGCGCCGCCCACGCCTACCAGGGCTGGCGTGGCGTCGTCGGCGCGACGGCGACCGGGCTGCTCTTCACGCTCGCCTACAACCTCACCGGGGGCATCTTCGCGTCGATCGTCATCCACGCCGTGTTCGACGTGGCCGCCATCGTCATCGGCCCCTGGCTGGCCCAGCGCATCGAGGCCCGGCCCAGCCCCACACCGGCCGTCGAGCCGGCGGTCGGGCCAGCGGTCGGGCCAGCCGTCGAGCCAGCCGTCGGGCCAGCCGTCGAGCTGACTGCGGCACCTGCCGCCGCGCCGGCCGTGCCCGCGACGGCGACGACGCCGCTCACGCTACGCAGCGCGACGCCGGAGTAGACGCAGGGTCGATGTCGGGAATCGGGCATCGCGCACGGATCGACGCACCGCTACCGTCTCGCGCATGGCTCTCGTCCGTCGCACGAACGTGCTCGGCCCCAACTCCAACCGTGTCGTCGCCACCGCGGCGGTAGCGCCCGCCGCGCAGGCCGACGCGCCCGCGATCGGCCGGGCCCACGTGCCCTTCCAGCAAGGCCCGTCGAACCGTTCGGCGAGCGCCGAAACCCCCGAGACCGAGACCCCCGCGCCCGGTGCGGCCGCGCCGGGCGACGAGGTCGGGATCGCGATCGCGTCGGCCGGGCCGGTCGTCGAGCCGACCCCGGGCGGCGAGGCGGCCGCCGTCCCGCCGCAGCCCGCGTCGGTGCTGTCGCTGGTGTCGGCGTTCGCCCTGGTCGCCGCCGGTGGCGCCGGGTCGTGGGCGCTGTGGCACTACAACATCAACGCGCAGGCGATCCGGCTGCCGGACGCGACGACGTTCTTCGCGGTGCTGTTCGCGTTCGCGACGGCCGTCGAGCGGGTCCTGGAGCCGTTCGCCCGGTTCCTGCCCGGCAAGCACGCCCGCGGTGAGCTGGAGGCGGCGGTGGCGAACCTCGCCAACAAGTATCACGACGCCACCCTCGACGACCTGATCCAGGTCGCGCACGCGAAGTCGATGCTGGAGAAGGGCCGGGCCAGCCGCGGCCTCGTCTCGTGGGGCATCGCGACCGCGGTGGCGACAGTCGCGTCGTCGGCGGGCGGGCTGTACCTGCTGCACTCCATCGCCGGGGAGAACTGGAACGGCATCCCGGTCTGGATCGACGCGATCGTCACCGGCATCGTCGTCGGCAGCGGCACGAAGCCCCTCCACGACGTGATCAGCAAGGTCCAGAAGAACAAGGAGAAGTCCGAGGACACCCCATAACTCAGGGGGACATCCCGGAACTCAGATGACCAGCAGCCCGTCGGTCTGCGAACTCTGCGTCATGACCGACAGGGCCGCCGGCACCTCCAGGAACGGCAGGTAGGGCAGGTCGTAGGGGTGCATCCGCAGCACCTGCGTGGCGTGGTGGCCGGGCACGACCCCGGCCGGGTAGGCGCGGGCGCACCGCCGGTCGACGAGCCCGTGCCGGGTCGCGAAGTCGGCGACGGCCTGCCACTCCTCCAGGTGCGCGACCGTCGGCAGCGGCATCCCGGGCGGCTCGGCGAACACGTCGACCGACGCGAACGGTTCGCTGCCCGCCAGCCACCACGACAGGCACCGCACCGCGGAGCGCAGCGGGTGCTCGCACCAGTACGGCACCAGCCCGGCCCGCAGCACGTGCCACGGGTCGAGGAGCCGGCCGCACTCCACGACGAGCCGGCCGCCGGTGCGCTCACCGGTCCGCAGCCACTGCCGGTACAGGTCCGCGACGGCGCCGCTGAGGACGTCCGGGTGCCGGTACAGGACCTGGCGGACCGGGTGGCCGTGGGCCGAGCCGTACCGGCGCAGGTCCTCGACGAGCCCGCGGTCGACGGCCCGTTCGCCGTCGCTGTCCTCGCGGGGCGCCCGGCCGCGCAGTGACCGCTCGTCGCGGTAGTCGCCGGGGCCGAGGCCGCTGGCGCGGCTGCCGAGCTGGTAGGAGTAGCCGTCGTCGCCGGGGGACGTCTGCCAGCGGCTGACGTCCCGCACGACGACGACCGGCGCGTCGGGGTGCAGCCGTTCGGCCACGAACCTGCGGTACGCGGCCGGCAGGCGCCGCCACCGCACGACGGCGTACGCGGTCGCGGCACCCGACCAGCCGCGCCACACCGGGTCGTACACCTGCCGGACCGCCACGTCGGGGTTGCCGTCGAGGATGTCGCGGGCGAGCCGCTCACCGTCGGCCGCGGGGCGTTCACCGGCGGCGACCTCGGGGGTCGGCACCTCGAACGCCACCGGCAGCCACGGCACGCCGAGCGCCATCGCGAGGTGGACGGCGGCGCCGTGCGGTGAGCCGACGACCAGCCCGCCGTAGCGGCCCTCGGGGAGCTGCCCGACGAGCCACCGGGCGACGTCCTCGGCGTCGAGCTCCCGGCGGGCGTGCCGCCCGGCGGCCGCTGCGCCTCCTGCGCCGCCCGTGCTCCCCGCGCCGCCGACGCCGCTGCCGGTGACCCGGCCGGCCCGGTCCATCGTCCATTGTGGAGTGGTGACGGCGGGCCTGGCGACGCCGCTGCGATAGGCGAGGGCCCGTCCCGAGGCGATGGCGAGTGTGGTGCCCAGTCCGTTGGGCCACAACGACTCGACGTCCTGCGTGGCCTCGACCCGCCGCCTCATACCGCTCCTCGACCTCCGGGCCCAACCACCGATCACCCGACAGCGCTCCTTCCCATGTCCGCCGCCGGTAAACCCACCCGCGGAGAAGGGCGCCAAACCCCGGGCCACAGCACCGGACCACAGCACCGCACCGCAGCACCGGCACCGCAGCACCGGCACCGCGGGCCCCTCATGGCGTCGCGAGCTGCGAACCCGTAGACTCGCTACACATGAAGGCGGACGCGCTGCGCGGGCATCTCGACGCACTCCTGCTCGCGGTGCTGGACGGCGAGCCCCGCCACGGCTACGCGATCATCGAGGCCCTGCAGGAGCGCAGTGGCGGTTCGCTGACGCTGCCGACCGGCACGGTCTATCCGGCGCTGCGCCGCCTGGAGCGCGCCGGATACGTGGAGAGCGCCTGGTCGACGGTCGGCGGCCGGGAGCGCCGCACGTACCGGCTGACCAGCGCCGGCCGGAAGGTCCTGGCCGAGGAGCGTTCGGCGTGGCAGGAGTTCACCGCCACGATCGGTGCGGTGCTGCTTCCCCCGCCCGCACCCGCCACGTCCTGATCCGGATCGGCAGCGGGCCGCTCAGCAGGCCGCAGCGCTCGGCGGAGGTTCAGGACTCGGCGGAGGTTCAGGACGCAGCGGGATTCAGGGCTCAGCAGGCCACAGCGCGCAGCCGGGGTTCCCGGGCCACGGAGACGCACCGGACGGCCAGGAGGCCCGCGTAGCCGAACGCGGCGGCGTTGACGGCGAAGCCGATCAGCACCGGCGGCCACGTCGCCGCCGCCGGCCACTGGCGCAGGCTCAGCACGAACACGCTCGCGCCCAGCACGGCGTGCATGCCGAGGAAGACCACGGTCGCCTGACCGACGAGCCGCGCATACTGCAGGCCGTCCCGCAGGAACCGGCTCCCCCAGCCGAACCCGACGATCGCGAGCCCGGCGGCCCCGGCGGCGAGGAAGGACGTGTACTGGAAGTGGTCGACGAGCACCCAGTAGACGTGGCTGGCCCGCTCGTCCGTGCTCCACGAGGTGTCCCACCACATGAGCGGCTCGAGCAGCGTCATGACGGGCAGGACGAACGCGATCCACATCGCGGTGCGGCGGCCCTGGAGGGTGGCGAGCTCGGCCTGATACCCCGGCACGACCTGCCGGTGGGTGCCGAACTCGGCCACGGCCCGGCGCTGCGCGTCGAGCGGGTCCTGTCCCGCGTCGGCATATGCCTCCGCGGCGTCCAGAAGGCTGTCACGCGCCTCGGTGACCATCTCGTGCCGGTGCCGGCGCGGCCCCCGCAGCGCGGCGGCCAGCCCGTCGACGTAGACGTCGATCGGGCCGGAACCATGTGAGACCCCGTCCACCCGACAAGGTTCCCACACCCGGCTCCGCTGCCGTCAAGCTGTGCTGCCGTCAAGCTGTGCGGCCGCCCTCGACGTGGACGACCCGGTCGAAGCTGCTCAGCTCCGCCGCGCGGTGGGTGACGACGACGACGGTCCGCGCGCCGGCGGCCCGCAGCGCCGTGTCGAGGACGGCGTCGGCGGCGGCCGGGTCGAGACCTTCGGTCGGTTCGTCCAGCAGCAGCACCGGCGGCGGCGCCACCAGGGCCCGCGCCAGCAGCAGCCGCTGCCGCTGCCCGCCGGACAGCTTCCCGCCGTCCTCGCCGACGATGTCGTCGAGCCGGTCGGCGTACTCGGGGAGTCCGGCGTCGGTGAGCGCCCGCACCAGGTCCGTGTCCTGGCACCCGGACCGGCCGAGGACCAGGTTGTCGCGGACGGTCGTGTGGAACACGTGCGCGTCGGCGAACACCCCACCGGCGACCCGCCACGCCTCGACCCCGTCGGGCCTGCCGTCGACGGTGCCGGCGGCGAGGGGTACCCGCCCGGCGATCGCGGCGAGCAACGTCGACTTGCCGGATCCACTGGCGCCGACGACCGCGACCCGGCTTCCCGCCGGCAGCCGGAGGTCCACGTCGACCAGGGCGGGCGGCAGGTCGGCGTGATACCTGACCGTGACCCCGCGCAGCACCAGATCCACCGCAGTGTCGAGCGGTCCGACCGTCTCCGGATCACCACCGGCACGATCACCAGCGGCGGCCATAGCGGCCGACGCGGGTGAGGGTCCAGCGGACGCTGCGGCCGAGGTTGCAGCCGGCGCCGCAGCCGGGATTGCAAGCGAGGTTGCATCCGGCGCTGCGGCCGGGACTGCAGGCGGGGTTGCATCCGGCGCTGCGGCCGGAGTTGCGGCGGTGGCGATCAGTTCGCGGACCCGGCGGAGTCCCCCGCGGAGCTCGGCGTGCCGGACCGCGGCCGCGGCGAGGGGCACGACGACCTCGCCGACGCTGAGGGCGACGAGCGCCAGGACCACCGCCGCCGTCCGCCCGTCGACCAGGACCGCGATCCACACCGCGACGGCGGCGGGAATCATCGCGGCGGCCCCGCCCACGACCGCGGCGACGGTGGCGGACCTGGCTTCGAGGGCGGCGAGCCGGCGGCTCCGGTCGGCGGTGTCGGCGAGGGCGGCGGGCAGCGCACCGTACGCGACGAGCTCCGCCACCCCCTGCACCACGTCCACGGTCCCCGTCGTCACGTCGCCCCGGGCGGTCGAGATGGCCGACGCCGGCGCCGCGGTGAGCCGGTGCCCGACCCACGGCAGCAGCACCCCGGCGACGAGCAGCCCGGCGAGCAGGACGAGCCCGGCCCGGGGGTCGACGACGGCGACGCCGCCGACGCCGGCGAGCCCGACGGCGGCCGCGACCCCGGCCGGCAGCGCGCCGCGCAGCACCGCGTCCTGGACCCCGTCGACGTCCGACACCACCCTGCTCAGCAGGTCCCCGGAGGACGACGACCCGGAGGACAAGGACCCGGAGGACAAGGACCCGGAGGACAAGGACCCGGAGGACAAGGACCCGGAGGAAGCAGCGGCGTCCCGGTCGCCGGCGGCGAGGGCGGCGAACGCCCGGGCTCGCAGGTCGGCCAGGACGCGCAGGACGGCGTCGTGGCCGGCGAGCCGTTCCGCGTACCGGAGGCCACCCTTGACCAGCGCGAACCCCCGCACCGCCGCGATCGCCACCGCGAGCGCGGCGAGGGGTGGCTGGTCGGCGGCCCGCACGAGCATCCAGGTCGCAGTGCCGACCAGGCCGATCCCGGCGGCCTCGGTGAGGACGCCGAGGAGCCCGGCGAAGACCAGCCGGAGCAGCGCACCGGGTCCGAGGAGCCGCACCTGCCTGGCGGCGAGCGCGGCGGTCATGCGAGCACCACCGCACCGGTGAGGGGCGCCGCGACGCCGTCCTTGATCTCGACGACCCTGGTGGCGACGGACAGCATCGCGGGCCGGTGGGCGACGAGCAGGGCGGTGCGGTCGGCGGCGAGCCTGGCCGCGGCCGCGATCACCGCCGACTCGCTGGCCGGGTCGAGGCGGGCGGTCGGCTCGTCCAGCAACAACAGATCAGCACCCCCCGAAGCACCACCGGATACGCCACCAGCGGCACCGCCACCAGCGGCACCACCAGCGGCACCACCAGCGGCACCGCCGGCGGCACCACCAGCGGCACCGCCGCGCAGCCAGGTCCTGGCCATGGCGAGGCGTTGCCGCTGGCCGCTGGACAGGCCGTGGCGGGCGAGGTCGGTGTCGTACCCGTCCGGCAGGGCCCGGATGAACGCGTCGGCGTCGGCCGCGACCGCTGCCTCGACGACCTGGTCGTGCGGCGTGGCGGGGGCGCCGAGGCGGATGTTGTCGGCGACGGTGCCGGCGAACAGGTGCGGGCGTTGCGGCATCCACGCGAGCCGGGCCCGCCACGCGGTGAGGTCGAGGTCGGCGAGGTCGACGCCGCCGACGAGGACCCGGCCGGCGCTCGGCGTCACGAACCCGAGGACCAGGGCGAGGATCGTGGACTTGCCGCCGCCGCTGGGCCCGACGAGCGCGACCCGGTCACCGGGCGCGACGTCGAGGGTCAGGTCCCGCAGTGCCACGACGTCGCCGTAGCGCACCTCGACCCGGTCGAACGCGAGACCGGTGAAGCCCGGTGCGGGGAGGCGGGGCGCTGTCCGTACCGGCGGAACAGGGGCGGACTCGAGCACCTTGAAGATCTCCGTGGCGGCCGCGAGCCCTTCCTGGCTGGCGTGGAACTTGGTGCCCAGGGCCCGCAGCGGCAGGTAGGCCTCCGGCGCGAGCAGCAGCACGACCAGCGCGGCGGTCAGGGTCAGCTTCCCGTCGAGGAGCCGCAGGCCGACGGGCACCGCGACGAGCGCCACGGAGACGGTGGCCACGAGCTCCAGGACCAGCGCGGACAGGAACGCGAGGCGCAGGGTGCGCATGGTGGCGACCCGATACGCGTCGGCCATCGCCCGGACCCGCCGCACCTGGGCCTTCTCGGCGCCGAAGGTGCGCAGCGTCGGCAGGCCGATGACGGTGTCGAGGAAGTGGCCGCCGAGGCGCTGCAGCAGGTGCCACTGATGCTTGGTGCGGGCGCCGGTCTGCCAGCCGACGAGCGCGCCGAAGACGGGGATGAGCGGCAGCGTGACACCGACGACGATCGCGGAGCTGAGGTCGGTGAACGCGAGCCAGCCCAGGGCGCCGAGGGGGACGGTGACGGCGAGGAACACCTGCGGCAGGTATGCGGCGAGGTACCCGTCGAGCCCGTCGACGCCGCGTCCCGCGAGGGTGGCGAGCTCGCCGGCACGCTGCCCGGCGAGCCAGCCGGGGCCGCGGGCGGTGGCGGCGTCGAGCAGTTCGGCCCGCAGGTGCGCCTTGACCTTGGCGGTGGCCCGGCCGGCTGCTGCGGCGGCGACCGCGCCGTGCACCCCGCGCAGCGCCACGAAGGTCAGGCAGGTGGCGACGACGCCGGTGGAGAACGAGCCGGCCAGGAGGGTGGCGAGGCTGACGGCCTGCCCGACGACGAGGATCGCGGCCAGGACGGCCGAGCCGGCCAGCACCATCGCGTATTGCCTGACCGGCCCGAGCCGCAGGAGTCTTCTGTCCATATGAACGTCCGCGCGCCCTACCAGTAGAGAGGGGTGGGCTGACTCTCCCGCCGCCGGAACAGCCACCAGCAGGAGACCTGCACGGCGACCAGCACCGGCAGCAGTGGCGCCGCGCCGATGGCGAGCAGCCGGAGCGTGTCCGCGCCGGCGGCCGCGCTGTCGACGGTCACCGTCGCACCCGGGTCCATCGTGGACGCTAGCACGCCCGGATACCTGGCCAGGGCGACCGTGATCACCGGTAGGGCGCACGCCACAAGCGTGGCCGCGAAGGCCCGTCCGCCGCTGGTGAACCGGGTCGCGACCAGCGCGGCGGCGGTGGCCACGACCAGGGCCGTGGCGAGGATCGGGTTCCGGATGCCGGGTGGGTTCTGGGTGTACCAGACGGCGGCCGCGACCAGCACGCCGACGGCGCCGGCGGGTGCCGCCCAGGTCAGCACTCTCGTCGCGATGCCCTGCCACGCCAGGTACGCGGCGCCGTTGGCCACGACGAGGATCACGTTGACGAGCGCGGTCAGCCACACGGCGGGGCTGCTCAGTGGCGCGAAGCCGTGCACGTGGCCGTCCGCGGTCATCGGTACCCCGTGCAGCACGACACCGAGCAGCAGCCCCCAACCGACGGCGAGCGCGAGCGCACCGGCCGTGCTGAGCGCGTCGAACCCGGCGGTCCGCACGGCCCGGCCGCGCAGCTGCACGCCGGTGTTGAGGGCGATGAGGCCGAGCACGATCGCGATGACCACCGGATACGCGGCGCCGAACAGCTCGCCCTCGAGCCGCGGGAACGCGGCGACGAGGACCCCGACGGCGCCGACGATCCACACCTCGTTGCCGAGGAACCGGGGCCCGACCGCGTTGAGCGCGGCTTTGCGTTCGGCGCCTGTGTGCAGCGGCAGGAGCAGTGCCACACCCTGATCGAGCCCGCCGAGCGCGAAGTAGGCCATGAAGAGCAACCCGAGGATGGTGTACCACAACGTGCTCATACGGAGATCTCCTCGCGCTCGGGCAGGGGCTGGGGCAGGAACTCGTCGCCCGGCCCGCGTCTCGCCTTGCGGGCCAGCAGCCACCAGTCGACCGTGACGAGGACGACGACGAGCGCGGTGAAGCCGACGGTCGAGGCCAGCAGCACCCCGTCGCCCATCGGTGACACCGCGTCGGCGGTCTTGAGCAGGCCGTAGACGGCCCACGGCTGGCGGCCCTCCTCGCGCACGATCCAGCCGCAGATCGCGGTGAGGAACGGCACCGGGATGAGGGCGGTGAGCAGCCACAGCATCGGCCGGGCCCAGCGCCGTTTGATGATCGTGTCGCGGATCGCGAGGACCCGCGCGGCGAGCAGGATCAGGAACAGCAGGTTCGCCACCATGATCATGACGCCGAGCGCGACGCTGACGATGCCGCTCGGGATGTAGTCGCCGGGGCCGAACTTCGCCACCATCTCGGCCTGCCGCTCGATGGCGTTGTGACCGCCGGCCAGCTTGGTGGGCTGGTTGTCGGCGAGCGGGCCGAACTGGGCATACCCGAAGCCCATGGTGAAGAACATGCCGACCAGCGCGGTGTGCAGCCCGGTGCGCAGCGACCGGCGGAACAGCTCGGCGTTGTCCTGGACCCGCCGGCGCAGGTGCCAGGCGCTGACCCCGGCGACGAACATGCCGCCGGTGAGCATGGCCGCGAAGACGGTGTGCGCCAGGGCGAACCACAGGGCGCTGTTGGTCAGCAGCGCGCCGAAGTCGGTGAGCCGGGCCGTGCCGTCGCTGTCGAGCACGTAGCCGACGGGGTGCTGCAGGAACGAGTTGGAGACCATGACCCAGAACGCGGACAGCAGCGCGGTCGCCGCGACCCCCCAGATCAGGGCCAGGTGCAGCTTCTTGTTGAGCCGGCCCCAGCCGAAGAGCCACATGCCGAGCAGCGTCGACTCGAGCACGAACGCGATCAGGGTTTCCAGGGCCAGGGGCGCGCCGAACACGTCGCCGGTGAGCCGGGACAGGCCGCTCCAGTTGAGCCCGATCTCGAACTCCATGACGAGGCCGGTGGCGATGCCGACGGCGTAGTTGATCGCGTACAGGGAGCCCCAGAAGCGGGCCGCCCGGCCGTACGTCTCGTCGCCCGTGCGCACGTACTTCGTCTGCGTGGACGCGACGAAGAAGACCAGGCCGAGCGTGAGCGCGACGAAGAGGAAGTGCAGCGAGGCGGTGGCGGCGAACTGCCATCGCGCGAGGTCCAACGCGTTCATAGGTCGTCCCCCGACATGTACCCGAACAACATGTCGGCAGCCTACATGTACCGACCACAAAAAGCAGCGCCCGTCCTCCGCCAAGGACGAGCGCTGCTGAGAAAGGTCTCAGGGTTTCTGTGCCGGCTTCTATGCCGCCGTGTTGCGCCTTCCCGCCACCTGGGCGAGGCCGACCAGGGCGTGGGCCCGGGCATACTCCGCCGGCGTGATCGGCGGCGCGGGACGGCGCACGTACAGCGTGCCGCCGGCCGGGTCCTGCAGCTGCATGCCGGTCGCCGTGTAGCCCTCCGCGCCCGTGGACGAGTCCGCCCGCCAGGAGATGTCGCAGTCGCCGAGCAGCGACGCGATCGCCTCCTCCAGGGTCGCGGTGCCGTCCAGGACCTTGCCGGCCAGGGCGAGCACGCGGGTCGGCTCGTCGATGAGCCCTCGCACGTCGGCCTGGGCGATCCACGCGTCCCGCCCGCGACCGCGCCGGACGGCCTCGGCGAGGTCCGCGACGCTCAGCTCGTCGGGCGCCTCGACGAGGAAGTCGTCGACCGCGCCGGACTCGGTCGTGTGCACTTGGACGGAGAGGATGTTGACCTTGCGCAGCGCGAGGCTGGCGGTCAGGACGGAGAGGAAACCGGGACGGTCGTCCACGGTCGCGCGGATACGCCAGAGGGTCATTCGGGGGGCTCCTTGCTGTGGTGCAAACCCGGGACGCTGGGGTCTATGCCGCCCAGGAAGAAGACGCAGCGGCGTTTGTGCCGGCGGGAGCGGGGGTGCCGGTAACAGCACCGCCCGCTTTACCCAGCTCCGCCAAGCCGGGCCCCGCCAGCCGTTCCCCCAGCACAGATGCGGTTGCACCGACCAACTGCGCCAGCCTCGCCACTTCGGAACCGTGGAAAGGTGGTGCTCCAGCGTCGCCGTCCGCCCCGCCGCGGGCGACAACAAGGACCAGACCTCCACGCTGAAAAGGCGCGACAGCAAGATGGATGCCGTCAGCAGCGCTGATCGCGCGAGGTCGGAGTGGTGCGATGTCCACCTGTGGGGGGACATCCGGAGTGCGCCAGCTGGCGCAGATCACCGAGGAGTCGGACCATGCCTGAGCTCGCGCGCCGCCGCCCGCCCAGTCCGATCCGACCAGGATCGCGACCGCCCAGTCCGCTCCGAACAGTGCCGGTGCCGCGTCGACGACCGTTGCCAGGCCGTTCTGCGGGTTTGCCGCCACCTGTCCGATGAGCGCGACCTCGCGGCCACTACTCGGCTCCGACAGCTCCGTGCCGCGCCACACACCGTCCACGCGAACGCCTGGGATCGCCGCGAGACCGGTGAGAACACGGTCGACAGGGGCCGAAGCCGGCCAAACCACGGTAAGGTCGTCCACCGCACGGCCACCGACGCGTTCCAGCACAACGACCGAAACGATGTCGGCACCGACCACACCCAGCGTCCGGGCAACCTGCCCGAGTGAGCCGGGACGGTCGGGCAGCGCAACTCGCAGCCGTAGCAGCATGAAGTCGACCTCCCGTTCGTCCTTTGGCTGAGTACGCCGCCGTTGGTGTACGTCACTTGCTCTCCGGTAGTGACAACAGTCTGCCCACCGCGGATTTCCGTGCCGTTTCGCCGCAGTGTCGATGCCGGAACGTCTCAGCGCCCGCGAAAACGGACATTGACGGTGAAAAACCTCGCTGGGTGCTTGACAGAGAACGCGTCTCACCCATGGACTGGCCGTATGAGCACCCCGCCCGGTCTCGACCTCCCCCGCCTCGCGGCCTACCTGCAGGACAAGGCCCCCGGGCTCATCAGCGAACCGATCAACGCCGAGCTCATCGCCGGTGGCCGCTCCAACCTGACCTACGTGGTCAACGAGGTCTTCGTGCTGCGCCGCCCGCCGCTCGGGCACGTCCTGGCCACCGCGCACGACATGGCCCGGGAGCACCGGATCATCTCCGCCCTCGGTCCGACGCCGGTGCCGGTGCCCGACGCGCTGCTGCTGTGCGAGGACCCCGACGTCCTCGGCGCGCCGTTCTACCTGATGTCGCGGGTGCCCGGGGTGGTGCTGCGCAGCCGCCGGCAGACCGACCCGCTCGGCGACGAGGCCCGCCGCGAGGTGGCGTTCGCGATGATGGACACCCTCGCCGTCCTGCACCGCGTCGACCCCGCCGAGGTCGGGCTCGGCGACTTCGGCCGGCCCGAGGGCTTCCTGGAGCGCCAGGTCCGACGGTGGTCGAAGCAGCTGGCGCAGTCGACGAGCCGGGATCTGCCCGACGCGGCGGTGCTGCGGGACCGCCTCGCGGCCGGCATCCCCGCCTCCGCCACGACCGCGATCGTGCACGGCGACTACCGGCTCGACAACCTCATCGTCGACCCCGCGACCATGCGCGTCGCCGCGGTCCTCGACTGGGAGATGGCCACGCTCGGCGACCCGCTCACCGACCTCGGGCTGCTGCTGGCGTACTGGACGGTGCTCGACCGGCTCAAGACCGGCACCAACCCGATCGCCGACGGGCTCGGCGCCGACGCCGGGTTCCCGTCCGGCGACGCGCTGCTCGACCGCTACGCCAAGGCCAGTGACGCCGACCTCGGCGACCTGCACTGGTACGTCGCGATGGCCTGCTACAAGCTGGCCGTCATCCTCGAGGGCATCCACTTCCGCTACACCAACGGCCAGACCGTCGGCGCCGGCTTCGACCAGATCGGCGCGCTGGTCCCACCCCTGCTCGCGCAGGGGCTCACAGCGATCAACGGAGAGAGCTGATGGACTTCACCTTCGACGCCCGCACCGCCGACCTGCACGAGAAGCTCACCGACTTCATGCAGGAGGAGGTGTACCCGGCGGAGCCCCGGTTCGAGGACGAGATGGCCGCGCTCGACAACCCGTGGGCCCGTCCCCCGGTGATCGAGGCGTTGAAGGCGTCGGCCCGCGACCGCGGCCTGTGGAACCTGTTCCTGCCCGACGACCGGTTCGGCGCCGGCCTCACCAACCTGCAGTACGCGCCGCTCGCCGAGATCACCGGCCGCAGCCCGCACCTGGCCCCCGAGGCCTTGAACTGCGCCGCGCCGGACACCGGCAACATGGAGGTCCTGTCCGCGTTCGGCTCGCCGGAGCAGCAGGACCGGTGGCTCAAGCCGCTGCTCGAGGGCCAGATCCGTTCGGCGTTCTGTATGACGGAGCCGGACGTCGCCTCCTCCGACGCGACGAACATCGCCACCCGGATCGAGCGCGACGGCGACGGGTACGTCGTCAACGGCCGCAAGTGGTGGTCCTCCGGCGCGATGAACCCCAACTGCACGATCTTCATCGTCATGGGCAAGAGCGACCCCGGCGCCGAACGCCACCGCCAGCAGAGCATGATCCTCGTCCCGCGCGACACCCCGGGCGTCACCGTCAAGCGGGGGATGCACGTGTTCGGCTACACCGACGCGTCGCACGGCGGTCACGCGGAGGTGGAGTTCACGGATGTCCGGGTCCCGGCCGACCACCTCATCGCCGAGGAGGGCTCCGGCTTCGCGATCGCGCAGGCCCGGCTCGGCCCCGGCCGCATCCACCACTGCATGCGGCTCATCGGCGCCGCCGAGCGGGCGCTGCAGCTCATGTGCGAGCGCGTCAGCGAGCGGGTCGCGTTCGGCCGCCCCCTCGCCGAGCAGGGCGTGGTGCGCGACTGGATCGCCGAGTCCCGGGTCCGCATCGAGCAGGCCCGGCTCCTGGTGCTGAAGACCGCCTGGCTGATGGACACCGTCGGCAACAAGGGCGCCCACACCGAGATCCAGGCGATCAAGATCGCGGTGCCGCAGATGGCCGAATGGGTCATCGACAAGGCGATCCAGGCCCACGGCGCCGCCGGCGTCAGCCAGGACACACCCCTGGCCGCGCTCTGGGCGTCGGCCCGGACCCTGCGCCTCGCCGACGGCCCCGACGAGGTCCACCGCGCCTCCCTCGCCAAGCGGGAGCTGCGCAAGTACAGCTGAACCGGAACATGCCGAGCGGGCCGCCCCGATCTACGGGGTCGGCCCGCTCGTTGTCATTCCGCGACGCGGTACGGTGCCGGCGCCTCGTACGTGGGGGACAGCACGTCCTCCTCGTCCTCGAACCGCTCCTGCGCCGCCTGGATGGCCTTCGGGGCCGAGGCCGCCGCCGCCCAGCCGACCGCGATCCCACCGAGGACGGCGACCGCGATCCATCCCCACGGCGTGCGCTGCTTGCGGCCCGACAACGCGTCGAACGCCAGGCTCGCCCGGTGCCACGCCTCGTCGGCCGCGGACCCGACCCGGTCCGACGCCGAGCTGTAGCGGCTCGACGCCTCGTCGGCGAAGTCGTACGCCCGGTCCTTCACGGACCCACCCACCGAACGCGCCGACTCGACCGCGGACACCAGGTGATCCCAGGCGTCCTCAGCCACGCTCTCAGCGCGCCGCTTACCCTTCTTCCACTGCACGGACATCTCAGCCACCTCTCCTCCATTGACCGAGTGCCCTATCGCACCGAGACGCAAACTGCTGTTTCTAGCT
>NZ_BONQ01000114.1 GCF_016862795.1 Dactylosporangium siamense | reverse complement strand
ACGGTCACGGTGTTCGACTGATGGCCGTCCTGCTCATCGGCGCCACCGGCAACGTCGGCCCGCACGTCGCGCGGGCACTGCTGCGGCGCGGCGACGACCTGGTGCGGGTCCTGACCCGCGACGCCGGCCGGGCGGCGCACGTCCTGCCGCCCGGCTGCCAGGTCGTCGAGGGCGACCCCGGGGACGACGACACCGTCGTGGCCGCCGCCACCGGCGTCGACACCGTCTTCCTGCTCACCGCCCACGACCACGCCATGAGCGACCTGCAGCTGCGCATCATCCGGGCGCTGCGCCGGCTGCCAGCACGGTTCGTCAAGCTCTCCGGCACCAGCACCGCGATCAACCCCGACGGCCCGTACACCTGCCGCCAGCACTGGGAAGTCGAGCAGGTGCTGATCAACAGCGGGCAGCCGTTCACGATCGTGCGGCCCAACGCCTTCATGCAGACCCTGATCGGCACCATCATGCTGCCCGCCCTGCGCGCGACCGGTCGCATCCCCAACGCGATCGGCGACGCCGGCATCAGCCTCATCGACGCCCGCGACATCGGCGACGCCTGCGCGGTGCTGCTCACCGAGGACCGCTGGACGGGGCAGACCGTGGTGCTCACCGGCGCCCGCGCCGTCACGTACCGCGAGATCGCCGGCGTCCTCGGCGCCGAGACCGTCGACATCACCCCCGCCGACGTCCGCGACTCGCTGCTGCACCGTGGCATGCCACGGTGGGAGGCCGAGCACTTCCAGGAGATGTACCAGTTGTTCCGCGACCGCCAGTCCGAGTTCGTGACCCCGGACGTCGAGCACGTGCTGGGCCGCCCCCCGCGCGCGGTGGAGGAGTACCTCCACGAAGTATTGACGACGGCATGAGCACGACGATCAGGACCAGCGTGCTGGTCGTCGGCGGCGGCCCCGTCGGCCTGGCCGCGGCCATGGAGCTGGACCACCACGGCATCGCCTCCGTCGTGGTGGAGCCGCGCGAGCACGTGTCCTACCTGCGCCCCCGCGCGAAGACCACGTCCCCGCGCACCATGGAGCTGTTCCGGCGCTGGGGCCTCGCCGCCACCATCCGCGAACGCGCCCCGCTGCACATCGACTGGTCCAAGGACATCGTGTTCTGCACGACGGTCACCGGCCGTGAGGTGACCCGGCTGACCGGCACCCTCGGCCTCGCCCTGGCCGGCAGCGACGTGACGGCCGAACCGGGCCAGCAGGTCGCGCAGCCAATCGTCGAGCAGGCGATGCGCGACGCCCTCAACCGTCCGGAGAGCAACGCGACGCTGCTGCTGGGCAGGCGGGCGGTCGCGTTCGACGAGCGGGAAAGCACCGTCGTCGTCACCCTCGAGGACGAGCACGGCGCCACGTCGACCGTGGAGGCGGACTACGTCGTCGGCGCCGACGGTCCGCGCAGCGCGGTGCGGACCGCGATGGGCGCGGTGTACGAGGGATCCAGCCTCCCCCGCCCCAACATCAGCATCACCTTCGAGTCCGCCGAGCTCGGGGACCTGATCCCGCACGGCAACGCGGTCCAGTACTGGGTGCTCAACCCCGCCGCACCCGGGCTCGTGGGTCGCCTGAACCTGTCCGGCACCTGGTGGGCCATCGCCACCTACCGGCCCGACGAGCAGGACGACGACGGCGACGTCGACGCGACCGCGCTGGTGCACCGACTGCTCGGCCGCGAGCTGCCGATCACGGTGATCGCGACCGACCCGTGGCGGGCCCGGACCCTGATCGCCGACCGGTTCCGCAACGGCCGGCTGTTCATCGCCGGCGACGCGGCGCACCAGAACCCGCCGTGGGGCGGTCACGGGTACAACACCGGCATCGGTGACGCGATCAACCTCGGCTGGAAGCTCGCCGCCGTCGTCAACGGCTGGGCCCCGCCCGACCTGCTGGACAGCTACGAGGCCGAACGGCGCCCGATCGCACAGCGGTTCGTCGCCGCCGCCGCGGAGAACGGGCGGACCGGGCCGGCGGTGCTGGCGGCCGCGGCCGGACTGACCGCCGCGACAGCGGCCGCCACCGACGAGGCCGCGGCCGTCATCCAGGAGGCCAAGCGGATCGAGTTCCACAGCGACGGCCTGGTGTTCGGCCTGGGCTACTCCGAGTACGCGGAGGTCCAGACCACCAACGGGTCGGACTACGTCCCGGTCGCCGCCGCCGGCAACCGGCTCCCGCACACCTGGCTGCCCACCGGGCAGTCACTGTTCGACCGGCTCGGGCCCGAGTTCACGCTCATCGGCCCGAGCTGGCACGCCGCCGCGTTCGCGCGTCACGCCGAGCGGCACGGCATACCCCTGGCCGTGCTCGACGACCCCTCGCTCGGACTCGACGCGTTCTTCAGCGACCGGCTCGTGCTGGTGCGCCCCGACCAGCACATCGCATGGATCGGCGGTCCGGTCCCGGACGCCGAGGCCGCGCGGATCCTCGACCACGCGATCCGCGGAGAATGGAGACAGCAGCCATGACACCCACCGCCACTCCCTTCACCCACACCAGCGCCAACGGCCTCACCGTCACCGGCCGGCGTAACACCCCGCAGCACGACGCCGCCGAAACGGCGCAGATCCCGCTGGTCATCGCGATCCACGGCGGCACGTACACCTCCGAGTACTTCGACATCCCCGGCCACTCGCTGCTGGACCGCGCCGCCGCGCTCGGCGTCCCCGTCATCGCGATCGACCGGCCCGGTTACCTGGGCAGCACCCACGTCGAGCCCGGCGAGTCGATCATCCTGGCCAACGCGGAGGCCCTCGACCAGGTCATCGGCGAGCTGTGGCGGGAGCACGGCGCCGGCCACGCCGGGGTGTTCCTCATCGGCCACTCGATCGGCGGCGCCGTCACCACCGCGATCGCCGCCCGGGAGCCCGCGTGGCCGCTGCTGGGCATCGCCGTGTCCGGTTGCCTGCTGCAGGTGCCGGACGGGCCGCGGCTGGCGTTCGACGCGCTGCCCGACATCCTGATGATCGACCTGCCGGGGCCGATGAAGGACAGCGTCATGTTCGGCCCGGCCTGGACGCACGCCACGACGATGCCGGACCTGAGCCACAGCTCCGACACGTCGGTGCCGCGGGCCGAGCTGATCGACATCAACAACGGCTGGATCAGCCGGGTGCGCGACGTCAACGCCCAGGTCAAGGTGCCGGTGCACGCCCGGCAGGGCGAGTTCGACGCGCTGTGGATCACCGACGCCGGCCAGGCCGCCGACTACGCCGCCTCGTTCACCGCGGCGCCGGTCGTCGACGGGCGCCTGGTGCTCAACGCCGGGCACTGCGTCGACTTCCACAACGCGGGCGCGGCCCTGCAGCTGAGCCAGCTGGCGTTCGCCCTGGAGGTCAGCGTGGCGAAGGCTCCTTCGTGAGCGCGGTCGCGCTCACGAACGTGCGGGTGTTCGACGGGGTGAAGCTCGGCGACCCGACGACGGTCGGCGTCGACGGCGGGTTGATCACCGCAGCCACGAAACACGCCGAGCGGGTCGACTGCCACGGCGCCGCGCTGCTGCCCGGGCTCATCGACACGCACGTCCACGTCACCGAGGTCGCGCACCTGCGGGTCGCGGCCCGGTGGGGGGTCACCACGATGCTCGACATGGGCTGCTGGGACGCCGGCATCCCCGGCAAGCTCAAGGGCCTGCCGGGCCTGCCCGACGTCCGCATCGCCGGCAACCTCGCCAACGCGCCCGGCTCGCACTTCGTCAAGCACATGGGCTTCGGGCCGTCCAGCACCGTGACGGGGCCGCAGGACGCGACCCGGTTCGTCGCGGACCGGGTCGCTGAGGGCTCCGACTACATCAAGATCGCCGTCGAGGATCCGAAGATCCCCGGCACGAAGGCGCTGAGCCCGGAAACCGTGACCGCGGTCGTCGAGGCGGCGCACACCGCCGGGCTGCTGACGATCGCGCACGTGGTCAGCGCCGACACGCTCACCGTCGCCATCCGGGCCGGGGCGGACATCGTCACCCACACGGCACTGACCAGCGAGCTGGACGCCGAGTTCGAGGCGCTGCTGGCCCGGCGGCAGGTGGTGATCGTGCCGACGCTGACCATGATGGACGGTGTCGTGCGCAACATCGGCGGCAAGCTGATCATGCGGGTGCTGGGGACCGTGATTCCCGGGATGCGGATGCGGTACGACCATGCCACCGCCACCGTGGCGACCTTCCGCAAGGCGGGCATGACGGTCCTCGTCGGCACCGACAGCAACGACAACGTCAAGACACCCGCCCAGGTGCCCTACGGCGAGTCGATCCACGAGGAACTGCACCGGCTCGTGGCAGCCGGTCTCAGCCCGGCCGAGGCGCTGCGCGGCGCCACGTCGGCCGCGGCGGGCACGTTCGGCCTGTCCGACCGGGGCGTCATCGCCCCCGGCCGCCGCGCCGACCTGCTCCTCGTCGGCGGCGACCCGACCGTCGACATCGCCGCGACCCGCGACATCCGCGGCGTCTGGATCGGCGGCACCCGCGTCCGCTAGCGCTTCGAAAGGCAACCACATGATCGTGGTCACCGCCGCCAACGGCAACCAGGGGCGGCTGCTGATCCCCAAGCTGATCGAGGCGAAGCTGCCGGTCCGGGCGTGCGTGCAGTCGGCGGCCTCGGCCGACCGGCTGCGCGCCCTCGGGGTCCCGGACGTGGTCGTCGGCGACGTCAGCGACCCCGCGGTCGCGGCCCGGGCCATGCGCGACGCGCAGCAGGTCTACCACATCGGCCCGACCCTGCATCCGCGCGAACGGGAGATGGGGTTCGCCGTCGTCGACGCGGCCCGCGCCGCGGGCGTGCGGCACTTCGTGTTCAGCTCGGTCCTGCACGCCATCACCACCGACCTCGTCCAGCACGAGATCAAACGCGACGTCGAGGAGCACCTGCTGTCCTCCGGCCTGGAGTTCACCATCCTCCAGCCGGCCAACTACATGCTGCCGCTGAAGCTCGAGCCGGTCTTCGCGCGGGGCGTGTTCGAGCTGTCCTGGTCCCTGGAGCGCCGCCAGTCCATGGTCGACCTCGACGACGTCACCGACGTGGCCCGCACCGTCCTCGCCGAAGGCGAGCGGCACCACGGCGCCACGTATGAGCTGGTCGGCCCCGGCCGGTACACCGCGCACGAACTCGGCGACATCATCTCCCGGGTGCTGCAGCGGCCGATCGAGGTGCGGCAGATCGACGCCGACACCTACCTCAAGGCATGGGTGGGTGACGGCGACCCGGCGCAGTTCACCCACCAGATCCGCGTGCTGCGGTCCATCACCACCCGCTACAGCAGCCATGACTTCGTGGGCAACCCCAACGTGCTCACCTGGCTGCTGGGCCGCCCACCCACCACCTTCGAAGCCTACGTGCGCCGCCACGTCCTACGCCGCCACGCGAACGGAGTCACATGAACCTCACCGGGAACACCGTCCTCATCACCGGCGGCGGCAGCGGTATCGGCCGCGGGCTCGCCGAGGAACTGCACCGGCGCGGCAACACGGTCATCGTCGCCGGCCGGCGCCTCGAGGCCCTGGAGCAGGTCGCCGCGGCCAACCCGGGCATGCGTTGTGTCCGGTTGGACGTGTCCGACCCGGCCTCGATCGCCGCCGCGGTGCCCCGGCTGATCGCCGAACACCCGTCGCTGAACGTCGTGGTCAACAACGCGGGCATCATGTTCGGCGACGACCCCGCCGAGCCGATCGACGACGCCCAGCTGACCGCGATCGTGGCCACGAACCTGCTCGGGCCGATCCGGCTGAACTCGGCATTCATCACCCACCTGCGGGCGCTGCCGTCCGCCACGATCATCAACGTCAGCTCGATGCTCGGCTACGCGCCCCTCGCATCCTCGACGTTGTACTCCGCGACGAAGGCCGCCCTGCACTCCTACACCCTGGCGTTGCGCTACCGGCTGCGGGACACCGGCGTGGCGGTCTTGGAGATCGCGCCGCCCTACACGCAGACCGCCCTCATGGACGTGAACCTGACCGACCCCAGGGCCATGCCGCTGGAGGAGTACCTGGCGGAGACCATGGCGGTGCTCGCCACCGACGAAGTCGAGGTCCTGGTGCAGCGGGCGGCGCTGCGCCGCGACGTGCAGCGTCCCGACGAGGTCGGGGTGACGCAGCGCTTCAACGACCTGATGGGCGGCTGACCGTTTCTGGTTACCTCTTGGGTCGCCGGTTGCTATTTTTGCGAGCCGGCTGTCCGAAAATGATCAGAACGGCGCCGGGCCACTGCCGGCCAGGGACATCAGCACCTGGGTCGCGAGCAGCCGCCGCACGTTGGTGACGGCGACCGTGCCGATCTGCTCATACGGCAGCTCCAGCTGCAGCCCGTCGGTCGCGTTGCGGACCTCCGCGTTGACCTCGTTGGGCCGGAACGTGCCGCTCCAGCCGTTGAGGTTGCCGCGGTTGTTGGTGCCGAGCGAAGCCATGCCGGTGACCCGTGCCCCGTTGGCGAGGATCAGCGTTGCAGGTCCCGAGTAGGTGGTCATATGTATGACCGTATCGGCTGGCGCCCGCCCGGGTCCACGTAAGCCCCACGCACGCGGGTTCGAGGTTGGCCACGTCACCCTCCGGGGCCGCAGGGCTAATCAGGGCGAACCGGACGGCGCGAACCGCCGAATGCACCACGACTCCGGCGACAAGTCCATCGACTCACACCGATGACGCTCCTAGTGTCGGTCGGGCCCGGCACGACCGGGCCGACCAGCGAACCGAGGAGCCGGCAATGACAGGCCAGCGCAACGATCCGCACGACACCACCGACGAGACCCGCACCGGTGGACCCGCCCTCACCCGCAAGCAGCTGCTGCGCGCCGCGCTCGTCGCCGCGCCGCTGCCGATCCTGCTCGCCGGTGTCCCGGCGCTCGCCCGGGACGGCGCCGCCGGGGAGGACCTCGAGCCGACGCCGATGTGCGACGACGGCGACGACGAGACCCCGCCGCAGATGGAGGGCCCCTACTTCAAGCCGAACTCGCCACAGCGCACCGCGATCGCGGCCGGGCTGCCCGGCACCAGGCTCACCGTGTCCGGCTACGTCTTCGGTACGTCGTGCCAGCCGATCGCCGGTGCCCTGCTGGACTTCTGGCAGGCCGACAACGCCGGCGCGTACGACAACGTGGGGTACCGGCTGCGCGGGCACCAGTACACGAACGGCCAGGGAGCGTTCAGCCTCACCACGATCGTGCCCGGCCTGTACCCGGGACGGACCCGCCACCTGCACGTGAAGGTCCAGGCGCCCGGCCGGCCGATCCTCACCACGCAGCTGTACTTCCCGGGCGAGCCACGAAACTCGACCGACAGCCTCTACGACCCGCGGCTGCTGATGACGGTCCGCTCCGCCGGCGGCGGCCGCGAGGCGACGTTCGACGTCGTGCTCGACGTCCCAGGCGTCCCGCCGACCACACCGCCGACGACGCCCCCGACCACGCCCCCGTCGACACCCCCGAGCACGCCGGGCGGGACCTGGGCGGCCGGGCAGAGCTACGCGGCCGGCGCGCAGGTCACCTACGGCGGCGTGGCGTACCGCTGCCTGCAGGGACACACCGCACAGCCCGGCTGGGAACCGCCGAACGTGCCCGCACTCTGGCAACGCCTGTGACTACCCGGTCGCCAGGAACGGCCAGACCTCGTCCCAGCTGACCTGGAAGTCGTGCCCGGCGAGGCGCACCCGGAACAGCTCCACGTCGCCGGGGCGGGCGGGCAGCACCGCGACGACCCGCCGCCGGTCGCCCGGCCGCCCCGGCAGGTGCACCTCGTCACCGACGGCGGGCACCGGCGGCGTCTCGTAGCACAGCAGCCGCCGCCGGAACGCCGCCGTCCGCCACTCTGGATCGGACCGGCACACGGTCGGCACGTCCGGCACCGTCCCCTTTGCCGTTCCGGGCACCGGGTACGTGGCGAGTGCTTCGAGCAGTTGCGGGCCGTGGTATCGCCAGGTCCGCCGGCCGGGCAGGGTCAGGTCACCGTCGAGGTGCCGGACGGCCCGGTCGGCGACCACTGCCGGCTCTGGCAGCAGCCCGTCGAACCAGTGCCAGGTCCGCTGGCCGCCGGGCTCGGTCCCGGGCGGCTCGATCACCGTCGACCAGCCGCGGTCACTGCCCCACTCGACGGCGAAGCAGGGCGTCGCCGGGTGCGCGCCGACCGCCCGGGCCAGGTCGATCACCAGCCGGCCGCGCAGGTCGAGCCCCGACCGGTCCAGCTCGCGGCAGAGCACGGCGACGCCCCGCTCACCGAGTGCTCGCTCGACCGCCAGGAGGTATCCGAGCTGCGGATACCGGTCCGGGTCGGGTTCACCGGCCGCGGCGCGCAGCGCCATGATGCCGGCGGTCGCCTCGAGCAGCTGCGGGACGCCGTCGCCCCAACCGGCGACCAGGGTGCGCGCGGCCAGGTCGAGCTCGAACCCCTCGACGTCACGGACGCCCGCGAGGACGATGAACGCCTCAGCCCGCCGCACCGTCGACACGCCGGCAGATCCTACCGGCCTATGGCGCGCTTGCCGTTCCGGCGGCGCTTGCCGTTCCGGCGGCGCTTGCCGTTTCATGGTAAGTCGATAGAGTTTATAGGTATGTCGATCGACCTCACCGATGAGCATGAGTACGACGCGCTACGCACGCGCCAGTGGCTGGCCGGCGAGGCCGACGCGCGCGGCCTGTCCCGCCGGCACCTGTTGCGCCTCGGCGCGGCCGCCGCCGTCGCCGCGCCGCTGGTCGGTGCCGCCGCCGCTCCGGCCACTGCTGCCGTCGCCGGACCCGCGCCCACCGGGCCGATCCGCAAGCCGTTGCCGCCGGAGCTGTTCTCCACGTTCGGCACCAACGCCGAGACGCGCTGGGAGGCGATGGCCGGACAGGGGTACTACACGCCCACCGACCGGTTCTTCGTGCGCAACCACACCAGTACCCCGACGATCGACGCGACGACGTGGCGCCTGGAGCTGTTCGGCAGCGGCCTGCGGCACGGACCCGTCGAGCTGTCGCTGCGGGACCTGCACCGGCTGCCGAGCGTCACGTACGACGCCGCGATCGAGTGCACCGGCAACGGGCGCAGCTTCTTCACCACCCAGCAGGGCCAGACGGTCAGCGGCACCGCCTGGAAGCTCGGCGCGGTCGGCGTCGGCCGCTGGCGCGGGGTGCGGCTGTCCACCGTGCTGCACCGCGCCGGGATCCGCCCCGACGCGGTCGACGTGCTCCCCGAGGGCCTCGACGACGAGTGGGTCACCGGCGGGGTCAACCTCGGCCGGGTGCGCCGCCCGCTGCCGGTAGCCAAGGCGATGCGGGACGTGCTGCTGGCGTACGAGCTGAACGGCGAACCGCTCCCGCCCGACCACGGCTACCCGGTGCGGGTGGTGGTGCCGGGCTGGATCGGCATCGCCGCGATCAAGTGGCTGGGCCGCATCGAGGTGTCCACCGCCCCGCTGTTCTCGCCGTGGAACACCCAGTTCTACCGGCGCTTCGGCCCCGGCTACCCCACCGAGGGCGAGCTGCTCAGCCGGCAGGTGGTGAAGAGCGCGTTCGAGCTGCCGTGGCAGGCCACCCTCACCGGCGGCCGGACCCAGGTGCTGCACGGCCGGTCGTGGTCCGGCAACGGCCCGATCCGCCGGGTCGAGGTCAGCACCGACGGCGGCACCTCCTGGCACCCGGCGACACCGAACGGCCGGCGCGGCGGGGCCTGGCAGCAGTGGAGCTACCGCTGGCGGCCGGCCGGACCGGGCGCCTACACGCTGCGGGCGCGGGCGGTCGACGTGACGGGCGCGAGCCAGCCCGACGTGACCCCGTTCAACACCCTCGGCTATCTCTTCGACGCGGTCGTCGCCCACCCGGTGACGGTCGCCTGAGTCACAGATTCCGTCCTCACCACTTGAACAATCTGTTGAAAACAGATCGTTCAACTGGCATGCTCCGAAGGTATGACGGAAATGTTGACGTTCCCCGACCCTGGGGCGCGGCGCGCGGCGCGGGTATATGCCGCGCTGGCCCACCTCACCGAGCGCCACGCCGGATCGCCCGAGCTGCGCTCGCGGCACACCCACGCGGACGTCGCCGCCCCGCACGAGGTGGTCCGCGTCGCCGCGGCGATGGCCGCCGGCTCGATCCCGCCGGCCCCGGACGAGCCCCCGCTGGACAGGTCCGACCTGGTCGCAGCGCTGACCCTGCTCCCCGAGGTGCGGGCGGAAGTGGACGCCACGGAGCTCTACCTGCTCAGAACCGCCCGCGCCCGCGAAATGACCTGGCAGGACATCGCACTGAGCCTCGGCCTGGGCACCCCACAAGCAGCCCGGCAGCGCTACGAACGGCTGGAGGCCCGGAGCGACCCAGCGACATGATCGGCGGATCCGCCCGAGCGGCTCGATGCCGCTGGATACCGCCGGCTGGACAGCCTCTCTGGTGCCGTGGCCGGAAACGCCGGTCGGGTTGATCAGACCGCCGCCTTGGCGGTGGTCTGGCCCCAGCGGCGTTGCCGTTCGCGGTCGACCCGGGCGCGTTCGCGGCGTTGCACGGCCAGGACATCGGGCGCCGGGCGTTGGCGTTGGCGTTGGCGTTGGCGTTGGCGTTGGCGTTGGCGTTGCGCCAGCGTGCGGCAGCGTGCGGCAGCGTGCGGCAGGTCATGGACGGCAGCGAGGTCGAGTGGCCGTGCCGACGCGCAGAAAAGTCGCGCAGAGCCTGGGCGGTCGGGGCGGTTGGACCCAGCGACGACGAACGTTCGTAGCGCCCCGAAGTGCGCCTCGACCGGGTTTGCCCACGACGACTATTTGCGCAGGCTCCACGGGCGACCGGCTGGCCGAGTTGAACCGGTGGGTCACCTCACGCACCGCGTCCCTCACCACCTTGTACGAGGCGGCGATCGCCGATGGGTCACCTCACGCACCGCGTCCCTCGCCACCTTGCACGAGGCGGCGATCGCCGACACGGCGCTCCCGCTGGCCGAGGCCATGGTGACCATCGCTCGCCGCAACCGGATCGGTGACCCGGTCCCACGCCGCACGATCTGCTGGAGTCGCCGGCCCTCGTCGTCACCGAGCCGGCGCACCCGAACAGGATCTGCCGTCCCGACAGCCTCGACCCTTCCGACCCGAACCGCGAACGCCAACCGGCGGGTGTCCGACCCGGCCAACGTTCGCGGTCACGGCCTCAGCCCGGGCCGGTGACGACGCCGTGTTCCCAGGCCCAGGCGGCGATCTCGACCCGGTTGCGCAGGCCGAGCTTGGCCTGGATGCCCGACACGTGGCTCTTGACGGTGCTCAGCGAGATGAACAGCTCCGCGGCGACCTCCAGGTTCGTGCGCCCTCGGGCGATCGAGCGGACCACGTCGGTCTCCCGGTCCGTCAACGGTTTCGCGCCCTTCGCCGGCGTCGCCGGCACCGCCATGGAGCGCAGCAGCCGCACCGTCACCGACGGCGAGATGAGCGCGTCCCCGGCGTGCGCGGCCCGGACCGCCTCGACGAGCAGTGCCGGTCCGGCGTCCTTGAGCAGGAAGCCGGTGGCGCCGCCACGAATTGCGCCGTAGACATACTCGTCGAGGTCGAACGTGGTGACCACGACGACCCGCAGCGGGTCGGCGACACCGGGGCCGGCCAGCGCCCGCGTCACCTCGAGACCGTCGGCGCCCGGCATGCGGATGTCCACCAGCGACACGTCGGGCCGCAGCCGGCGGGCAAGGTCGATCGCCGTGAGCCCGTCGGCCGCTTCGGCGACCACGGCCATGTCCTGCTGGTGCTCAAGGATCATCCGCAGCCCGCCACGGATCATCGCCTGATCGTCAGCGATCAACACCCGGATCGTCATCGCACTCCCGACAGAAGCACCAGCCACAGCCCACCACGGACCACCGCCTGATCGTCAGCAACCAACACCCGCACCCTCATCGCACCCCCGACAGAAGCACCAGCCACAGCCCACCACGGACCACCGCCTGATCGTCAGCAACCAACACCCGGATCGTCATCGCACGCCCGACAGCGGGACGGTGCCGTGCACCCGCCAGCCGCCGCCCGGACCAGGCCCTGCCGACAGCTCGCCGCCGAGTGCTTCGACCCGCTCGCGCATGCCCACGATCCCGTATCCACTGTGGACGGTCTCCGGACCGTCAGCACCGTCGTCGGCGACGAGCACCTCGACCGAGCCATCCACTTCGGACAACTCGACGGTGACACTGCGGGCATGCGGCGCGTGCCGGACGACGTTGGTCAGGGACTCCTGCACGAGCCGGTGGACCGCACCGGTCACCTCCGCGGGCCAGTGCCGCTCCTCCGGCGGCAGCTGCAGATGCACGGCCGGCCCGACCCGCTCGAACCGCCGCACGAGGTCGGCGATCCGCTCGGGTCCCGCCGCCACCGCCCAGCTGCCGGGGTCCTCGGCCGGGTCGTCGCGCAGCAGCCCGACGACCCGGCGGACCGCGGCGAGGGCCTCGGCGCCGGCGGCCTCGATCCCGGCGAACGACTCCCCCGCCTTCACCGGGTCGTCGCAGGCGACCAGCTGCGCCGCCTGGGCCTGCACGACGATGCCGGTGACGTGGTGGGCGACGACGTCGTGCAGCTCGCGGGCGATGGTGAGGCGTTCGTCGCGGCGGACCGCCTCCACCGCGGCGAGCCGACGCGCGTCGAGCAACCGCAGCGCCCCACCGGTGAGGGCGCCGCCGGCCCAGGCGAGCCCGCCGAACACGGTGACGGCGAACGCCCCGGACGAGCCCGGGTGGCTGGACGCGCCGACGGCGACCACCGCCAGGCCGGCCGCGGCGACCGTGGCGACCGTGCGGACCGGCGCGACCCGCGTCACCGACCCGACGAGGACGGCGAGGGCAAGGGCGGTCGCCGGCCCGGGCTCGGCCGGCAGCCCGGCTACCTGCGCCGCGGCCACCGCCACCGCCGCGACGGCAAGCCCTACAGCCGCGGCCCGCACCGGGCCGCGGTGCCGCAGCAGGGCGGCCGCGCCGGCCAGGGTCCCGGCGGCGGCACCGGGCAGGAAGTAGGCGCCGCCCCAGCTGGCCGCGATCGCCGCCGCCGTGCCGGCCACGACCACGGCGAGCGCGACGGCCAGGCCGAGGTTCCCGACGAGTTTCACGCCACCAGCGTACGAGCGTGGTGGTGGCCGCGAACCGGTCAAAAGTACGGCCGGGGCGGCCCGTCTCCGGACCGATGTGCGCCGGAAACGCACCGCCGACGATGGGCGCATGGTCACTTCCGGCACCACCCCGGCCCTCGCCACCGAGGGCCTCACCAGACGCTACGGACGGCGGGTCGCTCTCGCCGACTGCACCTTGCGGATCCCGCCCGGGCGGGTTGTCGGGCTCGTCGGGCCCAACGGCGCCGGCAAGTCGACGCTGCTGCAGCTCGCCTGCGGCCTGCTCGCCCCGACGTCGGGGAAGGTGTCGGTGCTCGGCGCGCGGCCCGGGACACGGCTGGCCCGGGTCGGGTTCGTCGCCCAGGACACACCGGTGTATGCGGCGCTGAGCGTCGCGGACCACCTGCGCCTCGGCGCCCGGCTCAACCCGGCCTGGGACGCCGCGTTCGCGGCCCGCCGGGTCGCCGCGCTCGGCCTCGACCCGCGGCAACGCGCCGGCCGGCTCTCGGGCGGGCAGCGGGCCCAGCTGGCGCTGACCGTCGCCGCCGCGAAACGGCCCGAGCTGCTGATCCTCGACGAGCCGGTGGCCGCCCTCGATCCCCTTGCGCGGGAAGGGTTCCTGCGCACGCTGGTCGAGTCGGTGGCCGAGCTCGGCGCGACCGCCGTGCTGTCCTCGCACCTGCTGTCGGACGTCGAGCGGGTCTGCGATCACCTGGTCGTGCTCACCGGCGGCCGGGTCCGCCTGGCCGGCGATGTCACCGCCCTGCTGGACGCCCACCACCGGGCGACGGCACCACCGCCGCCGGGCGCCGACGTCGTGCACGGCGCGATCGTGCGGGGACCGCTGCCGGCCGGGACCGGCGCCGGACCGGTCCAGCTGGAGGAGCTCGTCCTGGCATACCTGCGCGGCGAGGGGGACCCGCGATGACCTGGCTCGCCTGGCGGCAGCTGCGGGCCCAGTTGCTGGTGACCGGCGTCGCGGTTGCCGTGCTGGCCGTGTATCTCGTCGTGCTCGGCACGCAGATCCGCGGTGGGCATCACGACGCCGTCGCGTCCTGCGGCGACGCGTGCGGCTCCGCGCTGCGGGAGTTCCAGTCCCGCTTCCAGGGGCAGCTGTATCTGCTCGACGCGCTGCTGCTGGTGACGCCCACGCTGCTCGGCATGTTCTGGGGCGCGCCGCTCGTCGCCCGGGAGCTGGAGACCGGCACGCACCGCCTGGTGTGGAACCAGAGCGTGTCCAGGCGCCGCTGGCTGGTCGTGCGGTTGGCCGTGGTGACCGCGGCCGCGGCGGCGCTGACCGGACTGTTCAGCCTGCTGCTGACCTGGGCTGCCAGCCCGTATGACGCGGTTGCGGCGGACCGGTTCACCGCGCTGCTGTTCGGTGCCCGCAATCTCGTGCCCGTCGCGTACACCTGCTGCGGTGTCGTGCTCGGCGCCTTAGCGGGGCTCGTGCTGCGCCGGACCGTGCCCGCGATGGCGGTGACGGCGTTGCTGTTCGCCGCGATCCAGGTCGCCGTGCCGATCGTCGTCCGGCCGCATCTGGGCACGCCGGTGCACAGTTCGCGGGCGATGTCCGCGGAGGCGATCCGGAACCTGAGCTTCCTCGGCGCGAAGGCGGACGTCGAGGGCCTCAGCGCGCCGAACGTCTGGGTGGTGTCGAACAGCAAGCTGCTGACCGCCGACGGCCGGACCGTCGACCTCGACCGCTATCACGGCTGCCTGTCCGGCCAGTTCGACGTCATGGCGCAGTGCGTGGCCGCCCTGGACCTGCACGTCGACGTGGCCTATCACCCGGGCGGGCGCTACTGGCGGTTCCAATGGCTGGAGTCGCTGCTGTTCCTCACCGCGGCCCTGGCGCTGACCGGCGTGGCCCTGTGGCGGATCAGGGTCGCATAGGCTGGGCGGGTGGACGCCTACCTCGCGCGCATCGGTGTGCCTCGGCCTGCCGCCGCCGACCTCGCCACACTGCGCCTGCTGCAACGCGCGCACCTGGGCACGGTGCCGTTCGAGAACCTCAGCGTCAAACTGGGCGAGGAGATCGTGCTGAGGGCCGCCGCGCTCGTCGCGAAGATCGTCGACCGGCGGCGCGGCGGCTTCTGCTACGAGCTCAACGGCGCGTTCGCCGCGCTGCTCACCGACCTCGGCTACGAGGTGACCCTGCACTCCTGCCGGGTGTGGACGGGCCGGCGGTTCGGCGTGCCGCTCGACCACATGGCGGTGCGGGTGCAGCTCGACTCGCCGTACCTCGTCGACGTCGGGTTCGGCAGGTTCGCGCACTACCCGTTGCGGTTGGACAGCACCGACCCGCAACCCGACCCGGGCGGCGTCTACGAGGTGATCCCCCAGGGCCCCGACCTCGCCATCCGCGGCGACGGCACCTGGGAGTACCTGCTCGACCAGCGCCCGTACGAACTGTTCGACTTCACCCCGTTGGCCTGGTGGCACCGCACCGCACCGGAGTCGAACTTCACCAGGAAGCTGACCTGCTCGATCCTCACCGGCACCGGCCGGGCCACGATCAGCGGCCGGACCTTGATCACCACCGTCGGCACCGAACGCATCGAACGCGTCCTCGACGACGATTCGGAGTTCCTGGCGGTGTACCGCGACACCTTCGGCATCACCCTCGACGCCGTCCCGGCGGCCATCGCGGGCTGATACCTGCGGCCATCCCGGCGCGCGGCTGTTCGTCGATCTGCAGGGGCACAGCGAAGGCCAGCTCCGGCGCGCGGGCCCTGCGTTCGTCACGGGGCCGGCCGACTCCGGCGCGCGGGGCCCCGCGATGGTCACGGGCCCCGCGATGGTCACTGGGCCCCCCGCGATGGTCACGGGCCCCCCGCGGTGGTCACGGGGCCCCCGCGGTGGTCACGGGGCCCCCGCGGTGGTCACGGGGCCCCCGCGGTGGTCACGGGGGCCCCGCGGTGGGCTATGCGACCCGCAGGTCGTCGATCGCCCAGTACCAGTTGTTGCTCGCGTCGTAGTAGCGGAACTTGACGACCATCCGGGTCGCGCCGGCCGGCACCGCCACCGTCAGCGACTCGACCTTCGCCCGGGCGTCCGCGGTGTAGCGCTTGACCAGGACGTCGGCGCCGCCGTTGAACGAGACCAGGACGTCGGCCTTCTGGGCGCCCTCCTGCCGGTAGTGCGTCACGTAGTTGAGGCGGACCGTGGTGCCGGGGCTCACGGTGTACGACGGGGACAGCAGGGTCGAGTCGAAGCTCGTGCCGCCGGACTTGTCGTTGAACTCGTCGGAGTCCGCGACCGCGAACACGCCGCGGGTGCGCATCGCGTTCTCCCGCTCCTGGCCGCTCTGCGCCCGGCTCCAGAACTCGTCGGTCGCGAAGGTCCATCCGCGCCATTCGGTGACGCCGCCCGACGGCATGCGGCTGCGGTCCACCGACCAGCCGGCCGGCGCGTTCGGCGTCCAGCCCTGAAGCGACGCGGGGATGCCGGTCTCGTCGACGCGCGACTGCAGCGACGGTGCCAGGGTGTCGAACGCGTCGGTGGAGCGGGTCGAGATCGGCTTGCCGTCCAGGGCCGCGCCGACGCCGAAGTGCGCGAGGGCGCTGGATGCGACATCGGCGAGCCGGGTGTCGACCGGGCGGGCGCCCGCCGCGACCCCGGCGCCCTTCGCCAGGACGAACGTGCGTCGCTCGTCGATGCCGCAGCCGCCGTGGCCGCCGCCGGGCGAGAGGTGGCCATGGTCGGTCGTCACGATGATCAGCCAGTCCTCGGAGGCATAGGTGGGACGGGCCGAGATCGCGGCGAGCAGCTGACCCAGCTGCTGGTCCTGCTTCTCAATCGCGGTCCGGTACGCCGTGCCGGTGCCGCTGGCGTGTGCCACGACGTCGGTGTTGCCCAGGTACACGAAGGAGGCGTCCGGGTTCTCGTTGCGGAGCCGGTTCACCGCGTCATTCGTGATCTTCACGTCGGCGCTGACGTAACCCTCGGAGTCGCCGTTGAAGGTCACCCGGGTGTCGATGGCGGCGCCGAAGGTGCCCTGGGTGTGCAGGACCGCCCAGTCGACCGCGGAGTAGGTGCGGTAGGCCGGGTTCGCCTGCTCGAGGCGGGTGAGGAAGTCGGGGTACGTCGCGTACTGCTTGCCCGCGAAGGTGTTGTCCTTCACGCCGTGCTTGTCGGGGAACACGCCGGTCGCGATCGTCGACCAGCCGGGCCCGCTCGACGAGGCGGCGACGCCCGGGCAGTACACCAGGCTCTCGCCGAGTGTGCCGGTGGCGGCGAGCCCGTCGAGGTTGGGCGCGTTCGCCGCGACGACTCCCGCCCAGTTGAGCCCGTCCATGCCGACGACCAGCAGCTTCTTGGTCCCGGCGGCATGCGCGGGGACGGCTACGGCCACGGCGCCGGCGAGTGCCATGCCGGTGGCCAGCGCGCCGGCCAGGACGGTCCTTCGGATCGATCGTTGCATCGGGTACCTCCGACTCGGGGTCACGTCGCAACGATCGAAATCAATGAGGATGAACGACATCACTCCGGCGGGCAGGTTTCCGGATAACAGGTCCGGACCAATTTGGTCGGATGAGGAGCAGTGCGGTCGCGCCGGCGGCCAGGTACAGCGCGGCCTGGAGGTCGAGCATGGGCATGATGCCGATCCGGTCGGCGAGCAGACCGGCGGCCAGCATCCCCACGCCGCTGCTGCCGTCGAAGATCGCGCCGAAGACGCCGAACACGCGCCCGCGCACCTGGTCGGTCGTCTCCTGCTGCAACAGGCTGATCAGGCCGGTGAGCATGGCGATCCCCGGCGCGCCGACCAGGATGAACAGGGCGATGTAGACCGGCAGCGCGTCGGTCACCGCGGGCCCGTTCCACACCGCGAACGACAGCAGCCCGAACGCCCCGGCTCCGGCGGCGACGAGCGTGGCCGGCCCCGGGGTGCGCCGCGCGGTGGCCAGCAGCAGGCCCAGGCCGATCGAGCCGATCGCCTGGACGCCGCGCAGCAGGCCGGTCTCCGTGGCGCCGCCGCCGAGCTCGCGGACCACCCACACCACGAACAGCACGGCGAAGATGCCTTGGGCGCAGCCGGCGAGAGCGGCGATCGCCAGGCCGATCCGGATCCGCCGCCCGCCGAAGGCGATCCCGCCGCCGGCCGGCTCCTGGTGGGTCTCGGTGACGGCCCTGGCGCCCGGGGCGATGCCGGCGATGAGCACCGCCGCGACGGCGAACGTGACCAGATCGACCACCACGATGACCGGCAGGCCGCTGAGGGTGAGCAGCAGCCCGCCCAGCGCGCCGCCGACCAGCCGCCCCAGGTTCTGGTTGAGCCCGACGAGGGAGTTCGCCGCCACCAGTTGCTCCGGCGGGACCAAGGTTGGCAGGAGCGCGTTCTTCGCCGGGCCGAACAGCGTGAGCATGGCCGCCTCGACGGCGATCACGGCGTACAGCACGGGCAGGTCGCCGCGGTCGTGCACGAGCAGCAGCGGCAGCAGCGCGACCGCCTGGACGGCCGTGATGCCGACCAGCATCCGGCGACGGTCCCACCGGTCGGCGAGGTGCCCGGCGACCGGTCCCAGCAGGACCGCCGGGGCCAGCTCGACGAGGAACGCGAACGACGTCTGCAGCGGCGAGCCGGTCAGCTGGAACACGAGGATCGGCAGCGCGACCAGCAGCAGCCAGTCACCGGTGTCGGAGATGAACCCGGCCAGCCACAGCCGGCGGAAGTCACGATGCGCCAGCGGACCCTGCTTCATGGGACGTCCCTTCGGTCAGCGGGAAACCGTGGAAGCCGAAGTGCACCGTCTCGGCACCGTCGGGGCTGTCGTCACGGGTCGCCGCGATGTACGGGCGGATCAGCGCGTCGATCTGATCGCCGAGCGTGCGCAGCTCGGTGGGGGTGAGCCGGAGCGTGTACAGGCCGTACTGCTCGGCGTCGCGCCACTGCGCCGGCGACCGGTCGCGGCGGGCCAGTCGCTCGCGGACGAGGCGCTGGTCGCGCTGGACGGCGATGGCCGCGATCACCGCCGCCTGCTGACCGGCCGGCGAGTCCGGGTCGGCGTCTGGCGGCACGTCGAAGCCGGTCACGAGGGCCCGCCACGGCCGCTCCCGCGCGTCGGTGGAGTCGTCCGGCGCGACGAGCCCCGCCTTGGCCAGGGCCCGCAGGTGGTAGCTGCAGTTGGACGGGGTGTCGCCGACCGCTCGCGCGCACTGCGAGGCGGTCGCCGGGCCACCGGAGATGAGGTGGTTCAGCAGCTCGTAGCGCACCGGGTGGGCCAGGGCCCGCAGTGCCTCCGGCTCGGTGATCGTCCGCCGCGTTTCGCGCCCCACGCCTGCCACCCTTCTGAAAGACTCTTTCAGAGTCTCACAGTTCACCGCAGATGTAAAAGTGTCTTTCAGATATTGCCGGCCAGAACCTGTCCGCATCTGCCGGCATCGTTCGTCGCAGGGGGCCACACGCCCGAAGCCGACGCTGAGGAGTCCATGTCATGAGCACCGACGTCACGCCGTTCCGGGTCGCCGTCGATCAGGCCGAGCTGGACGATCTGCGCCGCCGCCTCACCGGCGTGCGCTGGCCCGCCCAGGTGCCCGGCGCGGGCTGGAGCCGGGGCGTGCCGGTCGAGCACCTCAAGGACCTGGTCGAACGCTGGGCGACGACGTTCGACTGGCGGGACGTCGAAGATCGGATCAACCGGCACCCGCAGTACACCACCCGCATCGACGATCAGAACATCCACTTCCTGCACGTCCGCTCACCCCACGAGGGGGCGCTGCCACTGCTGCTCGCGCACGGCTGGCCCGGCTCGGTCACCGAGTTCCTGCAGGTCATCGAGCCACTCACGAACCCCGCCGACCCGGCCGACGCCTTCCACCTGGTCATCCCGTCCCACCCGAACTTCGGGTTCAGCGGACCGGCCGGCGCCGGGTGGGACTCGTGGCGCGTCGCGACCGCGTACGCGACCCTGATGGCCCGCCTCGGCTACGACCGCTACGGCGCGCAGGGCGGCGACTTCGGTGCCTTCATCGCCCCCGACCTCGGCCGCGTCGACCCCGACCACGTCGTCGGCGTGCACGTCAACGCCGCCTCGGTCGGGTTCATCCCCTTCGGCGACCTGCCCGAGGGGACCGTCCTCACCGACTCGGAACAGGTCCGCTACGACCGGATGCAGCAGTACCTCAACGACGGGAACGGCTACTTCCAGATCCAGGCGACCCGCCCGCACACGCTGGGCTTCGCCCTCGCCGACTCCCCCGTCGGGCAGCTCGCCTGGATCGGCGAGAAGTTCCACGACTGGGCCCTGCCGGCCGGCTCGATCGACGCCGACCACGTGCTGACCCACGCGACGCTGTACTGGCTGACGAACACCGGCGGCTCATCGGCGCAGATGTACTACGAGTCGATGCACTCCAAGCACTGGCCGACCCCGTCCACGGTGCCGACCGGCGTGGCGAACTTCGCCGAGGACATCGCGATCCGCCGGTTCGCCGAGCCGCTGAACACCATCACCCACTGGGCCGAGTACGACCGCGGCGGCCACTTCGCCGCCCTCGAGGTGCCGGACCTGTTCGTCGACGAGGTCCGCACCTTCTTCCGCACCGTGCGCTGACTGCCTACTGAATGCACTTGTAGCCTGCCGCAACCGAGGTGTCGCACAGGTAGCACCATCTGGCCGGGACGGTCTCGTGACCCATCGCCGCGTAGACGGTCCGGTCGGCGTCGCCGGCCTTCTCCCAGACGCGGGCGAAGTACCGCACGATCCAGCGGTCCGCCTCCGGCGGCCAGCTCCACAGGGTCGCCTGGACCGCGACATCCTCGTCGCCCCACCACAGGTCCGCCGGGCCGGTGGCTTCGGGCACCGGCGGTGGCAGCCACCGCTCGTCGACCATCGGCAGGACGTCCGGCGGCGTGCGGCAGGCGAACGTCTGGTGGTGCCGCCAGCCACGCACCTCCGCGAGCAGCGCGTGCTTCTCGATCCGCTGGTCGACCGACCGGTCGATCCGCCGGCACCGCCATTCACCCAGGTCCATGACGGTGCCGCCGTCGAGCAGCACCTCCACGCCCCAGGTCCAGTCACCGTCCACGATGCCGTCGAACCCGAGCCCCAACGGCGTGTCGACGAACCGCGCTCCGCGGAGCCCGTGGTGCATGTCGTTGCCACCGAACCCCGGGTAGCACAGGCCGCCGTACCGCTCCTCGAACCGCACCAGGACGTCGGCGAGCTCTGCGGTGGCCGGCACTCCCGAGGGCAGCACGGCGTCCGACCGGATGGCCGCGGCGTCCATGTGCGGCTGCCACGTCGCGTGCCGAGCCAGGAACCGGCGGGCACGCCCGGTCAGCTCAGGATCGTCAAGCACAGAGATGCGCGCAACAGTACCAACGCCCGGCGCCCTGACGACGCCACCGCACTGCGACGACCCGTCCAACGCCCTACGTCGAAGCACTCGACCCACACTGCCGACAACTGGCCCGGACCTCAGCTTCAACCACCCGCCGACCTCGGCCCCCCAAACGCACCGGCACCGGCGATCGGCCCACGTCTCAGCGGCCCGGCCGACGAGCCGTCTGCGACCACCGGGACAGCGACCACCGAGACTTTGACCACCGCCGAGGAAGCGGGCACCGGTCGGGCGGCGGGCATCGTCGGTGAGCTCAACGCCGTCGACGTCCTGCCGGTGGCGCACGGGCTGGGGTCGGGCGGCTACTCGTCGAGGACGGGTTGGCGGAGGTCGCACCCAACGTCCCGGAGGCAACGGCGACCACCACGGCGAACGCTGGAGGGTCGGGCGGCTGCTCGTCGAGGACGGTTGGTGGAGCTCGCACCCGGCGTCCCGGAGACAACGGCGACCACCACGGCGATCGAAGGGATGCTCGACCGCGCCGATGCCGGACCGGCAGCCGAAGGTCGCCGTGTCGCAGTCGAATCGCAGTGACGAGGCGGCTGCCAGACCTCGCCGAGGCGGCAGCGATGGCCACAAGGGACAGGCTCGGACATGATCCGGCGGACACGACGCTCCCCGACCGAGCCGCCGGCCATGCCGAGCTCCCCTCGCAGCACGTCCGTGCGGTGCGCAGCCGGTCGTTTCGGCGCTGGGCGCAGCGGGCCCGGGCGGCGCGACAGCGGGCCCGGGCAGCGCGACAGCGGGCCCGGGCAGCGCGACAGCGGGCCCGGGCGGCGCGACAGCGGGCCCGGGCAGCGCGACAGCGGCCACGTCGGCCCCGGCCACGACAGGTCCCGGCGGAGCGGACGCGGATCGAACAGCCGCAACCGCGGGTGCCGCACGGACAGGCGCAGGACGACAGGGCGCGCCGGGCGGGGCGGAGACCACCGCACCGGGCAGGGCGGAGACCGTCTGCTCCCGCTCGGCGGCAAGCTCGTCCAGCAACCGGGCGCTCCGCACCCGTGCCAGCTTCGTCGCGTGGCGGGCGGCCAGGCCGTGCACCCGGGCCTCCGCGAGCTCCGCCCGAACCCGCACCCGCTCCTCACGCCGACGGCAGTGCTCAGCCCGGGCTGCTGCGAGCCGCGCGTCCCAATCAATGGTGTCGAACGACGTGACGGTCCCGGAATCCGGTGCGTCCAAAGAGAAATATGGTCTGGGCACGTGCCGCCTCCCCCCGGTAGGCGCTACCCCGTCAATGCTCGAGGCCGCACGCTCCCGTGTCCAGCGCCATGACCCGCCGCGATCGGACCACCACGCAGCGACAGGACAGCGCGTCAGTCGACGGCGAGGGCGGGGCGCCGAGCCTGGGTCCAGCGCCAGCCGAGCTGGACGAGCAGGGTCACCGCGACCGCGACGGTGAACGTGGCCGGGGTGCCGAGGCGTTCGACGAGGACGGCGACGAGCAGGCAGAAGACCGCGAAGCCGAGCAGGCCGCGCGGGACGCCCTGCAGGGTGCGCACGGCACCGTCGGTGCCCTGTTGGGCGAGGACGAACGCGGCCACGACGCTCGTCGCGATCGGGAACGGGGCGAGGACGCCGGTCATCGACGGGCCGACGGTCGCCGCGGCCGTGGTCACCGTGACGACGAGCGCCGCGGTGGCCAGGGCCCGGCCGGGCAGGTCCCACCAAAGCCAAACCGGCGAAGCCGAAGACACCGAGGAAGCCGGCACCGGCGGGAAGGCCCGAAGAGCGAGCCAGGCGGTCGTCAGCACCACGGCGAACGCGGCGAACACGGGAAGGTGCAGGCGCGCGAGGCCGAGGTCGAGGGCCAGGGTCACGAGCCACGCCACGGACAGCGCGCCGAGCCAGCCGGTCCGGCGGGAGCACCAGGCGAACACGACCGTGAACGCCGCCAGGGAGACCAGGCCGAGCAGGGCCGACGACGTGGCGCGGGCGCCGAAGTGGGAGCCCTGCTCGAGGCAGGTGACGAGGAGGATCGGGCCGGCGACGATCGGCAGGGCCACGAGGGTGCCGGCGACCGGTGCGCCCCAGCGGCGGCCCGCGAGGGACGATCCGACGACGAGGAGCGGGGCCAGCAGCAGCTTCAGGAGCAGCAGCGTCACGGAGCAGGGGTTTCCTGCTCCGCCTCGACCTGGGCATTCCAGTCGCGCTTGGAGGACTGCCAGCCGTCCTCGTCGTGGCCGAGGCGCCAGTAGCCGGAGATCGACAGCCGGTCGAGGGGGACGCCGCGGTCCAGGCGCAGGTGCCGGCGCAGCTCCTTGACGAAGCCGGCCTCGCCGTGGACGAAGGCGTGCACGTCGTCGCCGTGCCAGGTGACGGCGGCGACCGCTTCGACGAGGGCCTCGCCGTAGGGCCGGCCGGCGCGGCGCAGCCAGGTGACGCCGGGGATCTTCTGCTCCTCGCGGGCGTCGGCGACCTCGACGAACGCCTCGACGGTGGCGCCTTCGGGGATGCGCTCCAGGGTGGCGGCGATCGCCGGCAGGGCGCTCTCGTCGCCGGCGAGGAGGTGCCAGGCGGCGGCCGCGTCGGGGGCGTACTTGCCGCCGGGGCCGCCGAAGACGATCTCGTCGCCGGGCCGGGCCGCGACCGCCCACTGCGCGGCGAGGCCGGTGTCGCCGTGGATGACGAAGTCCAGGGTGACCTCACGGGTGGAAGGGTCCCAGTCACGCACGGTGTACGTGCGGGTCACCGGCCACTGCTCGCGGGGCAGGTCGGCCCGGATCGCGGCGAGGTCGAACGGCTGCGGGTAGACGACCCCGGCGGGCGGGAACATCAGCTTCACGTAATGATCGGTGTACTGTCCGGCGTCGAACCTGGCGAGGCCCTCGCCGCCGAGCACCACGCGGTGCATGTTCGGGGTGAGCCGCTCGGTGCGCACCACCCGCCCGGTGTGTGCCTGCGGTGCCCGCCGCGCCGGTTGCTCTGCCATCACGCCCCAACGGTATACGCCACGATCACCGAGGTAGGTGCCCCCCAGCATTCCGCCGTTGGTGTCAAGCTGTGACGAGCGGTGCTGCCGGGGTCATGCCCGTCCCCGGCAGCACCGCCCACACCGAAAGCAGCGCACAGAAAGCGTGTTCGGTCGTCACCGCATCGCCCAGGTCGTGGCGGGCACGCCGGTATTAAGGTGCGTCCATGGGATACGGCGTGATGGCCTACCGGGTCGACATCGACAAGCTCAGCGCGCTGTGTGGCAGCGGCGACAACCAGATGCGGCGGGTGATCTGCGGCCGGTTCCGCACCGACATCACCCGGCTCAACGACGACCTCGACTGCTCCAACGACCGCGGCGCACCATCGGTCTTCACCGCGATCGAGCATCTCGTGATGGGCGGCGACAAGACGCTGCCCGGCCACCTGTACGGCTACGGCTTCAAGTACATCGTCCAGTTCTCCGGCCGGTCCCTGAACAACGGGCACTTCTACCCGTGCCCGTCGTCGTACCTGGACAGCACCGTCGACCCGGCGCTGAAGGCCACCGGCGCGCAGATCAGCATGTCGGATCTCATCTACCGCGGCGCACCGGTCGACTTCCCGTCGCCGGACGACTTCCCGTCCATCGGGTACTGGACCGCGGACGAGGTCACCGCCGCCGCCGAACCGCTGCGGTCCGGCACGACGGACGAGGTCCGCGCGGTCGCCGCCTGGACCGCCGACGCCGCCACCGCACATCAGGGCATCATCGGCTTCTACCACTGACGTGAAGACGCTGACCGCCCAGCGGGCTGCCCGGCTCGCCAGGAGGGCGGCGGCCGGACCGGATGGCAGCGTGCTCGCCCGCCGGGCGTGGCGGCTGCTGCTCGCCGCCGGCGACGCCGGGGACCGCGAGGCGATCGACGCCGTGTGGAACCAGTGGCTGCGGGAGCCACGGCAGGACGCGTTCGACGCCCTGCGCCGGTGGCGGCCCGGCTTCGTCCGCGACGTCTGCGAGCTGGCGGTGTCGCCGACGGTGGGACCCGCCAGCCGGGCCCGGATGGCGGCGATCTGCGCCGAGCAGGGCATCGTCCCGGACGACGCCACCGAACGGGTCGTGTTCCAGCTGCTCACCGGACAGTTCGAGAAGGTCCACGACAGCGACCCCGCACTGCTCGCCGAGGGCTATCAGGCCGCCGCCCCCGCGGTCCGCGCCATGCTGCGTGACGCGCTCGCCGCCGACGGGGACTTCGACCTTCCCCGGATTCTCACCGGCACGGACGGCATCGAGGAGGCCGAGCTCCTCGCCGGCCATTTCGCCGCGGCCCGCGACTGGGACCGCCTGTGGCGGCTCACCACGGAGCTGCCGGCGCGCGCGGCGGTCACGGCCGTGCGCCGGTTCGGCGACTGGCGTCCCGACGGCCCGGCGGCGCGGGCGCTGTTCGCACGGCTGGCCCGCAGCGACCCGGACGTGATCGAACAGGCCGAGCTGGAGCTGCGGGCGGCGTCGGTCCGCATCCCGATCGAGTCCCACCTGACCGCCGCGGCCTTCGCCCCGGACGGCCGCAGCATCGTGCTCGCCGCCGGCGACGGCAGGTGGCGCGCCGACCCCGTGCGGCGCTACGCACTTCCCGACGGCGGGAAGCTCGCGCAGTGGCCGATCATCCTCTACGAGGGCGCCCTGTTGGATCTCGGTGACGTGGTGCTGCTGGAGGAGCGCAACTCCACGTACCGGCTCGACGAGCTGACCGCCGAGGGGTACCGGACGCTGCATCGCGATGCGACGCACCACCGGACCGGCAACGGCCGGCCCGTCCAGGCCGACGACGGGTTCGTCACCACCGTCGACGGGCACGAGCTGCTCATCGGTGCCGGCCGACCTCTGACGGTGCAACGGATCCCGGCGCTGCGGCTGCCGCCACCGCGCTGGTCCCGGTGCCGGCCGGTCGCCGCGGACCCGCGCAGCGGCAGGCTGGCCGTGGCCGGGCCGCGCAGCATCGCGGTCCTGGCCCCGACCCGGCAGGCGGTCGCCTGGACCGACGACACCCGCCCGATCGACGCGGCCGCGTTCCTGGATCCGGAGCAGCTCGTCACCAGCGACGGGGTGCACCTCACCCGCTGGGAGATCGACGGGCGGCGGCTGGTGCCGGCGGCGACCCGCCCGCACGCGGGCCTCACCCACGTGACCGCGCTGCGCGACCGCGGCCAGGTGCTCGCCGTCGGGCCGCACGGGTTCGCGCAACGGACCCGGCTGAGGCTCTTCGACGCCGAGTCGCTCGACCCGGCCGGGGAGCTGCCGGACCTGTTCGACCGCCCGTCGCGGTGCGTGTGGGCGTCGCCGGACGGCGGCCGGATCGTGTTCTCCGACCGGGACGGCATCGCACACGTGCACGACGTGGTCAGCGAGTCGGTCCTCGACGCGCTGACCCGCCCCGCGGTGCGGCTCGGCGCCGTCGACGCCGAACGGCTCCCCCCCCCCC
>NZ_BONQ01000113.1 GCF_016862795.1 Dactylosporangium siamense | reverse complement strand
CCGCCCCGCGGTGCGGCTCGGCGCCGTCGACGCCGAACGGCTCGCCGCCGCCCACCGGCGCGCGACGGACGGGACCGGGCCCGAGGCGTGGCGGCGCGAATACGGCCCGGCGGTCCACGAAGCCCTGGACGTGCTCGCCGCGATCCTGCGGCACCGCTCGCTCGTTGCATAGCCGAGGTGGTTTTCGGATGCGGCGACGGTACGTGCTGACCGGCGCCGCAGGTATCGTCGCGGCGGCGGCGATCGGCGGTGCCCAACTGGCGGACCGGCGCGACGCCGACGTGACCGTGCCGGACGCGGCCCTCGGCGACGAACGCCTCGAGCAGCGCCGCTCCGACGCCCGGGGCCGCACCGTCGACTTCTACACCTGCGTGCCCGCCGGCCACGGCGACGGCCGCGGGCTGCCCGTGTGCCTGGTCCTGCACGGCGGCTCGAAGACCGCCCGCGACTTCCCCGCCCTCGGCCTCGGCCGGCACCTGACCGCCGCCGTCACCGCCGGCGCGGCGCCGTTCGTCCTGGCCGGCGCGACCGGCGACCGCCTCGCGTGGCGCCCGTCCGGCGCCGACGACCCACAGCGGATGGCGCACGAGGAGATCCCGCGGTGGTGCGCGGAGCGCGGCTTCGACACCTCGCGCGTCGCGGTGTGGGGCTGGTCGATGGGCGGCGCCGGCGCGCTGCTGCTCGCCGAGACGTTTCCCGGCTTCGTGCTCCGGGTCGCGGCGTTCTCCCCCGCGGTCTCCGCCGGCGACGACGTCTTCACCGGCGCCGACCGGCTCCGCGGCACCCCGGTCGGGCTGTGGTGCGGCCGCGACGACCCGCTGTACCGCGCCGTCCGCTCGCTGCACCACCGCCTTCCCGAGGCGCCGGTCGCGGGTGGGTACACCGGTGGACGCCACAACTTCGGCTACTGGAGCACGGTCGTCCCGGCCGCGTTCGCCTTCATCGCCGCCGGCTGGTGGAGCCTTCGCGGGTTGGTATGACCTTCGCGGGTTGGTAGGGACAGCCACACCCCTGCGGCGGGGGATGGCGGGACGCCGTATCCGGGGGTCGACGGCATCGTGCCGGGGCACCCCGGATTGGGATCGTGGGCGCATCATCAGCCCTCGAATGTGGAGACCATCATGACCGGTCCGCAGCCCCTCCGTTGGCACCGCCCGCTGCTGTGGTTCGCGGCGGCAATGGGCCTGCTCACCATCGTCGCCGCCGTCGGCGTGTTCGTGGACGACCGGCTCGTTGTGGGCAGCCCGGCCTGGCTCAAGCCGTTCAAGTTCGCCGTCTCGATGGGGGTGTACGCCCTGACCCTCGCCTGGCTCCTCCGCGCCGCCCGGCGAGCCCCGCGCACCGGCTGGTGGGCGGGCACCGTCGTCGCGCTCGCCGCGACCGTCGAGATGTGCCTCATCGTGCTGCAGGGAGTCCGCGGCGAACCCAGCCACTTCAACAACTCCACCCCCTTCGACGAGGCGATCTGGTCACTGATGGGCAACATGGTCGTGGTCCTGTGGACGGCCAGCCTCGTGGTCGCGATCGTCGTCGCCGTCCAACGCGGCGGCGACCCGGTGCTCAAGTCCGCCGCCCGGCTCGGCTTCACGCTGTCCCTGGCCGGCATGCTGGTCGCGTTCCTCATGACCACCCCGACCAGCGAGCAGGACGCCGCCCTCGACCGGGGCGAGACGGTCGGCATGATCGGCGCACACAGCGTCGGCGTCGCCGACGGCGGCCCGACGATGCCGGTGACCGGCTGGTCGACCACCGGCGGCGACCTGCGCATCCCCCACTTCGTCGGCATCCATGCCCTGCAGGCACTGCCGCTGCTCGCCCTGCTCCTGGCCGGCGCCGCCCGCCGCTGGCCGACCGGTCCGTTCGGCTCCCAGCGGGCGGCACGGGGTCTCGTGCGTGCTGCCGCGCTCGGGTACGCCGGCCTGATCGCCCTCCTGACCTGGCAGGCGCTGCGCGGCCAACCGCTGCTCGAACCGGACGCCCGGACGCTGCTGGCGGCGGGCATCCTCGCGGTGACGGTGCTGTGCGCCACCGGCATCGCCGTCCGCCTCCGCGACCGGACGCCGATCGCCGCGGAGCCCGCACCGGCTCCGGCTATCGTCTGACGGTGACGAACGACGACCTCGAACTGGCCATCGCCGCCGCCGAAGCCGGCGCGGCGGTGGTCCGTTCGCATTTCGGAACCCACCTGGACCGCTACTCGAAGGGCGGCGGCGACTTCGCGACCGTCGCCGACATCGAGGCGGAGCGGGCGATCCTCGACGTGCTGCGAACCGCCCGCCCCGGCGACGCCGTCCACGGCGAGGAGAGCGGCCGCACCGGCAGCGCGGACCGCACCTGGCTGGTCGACCCGCTGTGCGGCACGCTCAACTACGCGGCTGGCGCCATGCTCGTCAGCGTCAACGTGGCACTGCGGACGCCCACGGGCACCGCCGTGGCCGTGTCGGTCGACCCCTTCGCCCGTGAGGTGTTCTGGACCTCGGACGGCCCCGCCCACCTGCGCGCCAACGGCAACGACACCGTGCTCGTCCCGACACCGCAGTCGACCCTCGTCGACGTGAACCTCGACCCGCCGTTTCCGAACGGTCCGGCCTTCCATCCGGCACGACTCCTCGCCGACCCGACCTTCGGCGAACGGTTCCGCCCCCGGGTCGTCTCGACCACCCTCGCGGTCGCGTGGGTCGCCGCCGGCCGCCGCGCCGCGTACGTCACCGACGGCAACCTGCGCGACAGCGTGCACTTCACCCCCGGGATCGCACTGTGCGAGGCCGCCGGCTGCGTCGTGACCGGCCTGCGGGGCCAACCGGTGCACACCGGAGCCGGCGGCCTCGTCGTCGCCGCGGACCAACAGACCCACGCCGCCCTCATCGAACTCATCGAGCGCCAGTTCACCGCTGTCTAGCAGCCCTCAGTCGCTGTCCAGCAGCCCTCAGTCGCTGTCTAGCGCCCCCAGTCGCTGTCTAGCAGCCCTCAATCATCGAGCGGCGGTTCCCGCGCTGACCAGCTCGCCGCTGGGCTGCTCGGGCTCGGCGGCCCGCAGCTTCTCGCCCTCGACGTCGATGTCCGGCAGGAGCCGGTCGAGCCACCGCGGCAACGTCCACGCACGCCGGCCGAGCAGCGTCATCACCGCGGGCACGAGGGTCATCCGCACCACGAACGCGTCGAAGAGGATCGCCGCGGCGAGCGCGAACCCGATCGACTTGATGATCGCCTCCGGCGACAGGATGAAGCCCGAGAACACACTGATCATGATGATCGCGGCGGCGGTGACGACGCGGGCGCCGTGGCTGAAGCCGTTCACCACGGCCTGCTCCGGCGGGGCGCCGTGCACGTGCTCCTCGCGCATCCGGCTGACGAGGAACACTTCGTAGTCCATCGCGAGGCCGAACACGATGCCGATGAGCATGACCGGCAACAGGCTGACGATCGGACCCGTCTGCTCGACGCCGAAGAGCCCCGCGAGCCAGCCCCACTGGAACACCGCGACGACCGCGCCGAACGTGGCCGCGACGCTCAGCAGGAACCCGCCGATCGCCTTCAACGGCACCAGGACCGAGCGGAGCAGCAGCATCAGCAGCAGGAACGCGAGCACCACGATCACCGCGAGATACGGCCCGAGCGCCGAGCCCATCTTCGCCGACACGTCGATGTTGACGGCCGTGGTGCCGGTGACGGACAGCGCTGCCCCGTCCGCCGCCGGCAGCGCCCGGATCGCGTGCACCAGGTCGGTGGTCTGCCCACTGTCCGGCGCACCGGCCGGGACCACCTGCAGGATCGCCGTGTCGCCGGCGGGGTTGAAGGCCGGCGGGCTGACCGCGACGACCCCGGGCAGCGCCGTGATCCGCCCGGCCGCCCCGGTTGCGGCGCCCTTCGGGTCCGGGTTGCCCGCGGCGTCGACGACGACGAGCAGCGGGCCGTTGAAGCCCGGCCCGAAGCCCTCGGTGAGCAGGTCATACGCCTTGCGCTGCGTGGTCTGCGGTCCGGCCACGTTGTCGCCGGGCAGGCCGAGGCGCATGTCCAGGGCGGGGATCGCGACCAACCCGAGGCCCAGGACGGTGACGGCCAGGGTCAGCACCGGCCGGCGGGTGACCAGCAACGCCCAGCGCCGCCCCATCGTGCCCTTGGCGCCGGTCCGGACCTTGCGCCCGCCCGTGACCCGCCGGCCCGCGAAGCCGAGCAGTGCCGGCAGCAGGGTGAGCGCGATCAGGACCGCGACGACGACGGCTCCCGCGGCGGCCAGGCCCATCTGGGTCAGCATCGGGATGTTGACGACCACGAGCGCCGCGAGGGCGATCACCACCGTCAGACCGGCGAACGTGACCGCGGACCCGGCCGTGCCCACGGCCCGCCCGGCCGCCTCGACGTCGGATCGGCCGGCGTTGAGCTCGTGCCGGTATCGGGACACGATGAACAACGCGTAGTCGATGGCGACGGCGATGCCGAGCATCAGCGCGAGGGTCGGTGTGGTGCTGCTGAGGTCGACGAAGCCCGTGACGATCTGGATGCCTGCCATCGCGGCGACGACGCCGAGCAGGGCGGTCAGCAGCGGCAGGCCGGCCGACACCAGCGACCCGAGGGTCACCAGCAGCACCAGCGCGGCGATGAGCAGGCCGATCGCCTCGCCGACGCCCTGCTCCGCCGGTGCCTGCAGCGCATCACCGCCGATCTCGACGGTCAGGCCCGCGTCCCGGCCGGTGGCGGCCGAGGCGAGCAGCGCCTCACGGTCCGCGTCGGTGAGGGCGATCGGATCCACCCGGTAGATCACCTGCGCGTATCCGACGGTGCCGGCCTCGTTGACGGCACCCTGCAACGGGTCGGTGACGTTCGCGACCTGCCCGCCGGTGCGCAGTGCCGCGACGGTCCGCCCGATCGCGGCCGCATTGTCGGGGTCGGTGAGCCGCTCCCCTGCGGGCGCGGCGAAGACCACCCTGGCCTGCGCGCCGCCGGCGCCGGCCTGCGGGAAGCGCTGCGCGAGCAGGTCCTGGGCCTCCTGCGCCTGTGTGCCCGGAATGGTGAAGCTGCCGGCGGTCGGCCCGGACAGCGTGGCCGCGCCGACGCCGAGGACCGCGATCAGCGCCAGCCACAGCGCGAGGACAAGCTTCCGTCGGCGGAAGCTCAGCTTGCCGAGCCGGTACAGGTAGGAGCTCATGCGTCCACGGTCCCGGTTGGCGGGTGGGAAAGCGTCGTCCAGCCGCAGACACCGCCGTACCATGACCGTGGTATTCGCGGCGGCGTCCAGTACTACCGGTAGACGACGCCCCGGCACCCGCGGCCCGCGTACGGTGCAAAGGTGATGGACAGCAGCGACAGCGCCCTGACCCGGGTGTGGAGACGAGCGGCGGGCAAACCCCTGCTGCTCGACATCCTGCTTGCCCTGGTGCTGGCGTTCGCGGTGCTGCGCGAGGCCGTGGACGCGCGGGCGACCGTCGGCGACGTGCTGGTCGCGGGAGTGGCGTTCGTCGCGGTGCTCATCCGCCGGATGGGCCCGCTCGCCGCGCTCGGCATCGCCACCGTCGCCACCGTCGGCGCGATTCTGAAAGGGGTCAGCAATCCGGGGCTGATCGTGGCGCTCGGCGTCATCACCTACTCGATCGCCGCGCACACCGACCGCCGCAAGGGCTGGACCTGCGCGCTCGCCGCGTCGTCCATCGTGTATCTGACGGGTCTGATCGTCGCCACCGAGGACTGGTGGCGGGGCGAGACCCTGGGCGTCTTCGCGTGGATCTTCATGGCGGCGGCGGTCGGCGACGCCGCGCGCACGCACCGCGCCTACGTCGCCGAGGTCGAGGAGCGCGCCCACCGGGCGGAGCAGACCCGGGAGGAGGAGGCACGGCGGCGCGTCATGGACGAGCGGCTGCGCATCGCCAGGGAGCTGCACGACGTGGTCGCACACCACATCGCGGTCATCAGCGTGCAGGCAGGTGCCGCCGCGCACATCCTGCAGCGCCGCCCCGACCAGGTCGGCCCGGTGCTCAACCACATCCGGGAAGCATCAGACACGGTGCTCAAGGAGATCCAGTCGGTGGTCGGGGTGCTGCGAAGCGCCGATGAGCACGAGAGCACCGAGCCGACCCCTGGCCTCGCCCGGCTGCCCGATCTCCTGGCGACGCTGGCGACGACCGGGTTCCCGGTGCAGCACCAACAGGTCGGCGAGGCTCGGGAGCTGCCCGCCATGGTGGACCTCGCCGCGTACCGCATCGTGCAGGAAGCCCTGACCAACGCCCACCGCTACGGCGACGGTTCCGCCCGGCTGGACATCTCGTACACCCCTGGTGACATCGAGCTCGAGGTCAGCAACCGGATGAGGACCACCACGGCGACGGGCTCCGGTTATGGCCTGCTCGGCATGCGCGAGCGGGCCAGCGCCGCCGGTGGGAGCGTGACCGCGGGGCCGGCCGACTCGCACGTGTTCCGGGTGCATGCGGTGCTGCCCGCGGATCCGCCGGTGCGCCTTCCGGCGGAGCCCGTATGACCACCCGGGCGCACACGCCGCCGCCCACCGACGCGCTCGGACTCCTCCGCGTGGGGTCCGTATGACGATTCGGGTGCTGCTGGCCGACGACCAGGCGCTGATTCGGGCCGGCTTCAAGATGATCATTGACTCGGAGCCGGACTTCGAGGTGGTGGCCGAGGCCGGTGATGGGCGGGAGGCGCTCGACCTTGCCCGCACCGCCCGCGCTGACGTGATCCTCATGGACATCCGCATGCCCCGGATGGACGGGCTGGAGGCGACCCGGCGCATCGGGGCCGACGACAACCTTGCCGGGGTGCGGGTCCTCGTGCTCACCACGTTCGAGACCGATGACAACGTGGTCCTGGCCCTGCAGGCGGGTGCCAGCGGCTTCCTCGGCAAGGGGGTCGCGCCCGCGGATCTGCTCCACGCGATCAGGGTCGTCGCGGGTGGCGAGTCGCTGCTGTCGCCGAAGGCGACCCGTGGCCTGGTGAGCCGGTTCCTCACCAGCCTGCGCCCCGGTGCCGAAAACCTGGTGACGGCCCTGGACCTGCTGACCGAGCGGGAGCGCGAGGTCCTGGTCCTCGTTGCGCACGGACTGTCCAACGACGACATCGCCGAGCGGCTGTTCGTGTCGCCGCTGACCGCGAAGACCCACGTCAACCGGGCGATGACCAAACTCAACGTGCGGGACCGCGCACAGCTCGTGGTCATCGCGTATCAGAGCGGGCTGGTCCGCCAGGGTGACCAGCTCCCAGAACCGTAGCGGTGCTGTCGTTGAGCCGATGTCCGCGTGCCCGTTCGGTCAACGCGTCCGGACCGTGCCTGCGTTCGCATCCGCCGACATCGGCGGTGTGGAACGCGCCGCCGGTGTGACAGCGTCCATGGCTGTCAATGCTTGCGGCTGCGAGGGGCGCGGATGACTGACTGGGTGGCAGTGACCTCCACATCGATCACCGGGGCGGGGCTCGTCTTCGCCGGCTGGCAACTCATGATCATGAACCGGGCGGCGCGCATGGACCGCAAGGTCGCCCTGGACGGCGTCGTCGCCTCCTGGCGGGCCGTCGAGGCACCTCGTGAGGCGCAGCCGGACGGCAACGGCGTCTGGCTGTACGAGTTCCAGGTGCACAACCCGGGCCGGCTGCCGATCGACAGCGTCAAGATCGACTGGCGGTTTCCCTGCGAGGTGCGGCGGCGCCGGTCCGGACACCTCGGGAAGGCCACGAAGCACCTGGAGCTGACCACTCCGGTCGTTCCCGGCGGAGGTCACCGGCGCTGGGAGCGCCGGCTGGTCATGAACTTCGCCGAGGCGGAGGCCTGCCTGCAGGACACGTTCGCGGAGGTCCACTTCGACGACGTCGCCGGGCGGAGTCGCACCAACCGCTGGCCCCGGCGCAGACCCGTCGCCGCGTAGCCGGACGCCCTGGCGAAAAAACTCAAGAAAAGTTCGGCGGGGTTGTCGAAGCGGGGGTGGGTCGTTCGACGCGTCAGTGAAAGGCGCGATGGACGCGCCGGTGGCGGAAGGATTCGGACATGTCGTTCCAGGCGTACCTCGACAACATCGAGACCAAGACCGGCAAGACCCCGCGGGAGCTGCTGGCGATCGCCGCTGAGCGGGGGCTGGACGGTCCCGCGGTCAAGGCCGGCGCGATCGTGGACTGGCTGAAGGCGGACTTCGATCTCGGGCGCGGTCACGCCATGGCGCTCGTGCACGTCATCAAGCACGGCCCGAAGATCCCGGGCAAGCACGTCGGCACCGCCGGCACGCACCGCGACGACAGCGACATGCTCTGGCTGGACGGCAGGGCGAACCGCCCCGCGTGACGGCCGCGGCGCCACCAGAAGAACCACTGAACGAACCACCGATACCAGGCTCACCACCCGATCCGGGTGAGGGCCAGCGCCACGAAGCCGCGCAGCGCCCGCCGCTCCCAGCCGGGGACGTCGGCGGGCAGCGGCCGGTCGTGGTCGGCCGCGACGGCGAGCATCGTCAGCGCCGGTTCGGGCGTGGCCTCGCCGTGCCGGTACGCCACGGCGATCGCCGCCGTCAGCGCGACCTGCTCGTCGGGTGCGGCCAGCAGCGCCTCGAGCCGCCGGTCGATGCGCGGATCGGCGGCCAGCAGGTGGGCCAGGGTCAGGTTGGCACTCGCTGCGGCCGGCCCACCGGACACCGCGAGCAACGCCTCCACCGCCCCGGGCGCGGGCGGGAACCAGGCCAGCAACGCCGCGGAACGGGCCGCCACCGCCGGATCCGGGTCACCCACCCAGCCGGCGACGGTCGCGGCGTCGGCGGCCAGGGCCCGGTACGCGTCCCGCGCCCACCGGTGCGGCGCCGACAGGTCCCAGTAGACGTCGCCCACGGGCTCGTCGTCCCAGCCCTCGTCGAGGAACCGGTTCAACAGCAGCAGCTGCGAGTCGGTGATGGCGGACGCCGACGGGTAGGCGGCGTCGGCGTCGAAGGGCAGCGCGTCGTCCCGGTGGTCGCCGATGCCCAACGTCGCCAGCATGCGCACCAGCGCCGCCCGGTCCGGGGTGGCCGGGTCATCGACGAGCGCCACGAGGAACGGAATCACGACGGCGGTGGCCTGCCAGCGGGTGCCCTGGTGGTACAGGTGGCCGAACAGTTCCGCGTACGCAGGCGAGGGCGACGGTCCCGCCAGGGCACGCAACAGCTCCGGCACGTGGCCCGAGGTGCCGTGGCAGCCGTACACGGCGTCCCAGTCGACGTCGCTCACGCGGTGACCTGGCGGCCGTTCTCGAAGCGTTCGAAGTCGGCGCCCCGGGCCGGCGCCGCGCGACGCCGCTGCCGCAACCATCCATCGACGAGCACGGCGAGGATGATGGGGACGAGGATGATGATCGCGGCTTTCACGGCGTCATCATCACGGTGGAAGGCGGACGGCTGTCAAGGATGCGGCACCGCGCGGCCACCACGGCAGCCCCGCCGGCACGGCAGCGCCGCCTGACAAACCCGGAAGAGCCGAAAGGCCCGGCCTCAGGCGGCGCCGCTCGACGTGGCGAACTACGCGGCGGTCAGCGAGGAACGGTCGGTGTACGCGGGGATGCCCAGGTTGTCCCGCAGGGTCGTGCCGTCGTAGTCGGTGCGCAACGAACCGCGCTCCTGCAGCAGCGGCACCACCTTGTCGACGAACTCGTCCAGGCCCGTCGGCGTCAGGTGCGACCCGATGATGAACCCGTCCGAGCCGTCGTTCTGCACGAACGCGTCCAGCCGGTCGGCGACCTGCGTGGGCGTCCCCACGAACTCGGTGTGCCCGAACACGTGCACCGCCAGTTGCCGCAGCGAGAAGCCGTTCGAGGCAGCAAGAGCCCGCCACTTCGACACGGTGTCGAGGGCGTCCTGGTGGATGCGGGCCCGGCCCTGGATCACGAGCGGCCCGGTGGGGTCCGGGTCCACGTCGGGCAGCGGGCCGTCCGGGTCGTAGCCGGACAGGTCGCGGTTCCACACGGTCTCGAGCAGGATCTGCGCGCCGCGCCCGCTGATCTGCGCCAGGGCGATCTCGCGGTGCCGTTCGACCGCGTCGGCCTCGGAGTCGCCGAGGACGAACGCGGCGCCGGGCAGGACCTTCGTCGATCCGGCGGGGCGGCCGTGGCGGGCGGAGCGTTCCTGGATGTCGCGGTAGAACGGCTGCGCCTCGGCGAGGGTGTGGAACGGGGAGAAGATCGCGTCGGGGCCGCCACCGGCGGCGAACTCGCGGCCCTCGGCGGAGACGCCGGCCTGCAGGATGACCGGGTGGCCCTGCGGGCTGCGGGGCACCGTGAACCGGCCGCTGATGTCGAACTGCTTGCCGCTGAAGGCGAACTCGCCCGCGTCCGGCCGGCGCAGGAACTGCCCCGAGCCGGTGTCGGCGAGGACGTCGTCGGCGGACCAGGAGTCCCACAGCCGCCGGGCGACCGCGAGGAACTCCTCGGCCCTGGTGTAGCGGTCCTCGCGCTTGAGGAAGCCGCCGCGGCGGAAGTTGCCGCCGGTGAAGGCGTCCGACGAGGTGACGATGTTCCAGCCGGCCCGGCCGCCGGACAGGTGGTCGACGGTCGCCAGCTGCCGGGCGAGCTCGTAGGGCTCGTTGAAGGTGGCGTTCACGGTGGCGATCAGCCCGAGGTGCGAGGTGACCGCGGCCAGCGCGGTGAGCACGGTGATGTTGTCCGGGCGGCCGATGACGTCCTGGTCGAAGATCTGGCCGAGCCGCTCGCGCAGCGCCAGCCCCTCGGCGAGGAAGAAGAAGTCGAACTTCCCCCGCTCGGCGGTCTGGGCGGCGTGCTGGAACGACGCGAACTCGATCTGGCTGCCGGCGGCCGGGTCCGACCACACGGTCTGGTGGTTGACGCCCCCGAGGTAGGCGCCGAGGATGATCTGCTTCCTGGGTCTGGTCATCTCAAGCGTCCGTTCCGACGGAAATGGACTGGTAGCGGCTGGTGGGACGGTCCAGACCAAGCTGGCCGCGCAGTGTGGTGGCCGGGTAGCGGTCGCGGAACAGGCCGCGCCGCCGCAGCAAAGGCACGAGCTGGTCGGTGACGGCGGTCAGGTCATAGGGCAGGACCCCGGGTCGCAGCCGCACCCCGTCGTAGCCCAGTTGGTGCAGCTCCTCGATGTGGTCGGCGAGGGCTTCCGCGGTACCGGCGAGAATGCGGGCGTCGGAGAACAGTTCAGCACCGTCGAGCTCGTCGAGGTGCTCCTTCCGAGCCGAAGCGGAAGCGGCGTCGGCGCCGAGGAACACCACCAGATCGGCGTAGACCTGCAGCGCCGCGCCGGCGGCCTCCTGCCGGACCTCGGCCAGGATGGCGGCCGCGCCGGCCGGGTCGTGCGGGGTGACGAAGACGACGTCGGCCTGCCGCGCGGCCAGCCGGTAGGGCACGGTGGAGTGCGCGAGGACGGTGACCACCGGCTGGCCCTGGGGCGGGCGGGGCGTGATCGACGGTCCCCGCACCGAGAACCAGCGGCCCTCGAAGTCGATGCGGTGCAGCTTGTCCCGGTCGACGAACCGGTCCGTCGCCCGGTCGCGGATCTCGGCGCCGTCCTCCCAGCTGTCCCACAGCCGGCGGACCACCTCGATGTAGTCGGCCGCCTCGTCGAACCGCTCGGCGATGAACCGCTCGACCTCCGGCGTGGCCAGGGTCTCGAAGCTCAATGCCGGAGGCGACGGGCGCCGGCCGAACAGCGCCGCCTCGCCGCCGAGCCCGCCGACCCGCACCTGCACGCCGGCCCGGCCGGTGCTGATGTAGTCGAGCGTGGCGATGTTCTTCGACGTGTGGAACGGCTCGGTGTGGGTCGTGCTCACCGCCGGGATGATGCCGATGTGTGCGGAGCCCGGCGCGATGCGGGCCGCGATGAGGGCCGCGTCCAGCCGGCCGCGGACCTGGTCGGTGCGGCTGTCGGCGGCGAAGTGGTCCGCGGACTGGATGGTGAACGAGTCGTCGATGGTCACGAAGTCCAGCAGCCCGCGTTGTGCCTCGGCGAGCAGGTCGGTCCAGTAGGCCGCGGTGAACAGGTCGTGCGGCCGCGCGGCGGGGCTGCGCCAGGCCGCCGGGTGCCAGCCGGCGCCGTCCAGCGCGACGGCCACATGGAGTTGGGTCACTGTGGGTTCCTTCCGGGGCTGCGCAGCGCCGAGAACAGCACGGCGCGGCGGATCTCGAAGCCGAGCGCCTGGTAGAGCCGGATGGCGGTGGTGTTGTCGCGTCCGGTGTGCAGGAACGGGGTCTCACCACGCGAGCAAATGTTGTGGGCGACCGCGCGGATCAGGGTCGTGGCCAGGCCCTGCCCGCGGTACGCGGCGTCGGTGCACACCGCGCTGATCTCGGTCCAGCCGGGCGGGTGCAGGCGCTCGCCGGCCATCGCGACGAGCGCGCCGCCGCGGCGCACGCCGAGGTAGGTGCCCAGTTCGTAGGTCTTCGGCTTGAACGGTCCGGGCTGGGTGCGGGCCACCAGGTCGAGCATCTCCGGCGCGTCGGCGGTGCCGAGGGTCACCACCTCGTCGGACGGCTCGGTCCGCAGCGCGTCGGTGGCGACCATCTGGACACCGTTGATCTGCAGCTCGATCCGCCAGTCGGCGGGGACGGCGGGGAGGTCGGCGGAGAGGAAGGCGAGCCCGCCCGGCCCGACCAGCGCTCCCAGGTCGGTCCAGGCCTGCGCGTCCGGTACCGGAGCCACCGCCATGATGGGCGAGACGTCGTCGGGGTAGCGCAGCGCCTGCCCGGTGCCCTGGGCGAAGCGCGCGTGCGGCCCGGTGAGAGACGCCCACGCCGCGTGATCAAGCACCACGGCGGTTCCACTCCTGCGCCAGCAGCTCGTAGGAGCGGACCCGGTCGGCGTGCTCGTGGGTGATGGTGGTGACGGCCAGCTCGTGCGCGCCGGTGGCGTCCCGCAGCTGTTCGAGCCTGTCGGCGACCGTCTGGGGCGAGCCGACGAGCTGCGTGTCGATGCGGTCCTGGACGAGCTCGCGGTCCGCCGCGGTCCACTCGTGCGCGGCAGCCTCCTTCGGGGTGGGGAACGGGATCGCGCCCGAACCGCCGCGGATGCTGCGCACCCACAGGCCGTAGCCGGAGGCGAGCTCGGCCGCGTGCTCGTCGGTGTCGCCGACGACGACGTCCGCCGACACGGAGATGTGCGGCGCGGCCAGGTCTTCGGACGGGCGGAACGCGGCCCGGTACGCGTCGACCGCGTCGATGACGGTGCTCGGGCTGTGGTGGTAGCTGGCGGCGAACCTGAGGCCCTTCTCGCCGGCGACGGTGGCGCTGGAGCCGCCGGACGCGCCGAGGATCCAGACCTGCACCGCGGCGCCCTCGCCGGGGTAGGTGTGCACCTCGACGCCGCCGGGCGACACGTACGTGCCGGCGAGGAAGGCGAGAATGTCGCTGACCTGCGTGTCGTAGTCGGGGGTGTACGCGCCGGGCTGCTGCAGCAGGTCCAGCAGGGTGGCGAACTTGGTGGCGGAGTTGGCCAGCAGCTGGCTGAAGTCGTACTGCTTGGGCAGCAGCAGCCCGTTGTCGGCACGCTGCTCGACGGTGTGCGCGCCGCCGCCGCGGTTCGCCACGTACGCGGAGACGGCGGCCGTGTGCTGGTCGGCGCCGGGGGCGGGCTTCGGCTGGTTGGCGGCAGCCGGATTCGGCTGGTTGGCGGCAGCCGGCTTCTGGCGCCCGATCGAGCGGCCGAGGCCGAGGTCCAGCCGGCCCGGGTACACCGCGTCGAGCAGGCCGAACTCCTCGACGGTGGCGAGGGCCTGGCGGTGCCCGAGCTGGACGCCGGCCGAGCCGAGCCGGATGGTGCTGGTGGCGCCGGCGACGAGCGCGATGGACACGGCCGGGGACACGCCGAGCACGCCGGGGTTCAGGTGGTGCTCGGCGAACCAGTACCGCTGGTATCCGAGGCGTTCGGCCTGCCGCGCCAGGTCGATCGCGTTGCGGACGGCGTCGCCGGTGCCGGCGCCGCTGCTGCGTGGAATGAGGTCCAGGACGGCCAAGGGGGTTGTGCTCATGAAGGTCCTCTCATCGGTGGAACGCGAAGCGGGGGTCCGGCCGGGTGCCGTCCAGGGCGAGGTCGGCGAGGACCCGGCCGATCGCCGGCACGAACTTGAAGCCGTGCCCGGAGAATCCCGTGGCCACGACGACCGGGCCGTGCCGGTCCAGCACGAAGTTCGAATCGGGAGTGGTGGTGTACGTGCAGCTGATCGGCGTGCACACATCGGCGTCGACGCCCGGCAGCCACCTGCGGGTGTACTCACGCAGGGCGGCCAGCTGCGCGGGCTCCGGGGTGAAGTCGCGGTGGTCGGGGTCGACCTCGGGGCCGACGCCGTGGAAGCCGACCTTGATGCCCTCCCCCGGCGTGGCCAGGCCGTAGATCCCGCCGTAGAAGACGCCCTCGTCGGCGAAGCGGTGACCGAAGCTCGGCCAGTCGTCCTCCGGTACACGGGCGGCGAAGTGCGCGGGCTGTTCCTGGGTGACCCGCAGCGGCGGCAGCGGCACCAGCCCGCCGACGAGCTTGGCGGCCCAGGCGTTGACCGCGGCCACGACCCGGCGGGCACGGTAGCTGCCGGCGTCGGTGTGCACGAGGACCGTTTCGTCGCCGAGGACCTCGATCGCCGTCACCGGCGTCGAGTGCCGCACCTGTGCGCCCTCCTTCGCGGCGGCGGCCTGCAGGGCGGCGACGGCATGGTCGGCGTGCAGCCGCCCGCTGTCGGGGTGGAACAGCGCGCGGGTGTCGAACCGGATGCCGGGCCACCGTTCGGCGGCCTCCACCGGGGTGAGCCAGCTGTGCGGCACCCCGGCGGCGGCCAGCCCGTCGGCGAGGTCCCGCAGGAACGGGTGGCCGCCGTGGTCGACGCCGCCGGTGACGGTCAGCAGCCGCGCGCCGGTCACGTCCTCGAGCTCCCGCCAGAGCCGCCGGGCCTCCCGGGCGAGTCCGATGTGGACGGTGTCGGGGTAGGACAGCCGGAAGATGCGCGACGCGCCGTGCGACGCGCCGTTGGTGTGGCCGGCCTCGTACTGCTCCAGCAGCGCCACCCGCACGCCCCGGCGGGCGAGCTGCCAGGCGGCGGCGGAGCCCATCGCCCCGCCACCGACCACCACGACGTCGAACTGTGTCATCGCCTCAACCCAGGATCCGTGCGGCGCCGTAGCCGCTGGTCAACACCTAACCGGCGGCGAAGCGGCCGGGAGAGAACTGGGCGAGGCCGGGGTCGGCGTCGCCGAGGAGCAGCCGGGCCAGATCGTCCGGGCTCAGGACGGTGTGGCCGATCCCGGCGGCGCTGAGGCCGTGCACACCGGTGCCGACGATGCCGATCTCGGCGCGCCCGCGCGCTGGGTTGGGGATGCCGTGCATCAATCGCGCGGCGGGAAGGGGGTGGTCATGTGATCTCCCTCGGCCGAGGCCCCGGGTGGTGCGGGCCGCCTGTTTACCGCACAGCCCAACGGTCTGACATCAGCAAACGATAAAGGTCCACAGCGCGAATGTCTACTAAACCCATAGGATTACCGTGCGTCCGAGGTCACAAGGGCATGGACAAACGGAGCAGTGCTCCATAATATCGGAGCACTGCTCCGATTCGAGAGGTGGTCCGATGACCGAGGAACTCCGCGAGTGGCAGGCCCGCACGGGCGGCTACGTGCCACGGCCCAGCTTCGAGGCGTACGCGGAGAAGTACGCGGACCACTTCGTCATGCAACGCCGCGACGGGATCATCGAGCTGCGGATGCACACCGACGGCGGGCCGGCGCAGTTCGGCTTCGCCACGCACAACGCCTGGGGCCAGGCCTGGCAGGAGATCGGCAACGACCCCGGCAACGAGGTCCTCATCCTCACCGGCACCGGTGAGCACTGGCTCGCCGCCGGCGCCGCGCGTGACACCGACGAGGCGACCAGGGAGCTCATGCGGCAGCCGTTCCCGAAGGACTTCGCCTACGAGCACACGTACTACGACGCGACCAAGCTGCTGGAGAACTTCGTCTTCGGCATCGACATCCCCACCATCGCGGCGATCAACGGCCCGAGCATCGCCCACACCGAGTTCGCGCTGCTATGCGACATCACCCTCGCCGCCGAGACCGCGACCATCATCGACCCGCACCTGCCGACCGGCGTGGCCCCCGGCGACGGCCAGCAGCTGACGCTGCAGGAGCTCATCGGGACCAAGCGGGCCGCGTACCACCTGTACACCGGCGAACCGATCACCGCGCACCTGGCGCTCGAACTCGGTCTGGTCAACGAGGTGCTGCCCGCCGAGCGGCTGCTGCCCCGCGCGTGGGAGCTCGCCGAGACCATCATGAAGAGCCCCCGAGCGGCCCGCCGGTTGACCCACGCGATCGTGCAACGGCCCTGGAAGCGCCGGCTGGTGCACGACCTCGGCTTCGGCGTCGCCCACGAGATGTTCGGCATCTCCGCCGACCGGCTCCTCGGGTAACCGGCTTGTACGATGCGCCGGTGGGCGACGAGCTGCTTGACGACTTCATCCGCGCCGATCGCGAGCGCGGCCTGGGGGTCTACGGGATCCACCTGCACCGCGAGGGCAGCCCGGCGGTCGAGCGGCGGGTCCGCTCCGACGACCGGGTCAACCTGTACTCGGTCTCCAAGACGTTCACCTCGGTCGCGCTCGGGCTCGCCGAGGCGGAGGGCCGGCTCACCCTCGAGGACCGCCTCCTCGACCACTTCCCCGAGCTGCGGTCCGTGGCCGCCGAAGGATTCGAGGGGGTGACGCTGCGGCAGCTGCTGACGATGAGCAGCGGCACCAGCCACGAGTGGTTCGCCGACCAGCGCGTCGACGCCGCCGACCTGCTCCACGAGATCGTCGCCGCACCGCTGGACGCGGCGCCCGGCAGCCGGTTCGCGTACACCGACTCGGGCCCGTATGCGATCGGCCGGGTCATCGCCAGGGTCACCGGCGCCGACCTGCGCTCCTACCTCCTGCCGCGGCTGTTCGCGCCGCTGGACCTGCACAACCCGGCCTGGCACGCGTGCCCGCTCGGGTTCCCGTTCGCGGCCAGCGACCTGTTCCTGCGCACCCACGAGCTGGCCCGCTTCGCCCAGCTGCTGCTGCAGGAGGGCGAGTGGGACGGCCGCCGGCTCGTCCCCGCCGACTACGTGCGGCGGCTGACCGCCGACCCGGCCGACACCAGCGCCATCACCGAGGGCGAACGGTTCACCCACGGCTACGGCCTGGGCGTCTGGCTCGACCGGTCCCCCATGTTTCGGATGGACGGCCGCTACGGCCAGTACGCCGTCATCTGCCCCCAGCTGCGGGCCACGGTGACCGTGACCGCGCACTCCGACCGCGAGGTCGAGCTGCTCGACGCGATCCACGAACTGGTCGTGGACCGCCTCACGTGAGCCACGGCGCGAGCAGGGTGGGGTCGGCGACGGCCGACTCGACCTGGCGGCGCTCCTCCTCGGTGAGCGTGACACCGCCGAGCCGGGCGCCCCACTCCGCGACCCGGTCCGGTTCGTCGAGGGCGGTCGACAGCTCGATCAGCACGGCGAGGGCGGTGGCCCGCTCCACCGCGGACGCGGTGTCGCCGTGGCGGCGCAGGCCCGAGTTCAGCGCCCGGAAGGCGGCCAGGTCGTCGTGCTTGAACTCGCGCAGGATCCGCGCGTTGTCCAGGACCCGGGCGAGGCCCGTGAGCTTCTTGTCGCCGCCGTATTCGAGCTCCATCGGCTCGTCGCGCTGGATGAAGATGATCGAGTTGCCGGACGGGTCCATGACGGTGAACCGGGACGCGCCCGGCCGATACCTGGTGATCCTCGGCAGCCCCTTGGCCAGGACCTTGCCGTAGGTGCCGCGCATCGCCGCGGTGAACGCCGCGTGGTACGGCGCGACCGCGTCGACCATGACCAGGCAGCCACCGGTGTTCTCCTGCGCCGGGTCGACACCGGCGGCGGCGCGCGAGTAGTGCAGCTCGAAGCCGCTCCACCGCAGCGCCAGGTACAGATACGGCTTGCGCTGCTCGTACGTGACGGTGAAGCCCAGGGCACGCCAGAACGTCAGCGTCTCCTCCGGCGCGGTGCAGGGCAGCAGCGGCATCGTCGTCTCGTTGGGCTCGATCTGCGACTCAGTCACGTTCTACAGTGTAGAGGGTACTTCGCCCGTTGCGGGACCGGCGAAGTCGATGTTGGATGACGTCGGCAGCGGCCACGTCGGCGGCGGCCCGAGGAGGCTGCGGTGCTTGCATCGCTCGGCCGGTGGACCGCCAACCACCGGATGCTGGTCCTCGCCGGCTGGGTCGTGATCGCCCTCGCCGGCGCGGTGTTCGGAGGCTCCGTCTACGACCGGACCCAGTCGGTGGACAGCCTGCGGCCGGACGTGGAGTCCGCGGTGGCGCAGGCGCGCATCGACCGGCTCGCGCCGGAAGGCGAGCGCGTGGTGGCCGTGATCTCCGGCCGGGACTTCAACGCGACCGCGCTGGTCGGCGACGCCAGCCGGGTGATGTTCGAGATCCGGGCGATCCCGGGCGTCGCCACCGTCACCGACGCGTACACCGCCGGCTCCGGGCAGGTCTCGTCGGACAACCAGAGCTCGCTCGTCACCGTCGAGCTGAAGCCCGGGCTCAGCGACGACGAGGCCCTGGCCGTCGCCGACCGGGTGGCGGCCGCGCTGCACCGCATCGACGCGCCGCGGGTCCTGGTCGGCGGGGAGGTCCTCGCCGAGCGAACGTTCGGCGAGCAGGCCGTCAAGGACGCCGCCATCGGTGAGACCGTCGCGCTGGTGGTGCTCTGCGTGGTCCTCGCCGTCATCCTGGGTGGCCTGATCGCCGGCAGCCTGCCCCTGGTCACCGCCCTGGCGGCGGTCGCCGCGACGCTGCTGGCGCTGAACGGGCTCGCCGCGGCGATGCCGGTCAGCGAGTACGCGGTCAACGTCGTCACCCTGCTCGGCCTCGGGCTCGCGGTCGACTACAGCCTGCTGGTCCTGACCCGCTTCCGCGAGGAGCGGGCCGCGGACCGCAAGGCGGCGGTGCCCGACCTGCTCGCGCGGACCGTCGCGACCGCCGGCCGGGCCGTGCTCGTGTCCGGCCTCGCCGTCGGGGCGGCCCTCGCCGGGCTGTTCGCGTTCGCCGAACCGCTCCTCGCGGCGATGGCGCTGGGCGGCGCGCTGGTCGTCTGCCTCGCCACGATCGCCGGTTTGACGTTGGTACCGGCGCTGATCGCCGTCGCCCACGCGCGCATTCCCGCCCCCCGGAACACCAAGAGCAACACCAGGCGTACGAGTGGGATGTTGGCGCGGCTGGCCGCGTTCGCGCAGCGCCGGCCGGTCCTCGTGGCCCTCGGCGTCACCGCCGGCCTGGTCCTGCTGAGCCTGCCGCTGCTGCAGGTCACCCTGGCCAACTCAGACGCGCGGTCGTTGCCCACCGGCAGCGAGGAGCGCCTGGCCTACGAAGCCGTCGAACGCGACTTCGCCAAGTGGACCACGCAGCCGGTCACCGTGCTCATCGAGGCCGGCAAGGACGAGCCGCCGGCGCGTGACGTCCTCGCCCGGGTGCGCGAGCTGACCGGCGAGGCCGAGCTCGACCTGCGCTCCGACCTGCCGGCCGGGGTGACCGTCGTGGACCTGCGCCCGGCCGGGCCGGCCGACGGCGAACCGGCCCAACGCCTCGTGCGGCAGCTGCGGGCCCTGGACACCACCGTGCCGGTCCTGGTCGCCGGGCCCGCCGCGGAGCTGATCGACGCGAGGGAGTCGGTGGCGTCGCGGCTGCCGATCGCGGTCGCCGTCATCGTCGTCGCGACCGCGATCCTGCTCTTCGCGTTGACCGGCTCGGTCGTGGTGCCGGTGAAGGCGCTCTGCATGAACGTCCTCACCCTGCTGGCCACACTCGGCGTCCTCGTCGCGGTGTTCCAGTGGGGCTGGGGCTCGGCGCTGCTGGGCTTCGAGCCGTGGGGCGCGCTGGACCTCACCACGCCGCTGCTGCTGTTCGTGTTCATCTTCGGGCTGTCGATGGACTACGAGGTGTTCCTGCTGGCCCGGATCAAGGAGGAGTGGGACCGCCGGGGCGACGACCGGGCCGCGAACGACCAGGCCGTCCTCGCCGGCATCACCGCCACCGGCCCGGTCGTCACCACCGCGGCCCTGGCGATCGGCATCGTCTTCCTCGGCTTCGCCCTCGGCGACCTGATCGCGGTCAAGGAGATCGGCGTCGGCATGACCGTGGCCGTGCTGCTCGACGTCACCGTGGTGCGCGGCCTGCTCCTGCCCTCCGTCATGTCGCTGCTGGGTGCCGCGAACTGGTGGCGCCCCGGCCGCCGCCGCGTCAGCGGCTGACCGGGGCGCCCCGTCAGGTGTAGTAGCCGTCCACGGCCGCGCGGGCCTCGGCGTAGAGCAGCGGCCCCTCCTGCGGGACCGGGGCGAACCCACCGCCGGGCTTGAGCGCGCCGAGCTGCTCCCCCGACAGGGCGTAGACGACGCGGCCGAGGCCGGAGCGTTCGATGGCACCGGTGCACATCCCGCACGGCTGGCAGCTGGTGAACATCGTGGTGCCGGCCGCCACGTCGGCGGGCAGGTTGCGGGCCGCCCAGCGGGCCAGTTTGAGCTCCGGGTGGGCGCTGATGTCGCCGTCGGACAGCACGGTGTTGTGCTCCTCGGCGAGGACCCGGCCGTCGGGTCCGACGAGCATCGACCCGAACGGCGCCTCACCGGCCGCCCGGGCCAGGGTCGCGAGCTCGATCGCGCGGAGCAGGAACCGCTCCTCCTCGGGCGTCATCAGGCCTCCTCGGGCAGGGTCATGGTGCCGCGGGCGACGGTCAGGCCGGAGCCGCTCACCTGCACCCGGGCTCCGGTCACCGTCACGGTGATCCGGCTCGGCCGGCCCATCGAGTGCCCCTGCTCGACGATCACGGTCGCCGTGCCCGACGCCGCCGGCTCGACGACGCCGCCGGCGACCAGCTGCGCACCGAGCGGTCCCGCCGCCGTGCCCGTCGCCGGGTCCTCCGCGATCCCCATCGCCGGGTTGAAGAACCGGGCGTAGGCATCGGCGCTGCCGTCCACGGTTTCGCCGGTGTACAGGTAGCAGCCCTCGCCACCCACCTCCCGCAGTGCCGCGGTGAGCCGCGCGGCGTCGGGTGCGGCCCGGTCGACGGCGGCGCGGTCGCGGATCGGCACGAGCAGGTGACCCGCGCCGGTGTCCACCACCTGCGCCGGACGGTCGGCGACCAGGTCCTCTTCGCGCAGTCCGAGCGCGACGGCGAGTCCGGCCCGGTCGGTGACCACCGCGCCGAACACCGGCGGCGAGTGGTCCATCGTGACGGTGATCGCACCGTCGGGGTCGCGGCGCACGTGGACCGGCAGGACGTCCTCGCCGATGTGCTGGGTGAACGTGGTGTTGTCGCCGTCCAGCCGCAGCTCACCGGAGGAGGCCAGATACAGCCAGGCACCGAGCGCGTTGTGGCCCGCCCCGTACACCTCCTGTCCCGTCGGCGTGAACGACCGCAACCGCCGGGTCGCCGCCGCCGTCGTCGCCCGCTGCACGAACGTCGTCTCGGACTGGTTGAACTCACGGGCGACGGCCCGCATCTGCTGGTCGGACACGTGGTCCGCGTCGGGGACGAGGGTGAGCGGCGCCCCGGTGAGCGGGGTGGCGGCGAACACGTCGACGTAGACGAACTGGATCTCGGTCACGACTACGACGCTACGACCGGGGACGGCCGTGACGTAGCCCGTTCGTGCGGTATCCCGGGCGGGCCGCCGCAAAAGTTGCGGTAACCTGCCGCGATGACCGCACCCCCGCTGGACGAGGTGGACCGGCAGCTGCTCGCCGCGGTGCAGGAGGACGCCCGAGCGTCGCTGACCACCCTCGCCGCCGCGATCCACCTCGGCGTGTCCGCGACGCGGGCCCGGCTGAAGAGCCTGGAGGAGCGGGGCGTGATCACCGGCTACGCCGCCCGGGTCGACCCGGTCGCGTGCGGGCTGCCGCTGCGGGCCGTTGTGCGCATGAAGGTCCACGGCGCGCTGTACGACAAGGTCGCCGCGCTCCTGGCCCGCGAGCCGCAGATCGTGCGGTGCGTGCGGGTCACCGGCGAGGCCTGCTACGTCGTCGAGGTCCTCGCCGCCGACATGCCGGACCTGGCCCGGATCACCTCGGACCTGGCGCGGATCGGCTCCATCACCACCGACCTGGTCTACGAGGTCGTGACTGACCGCGCCGTCCCGTCGCTGTCGCCTTCCGCGTAGCGCTGGTTTGGCCGCCGCGGCACCGGGCAGGGACGCCGCGCGTAGTGTTTGGCTCGTCAGGAATGGGGTGCCCATGTCGACGCTGCCGCTGTCGCCCGACGAGCTGCTGACCACGACCCGGTCGGTCCGCAAACGTCTGGACCTGTCCCGTCCGGTGCCGATGGAGCTGATCCGGGAGTGCCTGGAGATCGCGCTGCAGGCGCCGTCGGGCTCCAACGCGCAGAGCTGGCACTGGATCGTGGTGACCGACCCCGAGCCGCGCCGGGCGATCGGCGAGGTGTACCGGCGCGCCTTCCGCACCTACGCGGAGGCCGGCGGCCCGAACTCGGCGCGGTACGCCGACAACCCGGCCCGCCAGGCGACCCAGCTCCGCGTCGGGGAGAGCGCCGCCTGGCTCGGCGAGCGCATGGGCGACGTGCCGGTGCTGGTCCTCGCCTGCCGCCGGGTCGCCAAACTCTCCGACGACAACCAGGCCGACGTGTGGGGCTCGCTGCTGCCGGCCGCGTGGAGCTACATGCTCGCCGCCCGCGCCCGCCGCCTCGGCACCGCGTGGACCACCCTGCACCTCGACTACGAGGCGGAGGTCGCCGAGCTGCTCGGCATCCCCGACGACGTCCGCCAGGGCGTGCTGATCCCGACCGCGTTCTACACCGGCGACACGTTCAAGCCCGCCCCACGCGAGCCCCTGGACTCCGTCCTGCACCTCGACCGCTGGTAGCGGCCACGGCGTCAGGGCAGGTCAGGGCAGGGGGCGACGGCCGGCGAAGCCGAGGTCGGCGCGGTGGAACCAGGCGAGGTCCTGGTCTCCCTCCAGCCAGCACAGCAGGACCGGCACGCCGTCGAAATCGGCCGGGAAGTCCAGCAGCAGCGGGGCCAGGCCCTTGAGCTGGATGCCGGGCTGCTGCACCTCGGTCACCAGCTCGTCGAGCCGGGCGGCGCTCGCCTTGTATTCGGGCAGCCCGCCGAGCGCGGTCGGCTCGCCGCCGGGGGTGAGCGAAGCGGCCAGTTCGGCCGTGTCCGCCCGGACGGTGACGAGCTCGTCGAGCAGCGGCCGCAGCCGGACGAGTTCCAGGCGCGCCGACGCCGGCGTGTACAGACCCATACCCGCCAGCGTGGCACCCCGCCCCACCGGGCGATCACTGAGGGTCCGGAGTGGTCGCGGCGCCGGCCGCGACGATGGGCTGAGGCGTCACGCCGCGACGGCGCGGTCCTCCTTGCTCTGGGCGCGGACCACGACCACCGGGCGGTCGGCCTTGTGGACGAGGGTGTCGGAGGTGCTGCCCAGCAGCAGTTCGCTGAGCTTGCGGTGGCCGTGCGCGCCGACCACGATGCCGGGGCTGTGCCGCTCCCGGGCGACGCGCATCAGGGTGTCGGCGACGGTCTCGTCATCGGCGATGGCCAGACCGCTGGACTCGACGAACCCGGCCTCCCGGGCGAGGTGCGCGCCGTGCTGGGCGGTGCGTTTGGCTGCCTCGTACAGCTCGGCGTCCGCGTCCATCGCGGTGCGCAGGTCCAGGACGGTCGGCGGCATCTCCAGGCCGATGAGGGGCATGGTGGTGGTCTCGAAGAGCCGGCCGGCCTCCCAGACCGTGACCACGAGCGCCGGCTGCCGCCCGAGCAGGGGCGCCGCGTCTCGCACCGCCCGTTGCGCGGCGGCGGAGCCGTCGTACCCGAAGATGACCGGTGCGTCCGTCGTCATCCGCGGCACGTACCCACGGATCCCGTGCGGACAGGGTGAGGCCCGGGTGGTCGTCAGCCGCCGAGCCACTGCCGGAGCAGGTCACCGGCGCGCTCGTCGAGCCGGTCCGCGGCGCGGTGGGCCAGGTCCCGCAGGTCGCCATCCGATGGTCTCGGGCAGTCGGCCCGCCGGATGAGGTGGACGGTGTCGGCGCGGCCCCGCCGGGCGAGGGCGGGATCCGGGTCGAGGGTCAGCAGCACGGCGGCCCGGAGCCGGATCAGCGGTTGTACGTTGCCGTTGAGGAGGCGGTACCCGGCCCGGCGCACCTCCGGCCGGCCGTCCTCCAGCAGCTCCCAGGGCAGGCCCGGTGGTAACCGGTCGGCGCAGGGGCGCAGGGCGGTGGCTGCTTCCCGTACCACTGCCGCAGCGGGATCCCGGAGCAACGGGGTGATCCGGTCGGGCGTGACCGCACCGAGCCGGGCGACGGCGCGCACGGCCTGGGCGCGGACGGTGCGGTCGGCGTGCTCCAGCAGCGGGAACAGCACCGCCGCCTCGCCCGGCACGGTCTCCACGAACCCGGCGACGGCGCCCGGGGTGGGCGTGGGACCGGACAGCACGGCCCGGTAGCGCGCAACCGCGTTCTCGCCGGCCTTCCGGGCGGCCTGCCGTGCGACGGCGCGCACGAGGGCCGACGGGTCGTCGAGGTGCGCGACGACGTCGGCGTCCAGGCCGAGCCGGAGCAGCCCGACGAGGGCGGTCACCCGCACGTCGGCGCGACGCCCACCGGCGAGGCGGCGCAGGACGGCGGCCTGCTCGGTCCACACCGCCTCCCGGCAGGCGGCCTCGGCGGCCTGGGCGCGGAGGCGCGGGTCGGGGTCCTCCTCGGCGACCCCGACGAGTCCGGCGAGGGTCAACCGGCCCTGGGTCCGGTCGAGGTCGAAGATGAGGCGGCGCTGCGCGGTGGCCCCGGCGCTGCTGAGCGCCGCACGGACCTTCTCGGGCGCGGCGAGGATCGCGGCGACGAGCTGGTTCATGACGAACCGGCCGCGGTCTCTCGCGTCGGTGCGCAGCGCGACGGGCAGCATCGCCGGCAGGTAGTTCGCGGGGTCCTGGGCGAGCAACATGGCCACGCCGAGGCTTGCGAGGTCGCGGACCTGTTGCACCCAGTCGCCGGCGCGCAGCACCAGGAACGGGGCCAGCACGGGATCCGACTGGTGCAGGATCGCTCTCACGGCCCGTTCGCGGACGCGGCCGTCACTGTGCAACGACGCCAGCGCCATCGTGATCAGTCCTGGGGCGGCATGGTCGAGGCGGGTCGCGACGACCTCCAACGTGATCTTCGCTTCCCAGGAGCGCCTGGCGTAGTGGTCGACGGCGACGAGCGCGGCGGGCGCGCTGGTCAGGGTGTCGAGCGCGGTCCGGCTCCGCGGCCCGTCGTGGCCGCTGTCGACGTCGGCGAGCAGCGCGAGCAGCCGTTCGGCGGCGTTCTGCCCACCGGCGGGCAGGGCCGCGACCGCCTGCTGCACGTCGTCGTCGGGCCCGGGCCGCCGCTGCCACCATCTGCGTGTCACACCGCCATGCTGCCGCACCCGCGGCAGTTTCTCCGGCTCATTACGGCCTACCACGGCGCCTGAGGCGCGTACGCGAAAAATATCCCGCAAATATGTGTCCCTCCGATGATCGGGTGCACACGTTGCAACGACGGAGAGGGACGTAGATGCATCGATTGCTCCAGGCCCGCTGGTTCCGCCTGATGCTGCCGGTGGTCGCCGCCGCGCTGATCACCGCGCTGCCCGCCACCCCAGCCTCCGCGGCCCCGGCCGCGGCGGGCAAGGCGCCGCGGGTGGCGGTCGTGTCGCCGCTGACGACGCTCAACGGCAACGGCCGGATCCTCAACGACCACTCCGGCAGGTGCGTCGGGATCGGCGCCGGCCTGGCCGGCATCTGGGAATGCACCACGGAGACCGACCAGACCTGGAAGTTCGACACCGGCAACTGCCGCCTCGGCAGCTGCACGATCGTGAACGACCTCGGCGAGTGCCTGGCCGTCAACGGCGGCAACATCAGCAACGGGCAACGGATCCTCGGGTTCCATTGCAGCGGCAGCGATGACCAGTACTGGTCGTACTTCACGATCGACGGCAACCGGGAGAACTTCATCAACCTCAAGGGCACGAAGACCCACAACGGTGACTACTACGTGCTCGCCGTCGACTCCATCCGGACCGACAACGGCGCCCCGGTCGTCCTGTGGAAGTGGAACGGCTCCCTCGACCAGCACTGGACCTGGGAGTTCTGAGCGGTTCCGGGCGGCGGCCGTCCGGGCCGCCGCCCGGATCTTCGGCGCGCTGGCCGCGCACCCGTCGGCGCCACCCGACCTGCTGCTCACCATCGCCACCCACCCGGACAGCCCGGCCCGCGCGGTCGAGGACGTCGCGTGGCAGGAGGCGGCGCCTCCTGCCACGCTCGAAGCGTGCCTGCGGGTGCCGTCAGCGGCGGTCTACCTGGCCGGCAACCCGTCGACGCCGCCCGCCGTGCTGGAGGGCCTCGTCTCCCACCCGGACCCGGCCGTGCTGGCGGAGCTCGCCCGCAACCCGGCCCTGTCCGAGCAGACGGCCCACGACCTGCTGACCGTCCTCGTTCACCCCCAGACCGTCTTGATCGACAGCTTCGGGTCGGCCGCGATCGACGACTCCGAGTAGCGGCAGTCGCGCAGCTGTTTGCGGGACCACAGCTGGGTCTGGTCCGCGAAGTACGGCGACGCCGGGTCGGCTGACTCACTGAACGTCAGGATGCACCGGGCCGACGGACCTGAGGACGTGTAGGCGAGGGTCAGCAGGAAGCTGGTGCCGTAGTTGACCACGTAGCCGCGGTCGGTGAGGTCGCTGCCGTCCACGAACGTGCCGGGGTTCATGAACGGCTCCCGCGACGAGCCCGGGAACGGCTCGTACTGCGCCATGTTGGCGATCCCGACGTTCTCCGTGGAGCCGGGCACCGGGATGCGCTGGCCCGCCTTCACGGTGTACTGCACCGACTGCAGCTGGACGTTCAACGGCAGGCCCACGGCCCGCAGCCGCAGGATCGCGCTGGCGAGGCCGGTCAGCAGCGGCGCCGGGTCGGCCGGGGCGCCGCGCGGGGTGCGGCCCGGGTCCGCGGGGTTGAACGGCACGCCGAACAGCGGCCCGGCGACGGTGAGCGCGTCGGGGTGCTCGGCGAGGACCGCGCCGATCGTCTCGCGCCACAGCACCGCGCCGCGGCTCTGCGGGTCGAACAGCCGGTCCCAGCCGGCGAGCGCGGAGCAGCCGGCGCTGATGTCGACCGGGGTGCCGCCGACGGACACCGGGCGGGTGCCCTGCGCGCGGCAGGCCGTGACCACGTAGCCGGCCAGTTCGGCCGCGGTCAGGGAGTCCCCGGACAGAATGGCGGTGCCCAGGCCGGTCAGGTCGAACCGGTTGGTGCCGTTGATCAGTCGCAGGTTCTGCCGGGAGCGCGCGGACAGCGGGGTGAACTCGCCGCCCTGCAACGGTGAGAACCCGGTCAGGAACTGGTTCTGGTTCGGTACCCAGTGGCTGTCGTTGGCGTTGAACACGTAGTCGCGGCGCAGCAGCTGCGGCTGGCGGGCGAACGGGATCAGGCCCGGCGAGCGCGCGCCCGCCTGCACGACCCAGGCGTTGGCGCTGTCGCTGCCGTTGAGGGCGCCGAGCGGATGGGCGGCCCATTCGGCGATGGAGGCGTCGGACAGGTTCGGCGTCGGCGACGAGTCGGCGTACCAGGCGTTGCCGGCCGAGTCGGTCGCGATCGTGTTGACCCACGGGATGCCCTGGTCCCGCCCGATCGAGGCGCGCAGCCCGTTGACGTCGGTGGCGCGGGCCATGTTGAGCCAGACCCGCAGCAGCCGGTCATTGTCGATGTTGGCGTCGCGGTACGTGTACGCCGTCGTCGTGGTCCACCCGAACGCCGGGTCGATGGCGGACAGGTCCAGCACCGGCCCGTACCTGGTGAACCACATGGTCTGGGTGACGTTCTGGTTGTTGACCCGGATCGTGACCTGCTTGGAGGTCATCGCCTCGGGGTGGCCGTCGACGAGGTACGTGGTCGGCGAGCCGGGCACGAGGTCGACCGAGTAGAACGTGAAGCGGGAGCCCTCGGCGATCGTGTGCGTCCACGCGACCTTGTCGCTGAACCCGATCTGCACGCCGGGCAGCCCGCCGAGGCTGGCGCCGTAGACGTTGAGGTTGCCGGGCACGGTCAGCTGCGACTCCCAGAACCGCAGCTCACCCTCCCACGGGAAGTGCGGGTTGCCCACGAGCATGCCCCGCCCGGTCTGGGACTTGTCCGCGCCGAGCGCCCAGCCGTTGCTGGACAGCGCCCGCTGCTCCTGCAGGCCCTGCAGCCCGTCGGTGGTGACGGCCGCACCGACCGGCAGTTTTGCCTGCGCGGCGGCCTGCGCGCTCGCTGGTGGGCTGGCCGTGGCGATGGGCCCGAGCAGTGCGTCACCGCTGGCGAGGATCGCGATGTTGCGCTGGTACGCCAGCACGTCCACCGCGGTGATCGGCCCGATCCAGGGCTGCCCGGCGCACCAGCCGGGCACTCGTGCCGCGCCGGTGGCGGCGAGGAACGCGTTGTAGCCGCGCACATAGCCGTTGAGGACGTCGCGCTCCTCGGGCTGCAGCCGGGTCAGCTGGTCGCGGGCGCGGTCGACCAGGCCCAGCGACTGGTACGCGAAGTCGGTCGCCAGGTTCACCCCGTCGGGTCCCGGGCCGAACCACCGTGACCGCTCGCTGCGGACCTTGACGATCTGATCGGCGAGGTCGCAGAACCGGTCCTCGGCGTAGGCCCACGCCTGCCCGAAGGCCGCGCTGCCGACGCTGGCGGCCAGCACGTGCGGCACCCCGTAGCTGGTGCGCCTGATCACGGCCGTGTAGACCCCGGAGGCGACGGTCTCGCCCTGTGCCGCGCCGGCGGGCACGCCGACGACCGCGGGGGTCAGCAGGGCTGCTGCCGATAACAGTGTGACGATCCGACGGGCGCGATGCACGGCTCCTCCGATGTGACGCAGCGGACTGATGGCGGTTCGAATCCGTTGAACCCAGGTCGCATTCACCATGTGCAAGAAGGGCGTTTTCGGTGACCAGTTCGACCATTCCGAAATCGGCGGGCGGGGCGCACCGCCGCGAAGGTCACCATATTGCACTCGGTGACCTCTGCACTACAGTTCATGGTCGATCAATCGAGATTCATTGATCAAAAGCAGGCGATCACGCCTGTTCACGCACGCATCGCAGATTCGGACCCCGCCGACTCGACAATTGCACAAGATCGCGCCATTGTGCCGCCACCAAATTGATCCACAGTTTGAGAAGTGGGCCTGCTTGTCGTCGGGCGTATCTTGCCTCGGTGACCTACTTCGCGGACCTGACGCCCTACACGTACTCGCGCGACGACGACACCGTCAGATACGAATGGGGCACGCTGAACTACCGACCGCGGTACGAGCGGCTCAACGTTGGCTGGCTGGACGCCTCGCAACCGTTCGACACGGGCCCGGTCCCGGACTGGTTCGCCGACGCGTTGCTCGACATCGTCGGCAACCCGTCCGTCAACGAGAGACGCGGCCTGCACCTCTGTGAGTTCTGCCCGTCAGACACGAGTCTCATCGCCGATCCGCGGTCGGACGGCCAGTCCTGGCTTGCGTTCCGCGAGATCAGGGTGCCGGCCCGGCCGGGCGTGATGTTCGCGGCGCCGGCGCTGGTCTGGCATTACGTCTCCGCGCACGACTACCGGCCGCCTGCGGAGTTCGTCGAGGCAGTGCAGCGTTACGACGCCGACTGGGCCACCGAGCCGAGCCCCTGGATCCCGCCCGACGCGGAGCGCGCGGTCTGGGGCCGCACCCCCAGGAACGTCATGCTCAGGTGTGTGAGGTGCGGCCAGAAGTTCGAGTTGCACTACACGCCGTCCGAGCCTGGTCGCAGGGCGGTATCGCTGGCCACCCAGCAGCTCAGGGAACAGTGCCCCGACCACGGCAAGGAATGGGAATTCTGGGACAAGATCCGATGATGCATCGGCGTGCCCGCGTGACCACCGATGCCGATGCCGCCGACGTGGCCGGATGCTCCGTCCGTGGCGGCACCCCTCGGACCTGACCGACGAGCAGTGGGCGCTGGCCGGGCCGCTGCTCCCCGCGCCGCCATGGCAGACGGTCTATCAGTCTTGCAATCGAGCAGTTCGTGCGCGGTCTCGTCGGCCCGTGCCGGCAGGACGTCCCCCAACCAGGCCTGGTGGAACGGCGACACGTCGTCGCGGTCCGAGGCCGCGACCCGGGCCCCGGCTCGGCGGCGGTGACACTGGCTGCTTCGGTTTCGGCAGGCGGTGGGGTAGTCCAAGCGACATCAGCGTTTCCGGACAGCTCGCGTTCACGCTGATGGTGCTCAACGACCTTCGTCATCCCCTGAGCCGGCCGAGCCGGCCGTATATCCGCTGGTGACCCCCGACGACCGGCCCGTGCAAGCGGGTCAGTCGTCGAGCTCCACACCTTTCGCCTTGGCGAGCTCAACGATCTTCCGGACCTGCGCCGCGTCGGTGGTGACAGGGGTCAGCAGCTTCGACAGCGACTCGAGCGCGCCCCGGTCGGTGCCATACGCGCAGAACATGCCGCCCTCCGGGTCGTAGGAGAACCGGCCCTCGAGCGCCGGCGCCTCCGTGCTGACGAGCAGCCGCGCGACGCCCGCCCAGAAATACCCGTTGGGCTCGTGCCCTAGCTCCTCGACGAGGCCGTCGACGTCGGTGGTCCCGGCGTTGAGCAGCAACGAGTACTTGCCCGGCGACGTCTCTATCAGCTTCAGCGCGGTCATGGACGGAGCTTGGCAGGCACCCCCCACGAACAGCAAACCGTGGGCGGTGTCCGCTCAGAAGAGCTCGGCGAGCAGAGCGGCGGCGCGGGCGGCGCCGTCGCCGGGCACGGGGCGGTAGGTGACGGGGCGCTCGATCTCCTCCGCGATCGCCGCGGCCAGTGTGTCGGGGGTCAGGGTGTCGTAGTCCATCCGCCGGCCGGCGCCGTGGCGGCGCAGCCGGTGGGTAACGTGGAACTGCTGCTCGAAGTGGTTGCGCAGCGGCACGTAGATGAACGGCCGGCCGGCCGCGGTCAGCTCCATGCAGGTGGTCAGGCCGCCCTGGACCACCGCGAGGTCGCAGGCCGCGAGGTGCCGGTCCAGCGACGGCACATACGGCCGGACCTCCAGGCCCGCCGGTGCCGGCACCGAGGCGGGGTCGATGCGCGGACCGGCGACCAGGATCATCCGCAGTCCGGGCACCTTCCGGGCGGCCTCGGGGAACGCGGCGGCGACCAGCCTGAGCAGGTGCCCACCGACGCCGGAGCCGCCCACGGTGACCACGCAGACGCGCTCGCCGTCGCGATATCCGAGCGAGGCCCGCAACGCGGCCCGCGTGCCGGCGTCGGGCGCAGCCGGCCCGGCGCCGGTGACGTAGCCGGCGAAGTCGTAGTGCTCCGACGTCCAGTCACGGATGCGGGGCAGATCGGGGCCGAACCGCTCGTCCACGACGTCGTCGGGGTCGCCGACGAAGATCGAGCGGTCGCGCAGCCGTGGGTAGCGGGCGATGTGGCCGATCATCTCCGCGTTGTAGTCGGCGGCGACCAGCGCCTCCCGCTCGCCGCCGGCCGGCATCGGCAGGAAGCCGACGAAGTCGGTGAGCCAGGCATACGCCGACCGCTTCAGCTCGGGATTCTCGTGCAGGAAATGGTCGACGTCCCAGGCCTCGTCGCCGACGACGAGGTCGTAGCGCTCCTGCGCGAGCAGGTCGTGGAAGACCATGAAGTTGGCGAGGAGGATCTCGTCCATCCGCCGCAGCGCCTCGAAGCAGTGCAGGTCGTGCTCGCCCGACTCGCTCTCCACGTGCGCGGACTCGTTGGCCAGGAACCGGCTCGCGGGGTGGACCCGCTCACCGGCGTCGGCGAGCATCCGGGTGACCGGGTGCTGGGTGAGCCAGTCGATCTGGACGCCGGGCCGCAGCTCGCGCAGCTGCGTGGCGATGGCGAGGTCGCGCCGGGCGTGGCCGAGGCCGATCGGCGAGGACAGGTAGAGGACCCGCTGCGGCCGGGACTGCCAGCGGCTCCACACCTGGCGGGTCGGCGCCGCCGGGCGGAACCGCTCGGCGAACCCGCGCACGTGCAGGTTGACCTGGACGGGGTCGCGGGCGATCGGGATGTGCCCGCCGCCGTCGATGACGACCAGGTCCCCGCCGGTGAGCTCGGCGAGCGCCTCGCTGCGGGCGAGCGGGACGACATGGTCGGCGCTGCCGTGCAGGACCAGCACCGGGCTGGTCAGCCGGGCGCACCAGGACTCGAGCGCGTCGCGGTCGGGCCGGTCGGCCTGGCTCTCGACGTCCAGGACGGCGCCGGTGGTCTCCAGGGCCCAGCCGACGCCGTCCTCGACCGCCTTCGTCGAGTGCGGCTCGTTGAAGCACTGGCCCATGAAGAACCAGGCGAAGTCGTCGTGCCGGGTGTGCCAGTAACGCCGGTTGTACTTGCGCCAGTGGCTCGCCGGGTCGGTGCCGAGCCGCGGCACCGCAGATGGCGGGAGGTCGGGTGCCGGCGGGTCGTCCAGCCCGCCGGAGGCGGCGCGGGCCTGCCCGGGCGGGGTGAGGGCGATGGAGGCGCCGATCGCGACGGTGCCATGGACCCGCGCGGGGTGTTCGGCGGCGAGTTCGAGGGCCCAGTTGACGGCCCGGGAGAGCGCCACGACGACCGCCTTGTCGGTGCCGGTGGCGTCGAGCACGGCGAGGGCATAGGCGACCTGGGCCGCCTGCCCGTACGCCGGTGGGGTCGTCGGCCGGTCGGAGCGTCCGTTGCCGGGGCCGTCGTAGGTGACGACGCGGAAGTGACGGGCGAGGTAGGGCAGCTGCATCTTCCAGATCCGTTTGTGGACCAGGGTCCACGTCGGCAGCAGCAGGATCGTGGGGCCGCCTTCGCCGTACACCTCGAAATGGATCTTGACGCCGTCGTGCTCGATGAAGCCCTCGGTGTCCGCCTGCCGTGCCCGCATGGCTCCCCCGCCCTCCCGCTCAGCCCTGCTTCAACGCGCCGGGGCGCGGCACGAAGCGCGGGACCCGCCGCAGGTAGCGCTCATAGGGCTCGCCGAGCTGCGCCCGCAGGTCGTGCTCCTCCAGCCGGACTCCCACCATGATGTAGCCGCTCGCCGCGAGGGCGAAGACGAGGCGGCCGACGCTGAGGTCGGGCGCGGCCCAGAACGCGATCAGGAAGCCGACCATGAGCGGGTGCCGGACCAGCCGGTAGATCAGCGGCTCCCGGAACTCGGGCTCGGCATAGTTACGGTCCCGCGCCCGGGCGAGGATCTGGCGCAGGCCGAAGAGGTCGAAGTGCCCGACGGCGAAGGTGCTGAAGACCAGCACGATCCAGCCGAGCGCGTAGACGGCCCACAGCACGGCGCGGGCCCAGGACGGGCCGACCGACCACACCTCGGCGGGCAGCGGCTGCCACTGCCACAGCAGCAGGACCAGCACGGCGGTGGACGCCAGGACATAGGTGCTGCGCTCGACGGAGGTCGGCACGAACCGGGTCCACCACCGCTTGAACCAGGGCCGGGCCATGACGCTGTGCTGCATGGCGAACAGGGTCAGCAGCGCGGCGTCGACCAGCAGCGCCCGCCACGCCGGGCCGACAGCGCCGTCGTCGATGCCCTTTGGCACGGCGACGCCGGCCAGGAAGCCGATCGTGTAGAGCAGGGTCGCGAGGAAGGCCAGATAGGCCGTCGCGCCGTAGACGAGCACGAGCGCTTTGCGAAGCATGGGGGCCTCCTTGTTCGGTCGACCGACCGACCGGATTCACGGTAGCATTCGGTCGACCGACCGAACAAGGAGGCAGCCGCTTGAGCACCGCCGTCCGAATCATCGAGGCCGCGAGGGCGTGCCTGCTCGCCGACGGCTATGCCGCGCTGTCCACCCGCCGCGTCGCCGAGCAGGCGGGCGTGCCGCTCAGCCAGATCCACTACCACTTCGGTGGGAAGCAGGGCGTGATCCTGGCGCTGCTCGACCACGAGAATCAGCGGCTGGTCGACCGTCAGATCCAAATGTACGGCGCGGAGACACCCCTCTGGAGGCGCTACGAGCAGGCGTGCGACTTCCTCGACGACGACCTCGCCTCCGGTTACGTGCGGGTGCTGCAGGAGATGATCGCGGCCGGCTGGTCCGACCCGCAGGTCGCCGCCCGGGTCTCGACCATGCTCCAGGCCTGGTTCTTCGTGCTGGTGCAGGTCGCCACGGAGGCGGAGGAACGGTTCGGCTCCCTGGGCCCCATGCGCCCGGCCGACGTCGCCGGTCTCATCGGCCTGTCGTTCCTCGGCGGCGAGGCCGTCATCCTCCTGAGCGGCGGCGAAAACGGCGGAGCGGATGGCGAGGACGGCGGTTGGAGCGACCGGGCCCGCCGCTGGTTACGCAGCATCGGCGACCTCATCCGCCACTTCGAGGAACCGAACCGGACGGCCACCGACTGAGGCCCATTTGATCGTGCTGCCGCTGGGTGTCGCCGGCATCGTCGCCGCCGCTATGTCCGCGAACCGTCACGTGATCCCGGCGACCGTGTCGCGATCCAGACGGAGCACGGCGAACCTGGCCCACGACGGTTGATGCTGTGCCCGTGCCGACCTCCCGCCTCGCCCACGCCATGGGTGCACTCCTCATCATCGCGACGCTCGCCCTGGCCGGCGCCACCCCCGCCGGCGCCGCACCGACCCGCGGCCCGGACTGCCCGGCGACCCGCGCGCAGCTGGCCGGCCAGCACATCACCACCCTCGAGGGCCTGCCCGACCTCACCTGCGCCGACCTGCACGGCGCGATCCTCGACGGCCTCGACCTCGGCCAGGCCGACCTGTCCCGGGTCGACGCGCACGGCGCCTCGTTCCGCAACGCCGACCTCATCCAGGCCACCCTGACCGGCGCCAACCTGCGCGGCGCCCGCTTCGACGGCGCCGACCTCAGCCAGGCCGAGCTCGACACCGTCGACGCCCGCGACGCGTCGTTCGCCGACGCCGACCTCAGCCAGGCGGACCTGACCGGCGCGGACCTGCGCGGCGCGGACTTCACCGGCGCTTCACTGACCCAGGCCGAGCTCGTGAAGGCGGACCTGCGCGGCGCCCGCACCGTCCTCGCCGAGGCCATCCAGGCCGACACGTCCGACGCGAAGGTCGACATCCTCGACCCGGGCACGTTCCAGGCGTCGCTGCTCGCCGTCCTGGTCGGCCTGGTGCTGCTGGTCAAGGCGCTCATCGACGTCGCCCGCGGCCGGACCCCGGGCGGGAAGGCCGTGCACCGGGGCGTGTCCCGGCTCGTCGTCTACGCCGTCGTCAACGTGTTCGCGTGGTTCATCGCCGGCATGATGCTGCTGCCGCTGATGTTCATCGAGGTGCTCTACCCGGTGCTCGTCGGCGCGCTGTTCGTCTACCTGTCCGGCGCCGTCCGCGGCTACCGGCCGGCCCGGTTCGGCCCGGCCGACCCGACCTCGCAACGGGTCGGCCTGACTATCCGCTGAACCAGACTCGGAGCAGATAGGCGGCGAGCAGCAGCACGGAGCACAGCACCAGCGCGGCGACCGCGAGCCCGACCAGCAACATCGGGTGTCGCGGCGCCCCGCGCGGCGCCGGCCCGGGCAGAAACGACGGCATGCCCGGACGCGTCCGCCGGGCCGGGAGGTCCTCGGCCGTCCGCTGCGCGTGCGCGACCCGGGACACGTCGGCGGCCCGCAGTCAACCGGTCCGCAGCGCGTCGGTCGGGGTGAGCCGGGCCGCTCGGAGGGCGGGGTACAGCCCGGCGATCGCACCGACCGCGCACGCCGCGGCCAGGCCGAGCCCGACCGCGGACCCGGGTATCAGCGGCTGCCAGCCGCGCTGGAGGGCCAGGGCGTAGGTGGCACCGGCGCCGAGGACGACGCCGGCGGCGCCGCCGGCCGCGCCGAGGAGCAGCGACTCGACGAAGAACTCGAGGCCCACGTGCCGGCGGGCGGCGCCCAGCGCGCGGCGCAGGCCGATCTCGGTGCGGCGTTCCAGCACGGAGATGACCATCATGTTGGCGACGCCGACCCCGCCGACGAGGAGCGCCACCGCGCCGAGGCCGACGAACAGCGCGGTGCCGGACTCGGCCGCGTCCAGCCGGGCCGACAGCGCGGCGGACGGGCGGCTGACCGCGACGTCCTCCGGGTGTTCCGGGTTGGCGGCGCGGCCGAGCATCGCCGCGACCTCGACCGTGCGCTCCTGCACCGCCCGGACGTAGATGCGGCTCGCGTGCCCGTCGTGGCCGAAGTCCTGGGCGGCGGCGCCGAACCCGATCAGCACCGACCGGTCGATCTCCGGCGCCAGTTCCGCCGGGTTCAGGATCCCGATGACGGTGTACCAGTGGCCGCCGAGCAGGATTCGCGGGCGGCCCGACAGGTCGGCGATGCCCAGCCGCGACGCGGACACCTGGCCGAGGACGGCGACCGGATACCGGCCGGTCAGGTCGGTGAGGAACGCGCCGTGGGCCAGGTGTCCGTCCAGTGTGGACAGCAGCGCGGCGTCGGCGGCCCGCACCGTCAGCCCGGCGGTGCCGGCGGAGGGGACGAGCTCGTTGCGGCGGACCCGGACGTCGGTGATCTCGGCGGTGGGCGCGCTGGCCTGCACGCCGCTCGTGGCGCCGACCCCGCCGGCGGCGGTCGCGGGCAGCGGCCGTTCCGTGCCGCTGGCGCTCTGCCCGTCGGCGACGGTCAGCAGGTTGGTGCCGAGCCGGTCGATGCGGGCGAGCAGGTCGGCCTGGCTGGAGCGGGTGATGCCGAGGACCGCGACGACGGCGGCGATGCCGATGCCGACCCCGAGCACCGACAGGGCGGCCCGGGCCGGCCTGGACCGCAGGCCGATCGTGGCCACCGGCAGCAGGTCGGCGGCGCGCAGGCGGGACAGCGGGGTCATTCGGGGCTCCCGGTATCGTCCGCGACGAGCCCGTCCCGCAGCGTGATCCGCCGGTGGGCGGCCTGCGCGACCTCGTCGCTGTGGGTGATGACGACGATCGTCGTGCCGTCGGCGTGCAGGTCGCGCAGCAGGGCGAGGATGCCGGCGCCGGTGACCGAGTCGAGGTTGCCGGTGGGTTCGTCGGCGAACACCACCGGCGGCCGGCCGACGAGGGCGCGGGCGATGGCGACCCGCTGCTGTTCCCCGCCGGAGAGCTTCTGGGCCTTGTGGTGGGCCCGGTGGGCGAGGCCGACCCGGGCCAGCGCGTCGGTTGCCGCGGCGCGGCGGGTCGTGGCCGGGACGCCGCGGTACAGCAGGCCGGTGGCGACGTTGTCCAGCGCGCTGAGGTGGGCGATCAGGTGGAACTGCTGGAAAACCACGCCGAGGCGGTGCGCGCGGAGCCCGGCGAGCCGCCGGTCGGAGAGGTCCTCGATCGGCTGCCCGGTGATGCGGACCGAGCCGCTCGTCGGGCGGTCCAGGCCGGTGGCGAGGTTGAGCAGGGTGGTCTTGCCCGACCCGGACGGGCCGACGATCGCGGTCAGCTCTCCACTGTGGATGGTGAGGGTGATGCCGCGGATCGACTCGACCGGCGGCGTGCCGGGGTAGACCTTCCGCGCGTCGCGCAGGTGCAGGACCGGGCTCATGCCGCCACCTCCGCTGCGCTCCGGCGTCGGCCTGAGCCAACCCTGCAATTCCATGAGCGGCCCGA
>NZ_BONQ01000112.1 GCF_016862795.1 Dactylosporangium siamense | reverse complement strand
GCCGCTGCGCTGGCCGCTCATGCGGCGGGCACCTGCACCCGCTGGCCGGCGCTCAGGTCACCGGTCACCTCGACCGTGCCGCTGAGGCTGTCGAACAGGCCGGGCTCGACCGGCACGTACTGGCCGGAGTCCAGGCGCACCTGGTATCCGCCGCCGGGGCGGGCCAGCAGCGCGGCGACCGGCACCAGCAGAACGTCGTCGTGGGTCTGCCGGGTGACGGCGATGTCGACCGGCGCCTCGTCCAGGTCGCCGGCGGCGGCCGGCAGGGTGACGCTGATCGTCACCGGCACCATGGGCGGCCCGGCCGGCCCGTTCGTCGGGGCGCTGGTCGCCCGGCCGATCTCCGTGATGGTCCCGGGGAACGGCGGCACGCCGGCGACGGTGACCGTGACCAGGTCACCGACGTGGATCAGTGGCCGCCGCTCCAGGGTGACCTGGGCGGTGACGGCGGGCGTGGCGGAGGTCGCGGTCAGGACCGGCCGGTCCGGCTCGATCGTGGTGCCGACGGCGCCCTGGACCTGGCTGACCCGCAGGGCGCCGGGCTGGAACACCACCTGACCCAGCGCCAGGCTGCCGGTCCGCTCGCTGACCGGCAGCCCCCAGATGGTCTGCACGCGGCGGATCGCGGTCGTGGTGGCCGCCGAGAAGTGCTGGTCCACGGTGATCTGGTGGCCGGGGTCGGCGCCGAGCGCCACCAGGTTCTCCTCCAGTTGCCGGACGTCGGCGCCGTCCGTCATGCCGCCGGCGAAGTCCCGGTAGGCGGGTGTGGCGCCGAACAGCAGCCGCACCGGCCGGCCGTTCACCGCGTAGAGCTCGCCGCCGCGGCCGACCGTGGCGCCGGCCGCGGCCACGGCGGTCAGCACGCCCGGCTCGCCGAGGCGGTTCACCGGGTAGGACCCAGCGAAGCCCAGCGCCCCGCTGACCTGCACCCGCTCGGACACCGTGCCCCTGGTGACCTCGGCGGTGCCCGTCGCCACCGCCACCGTGCCGTCGTCGGCGGCCTGCGGCTGCGCGGCCACCGCGAACCAGACCGCCCCGACCGCCGTGCCGGCCGCGGCCACCGCCACGACGCTGCCGAGCACCCTGCCGGTGCTCACTTCTTCGACCCGCCGTTGAGTTTGATCCCGCCGTCGTAGTGCTCCTTGCACGCGGCCTGGGCCGCCTGGAACTTGTCGGACTTCACCACGGTCGGGTCGGTGACCTTGAACGCGCCGCGGCTGTCCGGGTCCGGCCAGTCCGGCAGTCCGTGCTGCCGGACGCATTCGGAGAACCTGGTCATCTGCTCGAGTTTCGCGGCGGACGGCGGCGGCTCCGGCGCCAGGACGCTGGCCGGCAGCTGGGCGGAGATGTGTTCGCACGCCTCGGTCGCGACCCGCATCTGTTCCTCCGTGACCGACCCGTCGGGCGCGCCGGCCCGGGTGAGCCGCCCGTCCTCGAGCGTCCCGTCCCGGAAGCGGGCGACGCCGTGGTCGCGCATGCACTGCCCGTACTGCCGGACGAGGGTCATGATCTGGTCGTCGCTCATCGCGGCCGCGGTCTGGGACGCGGCCGGGTCGGCCTTGCCGCCGCCGCAGGCCGAGAGGATGCCGACCGCGGCGAGCAGGACGATCGCTATCCGGTGCCGGAGAAGGACTGTCGTCATGCCTCATAGGCTGGAGCCCGGGCGGCACCGGTGTCGTCTGAGCCCGATCCCATCTTTGCCGCCGGCTGATCGGAGTCCGCTCCTACCCAGGGGTACGAGCGCGGTCCGATGCGCACCGCAGCACCGCTGTCTACGCTGGGTTCCGTGCACCGGGCCGGCGAACTGTACCGTCTTCTGCTCGCTCGACGGGTCTACCTCCTCGACGCGGTGCTGGCACTGTTCCTGACGGTGCTGTCCAACCCGGTGCTGAAACCGGTCGAGTGGCAGGTGGACGGCGCGCTGCTCACCGACACGACGAACGACCCGCAGGCCGCCGGCCGGCTGCTCGCCACCTGGTGGGCCTGGACCGCCGTGATGGTCGTGGGCCTGCTCCTGCAGCACCGGTGGCCGCTGGTGGCGCTGGCCCTGACCAGCCTCGGCGCGGCGGCGCACGCGCTGACCCGCGACCCGCAGGGACCGCAGATCCAGTTCTTCCTGCTCATCGACCTCGCCGTGCCGGTCACGCTGTACACCCTGGCCAGCCGCAGCCGGTCCCGGCGGCTGTCCGCGGCGGCGCTGGGCGGGCTGATGCTCGCCGTCATCGTCGTCGGCGTCGTCAACCAGCTCGGCCTCTCCGCCGGCCCCGGGGTCAGGAAGCCGACGTCCCCCGGCAAGGCCGTGCCCAGCTTCGAGCTCTCCGTCGCGGACATCCAGCACAAGGTCATCGAGCCGGGGCTGACGATGCTGCTGGTCCTGGCGCTCGCCTACGCGCTCGGCACCGCCTCCCGCGCCCGGCAGGCCCATCTGGAGACCCTCGAACAGCGCGCCGCGGACCTGGAGCGGGATCAGCGCCATCGGATCGCGCTGGCGACGGCCACCGAGCGGGCCAGGATCGGCCGGGACCTGCACGACGTGGTGGCGCACAGCCTCTCCGTCGTCGTCGCGCAGGCGCAGGCGGCGCTGGCCGCCCAGCACCGGCACCCGGAGCGCACCACGCAGGCGATGCGCGAGGTCATCACGGTCGGCCGCGAGTCTCTGGCCGAGATGCGGCGGCTGGTCGGCGCGTTCGGGCCCGCGCCGGACGCCGGGCACGGCCTCGCCCCGCAGGTCGGCATCGCCGAGCTGCCCGGCCTGGTCGAGCGGGTCCGGGCGGCCGGCGTGCCGGTGCACCTGGCGGTCACCGGGCCGCCGGAGGACGTGCCCGCCGGGGTGGACCTGTCCACCTACCGGATCGTGCAGGAAGCGCTCACCAACACGCTCAAGCACGCCGCGCCGGGCGCCGAGGCCGGCGTGACCGTGACGATCCGCCCGGACCGGGTCGAGATCGAGGTCGTCGACGACGGCGCCGGCCGCCCCGCCGGCCCGCGCCGGGAGGACGGCAACGGGCTGCGGGGCATCGCCGAGCGTGTCCACCTGCTCGGCGGGGCGCTGACCGTCGGGCCGGAGCCGGGCGGGGGGTTCGCCGTGCGGGCCCGCCTCCCCGTGTCGTCGCAGCCGGGCCGGGTCCCCGACAGCACGGCGGCCGTCCGGTGAGCGACGACCCCGCCCGGCGGATCCGCGTGGTGCTCGTGGACGACCAGACGCTGATGCGCACGGCGTTCCGGGTCATCTTCGACGAGACCGACGACATCGCCGTGGTCGGTGAGGCCGGGACCGGCGAGGCCGCGGTGCGGGTGGTCGACAGCGTCCGGCCCGACGTGGTCCTGATGGACATCCGCATGCCCGGCATGGACGGCGTCGAGGCGACCCGGCGCGTCCGTGCCCTGCCCGGCGCCGACGCCCGGGTGCTCATCCTGACGACCTTCGACCTGGACGAGTACGTGTACGCCGCGCTGCGGGCCGGAGCCAGCGGCTTCCTGCTCAAGGACGCGCTCGCCGAGGACCTCCTCGCCGCGGTCCGCACCGTCGCGTCCGGCGAGTCCGTCACCGCGCCCAGCGTGACGCGCCGGCTCATCGACCACTACGTCGGCAGCGCGCCGTCCCGGGTGGACCCGTCCGATCGGCTGGCCGTCCTCACCGCCCGGGAGCTCGAGGTCCTCACCCTGATCGCCCGTGGCCGGTCCAACCCCGAGATCACCCACGACCTGCTGCTGGCGCCGGGGACGCTGCGCACCCACATCGGCCGGATCTTCGCCAAGCTCGGCCTCCGCGACCGGGTCCAGGCGGTGATCCTCGCCTACGAGTGCGGGCTGGTGCGCCACGACGACCGGTGACACACGGGTGCCGTCCTCACGGTGGGAGCAGGATCCAGCGCCCCGTGGTCGGGCCGCCGTGCACGTCGGCGAGGTCGGCGACGCCGTCGAGGAGCTCGCCGAGCCGGTCGTCGACGGCGTGCAGGTCGGTGCCGGTGAGGTTGACGGTGAGCACCAGCTCGTCGTGGCTGAGGAAGGCGATGTCCGGGTCGTCGATGTCGGTGCGGCGGCGGTTGCGTGACACTTCCAGCGCCGGCACCCGGCGCTGGGTCGGGGCCAGGTCCCGGTCGATGGCGGTGAGCACCGCGAGCAGCAGCGCGGCCGGTCCGCCGGCCAGGTCGCGGAGCCCGACGGTCAGCGTCGTGCCCTGCGCCGCGGCGCCCGTGCCGTCGACGTCGAACCGCAGGCTCGGCGGCTGACGGAACGCCGAGGTCAGCAGGTCCGACCAGTGCGACAGCCAGTGCAGCACCGTCACGCAGTCCTTCCCCGCCGCCTTGCGCTGTCTGGGGGTACCCCCGACCACCTCGTAGGTCAGGGCAGTGGTGGGATCTGCCACAGGTGGACCTCCCCTCCGGCCGGGTCGGACAAGGGCTCGGCCCGCAGCGCCGAGACAACGCGAGCGGTCCACCGCGGCTTCGCGCCGCCCGGGCGGCCGCACAGGACGCCGTGCCCCGGCGGCACAGCGTCGAACGCCTCGCGGGCCGCCCGCTGCGCCGCGACCAACGCCGGCTCCGGGGTGAACAGCCAGATGTCGTCGGCATAGGGATCGCGGCGCCGGTCCTGGCCCGGGGACCGCATCGGGATCGGGCCGAGGCCGAGTTCCCGGCCGACGACGCCGAGGGCGTCCACGCCGGCCGTGATGATCCGCAGGCCGACCAGGCCGTCGACCGGTCCGCGGAACCAGTCCGCGGGCAGGTCGATGTCGCACAGGATGCTCGGCACGCCGCGGAGGCTGCCCAGCGTGATCCCGGCGACGGCGGCGGTGGCGGTTTCAGCCAGACGTGCGCGCAGTGCGAGGTCCGTGTCCTGGCCGAAGTGGGGCAGCAGCCACCGCCGGCCTAGGAAGGCCAGCTCGAGCCGGAACTTGGCCATGATGAACAGGTCATGGACCCGCGGGTCCCGTTCGACCAGGTGGGCGTCACCGTTCGCGAACGGTTCGTACTGCAGCCAGTACGCGGCACCGTGCATGGGCTACGACCACGCCAGCGTGCCGCGGTGCCGCCAGTATCCGTCCGGAGTCTCCGGCAACGGCAGCGGGCCCAGGTCGGCCAGGGACAGGGCCCGCAGGTTCGAGGTGAGCTGCGACGTGGTCGCCGCGCCGGACAGCACCACGCCCGCCCACGGCTGGTCCAGCGCCGCCGCGATGGCGTCCGCGTCCCGGTCGGCGAGGCGACCGTTGGCCATGGCTTCCTTGACGATGACGGTGCGCCCGTCGGCGTGTGCCTCGGCGAGCGCGGGCCCGGCCGACGGCTCGAGGGGGTTCCAGGTCGCCTGGACGCTGCGGAACAGCGGCTCGCCGGCGACCTCGACGCGCAGCGCGGCCCGGATGGCGTCGGCCTGGCGCGGCCCGCTGGTGGACAGCCCGACGGTGACGCCGCGGGCGGCCAGGTCCGCGAGCCGGTGGTGCAGGGCCCGGTCGGTCAGCGCGGTGCTGTCCGGTGTCACGGAATGGATCTGGTACAGGTCGAGCCGGTCCCCGAACAGCGCCAGGGTCTCGCTGACCTGCCGGTCGTACGTGGCGACGCCGTGGTCCTTGGCCTCGTGCACCGGCGCGTCGATGCGCCACCCGGCCGTGTAGGTGTACCCCCACTTGGAGCCGACGACGATGTCGCGCCGGTCACCGAGCCAGCCGGCCAGGAACTCCTCAGCGAGACCGTAGGAGCGGGCCACGTCGATGTAGCGGACCCCGGCCGCGTACGCGAAGTCCAGCAGTTCGTGGCTGCGCGCCCGCATCGACGCCACCGACCGGTCCTCCGGCAGGTCCCGTTGCCGCCCCAGGTTGATGTAGCCGGGCCGCCCGACGGCGGCGAGCCCGAGCCCGATGCGGCGCACGGGCACGCCGAGGTCCAGCCGATCAAGTGCCATCGCCCGATCGTAGGCCTCAGCCGATGACCCGGGTTTCCTGCCCGCGTTCCCAGCCGGCGACGCTCGCGTCGCGCTGCTCCGCCGTCAGCTCCGTGTGGTGCCAGCCGCCGGCGGGGGTACCGGTGGCCGCCCACCCGTCGCGGAGGTCGCCGAGCCCGCCCAGGGACGGATGCCGGTGCACGAGCGAGCCGAGGTGGGTGACGCACAGGTCGTCGGCGTCGTGGCCGCGATCGTCGAGCACGTCGAACACCTCGTCGTCGAACAGCACCAGCGCCGGCGCGCGGGTGCCGTCGAGAACGGCGCGGGTGGTGAGCGCCCAGCTGTCGGCCTCGGCCGGCAGCGGGAAGTCGTCGCCGAACTCGCCGAGCAGCCGCCAGCCGCCGGCGGGGTGCCGGTCGACGGGGAGCCAGGTGAACGCCTGCCGGGTGCGGCTGCTCGCCGTGGCCTGCTCGTCCCACGGCCAGCGGCCGGCCGAGTCGGGCCACACCAGCTGCTGGAACGGCACGGGCCGGCCGCGGTAGAACCGGTGCGCGGTGCCGAAGAACGCGTCCCGCCACGACTCGTCGACGGGCCGCAGCTGGGTGGGGAACCCGTCGATGACACCGGTGAACGGGACCTCGGCGGCGGGCAGCCCGTTGGCCCGCACGTGCTCGGCGCAGCTGTTGAGCCAGCCCTGCATGTCGTCGCCTTCGAGGCCGAACATGGCCAGCTCCGGCAGGCGGAACGTGTGCCAGAGCCCGACGGTGTACGCGAAGTCGACGGCGCCGGGGACCCGGAGCGCGGACCAGCCCTGCCCCGCGACGGTGGACAGCAGCTTCGCGTCCCGGCCGGGGAGCGTGCCGGTGCAGATCAGGCAGCCGCAGGGTTGATCATCCACGTCGCGAGGATAGCGTCAGGAGCGCCGGCGGCGGCGCAGGACCGTGATCACTCCGACCGTGACGGCGGTGAGGGCTACCGCGCCGACCGCGAGCACGGTCGGCCAGATCGAGTAGCCGCCGGCCCGATGCGCGGCCGGTGCGGCGGACTGGACGGGTGCGGTCGGCGGGGGCGGGCTGTGCAGCGCGGCCGCCTCCTCCGGCGTCACGAGGTGGCCGACGGACGTGGCGGCGGGCAGCGCGAACCCCCAGTCGAACAGCATCGTGCTCTGCTTCCAGGCGCGGGCGGGCACGATCTCGGCGCCCATGATGGTGACCACGAGCCGCCGGCCGTTGCGTTGCGCGGCGCCGACGTACGTGTGCCGGGCCTCGTCGGTGAAGCCGGTCTTGCCGCCCAGCCCGCCCTGGTACTCGGTCAGCAGCTTGTTCTCGTTCTGGATCTGGAAGCCCTTCGGGTCCTTCGGCGGCTGCGCCGGCCACTGGAAGACCAGGGTGGTGTCGTAGGTGACGAAGTCGGGCCGGGCGAAGTCGGCGCGGGCGATGAGCGCCAGGTCGTAGGCGCTGGTGAGCTGGTCCGGGGCGTCCAGGCCGGACGGGGTGACGGCGTGGGTGTCGTCGGCGCCGAGCCGGCGCGCCTCGGCGTTCATGGCCGCGACCGTCGCGGCGACCCCGCCGTCGCCGCCGGCCACGCGGGCGAGGGCGTTGGCGGTGTCGTTGCCCGACTGGAGCAGCAGCCCGAGCCACAGCGTCGACACGGGGTACTTCCCGCCGACGATCATGCCGACGGCCGAGCTGTCCTTCGGCAACGCGAGGTCCTCCGGGGTGGCCTCGACGACCAGCGCCGGGTCGAGTTTCGGCAGCGCGGTCGCGGCGAGCAGCAGCTTCTGCACGCTGGCGGGCCGGCGGCGCAGGTGCGGCGCGCAGGCGCCGAGGACCTCGCCGGTGTCGAGGTCGGCGACGATCCACGACATCGCTGACAGCGTCGGCGGCGCCGGGGTTCCCGGGGCGACGGCCAGGCCGGTCGTGCCGAGCTGGCCGCCGCCGACCACGGGCGCGGCCGGATCGCGTTCGGGCGACGGCGGCGTCGGCGGGATCGTGGCGATGGTGGCGTACGGGCACGGCACCGGCGCCGGTGCCGCAGTGGACGGGCTCACCACCGGCGCCGGCCACGCCATCAGCCCCGCGCTCAGCACCGCGGCCACCAGTCCCGTCACTCCCATGGCGGGGAGCGTAGCCGCCGGTGGTCGGCCCGATGGAAACGGGCGAGCGGCGGGGCTCGGCGGTCCGGCATGATCTGCCGGTGAAACCATGGGCTTTCGTCGCGGTCATGCTGGGGTTCATCGCGGCCGGGACCTGGCTGGCGGTGACCGGCGACGGCGTCGCGCGCTGGGTGGGCGGCGGCGGGGCGGCGTTCTTCGCGGTCGGCCTGGTCTACGGCCTGCGCGACCTGCTGGGGTCGCGCCCGGAGCGGCAGCCCGCTACCGCTGAGGACCGGGCGCCGGTCGATATGACGCCGAAGCCGTGGATGCTGCTGGTGGGCGTGCTGCTGCTCGTCGGGTTCGGGGTGGCGGCGACGGTGTTCGGTGAGGGGCGCGCCCGCTGGCTGGGCGTCGGAGCCCTCGCCGGCGCCGCGTTCGGGACGGCCAGCACCGCCTGGAAGCAGCGGGCCGACAGGCGGTGGGGACGGCCGAGATCGACCGTCGCGCCGGATCCGTTGCCGGCCGAGCTGCGCAGCGACGAGTGGTTCGGCTACGAATGGGAGCCGGGGGTCGATCAGCCGCTCACCGCCGCCGAGGAGGATCTCCTCGACGCGCTGTACATCGCCGCCCGGTCGTGGCCGGCGGACCACGTGGAGAGCTACGCGTATCGCGACGACGACGGTGGGCTGGCCGCCGGGATCCATGTGCGCGACCAGACCGAGATCCTCGAGATCCGGCTGCGCCTGGCCGAGGAGGAGAACCCGGGCGGCCGGGTCGAGCAGACCCTGCGACGCCCGGTGAACCGGGTCGAGTGGTGGCACCGCGACCGGCCGTACGCAGTGCGGTACGAGTTCGCCGACACGACCGAAGGCCTGGTCGAGGCGTTCGAGGCGCAGTGGGCGCCGAGCGGGCTGCACGACGAACTGATCCGGACGGGCCGGGCCCGCAACGGCGGCTGGATCCAGACCGCCGCGCTCAGCGAGCCGGACGCGGTCGTGGCCGTGCGGGCCGACGGACGGCAGTTCGAGACCCCGCCGTTGCCGGATTTCCTCTGGTACCAGTGTCCGCTCGAACGCCGCGCCACGGACTGACGCCGAGGATCTCGCCGCTGTAGCTCACCGGTACCATGGCCGCCGTGGAAAACGGGGACGTCAAGGTCGGGATCGGGGTGTTCGTCTTCCGCGACGGACGGTTCCTGATGGCGCGGCGGCAGGGCGCGCACGGCGCCGGCACGTGGTCGGTCCCCGGCGGCCACCTCGAGTTCGGCGAGTCGTTCGAGGACACCGCGGTCCGCGAGGTCGCCGAGGAGACCGGCGTCCAGATCACCAATGTCCGGTTCGGCGCCGTCACCAACGACATCTTCGCCGACGAGGACCGCCACTACGTCACCGTCTGGATGCTCAGCGACCACGTGTCCGGCGAGCCGGCGATCCTCGAGCCCGACAAGTGCGCGAGTTTGGGATGGTACGACTTCGACGCCCTGCCCGAGCCCCTCTTCCTGCCGTGGCGGCAGCTGGTGCGCTCGCCGCTGTTCGACCCGATCCGGAAGTCCGCGGGTTTTCCTGCCGTGCCGCCGGGCGGAGCCGATGAGGCTCAGGAGTGCCCGATGGCGTAGCCCGTTCAGGAGGCTCGACGACATGAACATGCTCCGGCGGACCCGGGTCGCGACGCGGCTGGCGGTCGGGTTCCTGATCGTCTCCCTGTGCGTGGTGGCCATCTGGTTGGCGGCGTTGTCCTCCGCCGACGGCACCCGCACGACCGCGTCCAGCCTGTCCGCCGCACAGGCCGAGCTCGACGCGGCGCAGCAGCTGAAGTTCCGCAGCACCGACGTGCTGGGCTGGCAGGCCGGCTACGCCTTCGACATCATCCGGGGCGCCGCCGACGCGACCGCGGACACGGCGGTGTCCCGCGCGGCGTTCCTCGCGGCGATGGACAGCTTCAGCGCCGAGGTCGACGCCATGGCGGCGCTGCCGCTGACCGCCGGCCAGCAGGCCGACGTGCGCGCGATCCGGGCCGCGTTCACCGAGTTCCTCGACCTCGACCACCGGGTCATCGCCGCCTACCGGGCCGGCACCCCGGCGCGGACGGCCGAGGCCAACGACATCGTCGCCGGTGCGGCCCTGGACGTGTACCAGACGATCAGCGACGGCGTCGACGACCTGCTCGCCGTCGCCCGGCAGAAGTCCGCCGCCGCGCAACGCGGCGCGCAGCACTCGGCGAGCACGACGAGCCGGACCGCGACCGTCGCCGGCATCGCGGCGCTGCTGTTGTCGATCCTGCTGGCCGTCGCGCTGTCGCTGTCCATCATCCGGCCGCTGCGCGCCATCGGCGACCGGCTCGCCGACATCGCCGACGGCGACGGGGACCTGACCCGCCGCCTCGACGCCGGCGGCGACGACGAGTTCACGTCGGTCAGCCGGTCGTTCAACACGTTCGTCGCGAAGATCGGTGACACGGTCCGCGCCATCGGCGGGTCGGCGGCGACCGTCGCCGAGGCCAGCGCCCGGCTCACCGACACGTCGACCAGCATCATGACCGGCGCCCAACAGACGTCGGACCGGTCCGGGCTGATCGTTGCCTCGGCGGACGAGGTGTCGGGCACGGTCCGTACCGTGGCCAACGGCGCGGAACAGATGAGCGTCTCGATCCAGCAGATCGCCGGGACCGCGGCCGAGGCGGCCAGGATCGGCGGCCAGACCAACGAGCTGACCCAGGCGACCTTCGACCTGATCGGCCGGCTCGCCTCGTCCAGCCGGGAGATCGGCGACGTGGTCAAGGCGATCACCGCGATCGCCGGGCAGACGAACCTCCTCGCCCTCAACGCGACGATCGAGGCCGCCCGCGCCGGCGAGGCGGGCAAGGGCTTCGCCGTGGTCGCCGGCGAGGTCAAGCAGCTGGCGCAGGAGACCGGCCGCGCCACCGAGGACATCACCGCGAAGGTGCAGAGCATCCAGCAGGACACCGCGGCCGCGACCGACGCGATCAACCAGATCGTCGAGATCACCGGCCGGCTCGGCGACTACCAGAACACGATCGCCGCCGCCGTGGAGGAGCAGACCGCGACCACCGACGAGATCAGCCGCAACATCACCCAGGCGGCCGCGAGCTCCGCCGACATCGCCGCGAACATCGCCGGGATCTCCGCCGCGGCGCAGAGCACCACCGGCGGCGTCCAGGACACCCGCACCGCCGCGCACGAGCTGTCGGCGATGAGCCACGAACTGCGCGACCTGGTCGGCCAGTTCCGGGTGTGAGGGCCTCGGGTGCCGGCCGGACATGCTCGCGGGCACCGCCTGGTCGGCCGGTTCCGGGTGTGACCCGTGGCAGACTGCCATGATGCACGACGATCTGCCGGCGGCCGCGCGGGAGCGGCGCTGGGCCGTGGACGCGCTCGCCGCGCTGCGGGCGCCTGTTGCCGGTCCTCCCCTACGGCACTATCCGTTGCCGCCGGAGTGGGGCATCTCGCTGCTGCTGCAGGACCACTCGCACGGGCCGACGGGCAGCGTGAAGGACGGCACGGTCCGCCGGTCGTTCGAGCACGCGATCGCGAGCGGCTGGATCGGCGCGGGGACCACGCTCATCGACGCCACCGCCGGCAACGGCGCGGTCGCCGCCGCCCGGCTCGCCGGACTGCTCGGGCTGCCGTTCGTCGCGGTCGTTCCCGGTCGCACCGCACCGGCGAAGCGCGCCAGGATCTCGGCGTACGGCGGCCGTTGCCACCCGTTCGACCCGCCGCTGGGCATCTACGAGGAGGCGCGCCGGCTGGCGCAGGAGCCCGGCACGCACCTGCTGGACCACTTCGCGTGGGCGGCGCGGTCCGAGGACTGGCGCGACCCCTCCGGGCTGGCCGCGACGCTGGTCCGGCAGGTCACCGCGGCGACCGGGACGCCGCCCGACTGGGTCGTGACCGGCGCGGGCACGGGCGCCACCTCGGCGGCGATCGGCCGGCACGCGCGCTTCCACGGGTTGCCGACCCGGCTCGCCGTCGTCGATCCCGAGCACTCCGCGTACTTCCCGGGCTGGGTCACCGGGGATCCCGGATACGCGACCGGCATGCCGTCGCGCATCGAGGGTATCGGCCGGCCGCGCACCGAGCCCGGGTTCCTGCCGGCCGTCATCGACCTGGTGATCCCGGTCGCCGACGGGGCGAGCGTGGCCGCGATGCGCCACCTGGCCGACGAGCACGGCTGGCGGGCCGGCCCGTCGACGGGCGCGAACCTGTGGGGCGCCATGCATCTGGTGTCCCGGATGCGGGCACGCGGCGAACACGGCACGGTCGCGACCCTGATCTGCGACGGCGATGAACCGTACCGGGACACGTACTACAACGACGAGTGGCTGCACGCCAAGGGCATCGAGGTCACGCGGTGGCCGTGAGGGCTCACGCTCCCGCGGCGGCCGCGCCCGCCGTGCTCCCGCGGCGGCCGTGACGGTCCCGGTCACGCGGCGGCCGTGACGGTCGCGGTCACCGGGCCGAGGCGCAGGACGCCGTCGTCGAGCGGTTCGCAGCGCACGCCGCCCTTGCCGCGCAACGCCTTCCACGCGCCCGGGCCGACGGTCACGTCCATCCACGCGCACGGGTGCGCCGCCCGCCGGACCCGCAGCCGGACCGGGCCATCGCCGGAGTCCAGGATCAGCACCGCGCCCACGAGGTCGTCGACGGCGATCCCGGCGACCAGGATGTTGCGGCGCACCGCGGCGAGGCCCGCCCCGGCCGGCAACGACTCGCGCGTGATGACGGTCACGCTGGCCTCCCGGTGCGCGGGTTTGCCGAAGTACCGGTCGCCGACGATGCCGAGGCCGGCCCTGATCCGGATCTCCTCGACGAGCTCCCCCACCGGCGCCGGCAACGGGCCGTCGGCGGGTCGCCCCACGTACCGGTGCGACGGCGAGGCCAGCAACTCCACGATCTCGGGCACCCAAGGAAGTCTGCCACCGCCGTAGCATCGCCGGCATGGCGACGCGGCTGGTACAGATCAACATGAAGGCCGGAACGACAGCGCGCTGGGCGGGTTCTGGGCTTCCGCGCTGGGCTGGGAGCTCTCCAGCGAGGGGCCCGGCGTGACCAACCTCGGGCCGCCGGGGTTCGTCCACCCCGATCCCGTCGCCGTCTGCATCGACCTCGTCGCCTCGACGGAACCCAAGACGGTGAAGAACCGGGTGCACGTCGACCTCGCCACCACCTCGGTGGCCCACCAGGCGGACCTCGTCGCGCGGCTGCGGGGGCAGGGCGGCGTCCCGTGGACCGTGATGGCCGACCCGGAGGGCAACGAGTTCTGTCTCCTCGCTCCGGGCTGACTCAGGGGCGTTCCCTGATGCCGGCGGGGGTCCCGCTGCCGCACGCTTGAAGCACAACGAACAAGCGTGAAGGAGCGAGACAATGGAGACCGTGTACCAGTCGATGCGACAACAGGGCCTGGTCCGGCCGGCGCAGGGCCGGGTGCTCGGCGGGGTGTGTGCCGGGCTCGGACGGCGCTTCGGCATCGACCCGTGGCCGGCGAGGTTGCTGTTCATCCTGGTGCTGCTGCTGATCCCGGGCAGCCAGATCCTGGTGTACCCGATCCTCTGGATCATCATGCCGGCCGAGCCGGTGACCGTGGCGCCACCCTCGTCGGTGTGGGCGCAGAGCGCTGACTAAGATCGGCGGGCATGTCTGAGCAATGGCGCGCCCGGCTGGCGCCCGCGTTCGAGGTCCTGCTCGGCGCTCCGCTGTCGAGTTACCCGGCGGACGCGACCTACGCCACCTTCGCGTGGGGCAACTTCATCCGTGAGGCCGAGCTGGACCGGCTCCCCGACTGGCTCGACCCGGCGGTGTTGCGCGGCGACAAGGTGCTGGTCAACATGCACCTGGGGATGCATGACGAGGGGCCGCTGCGCATCGACGCGGCGGGGTCCCTGTTCGACGTGCCGCCGGCGTATGAGCCCGTCGAGGGCCGCGACCTGCCGCTGCCGCCGCCGGACGGCTGGCGCGTCGGATACATCCGGCTCGCCTCCGACGGCACGCTCTTCGACGCGATGCGGGCCGCCACCCAGGTCGGCGACGGCCCGAAGGACCTCTTCGAGTTCGACGACGACGCCGACGAGGAGTGGGACGAGGCGCTCGCTGAGGCCGGGGTCGACGAGGAGCTGCGCGCGCACCTGCGCTGGTGCTGCGGCGACGGCACCACGGGGATCACCTACTTCGGCGCCGACGAGGAGGCGCGCGCCCCACGCGGGACGGTCCTCGCCTCGTGGGAGGACCAGAACGGCCAGTGGGACATGGTGGTCGTGCGCCTCTGACCCCGGATGGTACCTTCGACGCATCGACGTCGGTGACGATGCGAGGTGTCGTGGAGCACGAGCGGATCGCGCGCACCTTCCAGGTCGACACCGGTCGGCGGCTGCGGCAGGGCATCGGGTTCACCGCGGCCGGCGCCGTGGTCACCTGGATCGGGGTGACGGTCAGCGTCGCGTACGTCGCCGCCGCCGGGAAGGGCGGGTTCAGTCCGCTGCCCGGCCTCGTGCTCGGCATCGGGCTGGTGGCGCTGATCTTCGGCCTGGTGCGGTTGGCGCAGAGCGCGCTGCGGCCGGGCGAGCGGTTCGACGTGAGCGACGACGGGCTGCTGCACCACACCTCGCGCGGCGACCGGTTCGTGCCGTGGGATCAGGTTGCCGGGGTGCGCGAGATCGGCGTCACCCGCAGCGGCGACCTGGCCGTGTGGCTGGGCTCCGGGCTGCGGGCCGTCGTGGTGGTCCGCAAGGGCCGCAACATCCGGTTCAACTCCCTGGCCGGCGACGCCGATCTGCTGCTGTGGAGCATCCAGCACCGCGTTCAGGGGCCGGGCCGCGTGTAGCGGTGCTTGGCCTGCGGCGGGAACCAGTCGGGGTCGCCGGTGGCCCGCAGCCGCACCCGTGGTGTCTGATATCCGGCCGGCACGTAGTTGGCGAACTCGCTGTTGAGCCGCACCAGCTCCGCCCGGATCGCGCCGGCCAGCAGCGGTGCGTGGGCGGGTTCCTCGGTGACGCCGGGCGCGAGCTCGGCCACGATGGACAGGTGGCGTTCCTCGTCGCTGTCCGAGACGACCTGCAGGACGAACTTGCCCGTCACCCAGTCGCTGATGCCGTCGCGTTCCAGCGCCACCGTCACGTTCTCCGGGTAGATGTTGGCGCCGAAGTAGGAGACCGTGAACAGCGAGCGGCCGAAGACCCAGACGAACGGCAGGTGCGGGGCGGCCGGGCCGTCGAGACCGGCGGTCGGGTCGAAGCCGTGGTCGCGGCAGAACGCCAGCAGGGCGTCGTGCGTGATCAGCCCGCCCTCATCCGCGATGTGGTAGCGGATCAGCGGGATCCCGCCGTCGCCGGTGAACAGCAGCGTCCCGTCGTGGGTCTCGAAGTACCGGGTCTCCGGGTCGTACTGCACGAGCGTCGGCAGCCGCGGGTCGCCGAACAGCTCGCGGGCCACGTCGGGGCGGCCGGCGAGGAAGCGCCGGATCGCGACGCTCAGCGGCGTCTCGGTGCCGAGGACCCCGGCGTCGGCGGTGCCGTAGAGCGAGACGGAGTCCGACAGCGGGTCGGTCATCCCGGCGCGGGCACCGACGAGCGTGCGCCACTCCTCGCTGAACACCTCACCGGCGAGCAGGAGCCGAATCGAGTAGCCGGGCCAGTCCACGCCGCGCTGCCGGCCGGCGTCCACGACGTTCTTCACGAACGGCGGGTAGCCGGCCAGGACCACCTGCTCGAAGTGCGGCCCGAGCTCCTGCACGACCCGCAGGATCTCATCGACGTTGTTGCCGGGTGTCGCCACGGTGATCGGGTGGCCCTTCGCGGCCAGGTGGCGGCACGCGGCGGCGGTGTACATCCCGCCGACCCAGGAGCCCAGCGCGAAGCAGACCACGACCAGGGTCCGCCGCCGGTCGGCGTGGAAGCTGCCGACCAGGGCCTGCTCGAACCGGCGGGCGACGACCAGTTCGTCCAGCACCGACCGCGGCCACACGGTCGGCTGCCCGGAGGACCCGGACGACACCGCGACCGTCTCGGCGCCGTCGAGGGTCCCGCCGCGGCACAGCTCCGGCAGCGGATATCTGCGGTGGTAGTCGGCCTTCGTCAGCAGCGGCAGCCGGGAGAAGTCGACCGCCGCCGGGTCGACCCCGTGTTCGCGCAGGAACGCCTGATACGCGGGCACGGTCGCGGCGACGTCATGGAAGAGCCGCAGCGCCGCCCCGGCACCGTCGCCCGGTGCACCGAGCAGCGGCGCGGCGTAGAAGTCGCGCAGTCCTTCGAGTACCTTTTCATCCACTGTGGACACTCCGTTCGTGTGCGTCGCGCAACCGGCTGGCGAGTTCGGCGCTGCGGTCCGCGAACGGCCGCCACCCGTCCGGGGTCTGCTCCAGGAACCGCTTCGCGTTGGCCTGCCGGCAGGTGCGCTGCGTCCAGGTGGACAGCCGCCCGCCCCGGATCTCGAAGCGGACCAGAAGGTCGTCGGCCCAGCCGTACACGTCGCTGTCGGGATCGGTGATGACGGTCGCCTTCTGCTCCGCGACGAGCCAGTCGATCGCCTCGATCTCCTGCTGGATCTTCTCGGCGAACTCGAACGCGAGGCCGGCCGACGCCCGGTCCCGGTGCTGGATCAACTGCTCGCGCACGGCCTCGACCGCGTCCGGCTCGCGCCGCAGCGCGGCGATCGTGGTGGCCAGGAACGCGTCGCGGTCGGTCGCGTCGACACCCCGGATGCGGGCCATGTCCCGGGCGGCGCCGGTCAGCCGCTCATCGGTGTATCCGAGCGGCAGCACCCGCCCCAGCCCGGCGAGGGCCAGCCGCGCCTGCGTCCCGCCGAGGTACGGTCCGAACACGTCGTCGGGCCGGTCGGCGCCGAACGGCCCGTAGTCGACCACCAGCCGCGGCACCCCGCCCTTGCGGTCGATCCGCAGGTAGATCGGCACCTCGAGGCCACCACGGACCCGGTTCCAGCGCGGCTTGGCGCGTTCCAGCAGGTTGCGCTCCAGCCAGGCGGCCTCGTGGACGGAGTCGCACACGACCGCCTCGACCTGCACGATCTGCGGCACCATCCGGCTGAGGTGCCGCCGGCCCTTCAGGTTCGTCCAGTAGGAGCCGACCCGGGACCGCAGCGCGGTGGCCCGGCCGACGTACAGCACCCGTCCGCGCTCGTCGCGGAACCGGTACACGCCGGGCAGGTTCGGCAGGCTGCCCACCGCCGTTCGAGGCGTGCTCACCCGCGGCATTCTACGGACCGCGTCAGATGGCCAGCAGCCCCTCCCGCAGGACGGCAATCTCCGCGGGAACGTCGTCCTCTTCGGCGAAGCCGGGGAAGCCGCCCCACTCGAAGCACAGCCGCAGGTACTCGACCAGCCGGATGCCCTCGTGGCCCCACACCCCGTCGACGACCGGGTCGGCGACGGCGTCCGGTATCCGGACCTGGTGGACGCCACCGGAGTATCCGGCGCCGTGGATCTCGTCGGCGCCGACGGTCACCCCGAACCGCCCGGCGGCGTCGCGGTACCTGCTGCCGATCTCGTCGGTGCCGGGGACGCAGTAGGCGAAGATCGCCTCTTCGTCGCTGAGATCCAGCGGCGCGGAGTGGCGGCCGGGCGCCGGCCACGGAATCTCGTCCTCGAACACGAACGCCGACGGCACCCACGATCGGAACGACCCCAGCAGCGCGACGTCGCCGACGATGCTCCACATGGCGCGCAGGGAGATCGGCAGCGGGCCGCAGATGCGTTCCGCGCGCTCGATCCCCTCACCGCGGGCGCCCTGGCGTGGCTGCCACCGGTAGTGGAACTGGTTCAGGTCGTCCTCCACCACCGGTTCCTTGATCAGGGAGGGGTCGAGGCCGAGGGCGACCATCCTCGCACGGCGCCGCTCGTAGGCGCCGGAGCGCACCTCCTCGGCCCGCTGGTTCCGCAGGTACTGCACGGCGAAGCGGTAGTCCATCCGGTTGAGGCGCTCGACGACGGTGGCGATGTTCGCCGCGACCCGCTGCATGGTCGCCTCCGCCACCGCCGTCGCATCCGCGTGCCACCGGTCGTCGTAGGCCGCCGGGCCCAGGGCGACCAGTTCGTCCCAGACCTGCCGGCGCTCCCCGGCCTGATACCGCTCCGCCAATGTCGTCACCGGATAATGATCAAGGATGGCTCATCGGGGGCCGCATCTCGGTCACCACGTAGCGGCTGTCGGTCGACCAGCTGCAGGCGCCGGCCACGTACCCCTTGACGGGCAGCGTGCTGATCGTCGCGCCGGGTCGTGACGGAGATGACCTGGACGGCGACCCGCAGGGCGGTGTCCTCGCCGGTGGGGCGCCGCGCTCGGGCGGCCCCGCCGTCCATACGTAACCTCCCCCCATCAGTACGCCCACGGGCCCCACAACCTTGCACGCGTCTCCGGGAAGGTTTTCCGCCGACCTCACCAGCGCATGTCGGGCACCGGACAAGGGCTGTTGGGATCTGTCAGAGTTCGTCAACCCGGTCCCGGCGCGGCGCACAGTCACCTGATGAAGACTGATGGCCGCTACGTTGGCGGCACCGAAGAACTCTCCATCGTGCTGAGGGTCGACCTGGGTGGCAGCGGTGTACTGAGCGCCGACGTGTCGCGTGGTCTGACCTACCTCGCGTCGGTGCGGACCGCGCCGGGCGTGAAGGTCGACGCGCCGCACGGGCGTTGGCCGGCGCAGTGGCAGGACGTGCCGGGCGCCACCGCGACCGGGACGATCGCCGTCGCCGCGGTGCCGGCGCACCCGGAGCAGCTGGCGGTGACGCTGCACCTGGACCACTCACTCAACGGCCTACCGCCGGCGGACTACCCGGGCACCGTGGCGCGGCAGGGCGACGACGTGCGCGACCTCGGCGTCGAGGTCGACCTCGAGTCGGGTGTGCGGGCGCCCGCACCGGTGGACTTCCAGGGTGCACCCATGGACCTCGGGAGCTGCCTGCGCTCGGCCGGCTTCGCCACCACCGTCACCGCGGCGCCGTCCCCCGTCCCCGCTCCCCCTGAGCCGTGGGACTACTCGACCATCTTCTCGGTCCTCAACGACCTGATGACCGACCTCAGCGGGCCGGCCGGGCTGGTGCCCGCCTGGAAGCTGCACCTGCTGCTGCTGTCCCGGTGCAGCCGGCCGTCGCTCGCCGGCATCATGTTCGACCAGACCTGGCCGCTGCCGCGGCAGGGCTCGGCGGTGTTCGTCGACACCATCCGCGAGCTGGTCAAGGACGACGACGAGGACCGGCAGATCCTGCGCACGGCCGTGCACGAGCTGGGTCACGCGCTGAACCTGGCGCACCGGTTCGAGCGCGCCGTCGGCCGGGCCGACTCCACGTCGTTCATGAACTACCCGCAGCGGTACCTGCGGGGCGGGCACGTCGAGGACTACTGGACCAGGTTCGCGTACACGTTCGACGCGGACGAGCTGGAGTTCCTGCGGCACGGCCCGCGCGGCGCGGTCCGCCCCGGCGACGCCGCGTTCCACTCGGTGCGGTACTGGCGGGACACCGGCGGCGGCTACGTGCCGTACCTGCCGGAGGTGCCGCAGACGGGGATGCGGCTGGCGCTGGTGCCGCCGCAGAACGGGCCGCTGTTCGCCTACGGCCAGCCGGTCCTGCTCGGCGTCACGCTGCAGAACGTCGGCGACACCGCGGTGCAGTTCCCGTCCAATCCGTTGGATCCGAAGACCGGCGGACTGGAGCTGCTGATCCGGCGGGTCACCGGCACGACCGATGACCGGTCCTTCGCCGACGCCAGCCCGTTCGTGCCGCTGATGCAGGCGTGCGAGCTGGAGGACGAGTCGACGGAGGTCACCCTCGCGCCCGGCGGCACGCTGAGCAACAACGTCAACCTCACGTTCGGCTCCGGCGGCTTCGCCTTCGCCGAGCCCGGCACGTATCAGGTGCTGCCGCTGCTGAGCCGGCCGACGGCGGGGCCGCCGGACACGGACCAGCTCGTCGTCGGCGAGGTGCTGCGGATCCGCATCGGGTACCCGAAGGACGTGGGCGACGAGCACGACGCGTTGGTCCTGTCCCGGCCCGACGTCGGCACGTACTTCGCCCTCGGCGGCAGCGACTGCCTCACCCGGGCCGAGGACGACCTGATGGCGGTGTACGAACGCCGCAGCGCCGTCAACGGTCCCGCCGACCCGGTGGCCACCGCCATCGCCCGCGCTGCCGGCATCAACGCCGGACGCCACTTCGTCCGGGTCCGCAACGGCGCGTTCGCGCAGCGGCCGGCCGACCCCGGACGGGCCGCGGCGCTGCTGGGCGGCCTGGACGCGGCCGCGCTGGGCAACTTCGATCCCCAGACGGCGCAGAGCACGGCCCGCCTGGCCCGCCGCTACCAGGGCAACGGATGACCATGTCCGCCGTGCCGGTCAGCTGACCGGCACGGCGAGGCGGTGCCGCACCCGCTGCGCGTCGGGGTGGCCCAGCTCGTCCAGGATCCGCAGGGCGGTCCGCCATTCGTGGTGCGCGCCGCCGGTGTCCGCCGCGGCGAGCAGCGCGTCGCCCAGGTTGGCCAGCGACTGCGCCTCGTGGTAGCGGTCCCCCGCCTCGCGGAACATCGCGACCGCGCGCCGGTAGCAGCCGGCCGCCTCCGCGTGGTCGCCCAGCTGGTGGTTCGCGTAGCCGATGCTGTCCAGCGTGGCCGCCTGGCCCACGGGGTCGCCGAGCTGCTGGAACAGCGCGTGGGCGCGCCGGCAGTAGGCGAGCGCCGTGGTGTGGTCGTGCAGCAGCGCGGCGAACCAGCCGATCGAGTTCAGCGCCCTGGCCTGGCCCGGCAGGTCGTCGGCGGCGCTGTGCAGGTCGAGCGAGCGGCGGGCGTGCGCGAGCGCGTCCCGGTGGCGGCCCGCCCGCTCACACGTCCAGGACAGGTCCAGTTCGGCGTGCGCCTGGCCGCTTGCGTCGCCGCGCGCCGCGAACAGGCCGGCCGCCGTGGACAGCTCCGCCTGCGCCGGCTCGTACTGGTTGAGCCGGAAATGCGCGAGGCCCAGCCCGCGATGCGCGTATGCCTGGCCTTGCGGGTCCGGCAGCCGGTCGGCCGCCTCGACCGCGGCCCGGCTCAGTGCCAGCCAGTCGTGCCAGTGTCCGCGCCGGTCCAGGAAGGTGGTCATGGTCCAGGCCAGCTGCCAGGCGTGGCGGTCGAGGCCGGCGTCCGCGGCGAGACGCACCGCGGCCAGCAGCACCGGCCGCTCCGCGGTGAGCCACGCGAGCGCCTGTGCGTAGCCGGCGAGGGACTCCGGGGTGACGCCGGGCGCGGCCGGCTCCAGCGCGATGGGATGCCGGTACGGGTTGAGGATCAGCGCGGCCCGGTGCGCCGTGTGCAGATAGTGGTCGAGCATCCGCACGACGGCGGCGCGCCGCTCCTGCGGGTCGCCGGCCTCGGCCAGCTCCGAGGCGTAGGAGCGCAGGAGATCGTGCAGATGGTACCGGCCCGGCAGGTGCTCCGTGACCAGATTCGTGGCCGCCAGCTCGGACAGCAGCCGGCGGGCCGGTCCGGCGCCCGACCCGGCCGTGCTCGCCGTCGCCGGCACCGTGAGATCCGGCCCCGGATGCCCTCCGAGCAACCTGAACAGCCCCGCGCCGTCGGGGCTCAGCTGCACGTACGACCAGGAGATCACGGCCCGCAGGTCGGTGGTCAGATCCTCACTGCCGAAGGAGTCCAGTCCGCCGCGGGCCACGGACAGCTCGTCCGCGACCGCCGCGAGACCGAACCGGGGATGCGTCGCGGCTCGCGCCGCCACCACTGCCAGCGCGAGCGGCAATCGCGCGCATCGCTCGACGATCAGGTCCACGGCCGCCGGCTCGGCCGCGACCCGGCCGGCGCCGATCCTCCCGGCGATCAGATCCCGGGCGTCCGCGGCCGGCATCAGGTCCAGGACCAGCGGATGCGCGCCCTCCCCGACGACCAGGCCGAACAGGTCGTTGCGGCTGGTCACGACCGTGCTGCAGCTGGCCGTGCCGGGCAGCAGCGGCCGGACCTGCTCGGCGCTGCGGGCGTTGTCGAGCACCAGCAGCATGCGCCGCCCGGACAGGATGCTCCGGTACAGGGCCAGCTGCCCGTCGATGGTGGCCGGGATCCGCTGCGGTGGCACGTCGAACGCGTCCAGCAGCGCGCGCACCGCCTGGCTGGTCGTCAGCGGCTGGCCGGTGGGGTCGAACCCACGCAGGTTCAGGTACAGATGCCCGTCCGGGAACCGGTCCGCCGCCTGGTGCGCCCAGTGCACCGCCAGGGCCGTCTTGCCCACGCCGGCCGTGCCGGAGATCGCCACCACCGTCACCGCTGACCCGTTTCCGGCAAGCGACGCGTCGAGCGCGGCGATCTCGGCACGCCGGCAGACAAAGCCGGAGACGTCGGCGATCAGCTGCCGCGGCGGCGTCGCACCCGGCGTGGTCACGGCCGGTGGCGTCACGGCCGGTGGCGTCACGGCCGGTGGCGTCACGGCCGGCGCGGTCGCGGGGGGTGGGTCAGCGGAGCTGGCCGCCAACCATAATCGGTGGAAGGCGGCGGTATCGCCGTCGAGGCTCTCGACAATGAGCTCCAGCAGCCCCCAGCGGGGAACCTTCGGCTCCGCGAACGCCGCCCACACGGTGGTATGGCTGCAACCGACTTCCTTGGCGATCCGCCGCAGACTGGGCCAGCCGGCGCGGTGATGCAGCTCGTGCAGCGCGTCGACGAGGTCCCTGACCGGACCCTCCGCGACATCCGGCTTCGGAAGCGCTGCCACCACGCCACCTCCCGCCATCGAAGCGTGGGCCGCACTCCAGGGTGGCAGCGCCCTCCGACGGTGTAAAGCCGATTCCGGCGCGTGTCCAGTTCCGTTCGGAACCGTCAAGCCGGCCGGCCCGCTGCCCACGATGGTGTCCGACCGGCGAGCCGCCGGTCGAGTCCCTGAAGGAGTGACGGATGGACGCCACAATCACCCTCGAACGGCATGACGGCGGCGCGTTCCAGGTCGTAGCTGGTTCGGACGAGGCCTCGGATCAGCGGCACCTCACGTTCGCCGTGCCCGCCACCAACGACTCGGTGCGGGTGGGCTGGCAGCCGGGCGCGGACTTCACCGGCGGCGGTCCCGTGGAGGTCGCGGTGCGCATCGGCACGATGCCCGCCCAGGACACCTGCATCAAGGCCGGCGAGCTGCTCGTCGCCGAGCCCGCCGACGCGCCCCGGTTCGGCCCCGACGCCAACGGCATTCTCGACGCCCTGCGCGACGCGTTCGGCAGTTTCCTCCTGGCCGACCAGCAGGTGGTCGCGGCGCCGCCAGCCGTCGCCGGCGGCAAGATCGGCAAAATTGGCAAGTTCGGCAAGATCGGGAAGGACCTCATCGAAGACGACCAGAACGACCAGGCGGCCACGGTGGCCGAGTACGCCGCCGTCGGGGGCGTGATCGGCACCCTGCTCACCGGGAGTCCCGGCGGGACGGCCGTCGGCACCGCGGTGGGCGCCCTCGTCGGCGTCCTCGTCACCGCGACCGAGTGACATGCCCGCCACCCGACACCCGGCGAACCCGCTCATGCTGCTTGCCGGGTTGCTCCTCATCATCGTCGGCATCGTGGTGATGGTCGGCGGCTTCGCCTGGGCGGTCCTGACCGTCCTCGGCCTCGCCGACAGGACACCGCAGCTCAGCGACCTGGGCGCCGGGCCGCACGCCCGCGAGGACCTCGGACCCATGCTCGACGGGTTCGCCGTCTTCGTCGTCGGCACCACGGTGATGACCATCGGCCGGTACCTCTGGCGCGGCGCACGTCGCCGCGGCTGGCGCGACCGGCTCGGCCGGCTGCTGCTCATCATCACCTGCCTGGCCGTGGGCAGCGGCATGGTCGTGCTCACCCGGTTCGTCCTCGCCGCGATGGACGAGTCCGACGGCGGCGGCACGATCCTGCGCGGGCTGTTTGTCTTCGCCCTGATCGGCGTCCCCGCCAGCCTGCTGGGAATGGTCGGGCTGCGCCTGGCCGACGAGGAGATCCTGATGACCGCCGAGGCGAGGGCGTCGTTGTAGACATTTGATACGGGACGACAGGACGGTTCCGCCGTGACAGAGACCCAGGTGTCCGACAGCTACACGGTCGTCAACGACGATCTCGCCCCCCTCGGAGACGCGCGAGCCGGCGTCGCCGCGGCCGGCGCCCGGGCCAGGGCACGGATCATGCGGGACCACCGCTGCTATCAGCCGCTCCCCGCAAGGGAGGCGGACGACTCCCTTGTCTCGTTCGACATCGCGCCGGTGGCGGACGCCGCGGCCGACATCGGCATGTGGTGGTGGGGCGAGAGCCACTGGTGGTGGCCCGGGCACCTGTTCGGGCTGAGCGTCTCCGACCGGTCCGACGGACTGCACTTCCGGGGGCAGCTGCACTGGGACCACGGAGACCTGTGGTTCGGCAGCACCGGCGTGACCGCGGTGTTCGGCATCGGCAGCGACCGCCTGCCAAGGCCGGGGTGGTACCGGTCGGCTCCCCCGGTGAACCTGTGGGGCCAGGTCTGGGGCTCCACCGGCGCGAACGGGCCGCTCGGCTTCGGTGACACCTGGTCCAAGTGCTTGCTGCACGCCAACCAGAAGATCTCCGTGGCCGGCGGTCCGATGATCGGCCAGGCGCACTGGTGGGACACGTTGCTGTCGTTCGAGTCCGCCTTCGAGTCCGGCGAGCGGACGCTGCCGGGCACGTTCAACCTCCCCGAGATCGTCTTCGAGGTCGTGCCGGGCAGGCCGCTCGTGGTGGAGCTGGAGCTGAGGTTCGACATCCAGCTGCAGGGATCTTCCGCCTTCCGCTTCGGAGGCTGGGCCGATGCGGTCTTCCAGTCTCCGCAGTGGTCATGCGTACCTCAGACGTGCAGGGTGGGCCGGTAGATCAGCTCCTGGGTGCGCCCGTCGAGGGTCCGGCTCTCGATCAGCTCCAGGTCGAAGTCCGCCGCGCCCTGGAAGATGGGCTCCGTGCCGGTCTGACCGGTGATCACCGGAAACACCGTCACCTGCACGAAGTCGACCAGGCCGGCGGCCATCAGCGCCCGGTTCAACGACAGGCTGCCGTGCGACCGCAACGGCACATCGGACTCCTTCTTCAGCCGGGCGACGACGTCCGCGCCGTCCCCGCCGGCGATCGTCGCGTCCGGCCAGTCGAGCGGCCCGTGCAGCGTGCTCGACACCACCGTGGCCGGGAAGCTGACCATCCGGGTGACCCAGGGGTCGCGGACCTCGGACTCCTCGGTGCTCTCGGCCAGCATCCGGGAGAACGCCCGATACGTGTCTGCCCCGAAGACCATGCGCTGCTCCTCGGTGTACAGGGCGAGGCGGTGCGCGAGCAGCTCGGGACCCTGTTTGCCCCAGTAGCCGGTCCAGTTGCCGGTCGCCGTGCCGTAGCCGTCGAGGCTGGAAAAGACGTCGAACGTGTAGGTGGCGGTCATGCTGTCCTCCATGCGGTCGGTGTACGTGCCGGGCTCTCAACAGTGCTACGAACGGCACCGCCCCCGATCGACAACCACACCCGAGGAACTTCGACCCAGGTTGGAACGCATCCGCGGATCTTTCCAACGAGGTTGGGGCTGGGTGGTGGCCGTTGGAATCTGGTTCCAACGAACACGGCGTCGGAAGGGGGATGCGGTCGTGACGGGATTCTGGGGTCACCTGACGGTGGCCGAGCGGCAGGCGTTCAGCGGGCGGAGTTTCCGGCGGTCCTGGCGCGGCGGTGCGGTGCTGTGCCGGCAGGGCGACCCGCCGGACTGGGTGGCGCTGCTGCTCACCGGGCACGTGAAGGTCTCGCTGCACACCGCCGACGGCGACACGGTGATGCTCGCCATCTGCGGGCCGGGCGCGCTGATCGGCGACCTGTCGGCCATCGACCGGCGGCCGCGGTCCGGCACCGTCGAGGCGCTCGGCGACGTCACGGCGGCGTTGATGCCGATGGCGGCGCTGGACGGGTACCTCGACGCGCACCGGCGGGTGGGTCTGGTGCTGACGCAGGAGGTGACCCGCCGCCTGCGTGACGCGGACCGGACCCGGGTCGAGCTGAGCGTGCACAGCGCGGCGGACCGGCTCGCGGCCCGGATCGTCGAGCTCGCGGACCGCTTCGGCCGGCCGCACGGGGGCAGCGTCCACATCGGACCGATGCTGTCCCAGGACGACCTGGCGCACTGGGTCGGCGCGTCGCGCGAGGCCATCGCGAAGACGTTCACGGTGTGGCGGCGGCAGGGTTGGATCCGCACCGGCCGCCGGTCGGTCACCGTCCTGGATCTGGAGGCACTGCGCCGCCGGGCGGGCTCTTCCGACTCGATGCCGCAGGCCGCCTGAAGCTCGCGACCAGCACCGGGCCCGCAAGGCTGGGCTCGGATGGACCGGGATCCGCCACGGCCGGCGCGGCGCTATCGCGGTCCGGTGAGGCAGTCGCGGATCAGGTGGACGACCTCGGGGAGCTCGATGTGGTCGTCCGGGGTGGCGCCGAAGTGGGCGCCGCCGGCGGTCACCGTCGCCGTGGCACCGAGCTCGGTGGCGAAGGTCCGGACGTGCTCGATCGGGTCCGGTGCCAGCACCGGGTCGTCGACCGCCGTGAGCACCCGGATCGAGGTGGCGGCGCGCCGGATCCTGGGCCAGTCGAGCGGTGCGGCGAAGAACTCCTCCAGCGCCTCGTAGCCGACGTCCCGCGCCGGCGTGGCCACCAGCACGGCACCGGCGAACCTGCCGTCCCGGTCCGGGTCGTGCGTCTCCAGCAGGCGCAACACGTTGACGCCGCCGATGCTGTGCCCGACGAGCACGGTGTCGGCCGGATCGGTGCCGCCGACCACGGCGCCGTAGGCGGTGAGCCACGGCCCCGGTTGCGGTGTCGCGGAGGCCGGCAGGTCCGGCGTCTCCCTGGAGAGACGCCCGCCGCAACGGTCGGAGACAGCGCAGCACGCTGGAGAGACGCTCGCCGCGACGGTCGGAGACAGCGCAGCACGCTGAAACGCGCGCCGCGACGGTCAGAGGCGGCGCAGCACGCTGACGACCCGGCCGAGGATGACGGCCTCGTCACCGGGGATGACGTCGTAGGACGGGTTGCGGGGCACCAGGTCGACGTGGCCGTCGCGGCGCCGGTAGACCTTCACGGTCGCCTCGCCGTCGATCATCGCGGCGACGATGTCACCGTTTTCGGCGACCGGCTGGCGGCGCACCACGACGAAGTCGCCGTCGCAGATGGCCGCCTCGATCATCGAGTCACCCTTGACGCGCAGGGCGAACAGGCTGCCGTGCCCGACGAGCGAGGACGGCAGGGTCAGCTCGTCGTCCGACTGCTCCTCGGCGAGGATCGGCTGACCGGCGGCGATCGCGCCGAGCACCGGCACGCTGACCCCGGCGTCGCGGTGGACCACCGTGGGCCCGGCCGCGGTGTCGGCGTCGCGGGCGTCCATCGCCCTCGGCCACCGCCCGTCGCGGCGCAGATATCCGAGCCGCTCCAAGGACTTGAGGTGATGCGACACCGACGAGGTCGACCCGAGCCCGACCGCGGCGCCGATCTCGCGCACCGTCGGCGGATATCCGCGCTCCTCGACCCAGCCGCGGATCACCGACAGGACGTGCTGCTGCCGATCGCTGAGATCACTGTCCGCCATGTGATCACCATACGGCAAGATTCGATCATTTGTACGAAGTTCCATCGATCAGTTGACCCCGCGGTCAGCGGCGGGGGGCGACGAACAGGCTCTGTGCGGAGCGGCCGATCGGGCCGTGCTGGTCGTGCAGGGCCGTGTCGGCCAGGCCGATGCCCGCGGCGTCGATGGACGTCGCGGAGCGCAGGCACACCCACTCGCCGACCGGGTGCCGCAGCAGGTGCACGGTCAGGTCGGCGTTGACGAACAGGAACCGGCTGAGCTCCAGTTCGTTGCTGATGCCGTTGCCCGAGTCGGCGGCGACCAGCACCCGGCTCAGCGGGCCCGGCTCCTCACCGTCCACAAGGGACTCCCGCATGCGCAGCCAGGCGGTCGCGGGTCCGCGTTCCAGGAAGGAGCCCTCGGAGAAGCGGAACTCCATCGCGGTGTGGTAGCCGACGTCGTGCGCCGTCGGGTACAGGGGTTTGGCGGTGGCCCCGTCCAGGTGGACCGTGACGGGCGGGGTGGCGGCCGGCACCAGGTCCTCGCCGGCCCGGATGAGCAGGGCCGAGCAGCGCATGAACGGGTCGATCGCGGCCTCGACCAGCGCGACGCTGCGGCCCTGCCGGGTCACCCGGGCGGTCACCTCGAGCGTCGCGATCGGCACCGGTCGCGCGATCTCGTACGTCAGCCGCACCACCCGCATCCCCGGTGGCGCCACCGACTCCACGGCCCGCCCGAGCAGCGCCGCCGGCGGTCCGGCGTGCTGCGACCCGGCGTCCCACGGCCCGCGGGTGTGTTCGGTGGACTCGAACCGGCCGTCGCCGAGCGGAAGGTAGAACGCCATCGGGACATCGTAGGTCGACGCGCACCCGATAGCCTGCGGTGATGGTGGACCTGATTCCCGTCGGGCAGGCCGTGCCCGCGCCCGACGGCACACCGCTCGCCGCCCGTGGCAACCACCAGGACTGGCTGCTGTCCTGGCACCCGCCGGGTGAGCGACCGGAAGGCAGGGCCCACGGCGCCAGCGGCGTCTGTGTCGCCGGCGCCGACCTCGTGCTGGTCAGCCACCACGGAGGCCACTTCGGCCCGCCCGGCGGCCGTCCCGAGGGCGATGAGACCGACCTGGAGACCCTCTGCCGCGAGCTGCGCGAGGAGGCCTGTGTCCGGGTCACCGCGGCCGGCCTGCTCGGCTTCTCCCGGTCCGAGTGCGTCGCCGGGCCCGAGCTTGGCCTGGTCCTGGTCCGGTCGTTCTGGCGGGCGGAGGTCCTCGTCGACCCGTGGGAGCCGAGGTTCGAGGTGCCGCACCGCCGGATCGTGCCGGCGGCCGCCGCCCTCGACGAGGTTTGGGACTACGCGGACGGTTCGGTCCGCATCATGGCCCGCGTCCTCGCCGAGGCGCGACTGGCCTGACCGTCATTCACTGCGGGCGGTCTCCGGTCCGGTGATGCGGCGCAGCAGCGGGAACGTCGCGGCGATGATGCCCAGTGACAGCAGCAGCCCACCGACCACGATCGCGCCGTAGGTGAGGCCGGGCGGGTGCAGGGTGTACTGCATCTGCGCGGTGAGGAACAGTTGCGCGCCGAGGAGGCCGGCGGCGACCGCGAGAACGGCGGCGGCCAGCAGCGGCACCGCGCTCTCCAGAGCAACCACGCGGCGCAGCACGCCCAGCTGTACCCCCGTGAGCCGCAGCAGGCTGAAGGGCCGTTTGCGGTCGGTGAGACCGGCGATGACGCTGACCGCGAGGCTGCAACCGGCGATCGGCAGGCTGGCGAAGATGATCACGGCGGCGAGCTGTTCGAAGCCGGCCAGCTGCGAGTTCTGGTCGTTGGCGCGGTCCCATTCGGTGGCCGGCAGAATCCGCAGGTCGGGGAACGCCAGTTGCAGCGCCGTGCGGAGGCGTTCGAGACCCGCGGTGGACCCGTCGGTGCTGAGGACGATCGAGATGACCGGCTGGGCGGCGAGTTGTGCCTCGGTCAGCGGCGCGGCCGGCCAGACGACGCCGGCGCCGTGTGTCTCGCGGTACTGCATGAAGCCCTCCTCCACCCACGCCACCGTGGCCCCGTCGGCGCAGCGGCCGAACTCGGGGGACCGGGCGAGGTCGGCGCACGACACGACACCGGCGTAGCCGGCGTCGGCGACGGGGTTGTTCCGGACGACCGTCACGGTGCGGACCGCGGGGTCGGCGGCCAGCGACGCGATGACCGGGGCCGGGATGGTGTCGGGGTACCGTTCGAACCGGTTGACCATCGTCGAGACGGCGAGCGCGTCGACGTACGCGCCGCGCTCGGCGACGATCGTCTGGATGATGCCGGCGGACACCGTGGTGACGAACAGGCCGACGACGACGCCGCTGATCGCGCGGAAGGCGGCGCCGGGGTTGTCGGCGAGGCGGCGGGCGGCGATGAGGGTCGCGGGCCGCTGCGCCCGGCGGGCGAGCAGGCGGGCACCGATCATCGTCAGCCACGGTCCGGCGGACACCAGGCCCACCATGATGAGCAGCATCCCGGGCAGGAACACCGCGACCTGGGCAGTGGAGTGGCTCGGCACCCGGCCGATGAAGAAGGTGAGTTCGGCGATGCCGAGCAGGAGCGGGATCAGCCGATACCAGCGCGGTGGTTTCGGCGTGACCCGGCGCACCACGCCGAGCGGTGAGATGCGGACCCGGCGCAGCGCCACCAGGGACGCGACGGCCGCGCCGACGGGCACGCCGACCGCGACCGCGGCGGCCATCGGCGCGCCGAGGGTCACGTCGGAAAGGTGGAAGGGCATGCCGGTGAACGGGATCCCGGCGAGCTGCACGCGGAAGGCGACGTACAGCCCGAACCCGATGAGGGTGCCGAACAGCGCGGCGACGGTCGACTCGACCGCGGCGACGACCGAGATCTGCCGCGGGGTGCCACCGATGAGGCGCATCGCGGCGAAGCGTTGCTCGCGCCGGGCGGCGGTGAGCCGGGTCGCGGTGCCGATGAAGATGAGCACCGGGAAGAGCAGCCCGCCGGCGACGACGGACAGGATCAGGTCGAGCGCGGCGAGGGGGATGCCGGATGCCTCGGTCCGGAAGCCCGAGACGCGTTGGGCGTGGTACAGCTGCGAGACGAACTCCGGCGTGCTGCCGACGATGACGGTGAGGCTGCCGGGTGAGGGCAGCGCCACGTCGCCGATGAGGCCGGCCTGCCGCCCCGGGAAGCGGGCGCCGAGCTGGTCCGCCGGGTGCTGCGCGATCAGGTCCGCGAGGGCCGGCGAGACGTAGTACTCCCCCGCTGCGGGCAGCCGCGGCAGGCCCCCCGGGACCGGTGCGCCGGCCGAGGTCGCGGCGACTTCGATCCGCACGATGGACTGGCCGTCGAAGTAGTCGTAGCGTTCGGCCCACCACAGCGGACCGTCGGCGGAGGGCATCGGGCGGAGCGCCGCGAACCGGCCGAACTGGCCGTCCACCGCGTTGACGGCGGCCAGGGTGCTCACCAGCAGCCACACGCCGAGTGCGACGGCGCCGGCCATGACCACGAGCCGCACGAGCGCCTCGCGGCCGCCGGCGAGGGTGAGCCGCACCCCGAACCGGATCATGACGCGCCCCGGGCGGCGGCGAGGGCGTGCACCCGGCCGTCGCGGACGATGACCTGGCGGTCGGCGTACGCGGCGACCCTTGCCTCGTGGGTGACGAGGACGACGGTGGTGCCCTGGGCGCGGGCGGAGTCGACCATGAGGTCCATGACCTGCTCGCCGGTGAGCGAGTCGAGGGAGCCGGTGGGCTCGTCGGCGAACAGGACGCGGGGCTTGGCGACGAGCGCGCGGGCGAGAGCGACGCGCTGCGCCTCACCGCCGGACAGTTCGCCGGAGCGGCGCTGCTCCAGCCCGTCGAGGCCGAGCTTGGCGAACCAGGGCCGGGCCTCCGCGACGGCGGCGGCTCGGCGGGCGCCGCCGAGCAGCAGCGGCAGGGCGACGTTGTCCTCGGCGGTGAGCTCCGGCACCAGCTGGCCGAACTGGAACACGAAGCCGAACCGGTCGCGGCGCAGGGTGCTGCGGCGGGTCTCGTCGAGCTGGTCGACGCGGGTGCCGTCGAACATGATCTCGCCCTCATCCGGCACGAGGATGCCGGCGAGGCAGTGCAGGAGGGTCGACTTGCCGGAGCCGCTGGGCCCCATCACGGCGACGATCTCGCCCTCGGCGACGGCCAGAGTGGCGCCGCGCAGCGCCGGGGTCTGCCCGAAGGCGAGCTTCACGTCGCGGGCCTCAAGCATCGCGGACCTCCTTGGTGAGTGCGTCGAGGCGGGCCACCGTCGTCTCGATCCAGTGCAGGTCGGCCTCGAGGTGGAACAGCCCGTGGTCGGCGAGCATCGCGTCGACGAGGTTGCCGGCGCGCTTGATGTCGGTGAGCGCCTGCATGCGACGCAGGTGCGCGTTGCGTTGCAGGTCGAGGTAGTCCTCGGCGGAGCGGCCGAGCATCAGCGACAGCACGACCTTGGCGAACAGGACGGTCTGCAGGTGCGGCTCCGGCTCGACCGGTTCGGTGAGCCACGCGTCGACCTCGGTCGCGCCGGCGTCGGTGATGACATACCGCTTCCGGTCGGGGCCTTCGCCGGGCTCGACGTCGCTGATCACGACCTTGCCGTCGCGGGCGAGGCGGCTCAGCGTCGCATAGACCTGACCGAACGACAGCGGCTTGCCGCGGCCGAAGAAGGTGTCGTAGTCGCGCTTGAGGTCATAGCCGTGGCTCGGCTCCCGTTCCAGGAGCCCGAGCAACGTGAGGGGAACGCTCATGGAGACCACCATACGCTGAGCGTATACGCCGCGTATATACCCTCAGCGTAGATACAGCGAGACCGATCCCCCTCAAGGAGCGGTCCGAACTGTCAGGTGCGGATCTCGAGGTTGGCGAACGAGACGGCGAACGGCGGCGGCTCGCTGGTCTGGTCGGCCTGGAGGATGCCGAGCACGACGCGGCCTCTCCGGAACCGTGCCTCGTTCCAGGTCCCGGCGTCCCGGCCGTCGCGGGTGAACGTCACGTTCGTCCCCTGGGCCGTGATGCCGATCCTGGTCACGGTGTTCAGCGCGACCGGGCCGACGGACGGCAACGTGCGCACCGGCGTGATGGTCGCAGCGTCGTGCGTCGCCAGGGAGGCGCCGTCGGCGCAGACCCGCAGGACGTAGCCCGTGGTGGAGAAGCGCAACCAGATCCCGGCGCAGCTGCCCGCGGTCAGCAGCCGAACGTCGACGGTCACGCTGAAGTCGGTCAGCTCGTCCTGCACGCCCGGGCACCGGTAGGGCCCGGCGCTCTGTTTGGTGACCACGAGCGCGTTGTCGAACCGGCAGGTCGCCCGGTTCTCCTTGTCGTCGCGGGCCTGCCACATACCGACGGCGGTGAGCGGGTCGGCGATGAACACCTTGCCGCTCGCGCCCGGCGAGCCTGGGGCGGTCGGGCTCGCGGAGGTGGTGGGCGACGCCGACGGTGCGCCGCGGGACGGCAGCGGGATGACGCCGTAGACGAGACCGGCGACGGTGAGCGACGTGATGATCGCGGCGACCGCCACCACCGCGACGACGGCCCGTCCCCACCGCCCGCCACCTGATGCGGCCACCGGGACCGCCGGGGCCGCCGCCGCAGGCACCGCGAACTGCGCGTCGTCCACGAACCTCGTCGTCGCGTCCGGGTCGCGCGGCGCCGCGGGTGGTTGCCCGTCCGTGGTGCCCAGCGACGGGGAGGTCTGCAGGTCCGTTGCCTGGACGGCCTCCTCGGCGGCGACCAGGAGGGCCGGTTGGCGGGCGAACGCGGCCGCCACCGCGCTGGGCTGGGAAGGCCCGGCGACCAGCAGCCGGTCGAGCAGCCCGCGGGCGGTCGGCCGGTCCGCGGGGTCCTTGGCCAGGGCCTGCTCGACCAGCTCGCGCAGCAGCCCGGACAGCCCGGTCAGGTCCGGCGGCTGGGTCAGGATCCGGGTGGCGATGATCGGCCCGGCGTCCGACCCGAACGGGTTGCGGCCGGTGGCGGCGTAGGCGATGACGGCGCCCCAGGAGAAGATGTCCACCGCCGGGGTGACGGGCGGGCCGTCGACCGGGCCGAACCGCTCCGGTGCCATGTACGCGACGGTGCCGACCACCTGGTCGGTGCGGGTGAGCCCGGTCGTCGCCGACGGCGAATGGGCGATGCCGAAGTCGATGACCTTCGGGCTGCCGGCCGCGAGCAGGACGTTGTTGGGCTTCAGGTCACGGTGGATGACCCCGGCGCCGTGGATCGCGGTGAGCGCGGTCGCGACGCCGATCGCGAGACCGTGCAGGTTCGACGTCGTCAACGGGCCCCGCTGGCGCACGACGTCCGACAGGCTCGGCCCGTCGACGAACTCGACGACCAGATACGGCAGCTCGTGATCGGGGTCGGCGTCGAGGACCTCGGCGGTGCAGAACGGCGGGACCTGCCGGGCGCGGTTGACCTCGCTGCGGAACCGGCGCCGGAACTGGTCGTCGTGGGCCAGGTCGCCGCGGATCACCTTGACCGCGACGAGCCCGCCGTCCGGGGTCTGCGCCAGGTAGACGCTGCCCATGCCGCCCTCGCCGAGCCGGCTGATCATGGTGTACCGGCCGAGCTGCCTCGGGTCCCCGGGCCGTAGCGGCGATCCTGGCAGCTCGTTGCCCGTCATCGGTTTCGTCCCCCCGTATGCATCTGTCGGCCGGGAAGATTGTGCATCATGCGGGCGTGGTTGTCGGTACCCGCGCGTCCCGGTCGTCCCGCACCGCCGGATGGGCGGCCCGGACGACGAGGTGCGCGTCCGCCGCCGCGACGGTGCCGATGACCAGGGCCGCCGGCGGGACGGCCGGGCCGAGGACGGTGCCGCCGAGTTCGCGCACAGCGGCGGCGAGGCGCCGGCCCGGGCGTGCCCCGGCGTCGACGATCAGTTCGGCGCCCTGGGTGGCGGCGATGGCGGCGCCGAGGCGCAGGACCGCCTCGCCGTCGTCGCCGTCCGCCCTGACCAGCACGGTGTCCCAGCCGTCGGGTGGCGGCGCGAGCACGGTCACCAGACTCGCGCGCAGCGCCGCGAGGCCCTCCTGTCCGGCCGCGACGAAGACGACGTCGGCGCGGGTCGTGTCGGCCTGGGCCAGGATGTCGGCGGCCGGGTCGGCGCTGAACCGGGCGAACACCGCCGCCGACGGCCCCTGCCGCCGGACGGGCTCGGCGAGGTCGGCGAGTTCTTTCATCGCCGCCGTCATCGCCAGCAGGTCGCCGGAGAGCCCGGCGCCGACCTCGACGCGGGCCGCCGGAAACGGCACGATGCGGCTCAGCACCACCTCGGCCGGGTCGTGCCGCGCCGCCACCGCGGTCGCCAGGTCCACCATCGGCCGCGCCGACGCCCCGGCCGGGACGACGGCCAGCACCCGGTAGGCGTCCGGCACGCCCAGCGCCGCCCGTTCCAGCTCCGCGATGTCCCGTGCCACGAGGGACTTGGGGTAGATGAGGGACAGCAGCGGCCCGGCCATCACGGTGGTGACGAGCGCCATCACGACCATCAGCGAGAACAGCGTGTCGTCGAGGATGCCCAGCTGGACCCCGACGGTGAGGATGACGATCTCGGTGAGCCCCCGGGTGTTCATCAGCGCCGCGAGGGCCCCCGCCCGGCGCGCCGGGATGCGGTTGAGCCGGGCGCCGAGATACGCGCCGGCGAACTTCCCGGTGATCGCGACGACCAGGATCAGGGCGAGGTCGAGCAACCCCGTGCTGTCCAACGTGGACAGATCGACGCGGAGACCGGCGATGACGAAGAAGACCGGCAGCAGGAGCAGGACACTGACCTGTTCGAGCCGTTCCAGGGTCTCGTGCCGCAGCAGCTCGCCGCCGGCGCGTGGCATGATCGCGCCGAACACGAACGCGCCGAAGATGGCGTGGACGCCGATCGCCTCGGTGCACCAGCACGACAGCAGCAGCCCGACCAGCATGACCGCGAGGATGCCGGGGGTGAGCCGCCCGGCCCGCGTCCGGGCCTCGACGAGCCGCCGCAGCTGCGGCCGGACGAGCAGGAACATGACGAGTGCGTACGGCACGGCGAGCAGCGTCTGCCACGGCACGTCACCGCCGCCGGCGCCGATCGCGACGACCCCGGCGAGCAGCGTCCAGGCGATGACGTCGTCGACGGCTCCGCTGGCCAGCGCGAGCCCGCCGACCTCGGTCCGCAGCATGCCCCGGTCGGTGAGGATGCGGGCCAGGACCGGGAACGCGGTCACCGACATCGCCGCGCCGATGAACAACGCGAACGGCGCCACGTCCGCCACGTCGTGGTGGCGGGCGAGCCACAGCGCCAGCAGGACGCCGAGCCCGAGGGGCAGCAGCACCGAGCCGATCGAGACGGAGACCGCCGCCTTGCGCCGCCCCTTCACCGAGTCGAAGTCCAGGTCGTAGCCGACGATGAACATGAACAGGACCAGGCCGACGTTGGCGAGCCCGGCGAGGGCGGTGCGGATGTCGACGGGGAACAGCCGGTCGCTGATCAGTGTGCCGAACAGGGTCGGCCCGACCAGCACCCCGGCCAGGATCTCGCCGATGACCGGCGGCTGGCCGAGCCTGCGGGCCGCCGCGCCGAGCAGCCGCGCGAGCGTGATGACACCCGCGAGCGCGAGCAGGAGCTGACCGAGCTGATGTGCCGTCATGCCGACCCCCGGTTGTCTGGTGCGCACATGGCCGCGCTCACGGCCGTGCTCATACGAAGGCGTCGGCGCGGGCCGCGAAGGTTGCCGCGGTGGGGCGCTGCCCGGCGGGGCCGAGGCAGTCACCGACGAGGTCCGCGACGGGAGCCGGCAGCGACGGGTCGATCCGCGGTGCCTCCGACAGCACCCGGCGCAGGGCCAGCAGCCCGTCGGCGGCGGGCAGGTCGCCGTGCACGCCGGTGCCGCTCACCACCCGGTGCAGCATGACGCCGAGGGACCACACGTCGGCGGCGGGGACGAACCGGCCGCCCGTCAGCACCGCCGGGTCGACGTACTCCACCGAGTCGAGCGCGCCCATCCCGGTGATCGTGACGCCCTCGGTGAACACCTGCGCCAGTCCGAGATCCGACAGCCTGCCGCCCGCCGAGCTCAGCAGGACGTTGCCGGGTTTGATGTCGCGGTGGACGAGGCCCGCCTCGTGCAGGGCCGCCGCGGCGCGGGCCGCGTCGGCGACGGCGCGGATCGCATCGGCGGGTTTCGGCGGGGTCGCCGGGTTGGCCAGGGACCCGGCCGGCAGGTACTCCATCGAGTAGAAGAATTTGCCGTCCTGCTGGCCCGCGTCGTACGGGGACACCAGGTACGGCGACTGCACGGCGCTGAACGCGGTCAGCTCCCGCACGGCCCGGCGGAACGCGACCTCGGTCGACTCGGCGGACAGCACCTTGACGGCCACGTGCTCGACGTCGACCGGCAGCCGGGGCGGGCGGCGGGCCAGGAAGTACTGCCCGTGGTTGCCCGAGCCGAGCGGCCTGACGAATTCGTAGTCGGCGATACCCTGCACGCCGGTCCCTTCTGTGGTCACGGGTTGCGGTGCGACTCGTACCGCAGCCAGCGGCGGCCGAAAATGACTTTGGCGCCGGGTCGGATCGGCACCGGCTGCGCCGGCGGGACCGGTGTGGCCTCCGGCGCGCCCGGCTCCTGCACGAAGGTGCCGTTGGCCGAGCCGAGATCCAGCACCTGGACGTGCCAGCCGGTCAGCCGGATCCGCAGGTGCCGCCGGGAGATGCCGCCGTGCGAGTCGGCGATGCGCAGCGGCCGGGCCTGCCCGGCGGCGACGTCGGCGTCGCGCTCCGGCTCCCGCCCGACCACGTAGTCGGCGTCGGCGCGCAGTGTCATGCCGTTGTCGAGCAGCAGGATCCCCAGCGGTGGCCGCGGCCCGAGCCGGGTCACGTGCGTCACCTGCAGCATGGCGATGCCACACAGCTGGCAGAACCGCACCGCCGGGTCGTTGAAGTGCCCGTTCTTGCAGTCCACGCCCTCGACCAGCGGCTGGGTGGCGGCGGCCGCCGCGTCGGGCGGCGGTGCCGGCGCGTGCCCGGGCAGCAGCAGGACCGACTGGAACGCCGCCGGTTTCGGCGCTTGGGTTTGCGGGGGCCTGGAGAAGCGGATGGTCAGCCCGGCGGCGCCGACGACCCCGGCGTCGAGGCTGGCCAGGGGGTGCGGTGTCCCGGCACCGGGCAGCGCCAGCCGCAGCGTGCCGACGGGTCCGGCGACGACGTGCCGCACCGGCTCCGGGCCGGACATCCGGACCCGGCCGTCCACCTCGGCGGCGCCGTGCCCGCAGACGAACACCGCGACGCCGCCGCCGGCCGCCGGGCCACCGACGGCGCAGCTGAGCTCGCCGGCGGGCAGCAGCGCGGCCGCGTGCCGGGTCAGTTCCTCGCCGTCGCCGCCGTCCGCGGCGACCCGCGCGACGAGCGCCAGCAGTTCCTCCGACCCGGCCGGTTCGCACACCGCGAACAGCCGGCCGGCCCGCATGACGAGACCGGCGCCCGGCAGGGGTTGCACGACGGGTTCGCTCATGTCAGCCGTCCGCCCCGGAACCGCCAGCGCAGGAACGGCACCCGCATCGGGCCGTTCGCCGCCAGCCAGACCGCCGTCCACACGGCGGCGAACTGCAGCACGAACGCCGCCACCGGCGGGGCGGTCTCGACCCCCGGCACCGCCCCGGCGCGCAGCAGCAGCCACAGCACGACCGCCTCGGGCACGCCGGTGAGCAGTCCGAACAGCGACGGCCAGTCCTTCTCCCAGCGGAACTGCATGAGCAGGTGATACAGCAGCTCCCAGGCGACGCCGAGGACGGCGACGGCGCCGAGCACGACGAACGCGGTCCGGTACCGGTCGGCGAGCGGTCCGCCGCCCGGCAGCACGGGAGTGATCAGGGCGGTGATCACCGACCCGACCACGGCGAGCAGGAATATCCGGGTCTGGATGCGACCCAGCAACACGGGCACCATCGTCTGTCTCCTTTCCGAGACCTAGACCGGACGGCCGAGCGCCCAGCGGACCCACTGCGTCGTGGACCGGATCGGGCCGATCCTGCGGCCGAAGCCGCGCCTGGCCAGGTCGTCGGTGATCTCCTGGGCGGCGATCTGCAGGCCGAGGAACGTGTCGACGCCGGGGAAGTAGCCGCCGAGCGTGGTCGCCCCGGACGCGTACAGCGCCCCGTCGCCGCTGGCGGTGCCCTTGACCTCGAAGTGCCGTTCGACCTCGAGGCGGCCCAGCGGGTTGCGGCCCGCCCCGCCGTGCTCCAGCAGGTCGGCCAGGACGCGGTGCTCGGCGATGTCGGCCTCCAGCCCGGTGCAGTCGATGATGTAGTCGGCGCGGACCTCGACGGTGCCGTTGTCGCCGTTGATGAGGCTGACCAGCGTGCCGTCGGTGTCGGGCCAGACCTTCTGGGCGACGCCCTGCATCGCGCGGTACCAGCCGCCCTGCCGGCCCTGGCGCAGCTGCTTCTGCCAGCGCCGCCGCTTCGGGGTGTTGGTGCCGCCCATCTCGGCGTACTGCTTGGCCCGCTCCTGCCCTTCCAGGCGGCGCATGCGTGCCTTGAGCTGCCCTCCCCAGACCGACTTCGGGTAGTTGAAGCCCTGGTAGGCGAACCCGTCGCCGCCCTTGCGCCGGGCCCACCAGTGCGGCCCGTGCGCGCCGGTGACGAACGTGCGGAACACGTGCACGATCTGCGTCTGCAGCCCGAGCCGCTCCCGGTCGTCGATCAGGCGTTGCAGGACCCGCGACGAGACGATCCCGCCGCCGCGGATCAGCACCGTGCCGGGTTTGGTCTTGAGGAACTCGTAGACGTGCTCGTGCGGCTCGTAGGCGTTGACCACGTGTTCGTAGTCGCTGTGCCGGGTCCGGAACTCCTGCAGGTCGGGCAGGAACCGCAGGCCCGGGTAGCCGACGGCGAGGTGGACGAAGCGCGACCGGTACACCACCCGCTTCGTGGCACTGGAGCCCGCCGGCGGGGTCAGGACGGTGAAGTAGCCGCCCGCGGCGCGCCGGCGCACCATCCGCACCACGCCCTTGACGAGCATCGCGTCGTAGCCGATGCGCGCGGACTCCCGGCGCAGGCTCGCGAAGACCGTGCCCGCCTGCGGGGTCCAGTAGTCGGCGAAGATGGGCTCACCGAGGATGTGCACCAGCGGCCGCAGCGTCCGGTCCCGCCACGCCTCGCTCAGCGCGTAGGACGGGAAGCCCCAGATGTTGTCCGGCCGCGACGATGAGTCCGACCGGATCCGCTCGGGCTCCGGGATCTGCGAGACGCGGGTCAGGTACTGGTACGTCTGCCAGGGGTGATCGATGTTGGACAGCACCCGGATGTCGGACGCCGGGACACCCGCGATGCGCAGGTAGTCGGCGGTCACGAACGAGCCCATCCCGCCGCCGACGGTCACGAACGGCACATCGTGCACCGGGATCCCGGCCGCGGCCACCATCGCGTCGTCCCAGACGGCCGCGCCCAGCAGTTCCGGCGTGAGATCGCCAGCATCCATTTCAATCCCCCGATTTGTGTGCCATAGAGGTAGCACACCGGCGCAAACCTGTGGGGGCGGAGATCACCTCACCCGTCGGTGCGTTCCAGCAGCGCTCGCAGGACCTCCACGTCGGAGGCGTCCAGCCGGTCGGCGAAATGCCGCAGCACCGCCCGCCGGTCCCCCGGCCCGTCGAGCACCGCCCGCATCTGCGTGGCGGCCGCCGTCGCGGCGTCGTGGGTCGGCCGGTAGGCGTGCGCGCGACCGGACGGCTGCCGCTGCAGCAGGCCCTTGTCGTGCATCCGGGTCAGGATCGTCAGCACCGTGTTGTACGCCAGGACCGTGCGGTCACCGCCGTGGCGCTCCGCCAGCGCGGTCTGCACCTGCCCGGGTGTCAGCGGCTCAGTCGCCGCCCACAGCAACGCCATGATGTCCGACTCGAGGGAACCCCACGCCCGCCGCGGCTGCCGTTCATTCACGGCCAGACGATATCCGCCGCTCCCCCGCTTGTCAGGGGACCGGGCGGCGGGTCACGACAATCTCAGCCGACGGATCCGGGCGGCGCAGAGCATGGTCAGACCCAGGGCCAGGAGCAGATAGCCCACCGTCTCCACCCACTGGAACGTCCAGTATCTGCCGGCCGGCTGATACGTCACCAGCTGGCCGAGCCGGAGCCGATCGACGGCCGCGTCACACTCCGCCGGTGGGAACGCCGGTGAGGTGCAGGCCTCCGGCACCGGTCCGGCGTACGGGCGGCCCGCCGAGTCGACCGTCCGCACCGAGGTGATCCACGCTCCGGGGAGGTCCACCGGCATCGACACCTCCATGCCCCGGTCGTCCACCCGCACCAGGTGCGGCCGGCCGGACACCGTGAGCGGTGTCGTGGTGGACAGCGGTTCGCGATAGTGCTCGCGCACGACCGCCGGCACGAGCACCTGCACCGCCGCCAGGATGGCGAGGGTCACCGCCATCGCCGCCACAGCGCGCCGCATCAGCAGGCCCACCGCGACGCCGAGGACGAAGCCGAAGGCGGCATGGCCGGCGGGGACGGCGTCGCGGGCGCCGAAGAGCAGCGGCGCGAACCGGTTCGGCAGGTCCAGACCCTGGTCGTGACCGGGCCGGCCGCCGGCCCGGTCGAGCGGGCCGGCCCACCAGGTGACCGCGAGGCTCAGCAACGCGGTCGTCAGCACCGCCGCCAGGGCGGGCAGCCCGAGCCGCACGAGCAGCCAGCGGGACCGGGTGACGGTCTGCGTCCAGGCCAGCCGCAGCGTCCCGGCCTCCAACTCCCGGGCGATCAGCGGGGCACCCCAGAACATGCCGATGGCGGCCGGGGTGAGGTACATCAGCGCGATGCCGGCGAAATAGAGGAACGGGCGCAGGTCGCCGGCCTGGACACCGGCGGCGAACAGGGCCTGGGCCCGCCCGCAGTCGTCGGCGGCGCACGTGCCGAGTCCACTGGCCGTGTACAGGTCGGAAAGCCGCGCGCCGGTCAGGGCGAGCGCGACGGCCACCACCGCGAGCACGACGGCCGCGGCCCACACCTGCGAGCGGATCTGCCGCCAGGTCAACCAGGTCATCGTGCCGCCTCCGCGTCGTCGTGCCGTCCCCGGCTCAGGTAGGTGAGGACCAGGTCCTCCAGGCTCAGCGGCGCGTGCTCGGCGAGCAACGCCGCGACCGGGCCGGCCGCCTGCACCCGGGCGGTGCTCAGCACGATCAGGTAGTCGCAGGTGCGGGCCAGGTCCGCCACGACGTGCGAGGACAGCACCACGCTCATTTCCCGGTCCGCGACCGCTTCGGTCAGGTCCTGCAGGAACTCGTGCCGGGCGAGGGGGTCGAGACTCGCCGCCGGCTCGTCCAGGACCAGCAGGTCGGGACGCTTGCCGACGGCCAAGGTGAGGGCGAGCTGAGCGCGCTGCCCACCGGACAGCCGCCCGGCGCGCAGGCCCCGGTCCAGGCCGAGCCGGTCGACCCGCCGTTCGGCATAGCCGACGTCCCAGCCGGGGTTGAGTCGCGCGCCGAGCTTGAGGTGTTCGGCGACCGTCAGCGTCGCGTAGAGCGGTGCGTCCTGCGCGACGAAGCCGACCTTCGCCAGGTGGGCCCGGTCGGTCCCGGGCCGGCGACCGAGGACCTCGACGGTGCCGGCCGTCGGCGCCAGCAGACCGACCGCCAGGTTCAGCAGGGTGCTCTTGCCGGCCCCGTTCGGCCCGACGAGGCCGACCACTCGGCCGGCCGGGATCGACAGCGTGCATTGCGCGAGCGCCCACCTGTCCCCATATCGTTTGCCCAGGCCACGGGCCTCCACGACAGTGCTCATCGTTCGTCCTTCCTCGTGTCGGTTGCGGTGATGACGATCCTGGCGACGCCGGGCGCGGGTGTCGTCATGCCTGGGCACAGCGGCACCGGGGCGCGTTGTCAGACCCAGGTACACCTCCGGCGTCGTGCTGTGGTCTGACGCGGCACGCCGGCCGGGCCGCTACGGTTTGTCCATGCAGCTGCCCCGACCACCGTGGTCCGGTCGCCTCGGGCCGGCGCAGCGGGCCGTGGCCGACGGGCTGACCGCTGCGGCCCTGGTCGCGGTGGCCACGGTCGTGGCGTGGCAGTCCGCCGGCCCGCACGGGTCGAGATGGGTCGACGCGGTGGTGTTCGCCGCCGCGGTCGCCGGTGGCGCGATGCGGCGCGGCAGGCCGCGGACCGCCCTCGCGCTCACCGTCGCCGTGGCGGTCCTCGCCACCGGATCCGGTTCGTTCCCCGCGCCATGGGTCGCGGTCGCGTTCGTGATGTATGCAGTGCCACAACGGATTGCGCGCCGGGAGGCGATCTGGCTCCTCGTCGGTTCGGTGGCCGCGGCCATGGTCGGGCTCGCCGGCCTCCTCGACGCGGTCTGGGCCCGTCCCGGCCCGAACCGCGTCGCGATGCTCACCGAGATCCTCCTGCTCCTCACGGTGGCCTGGACGATCGGCTATGCGGTGCGCCAGCAGGCGTTGCACACCGCCGGGTTGCGCGAGCAGGAGGCGCGGGAGGCGCAGGCCCGGCTCGCGGAGGCCCGCCGCGCGATGAGTGAGGAACGGTTGCGGATCGCGCGGGAGTTGCACGACGTCGTCGCGCACACGTTGAGCCTGATCGCGGTGCAGGCCGGCGTCGCCAACCATGTCGCGGCCGAACGGCCGGACGAGGCCGGTCGAGCCCTGCTGTCGATCGAGGAGACCAGCCGGGACGCCCTGCGCGAGATGCGCTCGATGCTCGGCGTCCTGCGCGCCGGCCCGCTCCCCGCGTCGGGCCCGGGCCTCGACGACCTGGACGAGCTGGTGCGGCGCACCGCCGACGCCGGCCTCGTCGTGGACCTGCAGACGACCGGTGCCCGCCCGGAGCTGCCCACCGGGCTCGACCTGGTCGCGTATCGCATCATCCAGGAGGCCGTCACCAACGTGTTGCGGCATGCCGCCACCGACCGCTGCCGGGTGACCGTCGGCTTCCGGCCCGACGCGCTCACCCTCGAGATCGCCGACGGCGGCCCGGGTGCGCCGGCGGCGTCCGGCGGGCACGGCATCGACGGCATGCGTGAACGCGTCGACATGTACGGCGGGACGTTCACCGCCGGCCCGGCACCGGACCGCGGCTTCACGGTGCGCGCCACGTTCCCGCTCACGCTCAAGGCGGCCGCATGATCCGGGTCCTCGTCGCCGACGACCAGGCACTGGTCCGCGGCAGCTTCCGGCTCCTCGTCGACACCGCCGCCGATCTCGTCTCGGTCGGTGAGGCCGCGACCGGCACCGAGGCGGTCACGCTCGCCGGTCAGGAGCGCCCCGACGTGGTGCTCATGGACATCCGCATGCCGGATCTGGACGGCATCGAGGCCACCCGGCAGATCTGCGCCGACCCCGCGACTGCGGCCGTGCGGGTGCTGATCCTGACCACGTTCGACGCCGACGAGTACGTGTTCGCCGCGCTGCATGCGGGCGCGAGCGGTTTCCTGCTCAAGGACACCAGGCCGAGCGACCTGCTGACCGGAATCCGGGTCGTGGCCGCCGGGGAGTCGTTGCTCGCGCCCGGGGTGACCCGCCGGCTCATCGAGGAGTTCACCCGGCGGCCGGGCACCGGCGTGCCACGGGCCGCCGCGCTGGCCGACACGACCGAACGGGAGCGGGAGGTGCTCACCCTCGTCGGCCGCGGCCGGTCCAACCAGGAGATCGCCGGAGATCTGCACATCACGCTGTCGACGGCGAAGACCCATGTCGGGCGGCTGCTGATGAAGCTCGGCGCCCGTGACCGGGCCCAGCTCGTCATTGCCGCCTACGACGCCGGGCTCGTCCGCCCTGCCAGCTGAGCCGCGTCACTCCGAGACGGGCAACCGGATGCGCAGGAGCGCGCCGCCGCGCGGGCCGTCGTCGACGGTGAGGGTGCCCCCGTGGGCGGTGACGACGTCACGGGCGATCGGCAGGCCGAGGCCGGTGCCGCCGCTCTGGCGGGAGCGGGCGTCGTCGAGGCGCACGAACCGGCCGAAGACGCGTTCCCGGTCGGCGGCGGGGATGCCGGGACCGTCGTCGGCGACGGTGAGCTCGGCGGTGCCGCCGGCGGCGGTGAGGCTGATCGTGACGTTGCCGTGGCAGTGCCGGGCCGCGTTGTCGAGCAGGTTGCGCAGGACCCGCTGCAGGTGGTGCGGATCGCCGTGGACCCGGACGGGGACGATGTGCGTCTCGACGTGCAGGTCGGGGTGACCGGCGACGAGGCGATCGCGTTCGGCGTAGACGATGTCGTCGAGGTCGACGTCCTCGCGGCGCAGCTGCGGGCCGGACTCGTCGACGCGGGCGAGCAGCAGCAGGTCGGCGATGAGCCGGGCCATGCGGGCGCTCTCGTGGCGCATGCGCGTGACGTGGGTGCCCGCCGACGGCGGCAGGTCCGTCGAGCCGAGCAGGTCGAGGCCGGCGTGGATGGTCGACAGCGGGCTGCGCAGCTCGTGACTGGCGTCGGCGACGAACCGGCGCTGCGCCTCGGTGGCCGCCTCGATCCGGTCGAGCATGGTGTTCATCGTCGTGGCGAGGGCGGCGATCTCATCCGCGGTGGCGGGCACGGGGAGGCGGGTGTGCAGGTTCCGGGCGGTGATGGTGTCGGCCTGCCGGCGCATCGCGTCGACCGGCCGGAGGGTCCGCCCGACGAACAGGAACGTGGCGGCGCCGACCACCAGGGTGAGGAGCGGCATCCCGACGGCGAGCGCACCGAGGATCGCTTCGGTGCCGTCGTTGACCTCGTCGAGGGACTGCGCGACCAGGACGGTGCGCGGTCCATCGGGAGTCGCGACGCCGACGGCGACGATCCGGAAGCGCTCGTTGTGGGCGATCTCGAGGCGGCGCTCCTCGCGGGCCGTCTGCCCGGCCGCAGGTCGCAGCGGCGAGATCGGTTCGGCCCCGCCGACCGCGGCGGACGCGGAGACGACCCTGCCGGTGCCGTCGACGACCTGCACGACGGTCCGGTCGCGGGCCGATGGCCGCAGGGTGGCGGCGAGCCCGGCGCCGTCGGCGTCGCCGAGCGCTGCCGCGACCTGCGCGGCGCGTTGCCCGGTCGACTGGTCCACGTTGTCGGTGAGGATGAGCCGGGACGCCACCACCAGGACCGCACCGCTGACCAGGGCGGCGATCGCGACGACCGCCGCCGCGGCGAGCGCTGAGCGCATTCGCACCCCGAGCCGCGCCGAGAGGCGGCGTGGGAGGCGGCGCCAGCTGGTCATATCAGAAACCTAGCCGGGCCGACCTGAAACCGTGCTGAAGAACCGCGGTACACGATCAGCGAGGAACAACTACGTACCGTATCCGCACCACTACCTACCCGTTGTAGGTATAAGGACGGCGGCACGACGAACGGGGATCAGCTTTGGACACGAACTACGCGCGGGTGTTCCAGGACACCGGCGCGGTCGACAAGTACGAGCACGTCACCTACGCACCCGGCAGCTACGCGTCCCGGATCAACGAACGGCAGCGGGCCTACCTGCGCGCCCTGGTCCGCCGGGCGTTCCCGACCGTCCGGCCCGTCCAGCACGACTTCGCCTGCGGCACCGGCCGGGCCATCCGCAGCCTGCACGGCCTGGTCCGGACCGCGCACGGCTACGACACCTCCGCCGACATGCTGGCCAAGGCCGCCGAGGTCGGCACGCTGGCCCGGCTGCACGCGGTCGCGGCGGACGGCCCCGTGCCCACGCCCTCGCCGTCGGACGGGCCGGCCCTGGTCACCATGTTCCGGCTGCTGCTCAACGTCGACGACGCGGTCCGCAACCGGGCCCTCGCGTTCGCCGCGCGGGTGCTGCCCGACCCCGACGCCGGCCTGCTGGTCATCGAGAACCACGGCAACGCCCGCTCGTTGCGGCACCTGCGGGCGCGCCGGCTGCGGGGCCAGCGCTGGTTCGCCGAGCTGTCCCACGACGACATCGACCGGCTGCTGGACCGGCACGGCTTCGAGATCGTCGAACGGCGCGGGTTTTCGATGCTGACGCAGGGTTGGTACGAGCGGCGCGGGCTGGACCGCATCGCCCGGGGCGTCGACTCGGCGGCGAGCGTGCTGCCCGGCGCCGACCGCTACGCCGTCAACGTCGTCTACGTGGCCCGCCGCCGGGCCGCCTGACGCCGGTGGACCGCCGCGGCGGCGATCATGGCCGCCGCGGTGATGCCGAGCAGCCGTCCGGACAGCACCGCCGGCCGGGGCAGCGGGGGCAGGAACCGCACGATCCGCTCCCGTGGCTGCGGCGTGAGCACCGCGGCGGCGACGCCCGCCGCCGCGGTCGCCGCGGCCGTCCCCCAGAACACCACGGGCCGGCGCCGGATCTCCGGCGCCGGTCCGTGCCAGGCCACGAGCCGCCGGCGGCGGCCGACGCGGGCGGACAACGCGAGCCAGCCGGCCGCACCGGCGGCGCTGGAGGCCAGGTGCAGCGGCATCCACGCCGGCACCCCGGGCAGCACCTCCCGGGCCAGGCCGGGCAGACCTATCTTGGTGCCGTGCACCGAGGCGTGCGTGCCGTGGTCCCAGGCGACGTGACTGACGGCGCCGATGAGCGCCGAGCTCGCGGTGACCCACCACGGGTGCCGCACGCCGCCGAGCACGCCGTAGTCGCCGGCGGCGAGCGGCCCGAGGCCGGGCAGGTGCGCGGCGACCTCCGGGGCCGCCCGGCGCACCAGCCGGGTCGCGACCATCGTGGCGGGCACCGAGGCGAGCACGCCCCACCAGGTGTGGCCGTAGGTGTACGGCGGCCGGCTGCTGACCCCTAGCGCGTAGGGCAGGTCGGGCGCCGCGGATCCGATGACCAGCGCGACGCCGTCGAACCAGGTCGGCTGCCACAGCTTCAGCGGCAGCACGGCCGCGGCGTGCGAGGGGAACGTGGCCGGCATGATCCCGACCCTACGGCCTGCGCCGCCGCTACGGCACGCCCCCTACGGCCTGCGCCGCCGCTACGGCACGTCCCAGACGGCCTGCGCCGCCGCTACGGCACGCGCTAGTGGATCACGCGCAGCGGGCGAGGCCCGCGCGGACCTTGGCGCGCACGACCCGGGTCGCGGACTCGACCACCCGGGCGGCGAACGCCGGGTCGGCCTTCGCGGCCGCGATGAGCGCGTCGGTCCACGGTCCGGCGTCGGACAGTCGCACCGACAGCGCGACGTCGCCGCCGGCCGTGATGAACCGCACCGCACGCTGGCCGAGGGGCACCGAGTTGACCGCGACGGCCGCGCCCAGGTCGTCGGACAGCACCAGCCCGTCGAAGCCGAGCTTCTGCCGCAGCAGCCCGGTCACGATCGGCGCGGAGAAGGCGGCGACGTTGGCGGCGTCCAGCTTCGGATACGTCGCCGAGGAGATCATGACCGCTGCCGACCCGGCCTCGATGCCCTTGACGAACGGCTGCAGCGCCGGGTCGTCGGCGGTGGTGACGTCGTCGCGGGCGCCGGTGGCCTTGTCGGTGTTGACCCGGACCCGGCCCAGGCCCGGGAAGTGCTTCAGCGTGGTGAGCACCCCGGCGCCCTGCATCGCCGTCACGACCGTCGCCACGTCGGCGGCCACCGGCTCCGGGGTCGAGCCGTACTGCCGGTCGAAGCCGCCGATCGGCGGGTTGGCCTTGCCGACGTCGGCCGGGACCACGTCGGCGACCGGGGCCAGGTCGATGGTCACGCCGATGGCCTTGAGCCGGCCGGCCCATTCCGCGGTGTTGGCGGCCAGGGTCGCGTCGTCCAGTTTGCCCTGGTTGACCGCGGTCGGGATGGCCGGGAAGTCGGCGCCCTTGAGCGTCTGGACCTGGCCACCCTCCTGGTCGATGCCGATCTGCAGGCCGAGACCGGTGGTCGGGGCGGCCGCCTGCAGCTGCCCGATCGCCTCCTTGAGCGACGCCGCGGATGCCGTGCTGCGGCCGGCGAGGAAGATGCCGCCCAGCTGGTACCGCTGGATCGCCGGCACCGCGTTGAGCGGCGTCTCGATCGGGGTGCCGATCATGACCAGCTGCCCGACCTGCTGCTCCAGGGTCAGCTTCGCCACGAGCGTCGTGGCGCAGTCGGCGCTCGGCGACGGGGACCCGGCGGCGCTGGCACCCGTCGAAGGGCCGGACGTCCTGGCGTTCTCGGCGGGTGTACCGCTACCGGCCGTGACATACCAGACCGCCGCCACGGCGATGAGCACCACGGCACCGACGGCGACGACCCACCGGGGTAACGGGCCGAAACGGCCATGCAGGCGAGCCATGGGCCGCTCCGTCCAAGGGGTTGCGCTGTGCTGACCGGGTGGAGGTTACCCGGACCGCGTCCGTCAACCGGCGGCGGACCGGGGGTAACGGTGATCGGGCAGCTGGTGCAGCCACAGGGCGAGGGCCCGGACGGTCTCGCGCTCGAAGGCGTCCTTCGCGCGGGTCACCGGCGCCGCGCCGGCCGCGTCGTCGGCGAGCACCTGCATGCGGGCCCGGGTCACGGCGAGGCCGTTGCGGATGAACGTGTCGAACGTGGTCTCGTCGGCGGTCTCGACGGCCAGCATCCCCCGCACGTACACGTCCTCGGTGCTGATGTCCGGGGCCAGGTCGCACAGCCAGGCCCGCTGCCGCTGCCGGCCGGCGGCGGTCAGCGAGCAGGTGCGCCGGTTGCCGCTGGCCATCCGCGCGGGGACGGCGGCGTCGATGCGCAGGAAACCGGAGCGCTCCAGCCGGGTCACGGCCGCCATCACCCGGACGATGTCCATCCGGTGGGCGCTGCCGAAGATCTCGTCGTGGCGCTGCATGAGCTCCCACGCGCTGCTGTCGCGGCCGCCCAGCAGTGCGAGCAGGACATCGTCCAGCACCATCGCCAGGCACCTCCCCCCGCTACCTTCTACACGACGTAGAAGTAACAGAGCTTAGCCCTCCGGGTGCTCCCGCAGCAGCGCGCGGAGGATCTCCTCGTCGCGGTCGTCGAGCGTGCCGACGAACCGGCGCAGCACCGAGGCCCGGTCGGGTTCGTCGGCGAGCAGCCGGCTCATCCGCTCCGCGACCAGGCCGGCCGCGTCGCTGAGCGCACCGTAGCGGAACGCCCGGCCGTCACGGTGCCGCGTGACGGAACCCTTCTCGTGCAGCCGGGTCAGCGTCGTCACCACGGCGCTGTAGGACAGCGCGCCGGTGGGGTCCAGCAGGTCACGGACCTCGCCCGGGGTCAGCGGCGCCGGGGCGGTCCCGAGCACGGTGATCACCTCAGCCTCGAGCTGTCCGGGCCTGCGCCGCCGGTCGCCCGCGGGCGGGGTTGTGCTCACCGGCATGACTCTATCGACCGGCGGGCGGCCGTCGCCGCTCCCGCCGCTCTCCAGGCATGGCAGACTCGACCGGTCATGCGTCCTCACTT